>NZ_JABXKF010000070.1 GCF_017115165.1 Nostoc sp. LPT | reverse complement strand
AATGACCAATGACCAATGACCAATGACCAATGACCAATGACCAATGACCAATGACTATATCTGTAGTGGGTAAGACTGGTAATAGTGGCGAAGTGCCTTGCGCGTTACCGCTAAATTACAGGTTAATGCAATTTGCTCTTTTTCTAATAAACCCAAAATGCGATCGGGTTTATCTCGTGCTACCACTGGTAATTGATGTAAACCTCGAAGACTCATCCGGTCTAAAGCCTCAGATAAAAGTTCATCTTGCCATGCATAGAGAATTTCAGTAGTACAAATGTCTATGAGGGTTTGACTGGATAAATTATCTGGAATTTCAGTTAGGGGATTTGGGTATGTTTGCCAAATAGCAAGGGCACGGTTAATATCTTCCAAAGAAAGTATACCAACTAATTGCTCTGCTTGATCAAATACTAAAGCACTACGGACGCGATCGCGGATCATTTCCACAGCTGCATCTAATACTCCCAGAGTTGCAGGTAACTTTTTGGGATAGGGATACATGGCATCTTCTACCAAAATTTGCTGCACAATTTCCGCTTGTTCATCTTTCAATTCCGAAAGACCAATTTGTTGTAGATTAGAGTTAGAATTAAAAGTTGGTTTAATCCTTTCTACTAGCCAAACACTCAAACCCACAGCTGCCATCAACGGTAAAACAATCCGATAGTCGCGGGTTAATTCAAACAGCATTAAAATAGCCGTTAACGGCGCTCTCACACTAGCAGCCAGTACTGCTGCCATTCCCACCATTGCGTAAGCTGGGGGAGCCGCCATTTGATCGCAAATTGTCGGGAATGCTACAGCCAACATTTTGGCGTAAGCCGATCCAAAAGAAGCACCTAAAAACATTGCTGGTGCGAACAAACCACCGATGAAACCACTACCTGCACTAATTGCAGTCATCAATAACTTTACCACCAACAACACCACCAATAAGTAGAGTGGAAACTCCACATCTTGAAGCATTGCTTCTACAGTTTCATAACCGACACCCAGAATTTGCGGAAACTGCAAAGCAACAGCGCCAATTATCACACCGCCAATAATTGGATGAATCGGCTGAGGAATTCGTCCCAAAAAATCAAAACCTGGAACCTTCCCAGCAAAGCAAGCTTTTGCTAAATGAATTGATTGAGTATAAGCCAGAGAAACTAGGCTGGCCCCTAAACCCAAACCAAGATAAAGAGGTAATTCCAAAGGACTGCGAACTTGGTAAACAGGTAAATCAAAAGCAGGTTGGGTTCCCAAACCAATTTGGGCAATTAATGCTGCTACCACCGCCGCTAAAAGCACCACACTCACAGCAGAAGTAGCGAAAGATGTCGCTCCCATCACCACTTCTAGGGCAAAAAATACTCCAGCGATGGGAGCATTAAATCCCGCCGCCAGTCCTGCTGCTGCGCCAGCACCCAATAGCAAACGTTGTCGTTCTTGAGATACATTCAGGATCACAGACAACAACATCCCAAAATTTGCGCCAATTTCGACACTCGGCCCTTCTGGCCCCAAAGAAGCACCACTCCCTAAAGAAACAGATGCGGCCAGCATTTTGGTAACTGGTCTTAGTGGTCGCCTAATCTCTGTTCCCTGAGAGACGGCGATGAGAGATGAAAGTCCAGGGCCAAAGTCTTGAGTGCGCCAGCGCATCAAGCCAACAATTAATCCGCCAAGGGTGGGAACGCAGGCTAAAGTCCAAGCACCCCAGCCGCCAATTTGACCCATTAAATTTTCCAGCATCAGCTGGTGAACCAACTGGATTAAATAGTGAAAGGTGACTATACCCATACCAGTACCACCGCCAATGAGCATGGCTAAAAACAGCACAACTGTTTCTGGGGATGGTTGAAAACGATTAATTAGGTGGGCTAAACGAGCGGAAGGTGTAGGAAAGGCAGGTTGTTCCGTTACCTTCCTTAGTTGAGTGGGAGGCAAGAGAGTCATTGAGAGGCGGGGTAAATGTAAGAAAAAATTTAAATTTTTATCTGTTACTTATCATTGTGAGCCATTATTTAGCAACCGGACAAGTAGACTTTATTTGCTTAACTTCCAAAGCTTTAGCTAAAAATGTCATTGTGCAAAATTTGTGTGGGGAGAATCGTTAAATGAGAGAGAATTATTATTTAAGGGTCAGCGATGCCTAAGTTGGGCGTAGCTGCGGCTAGTACAGCATGGCGTAAATAAACAATACCCCTTCGGGTGACGCTCGCAGGCTCGCTAACGCTGCGCTAACGGCAGTTCCTCATGGGGGGAACCCCCTCTGAGCGACTGCCTCACCATTTCAAATGGCGCAAGAGCTTGGAATACAATTATGCGTGACTTTTGAATGCGTGACTTCCGCCTTGCGGTATTAGTGGAGTGGGAGCGATCGCCAACACTATTTTTTCTAGAGACACAAAGTTTTTTTGGCTGGGTGGACGCACCCGTAAACATTAACCATGAGTCATCCTTGTTTAAATCTAGCTATACTCGTGTTGCGACTATTGAGCCATCCTTGGTAGTAATAGAATGTATGTATGATTGATGCCTGATCTCAGATCATACATTGATCCCAATTCAATATAGCTATTGTTATAGAGCGAGTAAATGGACTAGGCGGATGAGGTAAATGAATATACACACTTTTGATAATCATTATGTTACTTGCCCAATTTGCCAAAGAAATGCCACGCCAAAACCAGTTAAAACGCGCATGGGCTTGTTTTGCTGTCCCTATTGCCAGGAAAGGCTAGTAGTTTGCCAAAGTGGTCATTACGTCCGCGATCCGTTTACTTGGAGACAATTGATGATCTCTTCGTCGCTACGTCGTCAAAGCCGACCTTTAGCGAGGATTCTCAGAGATTTTGTCCTACTCAAACGTCCGATGGTAGCCTTGGCTGTAGGTAGTGCCATTTTCTTGAGTGCGATCGCTTTGACCCAAGAAAAGACAAGCTATGATCGCCAAATTCTTCCCACAACAGAGAAAATTAATGACCCAGGAAACAAATCTCAGTAAATGGATTACTTTTGTATAAATCAAATTCTACTTTGATTTTTGTAATATTATAACTAAATACTCTGATAAAATCGTGTCTTATTGCCCCAAATAGGACACGGTTTTATATTATGTCCGCTTAAAGACCGATCGCTAATTAAGTAAGTACTTTAGTACCCAAGGGTAAGTATTTTCAGCACTAAAGTGCTAACTACAAACTATTGTTTATTTATGCTTATCTAATTATCATATCAATTTGAAAATCGGGACACCACAGCATCTAAAATTTACTGTCCGGCAAAACTTGGGGTGAAAACATTGCCTGCAACGACTCATAGTAAGCAAGAAAATAAGCATGTTGTGGTTCCAAACGAGAGCGGATTTCAGTACCGAGCAAGTGAATTAATTGCCGCACCAATTCCCAGCGCACCTTTAATCGAGGATACAACATGACACACAGCGGAAATAGCTCTTGTTGTATGGCACTAATGTTGTTCTCCAAAATACTGCTACTGTCTCAAGTTTTATGACTGGTTCTGGTGACAATGAAAAATTTTGCGGCACCATAAACACCTAATTGCTAAATTTAATGAATGAAATATTTCGTAATAAATATTTCAAGCATAGAGAAATCGATCTCACCAGCAAAACCGCAAAATTACCCAGATTATCATTTCTTCAAAGTAAATCGCAGGTTTTTTACACTTTTGGGAAGAACGCGATCGCTACACGATTATCATTACCTTTTGGGTAACAATTTGATTTTTCCTGACAAGGGGGAATTATTGAACAAATCTCTCCCTTGTCTCCCCCCTCTCCCTTGTCTACCTTGTCTCTTCTTCATGCCCAATGCCCCATATTTATAACCGATTAGTATCTTTTGTGACTAATTTCCAACCTTCAGCTTGGTCAATTAGCTTCATCGATTCTAGTTGAAGATTGTTGAAAGCAGATGCATGAAGCAGGAAGTAGGGTTGGCCGTTGTAGTGCCAATAATATTCTAGTTCACCAACAGAAGCAGGAATGATGGTGCGATCGCTATAATAATCCAACGAGGGGCGATGGTAGGGAAAAGATGTGTAAATCTTCCTCGTCGCTGGATTTGCCCGCACAATCATGGCGGCGACTGGTTTAACTGGATAGGCTTCCGATAATTCCCAAACCCAGTAGTTAGATTTCATTAACAGCAGCAACGAAATATAACTTCCCCAAAACAAAATCTTTAGAAATTGTCCGTCGCCTCGTTCTGCCAAAATAGCTGCTAAAGTCATAGTTAAAGCTACGGCGGCAAAAATCAGTTGTAAGTCTGTTTTTGGTGTTGTACCCGCACTGAAATAAATGCTACCAGCAGAAGCAGCCACAGCAAGTATTGCCAAACCAGCAACCCAAGCACGGGGATAAGATGAGAGTAAAGGCGAATTTTCCGTATCTGATAACTGGATACCAAAAGCTAAGGCTAAACTAGGGTAAATCGGGAATAGATACCAGGGAACTTTGGTAATCATGAAAGAAATTACCAGTAGATAAACCCCACTCCACGCCATTACTAGTTTTGCCCAGCTAAGGTTGCGATTTTCCCAGGTTAAGCGGACAGTTTGTGGTAAGAACAATAACCAGGGCCATGTGTATTTGAGAAGTTCAATCACATAGTACCAAGGTGGTTCAGAATTATCTTCTACAACTGAGCCAATTCGGCCTAATGATGGGTTTGCAATACCAATTTGGGCGAAAGTATAACCATAGTGAATTAGTTGGGCACCATACCAAGCAGCTACAGGTAGAATGCCAATTAAGATTGCTATCCAGAGATAGTAACAAGTGAGCAGTCGTGGCGTATCCCAAAACAGAAATACAATTGCGATCGCACCAAGTAATACACCTAGCAGTCCTTGAGTTAAACAAATAAACCCAAAGCTGATACCAACACCAAGACAATAACGTAAATCTCGGCGCGATCGCAACACGCACAACATCATCACCATCAAAAAACTTACCATCGCCCCATCCAACATTGCCAGCCGCCCATGACGCACTACAGGTAGCATTGTTAGATAAATCAAGGCGCTATAAATAGCAGCCCAACGTTGGCGAAATATCTCTCGAGCAATGCAATACAGTAAAGGTACAGATGTTGCCGTTAAAATTGCTCCAGGTAAGCGCGTTGTCAACTCATTTTCGCCTCCCAGAGAATAAGCCCAAGCTATTAGCAAATGCATCAAAGGCGGCTTGTCATGATATGGTTCGCCTCCTAACGTTGGGTAAAGCCAAGGCATTGAACCTGCTGGGGCGTGCCAAATTTCACGAGCAACCTGTGCCACAGTACCTTCATCCCAATCTCGCAGCGGCAACCCTCCCAGATTGATGCTAAACAGTAATACTGCTGCCAACAGCAATACTATTAGCCATACCCAATCAATCCATTTTCCAACCGTGCGATGCTGTTTTTCCAGATGACTCCAAATAAAGCTTCCTTCTTGCATATTCTCTGGTAATCATTTTACTTGCTGGTTTGATTACATAGAGACATCTAGCGAATCTCCAATGTTGCCACCCAGTAACAACGTATGTTTTTAACAATTGCTAGTTTCCAAGATTAACTCAATTTTTTCTAATTAGCGCTATTTTTTGAAAAAATTATATTGGTTGTTTAAATAACATTTAGTCCAAAAAATGATAAAAATAATACAAGCGATCGATAATTTATTACCTGTTCAATAGTCCGTAAATAAACTTGTATTTTATTTTGTATGTGATTGGTTTAAATTTTATTTACTTAGTTTTTATCTAGCTAATTTCAGAAATTTAGGAAGCGATCGCTACACTAATTCAATATTGTGCTGAATATTTTAAGCAACTATGTAATATTTTTAATATAAATTTTGCAAAAAGTGTAATTATTTATTATTTAAAAATTCAAAATTATTATCGTTGAATAAAATTATCTAAATAAAGAAAATTTATATTTTAAATTTAATTAAGTAATTCTTGAAGTGTAATATCTATAGTATACAATTTTTTAAGCACTTTTGATAACAATAAACAGCTAAAAAATTATTGGAGACTGTCAATGAATTTACCTGTAGTTGTAGATATTACTCTTGGCTTAGTTTTTATTTACTTGATTTTGAGCTTACTAGCTTCGGAAATCCAGGAACTAATTACCACATTATTACAATGGAGAGCTAAACATTTAAGAACTTCAATTGAATTACTTTTATCAGGTGGTAGTGAAAGTGAAAAATCAGATATTATTAATGCAATCCAGTTGGTACAGAAACTTTATAACGATCCTTTGATTAATACATTGAATCAGCAAGCTAAGGGTAAAGTAGAAAAGCATTTCCAGGAACTTACCAAAAACCCTGATAAACTAGTACTAGAAAAACAAAGCGGCCCTTCCTATCTTCCTTCTGAAACATTTGCAACTACTTTATTAGATACCTTAAAAATTCCCCAGCTAATTAATCATGTTAAACATCCTAGTGAAGAAGCAAAAACCAACTTGTACATGATATTAGCCTCTTATAAAGAACTTAAAAAAGGTATAAACGATCCAACGAGTGCAAGTTACACAAAAATTCAAGAAATTTATGGAGATATTGACCAGAAATTTATAGATTTTGTTAATAATGAGTTACCTGATGAAGTTCCTAATAATTTAATCAAGAGCCTTAGTGTAATTGCTCAACGTAGCAGGGTAAAGATTGGCGATCTCACAGAGGAAGCAAATCAATTTAAAAATGAAGTAGAAACATGGTTTGATCGCTCTATGGATCGAGCAAGCGGTGTTTATAAGCGCAATGCCAAAGGAGTTGCTATTTTAATTGGAATATCAGTTGCCTTTTTAACCAATACTGATACATTTCACTTGATTAAAAGACTATCGGAGGATTCGGTTATCCGCTCTACCATTACTCAAAGTGCAAGTCAACGAATTGATTATATCAATGATGAAGCAGCCAGAAGGGATATTGAGAAACTATTAGGAAATTCTTCTATACCGATTGGATGGCAAAATATTAATCAACAGTTTGAGTTATTAGATACGACGAAATCGAATATAGTTTATATCAGAATTTCACAGGTTTTTAAATTAATTTGCGGTTGGATAGTGAGTGGTTTTGCTATTGCTATGGGTGCGCCTTTCTGGTTTGATATCCTCAATAAATTTATCAATGTGCGGAATGCAGGGCCAAAACCTGTTGCGTATACTAAGGATCAACCGTCTCAAAAATAGCGCTTCAATTAAATCAAAAAATAAAAATAACTTGGAGTTTTAATTCTTTATTCTGAAGAGTAATGTCAATTTGTCTGATAAATTCTCGAAAGTAAAATCTTCGTTCTGTTTCCGACAAATCTAACCAAAATTGTGGTATGGAAACAGCTTGAGCAACAGAACGCAAGTTAACTGGGGGAAGAGTTGCTAGCTTTGCTTCGAGTGCAGAAATTTCTGTGCGGAGTTTGTAAGCCCTTAACTTTGCTGTTTCCGCATCTAAAATTCCAGTTTCAATTAAAGCGGGTAACTGAGCAAGTATTTCTTGCTGACGAGCGATCGCTTGTCCTAAACTATTCTTGAATGCATCCAACTGGGGAAAATTCATTCCTGCTACCGCCCGAGGTAAATCACGGCAAACGGTTTCAATGGTATGTTCCAACACCTCTTGGTAGGAAATAGCCTTACACTTAGGGCTTTGGGGACAGCTAGTAGAACGTAAATAAAGATACTCTTTATCTTGGTTGCGTTGGGTAACACGGGTAACTGTCAGATGTGACTGACACTCAGCACAGACAACCAACCCAGCGAGAGAACGCGGTGCGCTAGCAGTTCGGGATGGTAAACGGCTGTTACGGCGTAAAAGTCGGTCAACTTGGGCTGCTTCTTCCTTAGAAATTATCGGAATATGGGTATTGGAGATAATTTCACCATTTTGATAAGCTGTATTGCCGCGATAAACTGGATTAGTCAGCCAGCGTCTTCCTGTGGTGACAGAGATTTTCTTGCCGTATTTTTTCGCCAAGTAACGCACTGAACCCCGCAGGGAACCGTAGAGTAAAAAGTGTTCAAAAAAATCTTTGACTACTGGTGAAGTACTGCGGTCAATGGTATATTTTCCCTTACCTCTGCGATAGCCGTAGGGAACTTTGCCTGGTGGCGGTGCAACCTCAAGACGATTACGGGCGTGTCCTTGGCGGATGCGACGACTACGTTGCTGACGTTGGATTGCGTGTAGCAAATTCAGCAAGTTAGCGCCCAGAGGGTAATTTTCGGAAGTGTAGGGCTGTTCAGTGGCGATTACTGCGATTCCCATGACTTCAAGTTGATTGAGGCGATCGCTAATTTCCTCTACAGTATCTCCCAATTCTTCCAATCGACGAATCAGGAGATAATCTGCTGGTTCAGTTTGGCAATCGGTAAATAATTGTTGTAATTGCGATCGTTCAGAGGAGTCTGGCTTGCCCAAATCTTCATAAACCCGATCCACCTCCCATCCCCAATCAGCTCGATCGGGAGAAGATTCTAATAGCGGATCGGTGTAAGAGTAAGCAATTATTTTCAAAGGTTTAGTGCAGTATCACAAAGAAATGGTATCAGTTTCAATCACTTGTCCTTGGACAAAGCCGAAAATGCGATCGCGCAGAGAATTATACACAAAGGCATTGATGTTAGCGATCGCATCACTGACCAAATTCACCAGCAGCGAACCTGCAATGCTGGAGAGTAGTAGCGGTTGCGAAAGTATGAGGGCGATGGCATTCTGCGTTGTCCCTGTACTCAATAAACGGGTAATTTCATCAACGATCGCTTTGTTGAGCCAAATGGCGATCGCTGGGCCTGCACCACCCAGTAATGTCAGGATTGTTACATAGCCTAGCTCCTTTGGAACTACCTGGATCACTATTGCTACACTCTGGCGAAATGCTTGGAATAAAGAAATCTCAATTATTGGCATATATTTTAAAGTAGCAAATAATATCGCATTTTCACCTCAGCCAACAAATGATAACAACCAAAATCTGTATATGTACTAATATGCAAAGGGAGCTATTTCTCCTTTATTAAGCAGAATTATTGCCAAATTTTAACATGATGAATAACTGGTTTGATACAGCTCGATTGGGGATGTTTATTCATTGGGGACATAGTTCCCAACAAGGATGTGAGTTATCTTGGCCGTTAGTTGGGGGTGTATTCAGCCTACCTTTTTGCAAAAATATTCCAGTTGAAAAATATCACGACACAGCTAATACTTTCAATCCACAGCAATATAATCCTCAAGAATGGGCAGATTTAGCAAAAAGTATCGGAATGAAATATGCCATATTAACAGCCAAACATCATAATGGTTTTGCCCTATTCCATACGCAAGAATCAAACTTTTCAATTGCATCTGCACCTTATAAAAAAGATATTGTACGTGAATATATTGAAGCAATGCGCTCTGTAGGATTGCGTATTGGTCTTTATTTTTCGCTTAGTGACTGGCATCATCCAGATTATCCAGCTTTTACAGAAGCAGATAAACCTTATCGCTTTGACCAGCTACCTCAACCTACAGCGCAACAGTGGGAGCGATATATCCAATTTATGTTCAATCAGATACGAGAATTATTGACTAACTATGGTCAAATTGACATCATTTGGTTTGACGGAAGTTGGGAACGCACTCCTGAGCAATGGCAGGCTCAAGAATTAGCAAAAATAATTCGTGATTTACAACCTAATATTCTCATCAACGATCGTCTTCCGAATTGTGGAGATTTTGAGACTCCTGAACAGTTTATTCCTCCTCACCCACCCGATCATCCTTGGGAAACTTGTCTGACTATTAACGAGAGTTGGGGATATAATTCAGATGATTGCAACTTCAAATCGTCTCGTCAATTGATTCATACCCTTTGCGAAGTAGCAGGCAAAGGGGGCAACCTCTTGCTTAATGTTAGTCCAATGGGTAATGGACAAATCCCTTCTGAGCAGTTAGAGCGTCTCAAAGATATAGCAGATTGGATGAGGAGCCACTCTGAAAGTATACTTGATACAACCCCAGGATTAGAACCGTGGCAATTTTATGGCCCCTCAACTCGTAAGGGCAATCGCATTTATTTACACCTATTAATGAAACCTTACGAAACAATATCAGTTAGGGGTATACCAATCAAACAAGTAAAAACGGTGTTTGTTCTTGCTGACGGCACAGCACTAACCTATACAACTCGCTGTGCAATTATTGATTCTATCCTCAATTCTAATCCGTTAGGAGAATTAACAATTGATGTACCTGAATCAGTAATTAATCCTTACGTTACAGTGATTTGTATTGATATTGATTCTTGAGTAATTAATGTAAATTCATTAACAGTACAGCGATCGCTCCAATTCTTAGAGGAAAAGAGAGCGACACCGATAGCGTAGCATTAGCGTTAGCGAAGCGGTAGCGAGTACTCGAGCGTCCGTAGGAGCGTCACAGCACATTAAAGTAGCTTAAATTAGAGATTGCATACAAAAAAGCCCAGTTAGAAATGACTGGGCTTTTAGCTATCTCAATCAATTATTGGAGGTGAGTAGTTTCGCACTATGAAGCAGGTTGTTCTAGATTAACCTTGACAACCTTGTTCTTTTCTTGCTCGGACTTGGGCAGTGTCAAATTCAAGATTCCGTCTTTATAATCTGCGGTAACATTAGTATTTTCAACCCTAGCAGATAGAGGAATTACACGCTGGAATTTGCCATAGTAAAATTCACTCTTGGTAATACCCTTGTCTTGGGTTTTAGTTTCAGACTTGC
>NZ_JABXKF010000174.1:61592-82976 GCF_017115165.1 Nostoc sp. LPT | reverse complement strand
ACAAGGTTAAGATTACAGGATTTCCACTCTTCTCTAGTAAGTTTTGCCACGCTAGGTTAAAACTCCCAACTAATGGAGCCAGTTATCCTTAAAGGTTCACTTCTGACAACATATGTTGTTCCATAGCTATAGTCCGTATCAAAAAGATTACTGATATTAATTGCAGCGTTCAAACCACCTATACGGTAGTAAAGTGCTGCATCAGTCCGAAAGTAACCAGGTATTTCAAACGACGAGTTAGGCAATTCTGCTGGCCGCTTTCCCATATAAAACAGCCCCAGACCAAATCCTAAACCTTTCAAACCACCATTTTGGATCTCATAAGTAGTCCAGAGGGCAGCTTGATGCTCTGGCACATTTGCAAATCGATCGCCTACAGGAACGGTATTATCCTCTGTAACTACTGCGTTAGTGTAAGCATAAGAAGCAATCACTTTCAGCCCTGGCAAAATCTTACCCCCAATATCCAACTCGATCCCTCGACTGCGTTGCTCTCCGACCTGAATCTGATAACCAAGCAAAGCTCTCTCTATCGGGATCGGGGTTTAGCACATTCGACTTGGTGATTTGATAGCCTGCAAGCGATGCTGAAAGCTTTCCGTCTAAAAAGTCAGCTTTAATACCTGCTTCATATTGGGTGCCTCTGGTCGGCTTGAACTGTTTGCCATCAGGGTTTGCTCCAAAGTCAGGGACAAAAGATTGACTGTAGCTGGTGTAGAGAGAAACTTCTTTACTGAGTTGATATACTAACCCAATTCGGGGACTGAACGCACTCTCATTGAGTTCTTCAGAACCACCATTCTGTGAAGCCCAATCGAAGCGCCCGCCAACTAATAGCTTTAGGTTCTCTAAAATGTCGATTTGATCCTGAAGATAAGCACTGTAAGATTGATTACTTCCAAAGCTGAGGGGACTTCTATTAATTACAGGGTCTGGAATATTGTAGTTTGGGTTGGTAATATCTAGAGTGGGAAGTCCGAATCCTTTTTCTCCTTCATCTATTCGTATATAACCAACACCGCGAGTTAAGTCAAAGCCCACCAAAAGTTGATGCGAAATTGATCCTGTCTTAAACTTACCAAGTAAGTCGATATTTCCATAGTATGTGTCTTACGTAAATTCACGCTCTGACCCATCCATCTCCATGAAACGATCATCTACTAAATTGACTGGAAAAGTATATGTTTCAAAAGTCTCAGTCCACAATACAGAAAGATTATTACGAATTTGCCAGTTATCGTTAAACTTGTGAGTTAGCGTATACCCCAACCTTTGAGTCGTCAGATCAACATAGTTGAACTCAGGATAGCCGATATACAGACTCCGAGGTAAGAAGCTACCATCGCTGAATGCCCAATTATACGTCGAAACTGGATCTGCAATATATCTCATGTACTCATAGTACAAAGTCAGGTCTGTCCGATCTCCAAGTTTCAAGGCGATTGAGGGTGTGATTTCGGTGAAGTTTGTGTGGACAAAATCTTGATAACTGTTTGCACCTTCATAGCTGGCGATAAAGCGATAAAGTACGGTTTTATCGCTATTTAATGGACCGGAGAAATCGATACTGGGCTAGATAATATCCATAACTTCCCACATCAAATCCAAGCTTGTAATAAGGTTCACTCAAAGGTTGTTTGGTGACAACATTGATGATCCCACCTGGTTCTACGGCTCTAAACAGAATCGAAGCAGGTCCTTTGAGAACTTCCACTTGTTCAATCGTGGCAATGCCTGTTAGACCGCTGTAGTTCTCAGCATCTCGAAAGCCATTTCGGAAATTTCCTCCCTGTGTAAATCCTCTCAGAAAAAACTGCCCGTTGGGAGTAAAGTTGTATCTTCCACCCTCCAAAACACCACTGACCGTTTGTATTGCTTCAGACACACTTCTGACGTTGCGGTCTTCCAGCAACTGTTGCGGCACGACCTGAATCGATGCTGGAATATCGCGCAAGGGTGTGTCGGTTCTGGTTGCAGTGCTGGAATTCTGTACGCGATATCCATCTTGCTCTCCCGTCACCACCAACTCAATCGGTTCATCCTGCTGTGGTGCTGGTTCTTCTTGCGGTGTACGAGGTGCTGGCTGTTCTTCGGTTTGTGGTGTTTGGGGTGGCTGCTGTGCCGTTGCCTGTGATGCTACCGCAAACACCAGCCCGGCATTATCATCAAATAACTCAACTGCGGGCAAAGCTTTCTCACCTACCACCGTCACTCGAACAGTATTTGCGTCAATATTTGTTACTGTTATTTCAGTAATTCCCGCAAGGGGCTTCTCGGAACGAAATGTGAAAGCATCGCCTGATTGTAAACGCAACTGTCCACCAGATACATCTACAATAAAATTATTGCCCGTGCTGCGATTTGTAACTTGTAGTTGAGTACCTTGAGGGGTCTCTAAAATCACCTCCACACCTTTGTCGGTGGCATTTGCTTTAACGGACGTAATTGGTACAGCATTTGCTTGTTGAGCCACTGTGTGCACACAAGTCGAATTACCCCCCTTAATCCCCCGATGTATTGGGGGGAAACCGGAAATATGGTTCCCTCCCCGATCTTCGGGCAGGGTTAGGGTGGGGTAAAACCCAGATTCTTGAACTACTTCCGACTTTTGTGTACACCGTAGCTTGTTTAGGCGATCGCCCAGGTTAGAGGTATCTATTTGTTGATGTAAATTATCAATACCTTTTTGTAACAATTTATCTCGATTCTCAAGTTTCGCCTCTGCCCAAGCAGGTTGAATTACCAAGATGCTGATAATTTCTACCAAACTTGCTGCAAGCATAAGATAGATATTGGACTGCCAACTTTTCATACCGCTCCCCACACAGTTTTGATTAAAAGATTTATTGCGTATAATTATTAATTGCAATGAGGCTTAGTGTAGAGGAGCGATCGCCCTTGAGTCTATCCTGAAACAGGCTTACTATCCCGAAACAAGCTTTTTGCCAAAAAAACATTCACTTGGTGTAATCCCAAACCTGCGCTTAAAGGCAGCACAAAAGTGTCCGAAGTGAGCGTAACCCAATAAATTTGCAACTTCGGCAACACTCAGGCTACCACTTCGCAGTAACTGTTCTGCTCTCTCCATACGTTTATCAGTTAGATAACAAAATACTGTTGTGCCAAAAAGTTGACGAAATCCGCGTTGAAGGGTACTTTCACTCACCCCCACAAGTTGCGTCAATTCTATCAGCGATGGCGGATTCTTTAGACGGGAAAGCAAAATATCCTTGGCATAATGAATACGGGCAATGTTTTGAGCCTTTAGTTGTGAGTATGGTTGCAGTCCATCTTGCTCTGCCATAATGGGAGCTAGTTGCAGCGTCATTAATTCTTGGATCTTTGCCTGCAAATACATTCGTTTCGTCATTCCTTTGTATGGACAGTTGACGATTTGCTGTGCTACTCCTTGGATAGCTGTTGTAGTTTTCAGGTAAAGTAATGTTTGCCAATCATTACCTTTTGTAAGAAACTGCAACTGGGGAGAAATGTCTCCATCCTCTGCGGGGAAAAAGGTTCTCAGTACATCAGGCTCCATCAGGTTGTCAACACTCGTGTATCGGCATTTCGGAATCGTCGCTAACATTGCTCGTTGCACGCCGCTACCAGAGATCATTGTGTATCCTTCTCCAACCTGTCCTCCGTACCCGTTTAAACATTTGCCTGAAAGGAGAACTTGAAATTGTACGGGATGAGCGGATTCAGGGACTTTTTCGAGAATGTCGTTGTAATGTTCTACGTCATAATTTAAAAGCCAGAGATCGGGATGCACTTCAATCTCTCGCACATATCCTTTACCCTCCCAACTAGGTATTTGGTAAATAAATTCATTAAGCTCTGGGTTTTGCAGGTTGTTCATTTGCTACTTCTACCTCCTTCTTCCAGCGCTGTCATAGTCTGCGACTAATAGTTTTAATGCAATTAATTAGCAATAATTTTACAGTCATTAGGGAAAATTGGATATTTACCCTTAGCACCACTAGCAGCAACCACCCAACCCCAAGCCTTGTTGCAACAAGTTGTGGAACGAGTGAATCAACTTCAGCCAAGACAACGACCAGAAATTTCTGCTTACACCCAAATCTTAGCGGGGTTAAAATACAAAAAGGACTTGATTTGACAATTGTTTCGGGAGGGTATGATGCGCGAGTCAGTAATTTATCAAGAAATTCTAAGAGAAGGGGAACAACGAGGAGAACAATGAGGACGGCAAGCAAAGGCGCGATCGCTTTCGTGTTGAATAAAATGCAAGTTTGCTAAGTTCCTATATTGAATTCGGACAGTCGTTGATTGAATTCGGGCAACCACCAAGAATTTACGGCGTTGCTGATTGCGGTATGAATTAAGCAGACACAAGAATAGAACGGTACTTTAAATAGTAAAGTAACAATCGGATAGAATATTTAAGCATTTCTACTGACTTAGAATAACACAGTGTTTTGCGATCTAATCGTGCCAAATAATGTCTCAGCCTTGTGTTTTCACCCTCGACTCTGGTCATATATGTTTTGCTCACAATATGGTCTCCCGAATCAATAAACTGAGGGTAAACTTTCCATCCATCTGTAACGTAGAAGTAGCATTGCCAGGAGGCGACAAATTCCCACAAAGGCTTAAATGTTTCTGCGCTATGGTCACCCAAGACCCAACCGAGAATTTTTTGACTAAAGTGGTTTACTGCTGTCCACAGCCAGATTTTATTTTTTTTGAGCAAACATTGGTTTCTAGTTCATCCAGCTCTCCAACTAATGGATTATTGCGTAGGCGTAGCCCGTCGTAGACATCGCCTGACAGTTCTTTTTCATGCACGTCTGGGCTTGGTGCATCTACCATCGTTTGACCCAGTTGTTTGACCCAGGTGATGATAGTAGTATGATGAACCCCCTTGACACGTTCAATGCCCCTGAAACCCATACCATTGAGATACATTTTTAAGCATTCTTCCTTTATCTGATTACTGTAAGTTCTTGAAGGTTCGTAGTTATCAATAAACTGGCGACTACAGCTAACACATATGTAATTCTGTTTACCACTTTTTCTCCCGTTATTACGGATATGCCTGGAATCACAACTTGGACAATTCATATTCAAGTACCCACTAATTCATACTCCATTATGCAACGCCGAATTTACATAAAAAAATGGCAGGGGGCGTTCGTCGAAGCGAACGCAAGCGTCCAGTGCGTCAGCCTAAAAAAGAGGCTGTTGCTTGATATTGTGGATGCTGGATCTTTGTCAAACGTGCCTGGTAGCTGTGTATTTGCGATCGCGATTATGAATGTATTCTGCCATAACTGGAATCAAGTTGATAAAATTTGCGTTACAGCTATTTTCAGGTAAATAGACCACGCGGTAGGGGCGCAAGGCCGCCCCTACAACAGATGTGGTTCAAATACATGAAAACTGCTGTAATACCAACCCTGTAATTTTAGAATCATACAATTAGAGACATCCAAGAATTAAATTACTCAATTCCTGCATCCAACACCAGTATCCAATTTCTTCTCCCCCTGCCTCCCCTGCTCCCCCTGCTCAAGAACAGCTTACCTAAACGATTGATTATTTTTTTATTTGGAAGTCCCTTATTAAAGTGATCGCGCTATTCCAGCACTCTCAACCAAGCTTGCAAGTCTGCGTTCGGCTTTGCCGTTGCCCCTTGGGCAATCGCTTCAAACTCCAGCAATGCCTCACCGAAGAGGCAGAGGGGAAGGGGGCAATAAGCAGTTCTTGAGCAAGCCCAACACTCTGCGACAAGCGTTGCGGAGCATGGGTACGTTCGCGGAGCGTCTCGTTGGCGCAGCCTCTTGTAGAGAAGAGAAGCCCCGCCCTGGAAGGGCGCTCGGAGTACCGAGTACAGTGGGAGGCTTACAGCGAAATAGCTAAACCAATTTACTGTCAGACAATACCTTTCAACTCCCTAGCACGTCACGGCGTAAATAGAGCAACCATTTTAAATCCCTAAAAAGCCCATTCCATAATACTTTTGAATGCGTGACTTTTGAATGCGTGACTTTCGCCTTGCGGTACTAGCATATTGTGCTGTTGTTAATAATCGGGGATAAATCGCGGTAAAATTATTGCTATTAATTAGCATTAACTTTACCATCAACTAGTCGCCAACTATGACCATTACCCCGACTATATCAGAATGGGATGAATGGTGGGCAGAAGCTGCCAAAAATAGCCAGCAAAATCCATCAGAGCCATTTGAATCATATTCTCAAGTACCCAGGCAACTGGGTAAAGGCTATGAACGAAGTATCGAAGTCTATCGCCAACTCCACCTTTCAATTGGGGAGTGTGAACATCACGATGATATATCGATGAAAGTTCCTGAATCGAATCATCCTCTGCAATTTGGTGTCGAGCTTTTAGGAAATAATGCAGACGATACACTGATCTCTGGTGCTGGCGTTCAACGCTCATGGATGTCAATGACTCCAAAATCACGGAGTGTGGGCGTTAATATTGAAATGCCACCTGAGCTATTGGCAACCTTTTTCCCGACAGGCGGTGAAATTCCTTCCCAATTCAGCATACTGGCGAAGGGTAATGATTGGCAGATAATACTACAGCCCAAAAAGACTAGTGCTGTCAACTCTGTGGTGCAACAAATCATCTATTGTCCCTATCAAGGAATCACCAAGCTGATGTTTTTGCAGGTAAGAGTACTGGAACTGATTAGGTTGCAGTTAACTCCGATGCTGGTGGATCAAGGTGGAGTGCAAAGCTCGCTACGACTAAAGCCTGAAACTATCACCCGAATTTATCATGCCAAGGACATTTTACTCTGCCGTTTAGATAATCCACCATCGTTACTAGAATTGGCGCAAATAGTGGGGGTGAGCGAGCGGACTTTGCGTTATGGGTTTCGAGAATTATTTAATACAACAGTGTTTGGTTATCTCACCGAGCAACGGATGAAACAAGCAGAGCAACTTTTGCGGGAGGGTAAGTTGAGTATTACCGAAGTTGCCAATTTGATTGGTTATTCCCAGCCAGCAAGCTTTACTACTGTTTTCAAAAGAAAATTCGGGATTACACCCAAAGAATGTTTGTTAGGGAAAAAGAATATTTTTGGAGTCTAATGCCGTTTTGCAGTGGAAATGCCGTTTTGCAATAGACACGATCGCAAATGCCACTCTACACTAAGCTTCATTGCAATTAATAAATATCGGCAATAAGCCTTGTAATCAAAACTGTGTGAGGAGTGGGATGAAAAGTCGGCAGTCCAATATCTATATATGGCTGACAGCAAGTTTAGTGGGGATGATCGGCACTTTAGTAATTCAACCTGCTTGGGCAGAGGTAAAAGCTGAGAATAATACTCAAAAAGCCTCACTTATGCAGCAGGATGGCGGGAATCGAAAAATCCGGCAATTGAGCGAGCTAGAAATTCCCCTCACCAGCGCTCAACATTTACTAGTGCAGTCGCCCACACCGACTAACCCCACTTCACAAGGGAATGTTATACCAATAACGTCCGTGAAAGCTAATCCCACCGACAAAGGTGTGGAGATAATTTTAGAAACACCTGCTGGAACTCAACTGCAAGTCACAAATCGCAGCACAGATAATAATTTTATTGCAGATGTTTCTGGCGGGCAATTGCGTTTACCATCGGGCGATGCTTTCACATTCCGTTCGGAAAAGCTCATTGCGGGAATTACCCAGGTAACAGTTACGAATATTGATCCAAATACTGTGCGGGTGACGGTAGTAGGTGAAAAGGCTTTGCCTACGGTTGAGTTATTTGATGATGATGCAGGGTTGGTTTTTGGTATAACAACTGCTGCAACGGCGATGCAGCCATCACCGCAGCCGGAGACACCGCAAGAGAAACCAGCAGCGCAGGAGGGTGAGCCGATTGAGTTGGTGGTGACGGGTGAGCAAGATGGGTATAACGTACCAGATGCATCAACAGCCACCAAAACCGATACGCCACTACGAGATATTCCCCAATCGATTCAGGTGGTGCCGCGACAGGTGCTGGAAGATCGTGGTGTACGAAGGGAGGTTGAGGCATTAGAGACTGTCAGTGGCGTGGTTGACTTCGACACTAGACCTACCGAACTTGGGACTCAAGTTTATATCCGAGGATTTGGTTCAGGCGTTAGTCTCCGAAATGGTTTACGCAATCAAGGTTTTACCTCAATTGGAACGGTTGAGCGGGTAGAGGTACTCAAAGGTCCCGCCTCAGTTTTGTTTGGAGCATTAGAACCGGGCGGGATTGTTAATTATGTGACTCGGCAACCTTTGGCTGAACCTTACTATAAAATAGGATTTGAAGCAGGCAGTTATGGGTTTTATCAACCCAGCATTGATTTATCAGGACCATTGACTGCGGACAAAAGTGTACTCTATCGCTTAATTGCTACCTATCAACGTGGAGGGGACTTTAAAGATGACACTCCGATCAATGAGCAGGTCATCTCGATTGCACCCTCAATTACATTTAGACTCGGCGATCGCACAGATATAAATGTTTACTATGAGTACAACAGACATGATGAAAATTATACGTTTGAGCCTCTTCTAGGCGATGGTAGTTTCATCCCAAGTAATGTTTATACTGACTACTTTTCATCAGCAACTAGTAAAGATCAGAGAGTTGGTTATACCCTAAATCACAGGTTTAACGATAGTTGGCAGCTTCGGCAAAATTTTTCGGCAACTTTTTCTACAGGTCTAACGAAACAAATTGGGTATGGAAATTTACTGAACGATCGTTTCCTTACAGATTACTATGCCTATTCATTTGATTCGCCAGAAAATACATACGCTGGACTCATTGATTTGGTGGGAAAGTTTAAAACTGGATCAATTTCGCATCAGCTTGTAGCTGGCTTTGATTTTGCTCGTCAAGTGTCATATCTTGCGTTTTATGGTAATTCATTTGACCTGCCCCCTCTAGATATTTTCAATCCAAATCATGATGTCTTACTGCCAGAAATCCCCTCTGGTCCGTTCAGCTCTCCTACCATTAGCCAATCCTACGGAGTTTACCTTCAAGATCAAATTGCCTTCAGCGATAATTTTAAAATGCTGATTGGTGGTCGCTATGATTGGATAATTCAAAATGACGGAGCCTTTAGTCCTCGAATTGGACTAGTGTATCAGCCCAGTCGGAATGTTTCACTCTATACCAGCTATAGCCAATCCTTCAATCCATCAAGCGGGCCTAATCTAAATAATGAACCGTTTAAGCCAACTAGGGGAACTCAATACGAAGTTGGGGTCAGAGCAGATTTTTTGGATGGTAAACTTTCAGCTAATCTGGCTGCTTATAATCTCACAAAAACGAATGTGCCAACTCCCGATCCCGATCCGATCTTGGCGCAACAGGGTTTCCAGGTACAAGTTGGGGAACAACGGAGTCGCGGGATTGAGTTAGATGTCACGGGTGAAATTTTACGCGGTTGGAACATTGTTGCTTCCTATGCCCTCACAGGTACGGAAGTCACTGAAGATAGTTCCATACCCAGCACAGTTGGTAATCGCTTCCAAGGCATACCACAACACCAAGCGAGTCTCTGGAGTACTTACACCCTACAGAAAGGAGCTTTGCAAGGGCTTGGATTTGGCTTAGGGCTATTTTATGTTGGTGAGCGTCAAGGCGATCTGGCAAATTCATTTCAAGTAGATGATTATCTGCGAACTGATGCAGCACTTTTCTACCGTCGGAATGGGTTCAATGCAGCAATCAATGTGCGTAACCTCTTTGACATCGACTATGTTAGTTCTGTCAGCAGTGGCATACTCTTTATTAATCGAGGAACCCCACTGAGCATTACTGGCTCTGTTAGTTGGGAGTTTTAACTTGCTGGCTTTGTTAGTTATTGGCTAAACAATTTGTCCCAATGCAGGTTTGACCTTGGTGTTCAGATCCCCAACTTTTTAAAAAAGTCGGGGATCTATGCCTTGCTGCGGCTCATCACTAACCCCCAAGTGCTTCTAGCCTTGAGAGTAAATCAGCCATTCCCTGAAAATCTAATAGTGCTTCACCAATTTTTACAGGCGCGTTGGCATTAGCGTTAGCGTACTCCTACGGAGAAGCAAGCTACGCGGAGCGTCTCGTTGGCGCAGCCTCTCGTAGAGAAGAGAAGCTTACCGTAGGTATCGCTCTGTACTGGTTCAATTCTTGCGTAGGCGTAGCCCGTCGTAGACATCGCTTTCGTGTTAAATAAAAGCAAATTTGCTAAGTTCCTATATTGAATTTGGACAGTCGTTGATTGAATTTGGGCAACCACCAAGAATTTACATAAAAAAAATGGCAGGGGGCGTTCGTCGAAGCGAGCGCAAGCGTCCAGTAGTCAGCCTAAAAAAGAGGCTGTTGCTTGATATTGTGGATGCTGGATCTTGGTCAAACGTGCCTGGTAGCTGTGTATTTGCGATCGCGATTATGAATGTATTCTGCCATAACTGGAATCAAGTTGGTAAAAATTTGTGTTAATACCAACCCTATAATTTTAGAATCATACAATTATTGAAGCGATCGCGCTATTCCAGCACTCTTAACCAAGCTTGCAAGTCTGCAATCGTCTCAAACTCCAGCAATGCCTCATATCATGTCCGGCTAAAGACTTATACATAATTCTGTAAAAAATTGGCAGGATTGAAAGCAATATCTATTTTAACGATGCGATCGCCAGATTTCATTTCAGATATATCTTCTTCATCCTTCCATCCTGGTGGAACAAACTCTAAAAAATTCGTGCCACTCGGAACACCACTACGTTGACCTGACATATTAAAGCCAAATTCTAGGAATTCTTTGATTTTGCGAGATGGATAAAAAATATCTAAATCTTGGTCAAGTCTTTAGTTAATTATGAGTATTTCTATCCCACGCAACTGAATAACTCTTTCATATCCTTTACCAAAATCCTCTGGACAAATTTTGGTGACATCAGCATTATCATCAGGATCTAAATACTGGGCATTTGCTTGCCATTGTTCTTCGTACTCTGCTTTGGAAATGATGTGTACCACTGCTGTCCTTATACTGCTAGCTTTAGATTTAAACTAGCATTTATAGATAATACTTCTCAAGTAAGTGGCTTGCCAACTTTAGAAAAAAATAAATTTGAGCGCTTTAGGTTAAACATGAAAACCGGGAGTAATATCGTGTCCGGTTAAATACTTATAATATATGTAGGTTGGGTTGAGGAACGTAGCAAGATCCCGAAGGGTAACCCAACATTTTATCCTTGTTCACGTTGGGTAACACTTAAGTTCAAACGCCACTTGCTTCTCCCCTTGGGAGACGCTGCGCGAACTTTTCAGGTGTTCCCGGACAACGCAGTGGCTCCCCAACCTATATTGATAGATTTATATTAAAAGTAATCACCCGAACTTGATATAACCCTGTTTTGTCACTCTCGGAAAACAATAATCGAAGCAAGATTCTGAAACTTTGATTGAGTCAAGCTTTGAGCCTTTATTTTCTAATAGAAACTGAAATTTCTAGCCAAAACCTGGAGATTTAAGCCCTGAAAGGCTTTCAGTGATTGGGTTATCCCAAAGTGATAAAAGAGGGATAAATGCGTAGGCGTAGCCAGTCGTAGGCATCGCCCAACTTTTGGGGTAGAAAAACCTCTATCTCGCCGAACTGAAATGTTGCAGTAGCAGATTCCGCCTGGTTGAGGCGTAGCGCGTTGTAAGCATCGTCTGCTCAAAAATTGTGTTTCCGACCTCGATTTTTAGCAATATTTTAAGTACTATTGCTTCTTGACAAATCGTATCCGACCTTACTTTTCACAAATGAATGTATGCAGAGTATTTACAAGGTTAATTCGCTATGAATTATTATTCTGATAATGAATAACTCAATTCTGACAACTCACAACTTGACTATTGGTTACAAGACATCCCGGAAAACTGTTCGGAGTATTGCGTCGGATATTTCTGTGTCTCTCTTAGCGGGGGAACTGGTTTGTTTACTCGGGCCCAATGGTGCGGGTAAATCTACATTACTGCGATCGCTCGCCGGAATGCAACCACCAATCGCGGGTGAAGTACAACTCTTAGGCGAAAACATCTATCATTTACAACCACAAGAATTAGCCAAACGTCTGAGTTTGGTACTTACTGAGAAAGTTGATGTAGGAATGCTATCAGCTTACAGCTTGGTGACCTTGGGACGATATCCTTACACTGACTGGTGGGGAAATTTGACTAACGATGATGAAGCAATAGTACATTGGGCAATCAAGTCTGTGGGAGCAGTACACTTAGCACAATGCCAAGTTAGCGAATTAAGTGACGGTGAACGGCAAAAAATTATGATTGCGCGTGCTTTGGCTCAGTCACCTATTGTTATGTTACTTGATGAGCCAACAGCATTTCTAGATTTACCGCGACGGGTGGAAATTATGCAGTTGTTACGCCAGTTAGCACGGGAAACTAATCAAGCAATTCTCCTTTCTACTCACGATTTAGATTTAGCTTTGCGTCTAGCTGATAAAGTTTGGCTGTTATCAACTAATGGAATTTTACACGTTGGCGCACCGGAAGATTTAGTGTTGAGTGGTGCATTTGCTGATACTTTCTGTAGTGAAGGCGTAAAGTTTGATATTGCTTCCGGGGAATTTCATATCCACATACCTCACAAAGGAGAAATTCATTTGATAGGTGAGGGTATTGCAGTAACATGGACTATTCGTGCTTTAGAAAGAGTAGGATTTTTAGTTACTCAAAGTGCAAGGTCTTCCACTCTAGAAGACGCTACGCAAACACAAATCTCAGTGGAAGTTATATCAAACTACGAACAAGTTTTATGGCGAATCACAAATAGCAAGACTGTGTACACTCATCATTCATTGTATGAAATGATTAAATTTTTGGATTATTTATCAAAACAGAATTCAGGAGTCAAAAGCCAGAATTTAGAATGAATTTTGAACGAAAAAGTGGATGAATCAAGGGCGTTTTTGCACCCCCACGCTTATCGTTCGCAAGAGCGTCTCTGAAAGAGAAGATTTAGTGGTGCAACAATTCGGTGGGGGGTCTGAATTCCCCACTGATTGATTCTGACTTCTGAATTCTTCTTCAAAGAAGTATTTTTCCTAATTAATAGCCCAACTTTTTGTCGTAATTGTAAGGATTCAGCACCCAGAGTCAGGAGTTAGAATTTATAAGGAATCTAGAATAATTAGTATATTTAATAAAATTTTAGCAAAAAGCTCTGTCGCTGTTATTTGTAGGATTCGGCAAAGTTATCGGAAATCAAAGGGTTTAAGACCCCTACCTCTACAGGTAGCGCGGAGTCGGAGCCACTCCGCCTCCAAATCATTTTCAGTCGAGGTTTAAATCCCCGTCTGAAAATCTCTAAAATGTTTGAATTTTGAATGCGTGAATTTTGAATTGTTAATGTTGGTTTGCCGATGGGACATTCCGTGACTAATGAGCGCATCTAGTTGGGTTTTGTCGGAATTAGTTAGATGAATCATGCACTTTTTGCGTTATTAGTAATCAATAGACTAACGCATGGGGCATGGCGAATGGAAATAATTACCAATGACGCCAGTCGCCTCAAGTCGGGAAACCCTTTCGGCAGTTCCTCATGGGGGAAACCCCCAGACGCTCGATGACTCGCTAACGCTGCGCTATCGCCCTTGGCGTCTCCCCTTGGGAGAAAACCGGACTGCCTCACCACGGCGCTGGCTCCCCAATGCCCAATGACGCCAGTTGCTTCTCCTGTCAAAGACGCTACGCGTAGCTTGCTTCTCCGTAGGAGTACAAGTCGGGCATTGCCCGCCCAACGCACTGGCTCCCCAATGCCCAATGCCCAATACCCAATAATCATGGCTCGTACCCCTACATTAAATTTTGATCGTGGCACATTAATTTTGCATCCACCACCACGCGGCAAAGGTTGGATGGACTATGCTACGTGGGATGATAGAGTTGAAAAATTCCGCATCCCAGCAATTAGATACCGATCGCTAGTGGAAGCACTACAAGCGGAAGATGTTAATTTTATCGATGAGGCAAAGCAATTTTATCCTATAGATTTGGTTCCCAGTCTGGAAATGGAACCCTATCCCCACCAGACTGAGGCGCTAGCAGCTTGGAAACTGGCGGGTAGACAAGGGGTCGTTGTGCTTCCCACGGCGGCGGGAAAGACTTATTTAGCGCAAATGGCGATGCAGTCAACGCCGCGCACGACGCTGATTGTTGTGCCAACTTTAGATTTAATGCATCAGTGGTATGCACACTTGGTGGCGGCTTTCCCTGATGCTGAGGTGGGATTGCTGGGAGGTGGTTCGCGGGATAGAACAGCTATTCTAGTTGCAACTTATGATAGTGCAGCAATTCACGCCGAAACGTTAGGCAATCAATATGCTTTGATTGTTTTTGATGAATGTCATCATTTACCGACAGATTTTAATCGGGTGATTGCTGAATATGCGATCGCACCTTATCGTCTTGGACTCTCCGCGACACCGGAACGCACCGATGGTAAACATGCTGACTTAAATATCCTCATTGGGCAAGAAGTATATCGCAAACGCGCCGAGGATTTGGCGGGGAAGGCGTTAGCAGAACATGAAATTGTCCAAATTAAGGTAAAGTTATCGCAACTTGAGCGGGAAAGATACAACCAGTTAATTCAAACCCGCAACGACTTTTTAAAGCAATCTCGGATTTCTTTGGGGAGTCTTCAAGGTTGGCAAATGTTCGTGCAAATGAGTGCTAGATCGCAATCTGGACGTAGAGCTATGTTAGCGCACCGGGAAGCGAAAGATATCGCTTTGGGTACTGATGGGAAGTTGCGAATTCTGGTTAATTTATTAGCAGAACATTATCCAGCAAGAATTTTGATTTTTACTGCGGATAATGCGACGGTTTACCGCATTTCTCAAGAGTTGCTAATTCCGGCAATTACTCATCAAACTCCT
The DNA here is from genome assembly GCF_017115165.1 of Nostoc sp. LPT. Taxonomy (GTDB): domain Bacteria; phylum Cyanobacteriota; class Cyanobacteriia; order Cyanobacteriales; family Nostocaceae; genus Nostoc. Next base: position 68,073 of record NZ_JABXKF010000174.1, on the reverse strand, counting down.
GTGAAAGAACGGCATGAGATATTAACAAAGTTTCGAGAGGGTAAATATAATACTTTGGTTGCTTCTCATGTGTTGAATGAAGGTGTTGATGTGCCTGCGGCTTCTGTGGCAATTATTTTATCAGGAACGGGTTCGGCTAGGGAGTATATTCAGCGTTTGGGTAGGGTTTTACGGAAGGGGAATATTGAGAATAAGCAGGCGATTTTGTATGAGGTGGTGGCGGAGGATACGAGTGAGGAGGGGACTTCGGCTAGGCGAAGAGGGGGAGCAGGGGGAGCAGGGGGAGAAAAAGAGAGGAAAGGGAATTTGCATGTTGTGTATGGGAGTGGGAAGGAAAGGAGTTTGAAGGCTGCGGAACAGTTAGAAATTAATTATTCAACCGGAAGTTCAAAATCTAAAATCCAAAATTCAGATGTTACCGACAGAGTTACTGATGCATCGCCAAAACGGGGAGGAGATAATTCCGAAGAGACTGAAGATTGATCAGAAAACTTCGGAGTTGGCGATTGAGTTAATTAATTATTTTCAATCAGCAGTGGGGAAGACTCAAGGTGTACTTGAGCGACAGCTGACTGATTTTGAAGGAGATTCAACAGATTATCGTCTGAAGCGGGGATTAGCTTATATTCTCAAAAGCAGTTTTTGCACTTTTGAGGTGATTAGTCCTCTGGAACCACAAATGTTAAGAGAACGGGTGTTTTCGTTGGCTGCAAAGTCTGTTTCTAGTCGGGAATCAACACAAGTTACTTTGAGTAAAATTGCTGATGAGTTAACTCAAGAACTTGAACGGGAAGTTTTATCGGAACAGGTTCGGAATGGACTATATGCTGATTTATCGGAAAATAAAATTTTGACTGTTTTTGATGCACCAACAGCGCCAGATTTATTAAATCGATATAACTTATCTCAAGTGCAGGGTGTATTTTATAAAGCCAGTCAACTTGTATTAAATGCTCACCGGAATGTTCCGGGTGAATATAAGCTGTTATTTCGCTATTTGAAGTTGTTTCAATTGATGGCTTATATTGAGGGCGATGCTGACCACGGGTTTACAATTACGATAGATGGGCCGACAAGTTTGTTTAATCCTAGTACGCGATATGGGTTAGCGATCGCTAAACTGATTCCGGCTTTACTTCACGTTACTAAATGGAGTCTTTCTTCCATTCTCCAAACCCGCGACGCTTATACCAATACTTGGAAAACTGGACGTTTCACCCTCAATTCCGAATGTGGTTTGGTATCCCATTATCCACCAGGGAAGCCCTACGATAGTATGCTAGAAGCATCCTTTGCTGATAAGTGGGATGCGTTAAAAAGTGGCTGGGCGTTAGAGCGAGAAGTTGATTTGATACCAATTCCCGGTAGTGTGATGATTCCCGATTTCCGCTTGGTGCATTCTGATGGCCGCACTTTCTTATTAGAAATTGTCGGTTATTGGCGACCAGAATATTTACAAAAGAAGTTTTCTCAGGTGCGGCGTGCTGGACGTGACGACTTAATTTTGGCAATTTCTGAGCGACTTAATTTAGAAAAAGCGGGAGTAAAATTAAATGATGTCCCCGCCAGAATTGTTTGGTTTAAAGATAAGTTATTGCCGAAAGCTGTGTTAGCTGTAATGGATTGATTAAGGAGAAATAAGATGAAAAGTATAGAAACAATTGCCACAGTTACCAAAGATGGTAAAATTACAGCGCAGTTACCATTGGATATTCCAGAGGGTGAGCATCAGGTGGTAATAGTAATTGATGAAAAGCCTTTGACTGAAGAAGCAGAGAGGAAAGAAAAGCGTCCTCCTCTAAACTTTCCTGTACATAATTATGATCCTTGGCCTGAAAATCTTTCTTTAAGACGTGAGGATATGTATGGTGATTGGGGGCGGTGATCCTGTTTTTCTAGACACAAATATCCTGGTGTACGCTAGTCAGATTCAGTCTCCATTTCACCAAGCTGCTATGGAGACTATCCAAGGTTTTTATGATACAGGGGTTGAGTTATGGATTAGCCGACAAGTGTTGCGGGAATATTTGGCTATGCTTACCCGTGCGCAACAATTTGCCAACTCACTACCCATTGCAATAGTAATTCAGGATCTCCGCTATTTCTATAACCGCTTTCGGGTGGCTGAAGATAATTCTCAGGTGACAGAAAGGTTACTGACACTCATGGAGGAAATTTTTAGCGGTGGTAAGCAAGTTCATGATACAAATATTGTCGCCACCATGCTAGTTTATGGTATTTCTCAGTTACTCACTCACAACATAAGTGATTTTGCAAGATTTTCTAGGTTAATTACTGTCTTGCCATTACAAGGTTAGATTGCTTGTTGTTACTACTCGTGAAAATTTACTTCACGTTATGAAATGCAGTCTTTTGGTAATTGTGCAATTTCACAGACTAATCCCAAACACTTCTGCGTTCCCAAAACTGGGCGACTCTTTTTTCCCACTGCTCCCAATAATCTTTGATGACTGCTGATTCAAACCAAAATACCTCAGCTGGCATTTCTGGAATCGCTATTACCAAGAGAGCGTGGTTTAGCTGAATGCCGTAATCTTGATAATACTCGTTAGCTGCTCCTATGTATGCCGTAAGTTGTAGTGGATGTTCATATAAATGCTCAATTGAGCCTTTGGGTTTGTCTGCTGTTTTCCATTCGCAAATACAGGGAATACCTTGATAGCTGGCAATACAATCAACTTTGCCAGAATAGCTCAAATCATGATGAAAAACTGAGCCTTCTACTAGTCTAACTGTGTCGATTTGTTCTAAAACTGGCTTGATACTCTCCCAATAAGGGCGACTCGCTTCGGGACAAACAGGATTTTGACCAAGGAGGTAACGCTCAATTTGCTTGTGTGTTTGGGTTCCCCGACGACTAGCAGATGTAGTAATGCGGGTAGCTTCTTCTGTACCAACACGCGCTTTCCAGTTTAATAATCTGTCTCGGTCTGCTTGTGATTTGGTGGCATTAAGTATTGTAGTCACGCTGGGAAAGCGATTTCCCTTGGCATCTACATAATATTGTTTACCATTTTCTCTCTTGGATGTGGCATTAATGCGTGGTAGCAGTTGGGTATTAAATTGCATTATTAATTCGTAGTTCGTAATTCGTAATTAAGAAAGTGGCGATTATAAATTTAAGTTCATCTTCCACACAGGCAAAACTTGCTTTTGCAGGTTTTAAAACTTTAATTTTTATTAGTTTGCGTAGGTAGACTACCCTGCGGGAAGCCACAAAGCGTCTATGTTTGTATGAGCGCGAATTCTATTCGCTAAATTATTGAAAATGGTTTTATTTAGGAAAATAACGATAAATATCTTTCCGGTGTAGTACTCGCTGAAATAGGACTGTTTCTCCATCAAAAATAAGTCCAATACGATAATCACCGACGCGGATGCGATAAGCATTTTCATCACCTTGAAGTTTTTTGAGGTTAGTAATTTCTTCAAAAGTTAATATTTGTGGTACTTCTTCAAAAGCAAGGGTTCTAATAGTCTCATAGTAAGGTGTACTTTTCAGAGCTTTGAGATCCTTGATAAAGCTGGGTAGATATTGGGTAATCACTCTTATTCTAGTTGTGCTAATGCTTCATCAATATTCAGAGGTGTTTCATGTTCTACTGCTTTCATTGCTAAGAGAAGTCCTTCATTCTCAATAGCTTCTAGCAAGCGTAGATAGTCATCAAAATCTATGACTACTTTGCGGATATTACCTTCCATATCAGTAATCAATTCTTGAGCAAAAGGGTATTTCTCAGCTTGCATTTGGGTTGTGATTTTAGTACTCCTACTATGACTTTAGCGTTAATAGATATAGTATGGCTTTAGTAAATGTATTTGTGAGATTTTACTCAAGAGAAAAACGCGATAGAACCCGCCTTTCAAGATAAATCTTAATAATTTTGTATTATCTCTTCTCAGATGAGATGCACTAAAGTAAAATATCTCACAGTGTTATTTCGTAATTCATGGGTAAAATATGGAGCCTGTAACCCTGACAGCAGCCGCGATCGCTACCTTAGTGATTACGAAAGCTTTTGAAAAAACTGGCGAAATCCTGGGAGAAAAAGCTTTAGAGCAAGGTGGGAACTTATTATCATTGCTCAAGCGTAAAGCACCTACCACAGCGACAGCTATCGAACTAGCTCAAACACAACCTTTAGATTATGGTCAAGCTTTTCTGGTTGAGCAGGTAGAACAAGCTGCACAAAAAGACCCTGAAATTGCTCAAGCTGTTAAGGATGTGGCAGATACTGTTAAATCTCAACCCTCTATCATCCAGAATTTTACGAACACAGTTGATAAAAATTATGGCGGCAATGTTGGGAACGTTTCTAATGACAACCGCAATCAAACGTTTAATTTCTGACTACAGTCGCCCGAACGGGAACGGGTAAAGTCAAATCCCTCTACTGAAACACCGCAAAATTTACCCCTGAGTGGGGTACTAAAGTTTGTTGGACGTGAAGCTGAATTGCAAAACCTGCATGAGATGTTGCAGGAAAATAATCAGGTGGTAATTGCTGCGATCGCTGGCATGGGTGGACTGGGTAAAACAGAACTGGCCTTACAATATGCAAAGGCTCACCGTGAAATTTACAAAGGTGGAATTTGCTGGTTGCTGGCAAAGGCTGGAGATGTGGGCATTCAAATTGTGCAGTTTGCCAGAACGCAGCTTGACTTAAACCCACCAGATAATTTAACAGAAGATCCTAACCAAAAATTACTCGCGCAAGTGCAATATTGCTTTCAGCATTGGCGTGAGGGCGATGTGCTGCTAGTGTTAGACGATGTTGGGGAATATCAGCAGGTTAAGCCTTATTTACCTTCGTCATCTTCCCGATTTAAAGTGTTGATTACCACGCGCCAACACTTAGGAGCATCTATAAAGGAATTATCTTTAGATGTATTGCAACCAAAAGCAGCGCTGGAGTTATTAAAGTCATTTTTTAAAGAAACACCACAGCGAATTGAGCAAGAATTGGCTGTTGCAAATCAGTTGTGTAAGTGGTTGGGATATTTGCCTTTGGGTTTGGAATTAGTCGGGCGATATTTGGCGCGGAAACAAGACTTATCTCTAACAGAAATGTTGCGGCGGTTAGAGAAAAAGCGGCTCGAACAACGCGCCCTTGTGAAACCAGAAGCCGATATGACAGCACAACGAGGTGTGTTAGCAGCCTTTGAGTTGAGTTGGCAGGAATTAAAAGACAGCGATAAGCAGCTTGGCTGTTTGCTGAGTTTATTTGCCGCCGCACCTATATCTTGGAAGTTGGTGGAACAGTGTTTACTAGAGGAAGATGAGGAAGATTTAGAGGAAATTAGAGACGATCGCTTGCTGAATCTGCATTTACTCCAGCGCAAAGGTGAGGGAATTTATCAACTACATCCACTGCTGAGAGAGTTTTTCCAATATAAGCTTACAGGTTTAGAACAGGCAGAGGAATTAAAGCGATCGCTTTGTTGGGTAATGGTAGCAGTTGCCCAAGATATTCCTCAATCATCCACTCTTGAGAAAATCACCGCCGTTTCTCCCACCATTCCTCATATAGCTGAAGTAGCGAATCATCTCATTCAATACGTCAGCGATGATGATTTATTTTGGCCTTTCATCGGTAACGCTAGATTTTATGATGCTCAAGGTTTATATAACCAAGCTTTACCCTGGTATGAACAATGTCTAGAAATCACTAAAAAACGCTTGGGAGAAGAACATCCATCTGTCGCCACTAGCCTCAACAACCTAGCGGGACTCTACAAATCCCAAGGCAAATACAGCGAAGCCGAACCCCTTTGCATCCAAGCTTTAGCACTCAGCCGCAAGCTGCTCGGAGATGAACATCCATCTGTCGCTACTAGCCTCAACAGCCTAGCGGGACTCTACGAATCCCAAGGCAGATACAGCGAAGCCGAACCCCTTTACATCCAAGCTTTAGCACTCAGCCGCAAGCTGCTCGGAGATGAACATCCATCTGTCGCTACTAGCCTCAACAGCCTAGCGGGACTCTACGAATCCCAAGGCAGATACAGCGAAGCCGAACCCCTTTACATCCAAGCTTTAGCACTCAGCCGCAAGCTGCTCGGAGATGAACATCCATCTGTCGCTACTAGCCTCAACAGCCTAGCGGGACTCTACGAATCCCAAGGCAGATACAGCGAAGCCGAACCCCTTTACATCCAAGCTTTAGCACTCAGCCGCAAGCTGCTGGGAGATGAACATCCATCTGTCGCCTTTAGCCTCAACAGCCTAGCTCTACTCTACAAATCCCAAGGCAGATATAGCGAAGCCGAACCCCTTTACATCCAAGCTTTAGCACTCTGCCGCAAGCTGCTGGGAGATGAACATCCATCTGTCGCCTCTAGCCTCAACAGCCTTGCGTCACTCTACGAATCCCAAGGCAGATACAGCGAAGCCGAACCCCTTTACATCCAAGCTTTAGCACTCAGCCGCAAGCTGCTCGGAGATGAACATCCATCTGTC
>NZ_JABXKF010000174.1:0-61582 GCF_017115165.1 Nostoc sp. LPT | reverse complement strand
CATCCAAGCTTTAGCACTCAGCCGCAAGCTGCTCGGAGATGAACATCCATCTGTCGCTACTAGCCTCAACAGCCTAGCGGGACTCTACGAATCCCAAGGCAGATACAGCGAAGCCGAACCCCTTTACATCCAAGCTTTAGCACTCAGCCGCAAGCTGCTCGGAGATGAACATCCATCTGTCGCTACTAGCCTCAACAATTTAGCGTATCTCTACAATTCCCAAGGCAGATACAGCGAAGCCGAACTTCTGTGGCTGCAAGCTTTGGATATTTTGGAGCGACGGTTAGGGGTGAATCATCCTAATACTGTAAGTGTTCGTAATAATTTAGCATATTTGCGCGATCGCCCCTCCTCAAATCAAGAATAGACGGTTTTGTGCAAAGCGTACCCTGATAAAACTGAAAAGGGCGATCGCTTTAACTCGGCCTTTCCTGTTCTGAACTCTTAGGTAGAATGAGGTTCCCCACAACCTACGCCAGTTTTAGTGTTTAGCCTTAACCCAAGCGTATTGTTATATAGGCAATCGCCTTACTCGGAAAGTTTCATTACTTACAGAAATAATTGTCCCTAACTCTAAATCTTCCTGGCATTCACTCAAAACTTGAGTCAACCGTTCATTAATTGCATCATAATTTTCGTTCCCCAACCTAAACAAAATCACACTGGGTAAACTATCCCCACTCACAGCTAAAAGTTGGGCAAAATCTAAATCTATAGTTATAGCAACCGCCAAGGTGATTAGGACATCGATAGATGATAAAACTTAGACACAAAAAGACTTTTCACCCAGTCCCCAGTCCCCAGTCCCCAGTCCCTTGCTATAATAAAATTCTTCCTTCTGCACAAGCTTTAATTAAAATTTCATTATCTGGTAGTCTTTGCAAACCTTCATCGCGCAAATGCACCACATCATAACCAGCACCACGCAACCAAGTTACAGTGCGTAATGAAATTCCCATATCTGCCAAAAACTTCATTATTACTTGTTAAGCACTTTTGAAGATATAAACCCGTTCTTGAGTCAACCACGCTGCATAAAGAAGAGATTGACGAATATCTTCTGCTTCTAAATCAGGATATTCTTCTAAAATTTCTTCAATAGGCTTTCCATGAGCTACCAAATTTACCACTAAAGAAACTGGAATTCGCATCCCGCGAATGCAAGCTTGTCCAGCCATAATGCTAGGGTCAAATGTAATTCTCTCCAGACCTAACATAAATGATCGCTCCAAAATCTTTTTTATCGTTCTGAGGTGCAATGATGATATTGTAAAGCCTAGCGCTCTATTTTTGATTTTAAACCCACAAGCGATCGCCTCCCCCCAAAATCCAGAATAGACTACATGGGGCTACGAATTTACAGATTTTGTGCAATGCGTACCATGATAAAACTTGAAGGAGCGATCGCCTACACTAAAATTCATATTGAATAAGCAAAAATGCCTGATTACTTATTCAATATGAGCTTTTACTTTCTCAAAAGCAGCTTTTACTTTCCCTTTTTAGTGTTTTCCACAAGCAAAAGCAGCTTTTATTTTCTCAAAAGCAGCTTTTAATTTCGCATTTTAGTGTTTTCCACAAACAAAAGCAGCTTTTACTTCTTCAAAAGCAGCTTTTACTTTCTCATTTTAGTGTTTTCCACAAACAAAAGCAGCTTTTAATTTCGCATTTTAGTGTTTTCCGCAAGCAAAAGCTGCTTTTGCTTTCTCAAACCCCAGTTTGCTTTCTCATTTGAGTAATTCACGCATTCATTTTGGTATATCATTGAGCTGAAAGCCATCGTAGACATCGCTTGTCGGCAAATCTTAAACGCTATTCCATTCTTCTAGCGTGATTTCCCGCTCTAAAATAACCTCAACTTCCCCAATCATCATCCGCAATTGCGGTACAGAATACTCATCATTAGAGGGAATAGTTAGGTGATATTCCCCGTAAACCATAAACTGATGTCTTGTTCCAGAAAAAGGGCCATCAAAGCCAAGCCATCGTAATTTCTTCAAAAAATCCCGACGCTTACAGGGTATCCATCAGCTCAAGAGTCGGCTCCTTGTTGAGGTCAATATTATCAATTACTAGTAGAGAATGTCCCAGCTTTAACCCAAGCAAAATCCAGTCTTCCAGCGTTGAGCGTAATTCATCCTCACACTCGCGCAAAGTTGATGCAAAGGCTATCACTCCTTTGCAAACAGGAATTCTACCTGCAAATGTACCATCTTCTAACTTGTCATAAATTGCCTGAGCGATCGCTCGATCAACATAGTCGCTCAAAATAAACCTTATCGCCATGAAATCTCGCGTTGTACTACCAGTTTAATCTTATGTTAAATGATGGTGTTTCGCCGATGAAGCGTCTACGCTCTACTTTCAAGTGTAAATCGACAGGCGATGTCTACGACGGGCTATTCGGCGTCGCTTTTGGTATTTTAGAGATGAGTGCAATCGCTTTTCTTTAGAGAAAGTTGTAAAAAAAGCTATATGACAAGGGTTTATCTAGATACCAGTATTTATAATCGTCCATTTGACGACCAAACATAGCCAAAAATCTTTCTAGAAACACAAGCTGTCATCTTTATTTTACAAATGGTAGAAGCAAGATTAATAGAGCTAGTTAGTTCTTCAGTACTAGAATATGAAAATAGCCGTAACCCTTTTATTGTCAATCAAAAATCAATGGAGCGATACTTACAAATAGCTATATTGAGAGTATTAGTAGATGAAAATATTAGAGGCAGAGCAGAACAACTAGAACAACAAGGAATTAAACCTATTGATGCACTTCATGTAGCGTGTGCGGAGGCTTTCCAAACTAATTATTTTATTACTTGCGATCGGAGACTAATCAACCGTTGTCAAGATTTATCACTCAAGGTAATCAACCCAATTGATTTTATTTTAGAGGTATGAAATGAAAATTAAAGTTATTGACGAACAACAAAATTTACAAGAAGTGATGCAGGTTCTACTCACCCACTTAGAACCATCGAAGGTAATGAAATTTTGGGCAGCTTGTAAACTAGGTAAAGGCGATTATTTGGAACTTAAAGATAAACTGTTTGCTGAAGAAACAGTTACCAGTTTATATGCCAAAGTCAAACAATATCAAGATGAAGCCTAGTGTTCCAAGTTAGAAGGGGCGACGCCGATAGCGTTCGCGTAGCGTCTCGTAGAGAAGCGTTAGCGAGTCTTGCCTACGGCACGCTGCGGAACATACCAATTCTCTAAAATAAGGCAACAGATGTAAGCAGGGATTGCCTTGTTGCATCTAAATTTATCAATTGCGTTAGCGCAGCGTTAGCGAGTCCGCGAGCGTCATTGCGAATTGCGAATTGCGAATTGGTATTACACCTTGGGATGTAATAGGATACAGTTCAAATTCTCCACTTTCCGGTCATGATTCCTCAAATAAGCGAGCACCTTGATGTAAACGTTCCGCAATTTGATAAGTTTGTCCTTGAGATCGCATTGTCGGAGAATGAGCAGCTAAATACCGAGATGCGGCCACTAGTATATGAATTCCAGCCGAAGTTTGACCGAGGAAAGAATACTGACGAAAAGCGGCTTCTATTTCTTGAACGACATGAAAATCACGGTTTTCTCGCAGCATCAATTTCCCCAATTTTGCCATCAGTCTTTCAGGACTACCACCACTGTATAAATAATTAGCAACTAATTGCCCTGTCTGGTTTACTTGCTGCTGACGGTTTAATAAATCTGGTAGCTGCTGGAGTAATTGTTCGGGATTTTCTACGATGTCTTTGGGTTCTGGCAGCCTTGCTGGTGGGACATTCAAAAAACGATTTAAGTATACACTCATCGCTGCATCAAACACACCTCTTAATAGTTCGACTGTTGGTACTCTTCGTAAAGCTTGATGTACGGCATTTGCAAACGTAAATGGATGGTGGGCTGAATTCCAATCTCCAAATTCATTATTAGTGTGAAAACGAGCTACTCGTAATGCGGCTGTATAAGTAACTACACCAGCTAATTGTTCTTCAGTACAACCTGCTTTCAGTGCATTCAATAGCGAGTCTGCGATCGCTTGTGGGTCTTCACCCAATAAAATTGGTACTAGTTCATCTGTTTGTGACCAATTTCCTTGTCGAGATTTTCCCACACTTAATACAGTCGGTAATTGCTCAAAAGCTGACTCTAATATTGCCACCAAATCTACAGGGTAGCGCCAGGAATTGGATTCTTCCATCCGGGAAGCATTGGCTAAACTCGAAACTAAGCTAGCCAAAATTGATTCTGCTGCTTGCCAAGCTACAGTATCAAGTGCTTCTAATGCTTTATTGATAAAATCAAGCGTATGCCCAACATCAAGATAGCGACGATCTGTGGCAGCACAGAATAGCATATCTGCTATTTGCTTTGAATTAGCTCCAGAACGAACAGCAGACACTAAACATCTTTGTGCTGCTTCAGCATCCCGTACCTGAATAAATTGGCGAAACCAGTTTTTGAGAGTTGCAAAATCTACTTTAGCGTTGGGTAATGGGTGAACGACAAACTCTGGTGGCGCACCCGCACTATCATTAGCTACTGCTGACAGCCCGTGAAATAAAGCACGAGGTTTGTCTTCTGCATCAAGATAAGGTAGTAGATTCATCATACAGGTGTGGATAGTCAAACCTGAACTCCAACCCACTTTGTTATAACGAGTGCCAAATTCTAGCCCCATGAGAAATGGTTCTGTCGGGTTCACTCCTATATCTAAAAGTGCCAGGGTTGATTTTGCAATCACTAAAGAAATATTCTGCTCTAAACCGTCTAGCAGACGTTGGCGGTGGTGAGCATAAGGGTTAACTGGTGGTGCTAAATTTATCCAAACTTCACCATCACGAATTTCTACCGGGAAACAAGGAACATCATCTGCCCACGAGTCAAACGTTCCACCACTAGCAAGATCAAAGCGGGCATAATGCCAAGGACAGGTAACAATACCATCTTTGCAAGTGCTTCCTTGTAAGGGAAAGCCCATGTGAGGACAACGGTTATCAATTGCGTAAACTGTATTATTTGAGTAAAACAAAGCAATCGTATGCTTTTCCTTGTGGACTAACAAACTGCCTGCTGCCTGAACTTCTGCAAGTTTAGCAACACGGATATAAGCGTCTGTTTTCGTCGCATCTTCAAATATTTGAGTCATTTAACTACACATAGGTAAATGTTAAAACCCTTATTTCTACTTTGACAAAGTTTTTCAAATTTGTGCATTCTAATTTTTGTTAACTAAGACCAATTCCAAAAATGTTTACAATAGATAACTCCACCCACACTGACGCGCACCCTCCCCAATGCTTTGAGCTATCTATTACCTGGATCTTTCTTAACAAACAGACAAAATACTTAAAATCAGACTGAAATGGTTGATGGGTATAGTTTTGAGTGAAAGTAGAGTTGCGGGTAATGACGCTTCTAAAATATTTATCTGCGTAGGCGTAGCCCGTCGTAGACATCGCACCCTGTTTAACGAGAGTAAGGGTTATTGAAAGTTTCCCAAGCAGCAATAGCCGCCTTTTGTACGCAAAAGCTGAAGTCTACTAAGTCTTTCATCAATAAGTGCCAGTTTCTTTCAGCTTCATCTAAAAATTGCACCCTATATTAATAGTCATTAGTCATTTATTTATTTCCCAAAGGACAAATGACTAATGACTAATGACAAATTAATAACTTTTTGTTGGCAGTTGTTGCTCTAATTTCAGCAATGCTGCAACTCGCATTTCTGTAGCCAGGTGACTGGAGAATAAGTTACCCAGAAACTGTCCAGAGATGGAATTGATAATTAATAACGGCTCATAAGCTGGATTGGCATTTAAAGGCATCTGCTTTGCTGAAGCTTCTAGGCGTTGCAATGCCTTAGCTAAGGCGCGGGGATTACCAGTTAATCTCGCAGAACCTGCATCAGCAGAAAATTCTCGTGTGCGCGAAATTGCTAGCTGAATGATTGTCGCCGCCACCGGTGCAAGCATAACTGTTAATAAAACTCCTATTGGATTTCCACCTCTGTTGTCATTTCGTGAACCACCGCCAAACCATAGGCTGTAACTAACCATTTGGGCTAGGAATGAAATCGCACCAGCCACAGTAGCAGCAACAGCTTGAGTGAGAGTGTCACGATTAATAATATGGGTTAACTCGTGGGCAATAACACCTTCGAGTTCATCCTCTGGCAATATATTCAAAATGCCTTCGGTGACAGCCACAGCAGCATGTTCTGGATCGCGCCCTGTAGCGAAAGCGTTAGCACCAAGGCTAGGAACGATGTAAACTTTAGGCATGGGAATGTTAGCGCGATCGCTCAATCTCTGCACCATCCGATAAAGTCCTGGTGCTTCGCTTTCACTCACAGGTTGTGCCTGGTATACTGCTAGGGCAATTTTATCTGATTGATACCAGGAAAACAGGTTGGTTGCTGCTGCCAAGCCAATCCCGATAATCAAGCCACTATAACCGCCAATTACCCAGTAACTAATTGCAATCAAAAGACCACTTAGTGCAGCAAGCATTGCAGCCGTTTTCAATTTATTTGTCATATTTTTGCTCTCCTGCTAATGCTGTATAAATTTTTTATAAAACAGCATTACTTCAGCTACATTTTGATTTTATTCAGCTAAACTTAGATATATGGTACAGAAAACCTATCAGATAAGTACGGTTTTCCAACTGAAGTTTTAGTAATACTAATTTATTAATAGAATTAATCCCTATTAACTAGATGATGACTCCAAAAGACTTAATACTTTATCTTCTAAACAGTATCCGCAACTGGGTCGATACCCTACTTACGGCAGATTGTCTTGATTTGTGTTTAGAATTGGCTTGGCTCCTCGCGCCACCAACATCTGGACAATTTGTTGGCGATCCTGCTGTCCACTAGAACGGACGTTAGTTGCATTCTGTAAAGCTCGATCGCCGACCTCTGCTACCAATGTTTTGCCATCATCTGGAGTGGCCTCAAACAACAGCTTAATCGTATCTAGCCTTCCCCAGAAAGCAGCCTCTACCAGTGCATTCCCATCAGGCTTTGCTCCTGATTGCAGCAGAAGTCTGACCATTTCTGGTTTTTGAACAGTCCAAAAGAGTGCAGAACGACCCAGTGGATCAGCAGCATTAACATTGGTTCCTACTTGAACCAGTGCTTGCAATTCATTCGGTAATTGATACCGTGCCATATGAATCAACAGCTGCTCGCGTGTGTTCTGCACATCACCTTGTTGCGATGAATTAATAACATATTGTTCTGTTCCCATCTTATCGATGCGAGCATACAAAATACTCCCAACCAAAACAAGTATTGGAATAAGTATTACAAGACTAGCCGAGAGCGTTAGTGGAAACCAACGCCAGAGGATTAAACTGCTTGCTCCTACTGGGATACAGCCCAAAATCATTATCCCGATATTGGCAGCCAAAATAATAGCTACCTTCGCAAACCACTCAGGCAAGACAACCAGCCAAGCGAGAATGCGTAAGCGCATCAACAAAAAGAAACAGAGTGCTGAAATACTCCAACATACAATAACTAGAGCTCGGAAATTGTAAACCAGTCTGCTTGCGATTTGAAACATTTTTAATTCCAGCCATTCGTCAGAAATTAAGCTCAAGTCCAGCCAGCTTTTGTTGATTTTTCTCAACAGCAGACTTCAGATGCTTTAACCCAAGCGATCGCTTGGGTAAATTTGGGTTACTGGTAGGGTTATTTCTCCTATACGCTCTAGTATATCTAGGCTTTGCTTTCGTGCAGACACCTTGGCAAGTCTGGGGATTGTTTGCCCTTTATGGTCTGCATTTAGGTATAAGTAAAGGATTACTGTTAGCGCTAGTGGCAAATAGTATACCTGCAAATCTGCGCGGTACTGCTTTTGGGTTCTTTAACTTGGCTGTGGGATTAGCGCTTTTACCTGCTAGTTTGCTAGCTGGTGGCTTGTGGCAAACATTGGGAGCAGAGGCAACATTTATCGCTGGAAGTATGTTTGCGATCGCTGCTGTCTTCTTGCTAGTAATTAATAGAAAAAAATGTTTGCAAATATAAGTAAGACTTAAAATATCCTTCAAACTCTCGTTATTCTAATAAAATTTTAATCTTCAAAAAATGGTTTCAAACGAGCTGTAACTCTTAATTTACTGAGCCTTCGCACTAGTAACAAAGCTTGTTGTTTATATAATGCTACTGGTAGCTCTCCAGGCAAATTATCCATCAACTCTCTAGCAGTGCCGATGCTACATCCTGATATTATACTTATTTCATTTGCACCATCAAAAATAGCATCTAGGGCTAAAACTTTCTCGATTTGCACTTGCCAAGTTCGAGGATACATTTCACCTCGCTCAATCTGCTGGAGACTATTGCTATTTGCCAGAACAATCAGGCGATCGCCAATAGTAAGTTGTGTATGATCAGCAGGCATTAACTTAACAGGCGATCGCTTGAAGCTTTGATATAAAATTGGTACAACTCCAAAACCATAAGCAACCTCAGCTAATAGTAATCCATTTAGTGTATCTCCAGCCTCAATCATGTACTCTACTACCAAAATAGTTTGAGTATCAAAGTTAAACAAGCTGAGAATATTTTCTCCAAAAGCCGTAGCAGCAAATACTTCTGCTGAAATCGCAGAGGTGCAAATAACTTGAGCATAAGGAAATAACCGTGCTACGTTATCACGAAAGTATTGGTCGTAAGTCCGAATAATCACACGAGTTGTCGGACTCTTAGCGTATGCCATCAAAGCTATTTCCAAATTTTCCATATCATCGTCCGTAACGACAACGACACTTTTACTATTAGCGAGATTTACCTTGCCTAGAGCATCGGTAATATTATCAATAATCAGTGGTATTTTGTTGAGAAAATCGGCGTTTATTGCTGTGCTGCTAATACCTACTAAAGGTTGCTTGAATTCTTGTAATAAACTCGCGACTCGCTGACCAACTCGATTTAATCCAATAAGTACAACATGGTCTTTTTCAGGGATTGATGGCTGAAAATTATTGAAAAACTTGAACCTTGAACTTAACAAAGCATCAGTTAGCAACGCATATAAAACCCCAACAAAACCGATACCTGTTAAAGTTAGTACGAGGCTAAACAATCGCAACCACCCTGGCATATTTTGTGCTGGCTCTGGTGGCGTTTTAAAATTCCCACCGCCAAATATATCTCCGTATCCTCCTAAAAGTAAGACAGCAATAGCATAAAATGCTTCTATTATGTTACTTCCAGGATAATTTAAGATATAAATAATTGTTCCAAAACACCAAAGGAAAAGTACTGTAATTCCACAGATAATTGCTGCCCGCAAACTCTGATAACGATAGAATGTTCGCAAGAGATATGCCATTTTCTGTTTGAAATTATTCCAAGCTCTGCCTAATACAATTTCTTGCCATAACTGCTGCCAGTTGTACTTACGCCCAGTAGCAAGTTGTTTCAAACTTTTAAGTTGCTCTGTGACTTCGATATAAATAATCGTATCACCTGGGTATAATATCGCTTCTGGTTCCCACTGATGAAATTCTTTAGGTAAAGGAGATGAATCATTAGCGTGATTTAATACCCGACGATATAAGGTATTTAGTTCATGTATACGCCATTTATTGCTCCAGCTATCACCCATTTTAATCTGACGCTTTACTACCCGAAATTGGCGTTCCTCCAGTTGAAAATATCCAAGATTATCATCTCCAAGGGCTGCAACAGCAAAGCCAGAAGCGGAAATTTGATTTGGCTCAAAGGCAATAAAATTACCAAGAGTTTGACTTAAAAGTTCATTGAGATTTTGTTTGTCAGAACGTACAACCAGGCGAACTTGAGGATTTAAAAGCCTTGCAGCAAAGGCAGCTTCTATATTTACCCGTTCATTACCAGTGACTAAAAGTACAGTTCGGCACTGAAAAATATTTGCCTGTTCTAAAACACTAGACTGACGGCAATCTCCGATTAATAACTGTTCTAATAAACTTGATAAATTTGATACCTGCAAATTTTGAGGTTGTTCTCGATCGATAGCATTGACAACAGCACCATACTCTTTTAGGACTGCAACACAATGCTGACCCAAACTTCCTAGCCCACAAACTAAAAACCGATCTAGTTTTGCTTGAGAATCTTTAACAGGCTGGTAATTATTTTTTGATGATGGCAGCATATAATACCGCCAATGATACACATTATTTATCTATATCGTAGAATACCAAAGATATTGACCCACAGCAAAAATGGTATTATTAATTAAATCATCAACGGCGATGGAGCTCGCCAAAACCGCCTTTCTGGCGCGATAAACTCTCTTCTGGAAGGCTGATGGCTCCTACTTTCCTTGCTAACTGCGGGAGAGTAGGGCTTGGCTAAATGCATTACCTGACTCTCCTGTAGAAAGTATCTGTCTACAAATCGCACTTCAAGGAGTCATGGTATGAAACACTTTCGTCAGTTTGAACCATTTATTGCCTTACCTCATCTAATCAAGTGGTTGCCCATCTCCTTTGTAGTTGGCATTCTTGCTGGAACTGCTTCTGCGGCTCTTTTAGCATCATTGGAATGGGCAACTGATTGGCGAGAATCACATCGGTGGATTATCGCCTTGCTTCCTCTTGGTGGCTTCTTGAGTGGTTGGATTTATCATCAATTTGGTCGGACTGTAGAAGCTGGAAATAACCTTTTACTTGAAGAAATTCATAATCCCAAAAATATTATTCCCTTTCGTATGGCTCCTCTAGTTTTACTAGGAACAGACCTTACCCATTTTTTTGGTGGTTCAGCCGGTCGTGAAGGTACAGCATTACAAATGGGTGCTTCTTTGGCAGACCAGTTAACTAAAATATTGCGTTTTAAAGGAGCTAATCGGCGAATTTTGTTAACAGCAGGTATCAGTGGGGGATTTGCTTCAGTTTTCGGCACTCCCTTAGCTGGAACCGTATTTGGTTTGGAAGTTTTAGCGATTGGTAAAATTCATTACGATGCTCTTTTTCCTTCTTTAATTGCTGCGATCGTTGGAAATCAAGTAACATTACTATTGGGTTTGCATCATACAGCATACCGACACGCTCCTTCTATACCAACGCTCACAACTTGGGGGCTGATTTCTGCGATTATTGCAGGTGCAATATTTGGAATAGTCGCAAGATTTTTTGCTCAAGTAACTCACCAAATTAGTCATTTATTTAAAGCAAACATATCTTATCCTCCAATGCGTCCTTTAATAGGCGGTGCGATAATAGCAGCAATTGTTGGATTGAGTGGTACGACTAAATACATTGGGCTTGGTATCCTTACTATCGTTGATTCTTTTTTCACTCAGTTACCTCCTTGGGATTTTGCAACCAAATTGGGCTTGACTGCTCTAACTTTAGGAGCAGGTTTTAAGGGTGGCGAAGTGACACCTTTATTTTTTATTGGTGCAACTTTAGGTAATGCTTTATCGTTGCTTTTAGCATTACCTGCACCACTGTTAGCAGGAATGGGATTTGTAGGTGTGTTTGCGGGTGCAGCAAATACACCTTTGGCATCCACATTAATGGGAATTGAATTATTTGGTCTGGAATCAGGGATATTTATTGGTATTGGCTGTATAGTGAGCTATTTATTTTCAGGTCATTCAGGAATTTACTCTGCACAGCGTATTGGGTTGAGTAAATACTCTGCTGTATATTTAGAAGAAGGGGTGACTTTGGCTAATTATAGACAAGGAAAAATTGAGCCAAAAATCAATTTATCTGATGATGCTGAAGAAGGAGAAAGTAATTCTCAAGAATGATTTATGGACACAATGAATAGATAATTGGAAAAACGCGTAGTTTACCGCCGTAGACATCGCAATTGTCAGACTAGTCATGCATGAGCGATAACCGCTATGCTTAACTTATATATTTGCGATCGTTTCACAAATATGCTGTTTAGGATAAAAAGTTACTATGCTCATAGAGTTTAGTATTGGCAATTACCGATCCTTTAAGGATAAAGTCACCTTTAGTATGGTGGCTGCCAATATTGTTACCAAAGAAAAGGAACTTGATGACAACAATGTTTTTGCGGTAGATGATGACCTCAAATTACTCAAAAGGGCTGTGATTTATGGTGCCAATGCCAGTGGTAAAAGTAATCTTCCAAAAGCTTTTAGCTTTATGAAATGGTTTATGATCAATTCCTCTAAAGAGACTCAAAGTACAGAAAAAATAGGAGTTGAACCGTTTGATCTAAGTACAGAAATTGAAACACAACCATCTTATTTTGAAATTGTATTTTTATTAGATGGTACAAAGTATAGATATGGGTTTGAAGCTAATCAAAAAAGGGTTATGTCCGAGTGGCTATTTTACGTTCCTAAGACAAATCAAACTCGTCTTTTTGAGCGAGTTTATGACGGAAATTCACGTAAGATAAAATATCTATCTAAAATATTCAAAGGTGAGGATATTTATCCTAAAACTAGGAGTAATGCACTTTTTCTATCAGTAGCTGCTCAATTCAACGTTGAAATAGCTGAGAGAATACTAGATTGGCTTACAAAACAAGTGAATATAGTTTCAGGTTTAGACGATCAAGATCATTTGAGTTATACACTAAGCTCTTTAGCAAAAAATAATGAGAATAAATCAGAAATTATTCAGTTAATTAAAAAGCTAGATTTAGGTATTGAACAAATCAGAATAAAGGGAGCTTCAATTAAGACCGGGCATAAAAGATTTGATAAGCAAGGTAATTATGTATCTATGAAATTTTTTGATTTAGATAGTCAAGAGTCGGAAGGAACTAAAAAAATAATTTCTATTGCTGGACTTTTAATAGATACTTTAAAATATGGCAAAGTTTTAATATTTGACGAATTTGATGCGAGACTTCATCCACTAATCAGCAAAGCAATTGTTGAATTATTTAACTCCAAAAATACAAATTATAATAATGCACAACTAATATTTATGACTGATGACACCAATTTGCTCAGTAATAAACTCTTTCGCAGAGATCAAATTTGGTTTACTGAGAAAAATAAATATGGTGCTACAGATTTATATTCATTAGTTGAATATAAAATACCGAAAGATGCCTCTTTTGAAAGTGACTATATCAAAGGCAGATATGGTGCTATTCCATTTATTGGTGACTTAAGTCAACTTATTGGTGAGCCTAATGCCTAGAAACCGTGGCTATGCTGATAGAAAAGTTGAAACAAGAGAACTTAGGCAAATATTTTTAATTATTTGTGAAGGTGAAAAAACTGAGCCAAATTACTTCAAGAGCTTTCGCGTTTCCACGACTGTCAAGAAAATTGATGTTAGAGGATTTGGATACAATCCAAGTAAACTAGTACAAGAGGCTAAAAAATTAAAAGCTCAAGAAGATTACGATCAAGTTTGGTGCGTATTTGATAGGGATGATTGGCCTAAGCAAGATTTTAACAACGCTATTGCAAACGCTGAAAGAGAAGGATTTCAAGTTGCTTATTCTAATGAAGCTTTTGAATTATGGTATGTATTACATTTTGAATTTTTAAATACTGGACTTCCTCGCCAAGATTACATCGATAAGTTAGACAAATTGCTTAAATACAATTATAAAAAAAATAGTGCAACAATCTATGAGGAAATAGAAAATCGGCAATCTACTGCTATCAAACACGCTAAAACTCTTCTCAAGCAATATAATCATCCCAATCCAGTAAATGATAATCCTTCAACAACAGTACATATTTTAGTTGAGGAGCTAAACAAGTTTATTCGATAATGCTTATCTTTTAGATTACATCAATTATTTTTGATCCCATCCAGTGGCTACTTTATCATTTACGAAATCATTGCTTCTAATTCTTTCAAAGCTTGAAAACTTCCTACTTGCCAACTACGTTCCACCGCAACAGGAATAATCTGAGTAATCGCTATATTTTCAAAATTAGGACTGGTGTTAGATTTTATATATTTCCCCTGTTTCAGCAAATAAATAGAAAGACTCCCGCTATCGTAAACCCATAGTTCTGGGACTCCAATCGCTTCATAAGCATCAAGAGTAGTTTTTGATGTAACATTAGTTTCAATCGCTAAATCTGGCGGCGGATCATCAGGTTGTAAGCGGCGATAACCAATCATTTGTTGATAATTCTGAATATAAAAGCAAGCATCAGGTTCAGCTCCTGCAACACCTTGCCGTTTAAAGGTCGTGGAACCAAAAGGTTGATATCTGATATCTTTCGCTTTCAGCAATATTTTGACAATATCAGAAATTAAATCTTTGGGAATTTCATGTTCTGGTAAAGGAGCCATAATTTCTAAAGTACCCTGGCTGTAGGCAATTCGTGTAGTTCTTTTTTCTCCCAATTCTTGTAAAATAGATTCAAATTCTTCCCAGCTAACATCAGGAATAGTTACCGTGCTACCAGGTGCTAACTGCATCCGGCTAACAGGTTTGAAAACGGGGATAGCAGCAGTCATAACCAAAATATCAATAAGCTGAATCTCAACAATTATCTATTAGGTTGCGGTGGATAATACAGCCCACCGTAACCTTTAGACTAATAGAATGAGTTTAACAAAAGCGATCGCTCTACACCTTAAACTTCTCGGCAATCCGCTTCATCGCTTCTTCGACATTCTCACGGCTGTTAAACGCCGAAATGCGGAAGTAACCTTCACCCGCGGCACCAAAGCCAGAACCAGGTGTCCCGACAACATTGACAGTTTGCAGCAGCTTATCAAAGAATTCCCAACTGGACAAACTATTAGGAGTTTTTACCCAAACATAAGGTGCATTCACGCCACCATACACCGCCAATCCGGCGGCTATGAGTTTCTCGCGGATAATTTTGGCGTTTTCTAGATAGAAACTCACCAATCCCTTGATTTGTGCCTGTCCTTCTTCAGAGTAAACCGCTTCGGCTCCCCGTTGGACGATGTAAGAAACACCATTAAATTTGGTGGACTGGCGACGATTCCAGAGTTTCCACAGTTCTACATCGGAACCATCAGCGGCTTTTGCTGTGAGTGTTTTCGGTACTACAGTTAACGCGCAACGAGTTCCGGTAAAACCTGCATTCTTGGAAAAAGACCGAAATTCGATCGCAACATCTCTTGCACCTTCAATTTCATAAATTGAGTGGGGAATCGACGGATCGGTAATATAGGCTTCGTAGGCTGCATCAAAGAAAATAATCGAGTTATTAGCTTTGGCATAGTCCACCCACGCCTTTAAATATTCCTTAGTAGCAGTTGCGCCAGTGGGGTTATTGGGAAAGCAGAGATAAATTAAATCGACTTTCTTTGAGGGAATCTCGGCGGTGAAGTTGTTATCAGCTGTAATTGGTAGATAGACTAAACCCTCAAATTCGCCTTTATCGTTGGCATCCCCAGTATTTCCCACCATAACGTTAGTGTCTACATACACGGGATAAACTGGGTCAGTAACGGCAATTATGTTGTCATGACCAAAGATTTCTAGAATGTTGCCTGTGTCGCACTTGGAACCGTCGGAGATAAAGATTTCCGAGGCATCTATCTCAGCTCCCCGTGCTTGGAAATCTTGAGTAGCAATTTTTTCCCGCAACCAAGCGTAGCCTTGCTCTGGGCCATAGCCTTTGAAGGTATTGCGATCGCCCATTTCTTCCACAGCTTTAATCATAGCTGCGCGGCAAGCCTCCGGCAGAGGTTCGGTAACATCGCCAATGCCCAGCCGGATGATTTTAGCATCACTGTTCGCTTCTGCAAAGGCATTCACCCGCCGAGCAATTTCTGGAAACAGATAACCCGCTTTCAGCTTCAGGTAGTTGTCGTTAATAGTTGCCATTATATTGATTATGAAAAAACGCCCTCAAACAGCTTACTGCTAATTTATGAGGGCGGGGAGAAATCAATTCAAAATTCAAAATTCAAAATTCAAAATTGTACCCTTACAGGGAAGCAAGCTACGCGCAGCGTCTCGTAGAGAAGAAAAAAGACTGGAATAGATGTAGCTTCAGCTTCCTCCAGGGAAAGAAATAACTCCTAACTCCTAACTCCTAACTCTTAACTTAACAATCCCCAATTAGATATTTACTGGCTGTTTATTATCGGCTGATGCGTAATAAATGTTGCGATCGCCAATTCCGAACTGCGTGATTGATTCTTGGCCTGTAATCAATCTTGCTCCACGATTACGGGTAAAATAGTTCCATGCCCACTGAATCATTACTACTAATTTGTTGTTAAATTCAATTAAGAAGTAGATGTGAATCAACAGCCAAAACAGCCAGGCAACGAAACCTTTCAGCTTGATAAAACCGAAATCGACTACAGCAGAATTGTGCCCAATCATTGCCAAACTACCATGATCCGTATAAGCAAAAGGTGGCAAATTGTTACCTACAAGCCGCTTTTGGACTAGTTCTGCTACATATTCACCTTGCTGCTTCGCTACAGGTGCAACACCAGGTAGCGGTTTACCATTTTGATGAGAAAAATTTGCTAAGTCGCCAATTACAAAAATATTCGGATGTCCCTTAATACTCAAGTCAGGTTCAACGATAATCCGTCCAGCGCGATCGCACTCAGCATCTGTGCGTTCTGCTAGGACTTTTCCCATTGCGGAAGCTTTCACACCTGCTGCCCATAATACCGTTTTTGAGGCAATTTCTTTAACTTCATCGCCTTGTTTGAGGGTAACAATATCATTTTCAATATTTGTTACCAGTGTTTTTGTCTGGACAACCACACCCAAGCGCGTCAGGGATACTTCCGCTTCTTGTGATAACTCTGGTGCAAAGGGTGGCAAAATCCGATCCAAACCTTCTAATAGCAAAATCTTGGCTTCTGAGGTGTCGATGTTGCGGAAATCTTCTTTGAGAGTTTGATTTGCCAATTCTGCGATCGCACCCGCCAACTCTACACCAGTTGGGCCACCACCCACAATTACAAAAGTTAACCAAGCACGGCGTTTTTCTGGATCGGTTTCTTTTTCTGCGGCTTCAAACGCCGAAAAGATCCGGCTACGCATTTCTATAGCATCTTCTACTGTTTTCAAGCCTGGGGCGAATTCTTCCCAGTTATCTTTGCCAAAGTAGGAATGCTTCGCACCTGTGGCGACAATTAACGTATCGTAAGGTATTGCTTCGTCGCCCACAATCACTTTTTGCGCTTCTGGATCGATATTATTCACCTCTCCCAGTAGCACTTTCGTATTCTTGCTTTTGCTGAGGACAGAACGCAAGGGTGAAGAAATATCAGCGGGAGATAGCGCACCTGTGGCGACTTGATATAAAAGGGGTTGAAATAGATGAAAGTTACGTTTATCAATCAGAGTAACGTTTACTGCCGCTTTGGCCAGTGTTTTTGCTGCATAAAGTCCACCAAAACCACCGCCAACAATGACTACTTGATGGGGTGGATTATTGTCAAGTGAATTTACCATAAGAAATATTATCGTGTACGCCGACTATTGTAACTATTCTTAACAGATTTGTATCAAAATTGTCATCAGATATTTTGTATTGCTCTTTACATTTAAAAAAATATTAAAGTAATCAAGACTACAGGATAAAGAAAATTTTTAGGCGAAAGGTACAGACAATCTTGAGTTTGGAATATTTCAATCCCTGTTTATCTGTATAGATTTATTAAAGGTAGATGTAGATTTATACAAGTTTAGTCAGAACTAGTTGACTCTGGTGTTTGTGTCAAACGTGGTAAATGAGTTCGCCGCCAACGCTTAAAGCCATAGATAAGAGCAACAAAAATTAACAAATAGGGACTGTAAACAATTAACCAAATACCCAGCTTGAGTAAGCCAACGGAAAATGCCCTCAAAGAATGGGTAGAGTTGTTCCAAGTTTCCTGAACTTGCAAACCCAAGGCAGGTTGGGGACTGGTGCTAGAAACTGCTGCTTCTAGGTTCAGCGTAATAGTGGAGTATGCAACTTGATTTTGTAAGCTTTTTAGTTGGGCATCAATTTGTTCTATTGTTTGTCGCACATTACTCAGTTCTTGGGCAACACTAAGCACATCTCTTACAGAACCTGCACGATCCATAATTTTTTGCAAATTGGCTTCAGTTTTTTGCAAATTCGTTAATCTAGCTTGAAAATCTACCAGGCGATCGCCCACATCTTCAGCAGTGATATTACGACTCTCAAGAGTGCCCAATTTAGCTAGTTGTTCTAGAGTCGGTTCTAACCGATTCTCTGGTATCCGCAATTGTATTGTTGCTGTGTAACGCGGATTGTCGTTTTTGGGTTGTTGTTGTTTCAACCCGATTAAATCCCCTTGCTGTTGATTGATAATTTGCGAAACGGCATCAATAGTCCGATCTACAGAGTTGACAGTCAAAGAGATTGCTGCCTTTTTAATGAGTTGAGGACGAGAACGCGCTATTGGTGCAGCTTCCACCTTTTGGGAAAGATTGTTTTCACGAGCAGGTGCAGGTGCTGCAATTGGAGATAAAGCCTGATTTGCTGACTGATGAGAAGAGGCGCAACTAGTGAAAATTACCCCTCCTAATAACGCACTTATAAATAAAGCAAATGTGCGCGGTAATTTAGTCGAAGCGTACATAATCTATCCCCAGATGGATGAAGTTAACCTCAGTATTACTGAAGAAAAACTCAAAATCTGGATTGTTGCAATTTATGTAACAGAGATAAAGTTTTGTTCAAAGTCCAATTATTCTTCAATTGATGTTTGTTGCTGAGAGAAACTTGCTAATTCGGATGCTAAAGTCTCTTCTAATACATCTATGATTGCGTGCGGATCAGTAGGGGACTTCATCATTTCAGCTTCCGGGTCAGAGCGATTTTTGACATTAGGAATATCCTGGCGTAATTCCTCAACCAAAGCGATGAGTTTAGCGATTTTCTGCTCAGAGAGCAGATTGAGTTGAAGAATAAGCTGCGTCCGTTGCTCTGCTAACTTTTCTTGTCGCTCTTGTTTGATCAATACCCCTGTTGTCACCAACAATGAACCCGCAGTCAGTGAAAATTGTAACCAAGGAAATGGAAGAGGATCAAATCTTGGTATGCCCAAACGTCGTGGTAAGACATTGGGTGTTACCCACAGAATAATCCCAAGCAGGATGCTATACAGGAATACAGGACGACCAAAAAAAGTAGTTACCGTTTCTACAACCCGCTGGTGTCGTGGTACGTCTTTTTCGGAACGTCTGTGCAATGCGATGATAGTCTCGATATTTTTACTAATAGATTCCGGTAATGGGGCGGTAGGCAGAATGTTTTGACGACGTGTTTCGGACGATCCTTGCGGTGAATCTTTTGGATTTGGTTTATCTTGGGAGAGCATTGGTAGTCTGACTTGATGAATGATTACTTCAATTTAAATTGCAATTCAACTTTTATAGCCGTAGTCACTAATGTTAGGACAGTGTTGAACGCTCAAAGCCTTGACAAAACTGGGTTTTTACTCAATACGGGCTAAAGGCCCCGCTGACGCTAACAGCACTTTGCTATATATGCTTAATACTAGGGTAAAACTTCCGAATACTAGTTTTTAATAACGAAGCTTCCCTGATGGAAAACACTATTATGACTGTGGGGGACGGTGCTGATGATTTTGGGTAACTTAAGTAAATTATCTATGTAACCTGTCAAATTAACTACTAGATTATTGTGTTGCTGTATAGGTTCAGTTTTTTGAATATATTTATTCCCGATTTGAGAATTAGGGATTTCCAACAAATAAATTATTCAATTTTGTGGGGTGGGCAACATGAGCGCCCATAGCCAAAGGGCGGTGTCCACCTGACAAGAAGTAGTTGAGTATTTTTTTATTTGTCAGTCCCTTATTTATAACCTTTACCCAGAGTATCTTTCGGACATTTCTGACGGCTAAAAATTTTCATGCAGTGTGAAACTTATGAATCTAGGTTTTATAACGCTTTGAGCAATATTGTGAGAAATCCGAGTCACAGTTCATCTGTGGTTACTCAATTTGGGGTACAATCTTAAGCCTGCCAAGAAATGATGATGCTTGCTGACAGGAGATGCTTCTATGGCCCGGATGTATTATGACGAAGATGCCAATTTAGACCTTTTGGCTGGAAAAACTATTGCTATTATCGGCTATGGTTCCCAAGGTCATGCCCACGCTCTCAATCTCAAAGATAGTGGTTTGAATGTGATTGTGGGACTATATCCGGGTAGTAAATCAGTTGCAAAAGCTGAAGCAACTGGGTTAACTGTGAAAAATGTTGCAGATGCTGCCAATGCTGCTGATTTCATCATGATTTTGTTACCAGATGAAGTTCAAAAAACGATTTACAAAAACGAGATTGAACCGAATTTAGAAGAAGGAAATGTATTAGCTTTTGCCCACGGGTTTAATATTCACTTTGGGCAAGTTGTACCACCAGATAATGTAGATGTGGTGATGGTAGCACCAAAAGGGCCGGGGCATTTGGTACGGCGGACTTATGAAAGTGGTGAAGGCGTACCAGCGCTGTTTGCAGTTTATCAAGATGCTAGTGGTCAAGCACGCGATCGCGCCATGTCTTATGCTAAAGGTATCGGTGGTACTCGCGCTGGTGTTCTCGAAACGACTTTCCGCGAAGAAACCGAAACAGATTTATTTGGCGAACAAGCAGTATTGTGCGGTGGTTTGAGTGCTTTAATCAAAACCGGATTTGAAACTTTGGTAGAAGCTGGTTATCAACCAGAATTGGCTTATTTTGAATGTCTGCATGAAGTCAAGCTGATTGTAGACTTGGTTGTGGAAGGTGGTTTAGCCAAAATGCGCGACAGTATTTCTAATACGGCTGAATATGGCGATTATACCCGTGGGCCGCGGATTGTCACCGAACAAACCAAAGCTGAAATGCAGAAGATTCTCAGCGAGATTCAATCTGGGCAATTTGCGCGGGAATTTGTTTTGGAAAACCAATCTGGTAAACCAGGATTTACCGCCATGCGTCGCAAAGAAGCTGAACACAAAATTGAGGAAGTTGGTAAAGATTTACGCGCTATGTTTAGCTGGTTGAAAAAGGCTTAAGCACTGAAGTTGTGCCTTTACTAGTCTAAACATAACAATGGTTTAGACTTCTTGTAAAAGTCGGGAAAAGGTTAAGGGGAAAAGGTGAAAAGGATAAAATTTTCCCTTCCCTTTAATTACAAATTACTTTAACCGTTTTCCTAACTCTTGCAAAAGTAATTTTTGCAACTCTATTGTAGTCATAGATAAAGACCCACTATGTTTAAATTTCTAGCGGCTTCCAAGTTTCAAACTTGGCTTAGTTAAATTTCACTTTCGAGGTAAAAGCCCCTTAACCGCTCTGTATCTCAACTTTTGCTTCCGGCTCAATCTTTTGAGAGCTTTGACTTAGAAGCAGAGCAACTAAGACAAGAATCGCACCAATTAGACCGCGTATTCCCAGATGTTCTCCAAGTAGCCAAAATGAGAAAATTGTAGCGAACAATGGCTCAAGTGTAAAAAGTAAAGCAGCTTCGTCAGATGAAACCCATTGCTGTGCCAATGTCTGAAGCCAGATAACAGCAGCCGTCACCAACAACCCTAAGTAGAGAATCGCTCCCCAGTGCTGGCGAATTACCTCAAATTGGTTAAAGATTTGTGTGTTACTCCAGAGTATCCCTACCGTTGCAATGAACAAAAGTTGAACATTAGTGAGTGTTAAAGCGGGGTGACGGGAGGCGACTCGCTCTAGGAAAAGTATGTACACTGCATAGACAAAAGCATCAACAAACATCAACAAATCGCCAATTCCTAGTTCTTTGCCTTCCCAAAACATCACACCAATACCGATTACAGCTACTCCAGCGGCTAGGAAAGTTTTCAAAGGTACGCGCTGACCACTCAGCCATCCCAGCAGCGGGACGATAGGGGCGTTCAAACTGCCAATGAATGCCGCCCGGTTTGCTGGTATAGTCTTGAGTGCAATTGTTTCTATAGCTAAGAAAAAGAACAATAAAAGTCCTAATATTATACCATCATGTAATAAAAGTGCATTAAGATTACGTAAATTTAGGATAAAAACCCCAGCCGCTATGACAAAGCGGCTGGCAACTAATGCACTTGGCGAAAGGTTACTAACGATGTCTTTAGTCAATGGAAAAGTTGTAGCGCTAATTACATTAACAAGGATAAGTAGCATTATTCCTTTTAAATGTAAGGTGTTTTTAGTTTCCATTAAACTAATTAATTGAATAATGTTTCTTTAGATCCATAGAAAATGCGATCGCATAAATAATGTTGGTTTTGTTCCGTCCTGTCCGTACCTTCAGAATCTAGTCTTTTTAGCTGGTTAAGTACTAATAATCTAATTTTCATAATTTTATATCTTTTTCTATATTGTAATTAAAAGGTAAAGTAAGCTCTTATTAATTAAATCTAATCTAAACTGTATCCTTTACTGTATTATATTCAGAGTTTATAATTATCAAAAATCAGCGAGTATTAACAATTCAAAATTCAAAATTCAAACATTTTAGACATTTTCAGACGGTGATTTAAACCCTGACTGAAAATGATCGGAGGCGGAGTGGCTCCGACTCCGCGCTACCTGTAGAGGTAGGGGTCTTAAACCCTTTGATTTACGATAACTTTTCAAACATCCTCTAAGTGCGATCGCTTTCATCGCTACAATCGAATAAACTTCCGGGCTAGCTGGAATGTTGAATAGTTAGGAGTTGATCTGAGAAATGCCTAACCGCTATACGATCAAGATTTGCAATTATGGATTGAGCAAACCATTCAACAGTTAAAAAATCATGAATTTGAGGCGTTGGATATTCAGCATTTAATTGAAAAGCTAGTTGATTTGGGTAAGGCAGAGAAAAATGCGCTCAAAAGCAATCTGACAATTTTATTGGCGCATCTGCTCAAGTTACGGGTTCAGTATGATGTACCCAATCGTATGAAAGGAAGCTGGTATAGCTCAATATTGGAACACCGTCAGCGAGTTCTGAATAATTTGGCAGATACTCGTTCTGTAAAAAGTTTTCTAATAGAGGCAGTGGAAAAAGCCTACCCAGATGCTCGAAAGTTAGGGATTAAGGAAGGTAAGCTGACTAAGTTTGGGATTCGGATACCCCAAGAAAGTGAATATCCCACCGATTGAGCAGATTTTAGATGAGGATTTTTACGGGCTATAGACGATTGCTCCTTGTCATATTGCTTTACTTTACATCTAGATGGATAGACAGCTTGACCGAAAGGTTCTACAATCTGACTGATTGTGGTAAATTTACCTATTGTCCAATCCATATAAGCATAGTAAAGATTTTCTAGTGATTCTGTTTGATTGCGGAAGCACTAAATTAATATAGGAAAGTCTCTGAGTAAAGGGCAGCAAACAAATGGATGTAAAGTTGATTCTAGCTGGATTAACAGTTATATTTACGCTTTCGTGCTTATTTTTTGGCACGAAGAATGGATTCTATGATTCAGATAACTATCATGGCAATGGCTCCGCACATTGAGATAAATCTGTAGACGCTCGCTCGACTTCCCGGAGGGTGAGTTGGCTAAGAGCGCTCAAAACTTGTAAAGGGAAAAGAAACCAGAGGCAAACTCCTTGAGTTACTAGTTTGATAGCTTCTCGTTAGCCCACCTTTCCGAACCAGTGCGGGTTCGGTGCAGGCGTCCTCCCCAATCAAAAATCCGTATTCTCAGGGTGTAGGGGCGCACGATAAAACTTACCCCTAAGTCACAAAAGCAAAATTTGTGTAACTTTTGGCTTTTGAGATATGTCCATGATGATGAGGTTTGAGGGGAGGAGAGCATGAGGGATAATCTATCGGCATCCTCTCGCGTAGATGCAGCAGAAGCGGGTAGTGAATTAGAATGTTTGCCCTATAGTGTCCAGCATGACAATGAGGGCGTGTGTTTATTGGTGAAAATGGGGCCACACCGCATTCTGTTGGACTGTGGTTTGGAGGATATTTCATCGCTGGCTAAGGGGCTTACTAAGTCGGTACGTGGAAGTAGTTCGCCCCTACCAGCAGATTTAGTTTTGATTAGTCATGCCCACCCAGATCACGCTAAAGGCTTACTGGCGCTGCATAAAGCTTTTCCAAAGTTACCTATTTATGGTAGTGAGGTAACTAGCAAGTTACTACCACTGAATTGGGTAGACGAAGACCCGAAGGAAATTTCCCAATTTTGTCATGCCTTGCCATTGCGATCGCCTGTGGAATTTCAAGATGGTTTGGTGGCAGAATTATTTCCCGCAGGGCATTTACCAGGAGCAGTGGCAATTCTCCTCACCTACACCACCCAGCAGCGGACTTACAAGCTACTGTATACAGGGGACTTTTTCTTATCGAACTCCCGACTAGTAGAAGGCTTGCGTTTAGAGGAACTGCGGGGCTTAGACTTGGATGTGCTAATCATTGAAGGTAGTTATGGCACATCCCGTCATCCCCATCGCCGCAACCAAGAAAATCAATTAGCCGAGCGAATTAATCGAGCGATCGCTGACCATTGTTCTGTAATCCTTCCTACCCCGGCTTTAGGATTAGGTCAAGAATTATTAATGCTCTTGCGATCGCATCACCACTTCACCGGCCGAGATTTAGATATTTGGGTAGATGGTGCTGTCGCTACTGGATGTGATGCATATCTTGAACTGCTACCCCATCTCCCCCCATCAGTGCAGAACTTTGCCCGCCATCAACCCTTGTTTTGGGATGAACGGGTACGTCCCCGCGTGCGTCGTCTACAACCAGAACATCGTCCCAGTGTAGGTAAGTCACCTTGTATTGTCCTCACCGACTCGACATCTGATTTAGGCGAACACTGCCAATTAGACACCGGGCCTTGGCTGATTCTCCTACCAGAAAAAATTGATATAAAAGTTAACAAAGAATATTTAGCGCCTACCACTCTTGAAACCTATCTCTTAGCTCAACATAGCGATGGCCCTGGTACTACACAGCTAATTCATAATTTGCGACCCCAGCACGTGATTTTTGTCCACGGTTCCCCTACCTACTTGGCAGACCTGACTAGCTTAGAGGAGTTGCAAAACCGCTACCACGTACATTCTCCGGCGGCTGATACCTTAGTAGAACTGCCCATCGGCGACACATTTTTACAACCGGCAGCTCCAGAGACTAACTATGAAGGCGAACTGACAGAGTTAGGAACAGTAATCACAATTACCCTACCCAATGTGATTACTGCCGATCAGCGTTGGCGGCAATTTGCCGATACTGGTTTAATCGAAGCTCGTTGGCAAGGGGAAGAATTAGTATTAAGGGGATTGTCTCAACGAGAACTGCTCAACCAAAACAGCGATCGCTATACATGGACAGATGTAGACTGTTGTGGTACTTGCCGACACCAAAGAGGGCAGCGGTGTTGGAACCCAGCTTCCCCATTGTATAACTTTAAGGTAACTCTCGAAGGTTACTGTCCTGCCTTTGAAGGTTTATCTAGTCCTGAGTCCTGAGTTCTGAGTCCTGAGTTAGGATTTATTACTCAGCACTCGATACTCAGCACTCAGAACTGATTATTTATTCTGGATTCGAGTCAGTGTAACGGTTGTGAATGCGCTCTGCTTCGGGACAATCTTCAGTCATCAGAGGTTCTACATTACCGCGTGGTACTGAAGCCAATTTTTGCGTTACAGCACCAATGCTCTCGAGGCGAACCATTTCTTCCCAAGAACAAACTTCGTCCTCTTCTTCTGTTTCATAGCGTAGGGTCACTAAATCTCCCTCTATGTCTATGATGCGGGCGCGTTCAATCCAGCGTTGCTGGTCCCGCAAGAAAACACATACCTCGCGCCCATCGCAACACAGTTGATAAATCTTGCGGTGTAGCATGTACTGTTTCTGCCTTTTTAAACAACGTAGTTAAACCTAAACCTGTCAAAATCTGGGTTCTACCCCATTACATTACACCTTTAAGAGGTTAATTTCACTGTTTGGAACAAGTACGTTTCATCACCCAATCCCAAGATTTGCTTCTAGTTGTCAAAATATCAGGATAATATTGGGTCATAAATCGGATGCTCTAGCAATGAATTCAATCTCACTCCGGCTTATTCTAGGGAATGTCTGCTTCTATAGAAGTCAAACAATTCGGTACCTGTCCTAACCAGGTTTATATTTGTTGGTGAGTCATTCTTCCCATTTTGTAATAAAGAATACTCGAAAACAATCGTTGATTGCGGTTGTTTAACTTGCCTACTTTTAATCATTGGCATTATTGGGAAGTCCGGGGACTTGGCTTTACTTTTACCCACTTGTATCTGATCTTAACTCATTCTCTTGCTGACCTTGATGCTTTTCAACAACAACACCCAAATAGTTTTGAGTTTTTCAGGTTTTTGCCTAAAAAAAGGCAACAGCGTAAGGGAAGAGGTAGAGGGAAAAGACCATGAGAAAATTCTACTCCAGAAGTCTCAAGAGGATTTATATGGTAAAGGAAATTCTATAAGCACGTTCGATGAGGATGCTTCTCGTTTAATTTTTCCGGCGCGAACTGCATCGTATAGGGCTGCGAGGTCTGGCAAATCCTCTGACTGATAGCATTTAGTGGCTAGCACCTGCTGGAGTAAACCCTCAGATTCAACACTAAGATATCCAGTTTGGAAAGCAGATGCAATAATTGTGCGAATCATCTTGATTAGGGCAGAGTGAGCAAATTATTAGGTCTAGTGTGGAACATTTTCCTCTGTTGCTAATTGATATGAAACATTAATACTGTGTGATTAGTATTACGCTCAATCAGTGATTTATATCACACTAGGAGTTTTTGATACTCTAATATACACAGATAAAAAGGCACAGGAATTTTCAGCATCAATGTTGAAAAGCTGAATACCTTAACAAAATTAAAATACAACAATTTTTTCAAAAAGCATCGACAAAATATATATGAAAGATCAGCAATCAAGCAAAAAACTGGCGAAAATCTTCATCTTTTTGACTTAATTGCACCCAGTCTAAGTTTAAAGATTGGAATTTTTGCACCAAGCGATCGCAAGCCGGACGTTCGGTAGCATAATGTCCAGCATCGATTAAAATAAGATTGCGATCGCGGCTTTCTTGAAACTGATGGAATTTACAATCAGAAGTTAGATAAGCTTGGGCACCTGTTTTGACGACAGCTGAAATGTAACTAGCCCCCGAACCACCCAAAACAGCAACTCGTGAAATTGTCTGCTGTAAATCAGCAGTTGGAGAAAAAATCAAATTAGGGGGAGAAAGTCGGGTTTGAATAGTTGCAAGTAATTCCTGTAATGTCAGAAATGGCTCTAGCAAACCAACACGACCATATCCTAATCCTGCTTGTGTAAGTTCTATGGGAGTAACTTCTTTGAGTTCTAAAATCTGAGCTAAAACGTCAGCAGTACCGTCTTGCACTTGGTCAAAATTCGTGTGGGCAGTGTAAATACCAATATTGTGGGTAAAGGCTAACCGTACCATTTCAGCGATCGCTTCACCAGTGCGTAAAGATTTGAGAGGATTAAAAATCAACGGGTGATGGGCGAATATCAGATTAGCATTTTCTGCGATCGCTTCCTGCATTACCGCCAAAGTCGGTGTCAAACACACCAAAACCCGTGTTTTTTCCTGCAAAATACCTGGCTCAATTTGCCAGCCACAATTATCCCAGCTTTCACACCAAGCGGGATTCGCCCATGCTTCAAACCAAGTAATTAAATCAGCAATTTTCATAATTATTTTCTTCAGCAATTTTTAATTGCTAATCAGCGTTTCTGTGGTTGAATATTTAATTTTAATGCTAATTGCTGACGCATTTCCTGAAAAGGTTTGTTCCATACAGGGCTAGCATTCCAGTTCCATACTGCTACTGGAATCAGTTGTTCTTCAGCAAGATAAGTTAGCAGACGGTATTCATCTTCTGGTTCACGAGAAAAGGTGAAGGGGTTGCGGTAGCCTGTCTCACACAGTTTATAAGATACGATCTGACCATGATTAATACGTTGTAAAAGTTCCTTACCTTTGGCGAGTAAATAATCCAAAAATAACAGACTAAAAGGCTCTATATGTGCGCGTTTTTGTGGCTCTTTTTGTACCCATCTTGCCCAGTCAAATCCATACATAAAATCATGAACATAACGAAAGCGTATTTCCGTTTTATTTCCGAACATCTCTGTCAGACAAACCATCTTTTCACCAAAAACCTTTAAGAAAGGAATAGCGCCTTCGTCTGCGTTTAAAGCCTGCCGAAGCATACTACTTACCAGAAAATCAAAATCCCAGAAGATGTTTTCTGGAAAATTTTGCAACTGAGTACGGACTATATTTTCGATAGTTGCTTGAATGGTTGTGATAATTTGAATGTCAGTGTTTTGTTCTGCAATCAAATTTTCTAATTCTGCAAAGCTGGTAATTAATGTTTTTTGGGGATTAAGTGACAATAAATTAACAGACTGCTGGGCAAGTATTTCATCAATAAGTTGAAAAGTATGAGTTGGCGTTAGTTTTTGCTTCATAGTAATAGAAGTAGCCCAAGCAGGTTACATTAAGTGTTATTTTATATTAGAATAAATAAATTATTAAACTTATATAAATAAACTTAACTTTTAAGTTTACAAACTGACATGAGATGCTCAGTGTATGTCTAGTTAATTATCAATAAAGGAATTTTTCCATCCCAAGAGTGTAAAAATACTTAGTATAGTCTCCCAAAAGTTAAGGTTTTGGGATTATCGATTATTGACTTTGGACAAGCTGCACAAAAAAATAGGACACTTGCGTAAGTCCTAATAAAATTTAACTACGGTTTCTAAATTTAAGAAATTTGCTATGCAGAAATGTGGACAACTAGTTCTCTAGAATGACTGCGTTGACGATGTTCCCAAATATAAATTCCCTGCCAAGTTCCTAATGCCAAATGACCACGATTAATAGGTATATGTTCAGAAGTATGGGTAAGTGCAGTACGAATGTGTGCCGGCATATCATCGGAACCTTCGGCATCATGAATGTATTTGCCTGATTCTGGTACAAGTTTTGCCATAAAGTTAGCTAAATCTACAAGTACATCAGGATCAGCATTTTCTTGGATTACTAAACTAGCTGAAGTGTGGCGCAAAAATAAAGTACAAAGGCCAGTTTCTACTGCCGATTCTGCAACTATAGCTTCAATTTTTGCGGTGATGTTTTGAAAAGATTTGCCAGTAGTAGAAATTCTGAGTAACTTTTGGTAGTGAGTCATGTGGAATACTGAAATTAAGGTATTATAAGCATATTAAACAAATTGTTCTTGCGATCGCCACATTACTCAACTATTATTAAAATTAGCATCTGATCAAAATATCCTGCCCATTGAGAATATTTACTAACAACAAATAATCTGTTAATTGACAATTTTAGTCGCGTTTACTTCTAATCTCACTACTGGTGGAGCATATATAAAACCCATGTGATCCGAAGGATAAGTTTCCAAGTATGTTTTGGCTATCTCTTCAACAAAGTTTTGCTGTAAAGCTTCTGGTATCCTGGCAGTAAAGGGAAATAGTATTGTTCGAATAAATCCATTCAAGCTTTCCTTTCCTTCAATAATTCCTTTTGTTGTTGAAAGTAATTCAACACGATTGATTTTTAAACCAACACTTTCTAACCAACTTTTATATTCATTTGGTTCATAAAAACCCCAAGGCCAAGTAAATTTGTCAAAATACTTGCTCCAGCTTGCGCTCGACATAACTTTACTCATAACAGTATCTACATGAGAGTCATTTGTTTTTGCCGGAAATAGCAGTAATATTCTACCATTTGGCTTGAGACTCCTTTCAATACCTGTAAGAACCGGAATGTGATCGATAATCCAATGAAGACAAAAAAACGAAACAATAACATCAAATTCGTTGTTAAAATTTAAATTTTTTGCATCTGCAAATTGGAAAGTAAGGTTGGGAAAATAACTTGGAGGAAAAGTTTTTTGAGCAAAATCAATCATTTCTAAAGAATTGTTAATACCTCTAACTGAACCATTAGGTATATAGCTGGCAATCTCAGCAGTAACTTTTCCATCTCCGCAACCAATGTCCAAAATACTTTCATTTCCTTTTAAGTTAAGTTTCACTATTGCTTCTTGCGCACTTTTTTGTTGACTGGAAGAATTTTTGCGATAATCCTCTGGATTCCATTTGTCCATAACGGTAGTCCTCCTTGTGAGTGATAAACAGTAAGCGATCGCCTGCGCATTCATCCTGCTCAAAATGAGGCATGAAAAGCAAATTAGCAGTTAAATCTATAATAAGGTGATGAAGGCAATTTCGGCAGTCACAATAGTTAAGATATATTAGTAACTTATCCATTTCATCTATTCTGATAAATATTATCTACTATCTTTAGTATGGCAATAATTGATAACAGCTTGAGCTATAGTTTCATTACCATCCTTAGCAATTGGTTGAGATTGCTTTGCTAGTTGAGGTAACTCATGGAGAAAATTCCAAGTCCCTTGAAAAAATTCAGATGCGGTAATAATTTGATGCTGATTATAATCAGTTATACCTTCTACTATAAAAGTTGCTTCAGCAAAGTCTTCACGCGGTATGGTGACAATTGGTACTCCTAGTATCGTGGCTTCCGAAAAAGTACTGTAACCAGGTTTAGAAACGACTCGCCCACAAATAGGCATAAAATCTACAGGGCGGTATTTGTGGTCATTAATTTTCACTAAATTAGGTAAATCTGGGGCAGATTGATCGAATACGAGAAATTGCCAATCTTGAAATTGCTGTAGGTTATCATAAGGAATTTGCTGTAAACCTAACCCGCCAAAGGTCAACAAAATAGTTTTTTCGACTGGTGCAGTTATTCTCCAAATAGAACGTAAATCATCAGGAGAGTGACGGGGGGAACCGCCTGTTAAGCCGACATTTGTGATATTGTTAAAAGCTGGCATTGGTTCGTGGAAAGGAAGACGAAATAGGCGATCGCACTTTGAATACCAATCACTAATCCAATCTGCAACTGCGGTAAATTCACCTCCCCAATCTCGGTAGATAAAGTCCCAGCCAAAGTTACTCATCATCCAGCAGGGAATATTTGCAGCTTTGGCAAACCCAGGAGCAAGGAAGGGAATATCTGCCAAAATAAGATTAACGCGATTTTGGCGGATAAAATTTACTTCTGAGGCAATCAGCGAATTTTGATGCTTCTTAATATACAGCAACTTTTCTAAAGTCGCTCCTTTATCCATTGTCAAACTATCCGTTTGCACCACACCCAAATCAAATGCACGGGGACGATAAATAAAATCGCCTTCTATATAGCACTCTAGCAGCCAGCGTGGGGCAGTACTCACCAGAATTAGCAGGACTTCTGGACATAATTTTTGAATGGTTGCGGCTATAGATGCCGTGCGTGTAGCATGACCAAAGCCGTGGTTTGTTATGGCTAAATATAAGATTGGGCGTTCCATTTTCAAGTTAGGAGTTAGGAGTTAGGAGTTAAAATTATAATTCCCAGACTGATAACTTATAACTCCTAATTTTTAATTAATTTTGCAAAAACTTTGAATCGTTTCAACCAATAAGTCAATTTCCGATTCTAAAGTAAAGTAATGGACGCTAGCGCGTATACAGCTAGGATCGGCAATTGTCCGAGTTAATATCCTTTGTGAGTCTAAAAATTGTACCAACTTCAAATGAGCTTGAGGCTGATTATTTGCAAGTTGGAAGGAGACTATACCGCTTTCGGGTGGGGAAGTTCGCAAACATTTAATATCGGATAACGCTATCAATTGTCGCCAGAGATACTCACTGTTATGGCAAATTTGCTCGTAACGTTCCTGTGACGTTCCCCATTGCTGATGAATTGCGATCGCTTCCTTTAATCCAATATACAAAGGATAAGCTAATGTAGATACTTCGTATCGTCGCCCATCAGGAAGCCAATCTACAGGCTGAGATTGACTGTTTACAACAATGCCATTTAAACCAATAAACGTAGGTTTCAGGCTTTCTCGTGCTTCTGGTCGAACATACAAACCACCCGCACCCGCAGGGCCACATAACCATTTGTGACCCGTGAAAGCATAAAAATCTACTCCCAATTCAGTTAAGTTTAAAGGCAATAAACCAGCAGATTGGGCAGCATCTATTAATAGTGCAGAATGATTATTTCTGCATGCTTCGGCAATTTTCTCAAGAGGTAAAACTTGACCAGTATTCCAGAAAACATGACTCAATATTACTAGGCGGGTATTGGGGCGCAAGTGCTGGGCAATGATGGTTACAGGATCGCCCTCATTTAAAGTCGCTTTTAGGGGACAAGTGGTAACTTCCACAGCGAATCTCCGCGAGATTTCCCCAGCTGTGGCAATCACGCCTGGATGTTCGCAGTCTGAGAGCAGTAGATGGTCGCCAGCACGCCATTCGATGCCCCACATGGCGATATTACAGCCAATAGTGACATTTTGGGTGAGAGTAATTGTTTGGCTTGGTGCATTTAACTCCAAAGCGATCGCTTCTCTTGCAGCTTGAGTCTGCGGTGCTATCCAGCTATACGCCTCATTACCAAAGGGGCCTATTTGCTGAACATAAGCTTGAGTTTGGGCGATCGCATCCATTGCCCTTTGGGGCATCGGCCCTTGTCCCCCATAGTTAAAATAAGCCTTATTCCCCAAAGCGGGAAATTGCTCTCGATGGTGATACAGGTTGATTGGTGATGCAGAAATACTAGTCACGTCGCTTCGCTCCGAATTCAAAATTCAAAATTCAAAATTCAAAATTAATGATCCCCATAAATAAATTTAGGGGCTTGTATCCTTTTCGTTTTCGGTCATAATTCACAAGAGATATCTGCTGTTTGCAGGCTATTGATATTCAGACGATCGCCAATTACAAAGATTGAATGCTGGAATTCGTAGATAAAGTAGGGATTCTCACCCTTTCTCTAGAGTGTGACACACTCACAGATCATGTTGTTTTGTCATTTAACCTTGTAATAATGGACAAACTGTGGTTTTTTATCACTCTCTCTTAGTTGTAATTTGGGGCAAAAGCAAACGCTTGTGCTGTTTACGCCAATAGCTAGCTGTTGACAGTATAAAATAAACGACAAATTAAACGTAAACACGTTGGCGTAGCCCACCGTACCCCTTTGGGGATCTTGCTACGCGTAGCGTCTCGCAGAGAAGGTATCGCCACTTCCAGATTTTAATTGTCAGAGTTACTCCCAGATTATGCTAATTCTTGTTAACTTAAAAGGATGCTAATTAATGCTGAACTCCTACTGCAATACCAACGCTGTAAACGCCGACCTTTTCTAGATATCCACGGTGACAAAAGTCAGCGCGATGCTCCTAATGAGTTGCTACGGAAATTGCAACAGGACAAAATCGCTCATCAGTTGAGTGCTATAGCACAGATGACTTATCATCAACCAGATTATTCTTATGGAAACTGGGAAAAGGGAGAGAAAGCAACTTTAGAATTGATGCAGCGTGGGGTTGAGTACATCTATAAAGGAGTACTGTTAGCAAATTATTCTGAAGCAGACACCCTGCTAAGTCGTCCAGATTTACTCGTGAAACAACCGGGAAAATCCCATTTTGGAGATTGGATCTACGTTCCGGCTAGTATTGAACTGGGTAAGCGCCCTAAGCAAGAATATCAGGTTGTCGCTGCATTTCATGCCCAAGTGTTGACAACAGTGCAGGGAGTTGCACCTGAAACAGCTTTGCTCATATTGCGAACCAAAAATACAAATTATGCAGTGGATCTGTGCAAATGGACACCACGAATGCAGCAGATTTTGGATGAGTTTATTCAAGTTTTAGAGTTACCGAATCCGCCAGAAGTATTTATCTCTCGCCAAAAGTGCAATTTTTGCCATTGGTATAGTGAATGTTATGCGATCGCTCAATCTGAAAAACATCTCTCACTGCTACCAGGTGTAACACCCCTTCGCTATACTGAACTCCAAGCCTTAGACATTACCACACTGGAATCTCTTGCTAACACCAGTCCCAGCAGCTTAGAAAACCTACTTGGTTTTGACAGCCAAGTAGCGCCCAAATTGGTAGTGCAAGCTCAATCTGCACTAGAAAAACGACCGTTTATTTTACCCTACCCGCTACCAACAGAAGATATTACATTCACAGGGCCCATAGAGCTTTATTTTGATATTGAAGCCCAGCCAGACTTAGATTTAGATTATCTCTTAGGAGTTTTGGTTGTTAATAGACAAGCTAATACAGAACAATTTTATTCCTTTTTAGCAGACAAACCAGAAGACGAAGAATTAGTTTGGCAGCAATTTTTGGATTTGGTTTGGCAATATCCCGAAGCGCCAATTTATCATTTTTGTGTCTACGAGTTTGATACAGTCAAACGGTTGGCAAAACTTTACGGCACTCCACACTCCTTAGTGCGTCCTGTACTAAATCGGTTTGTGGATGTGTATGAACAATTAACCCAAAGTGTAGCATTGCCCGTAGAAAGCTATGCCTTGAAAGCGATCGCTCGTTGGATGGGATTTGAGTGGCGCGATCGAGAAGCCAGTGGTGCTAAGTGTATTTACTGGTACGATCAATGGTTAGAAACAGGCGATCGCACCTTACTAGAAACTATCCAACGTTACAATGAAGATGACTGCCGCGCCACCCACAGAGTCAAAGATTGGCTTGTCAACTTTTTCCAAGATGAATATGGTTTGCGACTTGCTTACTGAGTGCTGAGTACTCATACTATTTATTTGTGAGACTGCGCCAAACTTTTTAACTTCATTTCTTTGTGTGCTTCTCTAACGAGACGTTGGGCGTAGCTTGCTTCTCCGTAGGAGTATGCGATTCGTTTCTCTTTCTTGTACTTAATTTTTAACATGGTTTAGCACATCTTCATTCAGAACTAGTATCACTACTGTTTAAGTGTTATCTTGTTTGTGATTTTCAAAATTTAGCAATAGCTTTTCATGCAGTTCATTAAAAAAATCTTTGTATTCCCACGAATTCTTTACTTTTTAATCCCGATTTTAATTATTAGCTTCGTATTCACAAACTTTCCATCAAATGGTATTGAAGTCACTAGCATAGAATTTATCGGGGAAGCCACCTTGCCGAAAGGTCTAATCTTTCAAAAAACTGAAGTTGGAGGTTTATCTGGAATTACATATAATGCAAAAAATAACCTTTATTATGCTATCTCCGACGATCGCGGCCGAAAAACTGCTGCTCGTTTCTACACCTTGAAAATCGACTTGAGCAAAAGTTCCCTACAAAAAAATGGAATTATTCCAGTCGGCGTTACCACATTATTAAATGAAAATGGTCAAACATTTAGCCCTGGTGAAACTGATACAGAAGGTATTGTATTAACTAACAAAGCAACTGTATTTATTTCTTCTGAAGGCAATGCTGAAAAATTAATTAATCCTTCTATTAAAGAATTCTCACTATCTTCTGGTAAAGAAATTGTTACACTCCCCATACCAAACAAATTTTTGCCAGATAAAACTAGTCAACAGGGTATCCGCAACAATTTGGCTTTTGAAAGCCTCACCATCACACCCGATAACAAGCATCTATTTACAGCCACCGAAAATGCTCTAATTCAAGATGGGGTCGCCGCTAAACCTAATATCGGTAGTCCTTGCCGAATTTTGCAATACAACTTGCTCAACAACCAGCCAGAAAGGGAATTTCTTTACCAAACTGAACCAGTTACACCAT
The DNA here is from genome assembly GCF_017115165.1 of Nostoc sp. LPT. Taxonomy (GTDB): domain Bacteria; phylum Cyanobacteriota; class Cyanobacteriia; order Cyanobacteriales; family Nostocaceae; genus Nostoc. Next base: position 25,993 of record NZ_JABXKF010000174.1, on the reverse strand, counting down.
TTTTGAATCTGATTGGCAAATTCGCTAGTGGATTACCCGATTTACTTGCTCTCGATAATCAAGGACACTTCTTAAGTTTAGAAAGGTCTTTTACTGGTTTAGGATTTGCTATTTCCCTGTTTCAAGTTTCTTTAGAAGCAGCCGATGATATTCATAATATTGATAGCCTTTTAGCAGTTGACTCCAAAAACATTAAACCAGTTAAGAAAAAACTGCTATTAGATTTGAGAAAATTAAATGTACTGCCAGACAATATCGAGGGCTTAACTCTTGGCCCAAAACTAGGGGATGGTCAACAATCATTAATTCTCATCAGTGATAATAATTTTAATTCCCTGCAACGCAGCCAGATACTAGCCTTTAAAATTAAAATTGAAACTCCATTAATTAGATTATTACGCCGTTTACTCCCGAATATTAACCTTTAACCGTATAGAGATAAAAGTGCGTAAGCGTAGCCCGTCGTAGACATCGCGGCTTGACTGCTATTTAGCTATTTTTGATTATTCCTGTGTATTCACGGAATCTACTAAGTAACTTTATCTAGCTTATTTATAGTTTACGTGTAATTTCTCAACCGTACTTATTAATAAATATGTTACACAATGTTTAGTAGCTTTTGCAGAAAGCTTAACCATATTTACAGCATATAATTAATTTTCTCAAAACCCGGATATTTCTTAGATTTGAATTTAATAATTAGCTAGACTTAATTAAAGTATTTTGCCAATAAGATTTTTTATAAATAATTTTTATGCCAGAAAATAAAATGGAGAGTATGGTAGGGCAAAAGGCAGAATTAGACGATTATACCGGACAATTTTTAAATAATCGCTATTTAATCAGAGATTTGATTGGCAAAGGGGGGATGGGTAGAGTTTATCTAGCCGAAGATACTGCTAAAGGCGGTATGTTGATTGCAATCAAAATCTTATCACTTAGTTTGTTAAACCAACAAATGTCCCAACGTTTTGCCAGAGAGATTTTTATTGGAGCTCAATTGGGTCGCAAAAGTAGACATATTGTTCGCATTTTAAGTTATGGAGTTACTGAGGATAAAACTCCATTTTATGTAATGGAATACCTCCAAGGAAAAAATCTCAAACAAATTCTGAAAATTCAGCCTTTAACCATATCAAGGTTTTTAGAAATTTGTAATCAAATTTGTTTAGGTTTACAATGTGCCCACCAAGGTATCAGCCTTAAAGGAGAGATTTATCCTATTGTTCACAGAGATATTAAACCAGAAAATATATTTATTGCTGAAGATATTAAAAAAGGTGAAATTGTTAAAATCCTAGATTTTGGTATTGCCAAGTTTTTAACAGAGCGAAGTGGGATGACTTTAACAGATTCTTTTATTGGCAGTTTGCCTTACTGTTCTCCAGAACACATGGAAGGGCGTAAACTGTTAGATGTCCGCTCTGATATTTATAGTTTGGGAGTACTAATGTTTGAGATGCTGACAGGGAAACATCCATTTCAAACTAAAAGTAACTCTTTTGGTACTTGGTATCAAGCCCATCGCTTTCAAATGCCACCGACAGTTGAAGAAGTAAATCCGCAAGTTAAAATACCGGAAATATTAGAAAAAATATTGATGAGTTGTTTAGCTAAAGAAGTAAGCGATCGCCCTCAGAATATTAACCAAATATTAGAAGGCTTAGAAAAAGTTAATGCTCAACTTAATGATGTTATTCCTAGCACTAGCACTAGTACTGACCTGATTAAAATCTCGCTTCCAGTTCAATTAGTACCTGCAACTTTATTATCAGAAAAAGAGTGTTTGCAGAAAAATTGGCCGAAAAATAAACCAATTGCGTCAATTGGATTTCCTCATTTACTACAAACTCCTCAAAAACCTATACCAACTTTTTGGGCAATGTTGCCTAAACAAGAGATTGCAAAATTTTTAGATAAAATACATAGTACTGAATTTATTAGTAAAATGAGTGTATACCCGATGCTCCTGTGGGTAACAGTACTATATGATGTTCAACCTTCTACGACTAAATGGCTACCTTATTTTCTGGATCTAAAAGATAATAAAGGTCAAAATATAGCACGTAGTTTAGCGGAAGTAGGTTACTATCATCTACTATTTTTTTCACTAGAAGATCCAACTCACTGCTCTCATGTAACAACTTTAAACCTCACAGATAAACAGCGCCAACAACTTGTAGAGTGGTTAGATATGAGTCAACAGTCAAATGAACTAATCTTGCCTAATCAAGCCAAAAATATTCTCAGAACAGAGTACGAAAAGGTGAAGTTAGACATATTACAAAATTTAGCCACACATCAAAAAATTGAGAAAGAAGGTTTAAAAAATTGGATGACTAAATTCTTGGAGATGTTTTTGAAACTTCTATTACGTCCTTGAAAGGTTGCTGTCAAAATCAAAATCCTTGCCACCATTACCTAATAATATTTTTATGTGTGTATTGCTAACTTTAAATAGACTTAGCGCCAGAGGTGAACAAAGTGAATCAAAGCCCATTTACATCTTCAAGTAGTACGGGCTTGCTTGCCAATCGTTATCAACTCAAGCAATTAATTGGCAGCGGTGGCATGGGTGAAGTTTTTTTAGCAAATGATGTTTTGTTAGGAGGTATACCAGTTGCTATAAAGTTTTTGACTCAAACTGTTGTTAATACCAAGATGCAACAAGACTTTGCTCGTGAAGCTTTAATGAGTGCAGCCTTGAGTCAAAAGAGCGTACATATAGTGCGGGCGTATGATTATGGTGTGAATGAGAAAGGAAAACCATACTACGTCATGGAATATCTATGTGGCAAGAATTTAAAGGATTTAATTCCGCTACCTCTGCCCATATTTTTTACTCTCTCTCGCCAAATTTGTTTGGGGTTACAGTGTGCCCATCAAGGTATTAACATTGATGGCAAAATTTGTCCGTTGGTTCATCGAGATATCAAGCCTGCCAATATATTAGTTATTCCCGATCCGATATTGGGTCAGTTAGTTAAAATTCTCGATTTTGGTATTGCGAGATTTTTGAATTATGCATCAACAGCTAGTACGAGTAGCGGATTTAATGGCACTTTGCCCTACTGTTCTCCAGAACAGCTAGATGGAGAAAAATTAGATAGTTGCTCTGATATTTATAGCCTGGGTGTGATGATGTTTGAGATGCTCACAGGCAAAAAACCTTGGCAACCAGAAACTGATTACTTTGGTGCTTGGTATAAAGCACATCACTTTGAAACACCAAAAACGATCGCAGATGTTAAACCTACTCTTAAAATACCTCACAAGCTAAATAATTTAATTATGGCTTGTCTAGCTAAAAAAGCAAGCGATCGCCCTAAAAATATCGCTGAAATTTTACAAGTTTTAAACAGTCTAGAACAATCTAATTGTCCCACTTTGCCTACAAATGCCTCTAACTCCATCCTTGGCAGTCCCTTAAATTCTGCATTACCAATCACTGTAGAACAAAGCTATCGGCAACTTTTCTGGCCTCAAAAGAAACCAATTCAAGAAATTGTTTTTCCCCAGCTTCTAGACACTCCCCAAGGATCTATAACAGCGCTATGGTTGATGTTGTCTAAACAAGAAATCAAAAACTATGCGGTTTCTACCCGTTATAACCAGTTTATCTTTGTCACATCCCCTCATCCAATGCTGTTATGGGTAACTGTACTCTACAATCGGCAATTTGCTCCTAAGTGGCTACCGTGCTACTTAGATATGCAAAATCCCCAAAATCTGAGGATGGTAAGTTTCTTGGCTGAAAATGAACAATATCCTTTGATTTTCTTTACTCTGGAAGCACCACATTCCTGCATCAAGGTTCTTAGCAGTCGCATTGAGTCAACTCAGCGGCAAATGTTGAAAACTTGGGTGCGACAGAGCCATAGTCTACCACCCGCTTCTCAACCCCAATTGAGCAAACAGCTATTGAAACAGCAGTATAAACAAATGCAATCTCGAATATTGCAGCATCTGGAATCAGAGCCACAGGTTGTATTATCACGGTCTTTTTAACGAATAATTCGCACCTGGGAGATACAAAGCAAAAACAATTCCTAATTACTAACTCCAAAACACTTGACAAGTAGAAAAAAAATTGTGATAATAGCAAAGTTGCCAAACAAGGGACTGTAGTTCAATTGGTTAGAGCACCGCCCTGTCACGGCGGAAGTTGCGGGTTCGAGCCCCGTCAGTCCCGTTCTAAATTTAGAAGTAGCATATCACCGAACTTAGATGATATTGAATTTTGAGTTAGCCAAAGAGGCTAATTCAGGGTTTAAATATAAGCTACATTTATCATGCTTTGCGAAAGAGAGAATTAACTGTGACTGTTAGAGTCCGTATTGCGCCGAGTCCAACCGGAAATTTACATATTGGTACAGCTAGAACGGCTGTATTCAACTGGTTATTTGCCCGTCACCACGGCGGGAAGTTTATACTACGAATAGAAGATACAGATTTAGAGCGATCGCGTCCCGAATACACCGACAATATTCTTGAAGGATTGCACTGGCTAGGACTTAACTGGGATGAAGGGCCATTTTTCCAATCCCAACGCCTGGATCTTTATAAAGAAGCAGTAGAAAAACTGCTAGATCGAGGATTAGCCTATCGCTGCTACACTACTTCCGAAGAACTAGAGGCGCTCCGAGAAGCTCAAAAAGCCAGAGGTGAAGCACCTCGCTATGATAACCGTCACCGCAACCTCACCCCAGAACAACGCGCCGCTTTTGAAGCAGAAGGTCGCTCCTCCGTGATTCGCTTCAAAATCGAAGATGGGCGGGAAATTGTCTGGAATGATCTAGTAAGGGGAAAGATGTCTTGGCGAGGTAGCGATTTAGGTGGTGATATGGTCATCGCCCGCGCCTCAGAAGCAGGTAGTGGTCAACCTTTATACAACTTTGTCGTTGTAGTGGATGATATCGATATGCAAATCACCCATGTCATCCGGGGAGAAGACCACATCGCCAACACTGCCAAGCAAATTCTGCTGTATGAAGCAATGGGTGCAAAAATTCCAGAGTTTTCTCACACGCCATTGATTTTGAATATGGAAGGGCGCAAGCTTTCTAAGCGAGATGGTGTAACTTCCATTTCTGACTTTCAGAAAATGGGCTTTACTGCTGAAGGCTTGGTAAATTACATGACATTGCTGGGTTGGTCGCCACCAGACTCGACGCAAGAAATATTTACTTTAGAAACAGCAGCTAAAGAATTTGGTTTTGAGCGTGTAAATAAAGCAGGTGCAAAGTTTGACTGGGACAAGCTGGATTGGTTGAACAGTCAGTATATCCACAATACTCCAGTAGATAAACTCACAGATTTACTTATTCCCTATTGGCAAGCGGCTGGGTATAAATTTGATCGTGGAAGAGAACGCCCTTGGTTAGAACAGCTAGTAACTTTAATTAGCCAGAGTTTGACTCGCCTGGTAGATGGAGTAGCTCAAAGCCAACTGTTTTTTAGCGATACAGTTGAACTTAGCGACGAAGGCAGTACACAACTTAAGCAAGAAGGTTCTAATGCTGTCCTTGAGGGGATTGTCACAGCTTTAGAAAATCAGCCGCAACTATCAGAAGCCACCGCCCAAGAGATTATTAAACAAGTGGTGAAAGAGCAAAAAGTCAAAAAAGGCTTAGTGATGCGATCGCTGCGAGCAGCTTTAACTGGAGATGTTCATGGCCCCGACTTAATCCAATCTTGGTTACTACTAAATCAGATTGGTTTAGATAAGCCGCGCTTGAGTCGGGCTATAACGGAAGCTAAGTAGCGATTACTTCCAGATTTTAGAAATATTTTAGATTTTAGGGGCGCACAAACATGTGCCCCTATCCATAGGGTAAAGCAACTATGGAAACAGAAAATCATTGGCTAATTACTAATGAATTATTCTCAATTTCACATCTAAAATAGTTAGTCAATTCTCCTCATGTTGGGAACTTGGTGTGTAAAATTCATGTCTTCAAAAACACTTAGAAGCGAACGTAATTACAATGCCGACAAAAGCGCTCAATAGAGGGATGAGATTATCGTTCATGATAGTTACGCTCTTCATCACATCGACAGTTAATGCTGCGGTTGATGCTCAGGAAGCGCCAACGATATTTGGAGATGTCACCATTAGCCCTCAGTTTTCACCAGACCCCCTAACAGTTCGCGGGATGAGTGGTGGCTCAATATCTGGGAGTCAAGTAGGTGGGAGAAGCGAAACAGCCACTGGCCCTTGTACCGGATTTGTTGATGAAACACCAGACCACACATTAGTGTTAACAAGTAAATTTGACTACCTGAAATTGCAAGTGCAAAGTCCTGAAGACACCACCATGATTATCAAAGGGCCTGGTGGTACTTGGTGTAATGACGATTTTGATGGCAAAAATGCTGGCATTATTGGTGAATGGCTACCTGGAAGTTACCAAATTTGGGTTGGTTCCTACGAAAAAGGCAAGTATCTTCCTTACACTCTAAAAATTACAGAAGTGAAGTAGAGCATTGGGCATTACCGCAAGGCGGAAGTCAAAAGTCAAAAGTCAAAAGTCAAAAGTTTTGTATATCAAGGCTTTTGCAGGGCATTGGGCGTTAGGAGTGCTGAGTGCTGAGTGCTGAGTGCTGAGTTAGGAGTTAAGAGTTTTGTTTATCTCTTTGTCCCGTTGTCCCCTCATCTCCCTCATCTCCCTCATCTCCCCTACTTTGCCTAGTCATGATTGAAAGCGGCTTAAACGATACCAGGAGTATTCTGGAGAAATTCTCTTTGTCTTTGCATCCCATTGCGCTCCCTTTTCTCGTGCGATATTGTATTAAAATTAAGTTAACTTTGATTAAGATTCTTGTTGGCATCGCCATAATGCTCTAATTGGCTTATGGCACTGCATGTAAGAGATCAAATTAAACAAAATGGATTTATAAACATCCGTTTAACAGCTTAAAGTGACAGAGTGATCAACATTCAGTTACTAGAGCTAACGAGTTGTATAGGCATCTAGAGGCAAATTAAAATGAAATTCTCTTGGAAAGTCGTAGCACTCTGGACGTTGCCGGCTTTGGTAATTGGCTTTTTCTTCTGGCAAGGGGCGTTTGCAGGCGCTCCTGCTGACATGAGCAAGAATGCAGCTAATACTCGCATGACTTATGGTCGCTTTCTAGAATACTTGAACGGCGATCGCGTCACCAGCGTGGATCTTTACGAAGGCGGTAGGACGGCAATTATTGAAGCCCGCGATCCGGATATTGAAAATCGTGTGCAAAGGTGGCGTGTGGATTTGCCTGTTAACGCTCCTGAGTTAATTAGCAAGCTCAAAGAAAAAGACATTAGTTTTGATGCTCACCCGATGCGGAATGATGGGGCAATTTGGGGATTGTTGGGCAATCTCATCTTTCCAGTTTTATTGATTACTGGGCTGTTCTTTTTGTTCCGGCGTTCTAGCAACCTCCCCGGTGGCCCGGGTCAAGCAATGAACTTTGGCAAATCCAAAGCGCGTTTCCAAATGGAGGCGAAAACCGGGGTCAAATTTGACGACGTAGCCGGGATCGAAGAAGCCAAGGAAGAACTACAAGAAGTCGTCACCTTCCTCAAGCAGCCAGAAAGATTTACCGCAGTAGGCGCACGGATTCCCAAGGGAGTGCTGTTAGTTGGGCCTCCTGGAACTGGTAAAACTTTACTAGCAAAAGCGATCGCAGGCGAAGCAGGCGTACCTTTCTTCAGTATTTCCGGTTCGGAATTTGTGGAAATGTTCGTTGGTGTAGGTGCATCCCGCGTCCGCGATTTGTTCAAGAAAGCTAAAGATAACGCCCCTTGTATCATCTTCATTGATGAAATCGACGCTGTAGGACGGCAACGGGGTGCTGGTATCGGTGGCGGTAACGACGAGAGAGAACAAACCCTCAACCAATTGCTCACCGAAATGGACGGGTTTGAAGGTAATACGGGCATCATTATTATTGCTGCTACCAACCGTCCCGACGTACTAGACTCTGCCTTGTTGCGTCCCGGTCGCTTTGACCGCCAAGTAACAGTCGATGCACCCGATATCAAAGGGCGTTTGGAAATCTTGCAAGTCCATGCGCGGAATAAGAAACTAGACCCTAGTGTATCTTTGGATGCGATCGCTCGCCGCACTCCTGGATTTACTGGTGCTGACTTAGCCAACTTACTCAACGAAGCAGCAATTCTCACTGCTAGAAGACGCAAAGAAGCGATCACCCTCCGCGAAATTGATGATGCGGTGGATCGGGTAGTAGCTGGGATGGAAGGCACTCCTTTGGTAGATAGCAAGAGCAAGCGCTTAATTGCCTACCACGAAATTGGACACGCTTTAGTTGGGACTTTGTTAAAAGACCATGACCCAGTGCAGAAAGTTACCTTAATCCCAAGAGGACAAGCACAGGGTTTAACTTGGTTTACACCCAACGAAGAACAGGGGTTAATTTCTCGTTCTCAGTTGAAAGCGAGAATTACTGGTGCTTTGGGTGGTCGCGCCGCTGAAGAGGTGATTTTTGGCGCTGCGGAAGTGACCACTGGCGCTGGTGGAGATTTGCAGCAGTTATCAGGAATGGCGCGGCAAATGGTGACGCGGTTCGGGATGTCAAACTTAGGCCCACTTTCCTTAGAAAGCCAACAGGGAGAAGTATTTTTGGGACGTGACTGGACAACCCGATCTGAGTATTCCGAATCTATCGCTTCCCGCATTGATGCTCAAGTCAGGGAAATTGTTGAGCAGTGCTACGACAATGCTAAGAAGATCATCCGTGACCATCGCACTGTCACCGATCGCTTAGTAGATTTGCTCATTGAAAAGGAAACCATTGACGGCGAAGAATTCCGCCAGATTGTAGCTGAGTACGCTGAAGTCCCTGAGAAGCAGCAGTACGTACCGCAACTGTAATAGTTGACTTTTTCTAGATACCATCTGGAAATGAGTAAAGTAACGAAATATAAAATGGGGATGGTATACGCCATCCTCATTTTTTTGAGGTTTTTCAGTGTTAGGAAGCTTCTAATTTTAAAATTATCAAAATTTATGAACCCATAAACTCTATAACAAACCTTGTTTTTTCAACTTAGCTAGCGCATCTTCAGCAGCAGCTTTTTCTGCATCTTTTTTATTACGTCCCTTACCTTCTCCGTAAATCTTTTCATCCACCAATACTTTGGCGATGAATTCTGGCGCATGAGAAGGGCCTCCTATTTGGTCTGTGAAATATTTGGGGGGATTTGGAGTAACGTTGCGTTGCACCCATTCTTGAAAGCGATTTTTTGAGTCTACATTAGAACGAGACACAATTATATGCTTAGGATCAACAGAATCAAATAGTGGTTCTATAATTGCGCGAACTGTTTCAATATTGGACTGATTATCTAAGTAGTAAGCACCAAGAACTGCTTCAAAGGTACTACTGAGCAAATTAGGATTTTGGTAGCCTCCGTCTCGAATTGCACCTTTTCCTAGCCGCATCCTAAAGTCTAAACCTACCTCCTCAGCGAACTTTGCCAATTGCTTTTCATCTACCAGCGCCGAACGCCGCCGCGTTAATTCATCTTCTCCCATTTCTGGATGACACTTATATAGATACTCGCCACTTAAGAAATTCAGCAAAGCATCACCAAGAAACTCTAGGCGTTCATTATGTTCACCTTCTCCGGGGTTTTCATGCACATAAGAACGGTGAGTAAGCGCATGACGGAGAAGTTTTTCATTATGGAATATTAGAATTTTGTGCATTTTTATATTGTCTTTTGTTGCAGAAATTGATTGTTGGGGAAGTTTACAATTGTTCTTTTGTTCAGACATGAAAAAACCGCAAATTGCGGTGTCTTGGGAAAACCCAGTTTTTTTTCAACTGGGTTTTTCAAAGATATTTTAGGCACCCAGTATATCTAATTCAGTTAAAAATAACTCCTGATTTTGCTTTCGGACTTTCCCATCCTTGACAGCAACATCAATAAACTGGCTAAAACTCTTAAATTTCTTGCCATCAGGCATTGAAATAGATGAGCATCCTTGATAGTTAGCACAACGTTGACGCATCAATCTATCAATGCGACCAAATACGGTAGGCTTACCTTGGCTTGAGACAATTTTAGTAGCTTCAATTAGATACTTTATAGCCTCATTGTAATTAATCTGAGACACAATAGCCGTGTTTTGAGGTTGAGTCTTATTGCTATTGTCAACTAGCTCACTTAATTCATCTACAAAGTAGAAATTATTATTCCCAACCAGTTTAATCAACTTTGGACTCTCACTACCTCGTTGAGCAAAGACAATGACTTTTTTACCCATAGCTTTGAGAATGGAAATTAATACAGCAAAATCCTTGTCTCCTGAGAATAGGATAATATTCTTTAGAGAAGAATTAAAAGCAACTGCCTCATAACAGTCATCTTTAAGTCGTTTATCTGCACTATTCTTTGAGGTGTCAGGAACATTAACACATCTAAAACCAAGCTCTTTTAGCTTATTTGAGGAAGCTAATTGGTCTTGACGCTGTGAATTGTAATAAATATTTTTGCAAGATACAGTCCCGTTAGATTCTGCAAATTGCAGTACCAAACTAGCGAATTTTATGATTGAGGGAACGTTCTGAATATCGCAAAAAATGCCAGTATAATCTTTTTTCTGGCTTGCTTGTTTTTTGGAGGGTAGATGATAGCTTGTCATTTGAGTATGTCCAGAGTTGGTTTAAGGAAACCGGACAGCTTCAACAAATTACACATCTAGTAGCAGCCTAGCTTTATGAAATAAATTTATACTAAAAAAGTATTTCTCTTTTCCTCGCTAGGCTCTCTATTTACAAATTTAATTGATTTCTAGTCTAAGAAGGTAAAATCCCTGGCTTACTGCTAAGTATCAGGTTATTTATTCCGCCGAACATTCACCCAAATATATCGTTTTCACGCTGATAGTCTAATCAATGAATTGACCTGACATCAGGCTGAATGTTCAGCCGAAGAAATAACGTAATACTTAGCAGTAAGCTAGGGATTCTACGTTCTTAGACAACAATCAATAAGTTGCACTTGTCGAGTTTTGTTTTAGAGTGCATTTGTTTTGCTGCCGTTGTTATATATTTAACATGAGCTTAATCTGTATGTCAAGCATCTTATTTTTCCAGAACCGTAAACCCAACGACTCGATACCTATATACCTATAAGCTTTAGGAATAATACTTTAGCGAAAATCTCTACCTAATTCGAGAGATAAATTAAGTAAACAAGGCAAGGATATCACTTGATTAAGTAACACAATACGTTTATTTAAATCGCCATATTTACTTTCAAAATTTTAAAAATATGGTTAACTGTAAAATCATAAATATTTTCATAATATTTTAGTTAATAAATAATTTACGGTTTACTTTGCGCGATCGCACTATACAAAATACCTAAAACTTTCTTAATATCCTTAATATAATATTCACTCAAATCAATCGAAACTAAATTTCCTTCAAGCTTGAGAAATTGCCATATCGTACCAATAGTAACAGCACCATATATAGCTTTAATTTGATTTCCACCTCTCTCATTAAATAACTGAGCAGCTACCATTTCAGCAATACATTGTGCTAAACCAGACCTCAAATTTTCATTTTTGCTTTCTACTAAGACAATCACTGGACTACGTACAAGCAACTGCTCCGAAGAAAGACTAAAAATAAAATCACAAAAGCCGTTTAATCCTCGCTGACTATCAACAGTAAAATCAACTCCAGAAAATAAACTTATTTTATAATTAAATTTGCGTCTAATTTCTAATAAAATTGGACTAATTATCATTTCACTCCGAGCTTTTTCCGAACTTATCGCTACTGCTAAATCAACATTTTCTTTAAGTATAATAGATAATAAATCACTGCACTCTTGCTCCTGTACATTGGCGAATAGTCCAGATGACTCGTGGATAACTAACCCAAAAGAATCAATAACTTCAAGAAGTTTGAAATCACTATAAGCCATAAAACTTACTCCTTGGTCTTATTTGATGGGCTGTACTTTTGGATGCCATTTCAATAATTTCCTCGTTGATTAATTCAATGTGGTCATCTTCATGGAAAAAGCCCAATTCAATAAGCCTGTGGTATTCAGCTAGTGTGAAGCGTTTAGCCTGGGCAATACTCATAAATCTTCCTCCCAAGGGAAATGCGATGACGTAACGCCCACCGCAGGCGATCGCACTTATATTCTAAATGTGTCAGAAATTGGTATGCTAAAGGCCGAGACTCGCTATGAAAGCAAACAATGCCTGCGCCTACTATCAATCCCACCATCACTGCTTTTCCCTTGACAGCCGTAATCGGTCAAGAAGCAATTAAATTAGCCTTGCTGTTAGCCGCAGTCGATCCTGGTTTGGGAGGAGTAGCGATCGCAGGTCGTCGCGGTACGGCAAAATCTGTAATGGCTCGTGCTATCCACGCTCTACTACCGCCGATTGAAGTTGTCAAAGGCTCAATCAGTAATTGCGACCCCAACCACCCAGATGAATGGGACGATCAACTGTTGGCGGAGTATGCAGACAAAGATATTCAAGATGTGCCTGTCGAAATCATTCCCGCGCCTTTTTTGCAAATTCCTCTAGGTATTACTGAAGACAGACTTTTGGGTTCTGTAGACGTGGAAAAGTCGGTAAAGCAAGGTGATACTATTTTTCAGCCCGGTTTACTCGCAACAGCAAACCGAGGTGTACTGTACGTAGATGAAATTAATTTATTAGATGACCAAATATCAAATCAGCTTCTAACAGTATTATCTGAGGGACGCAACCAAATTGAACGGGAAGGAATTAGTTTTCAGCATCCGTGTAAATCCCTATTTATTGCCACCTACAATCCAGAAGAAGGCGGATTACGAGAACATTTGCTAGATAGAATTGCGATCACACTTTCTGCTGACGGTGTACTCGGCTTAGATCAAAGAGTAGCAGCAGTTGATCAAGCGATCGCTTATTCTAAATCTCCCCAAGACTTCCTCCAACAGTACAACGAAGATTTAGACTCGCTCAAAACCCAAATCATCTTGGCGCGGGAATGGTTAAAAGAAGTAATCATCACCCATGAGCAAATTGCCTATTTAGTGGATGAGGCCATTCGCGCCAAAGTTCAGGGACATCGCGCCGAGTTATTCGCCACGCGGGTTGCCAAGGCGGCGGCGGCTTTGGAGGGACGAACAACAGTGAATGCCGAAGATTTGCGCCGTGCTGTGGAATTGGTGATTGTACCACGCGCCACAATTGTGCAGACACCACCACCAGAACAACAAGCACCACCTCCGCCTCCGCCTCCACCAGAGAATCAAGAAGAACCTCCAGACGAATCAGAAGAGGAAGAAGAACAAGAAGAACAGGAAGAAAATCAAGAGCAAGAACCCCCCAGCATCCCGGAAGAGTTTATCTTTGATCCAGAAGGGGTAATTCTTGATGACAGCGTGCTTTACTTTACTCAAATGGCGAAGCGGCAAGGTAAATCTGGTAGTCGCAGTGTCATCTTTTCTGATGACAGAGGACGCTACATTAAGCCAATGTTGCCCAAGGGGAAAGCGCGACGCATTGCAGTAGATGCCACCCTGAGAGCTGCGGCTCCTTATCAAAAAGCACGAAAACAAAGACACCCAGATAGAAAAGTTATTGTCGAACAGGCTGATATTCGCTCGAAACGCCTGGTACGCAAAGCAGGGGCGTTGGTAGTGTTTGTAGTAGATGCTTCTGGCTCAATGGCCTTGAATCGAATGCAATCGGCTAAAGGTGCGGTGATGCAACTGTTGACAGAAGCTTATCAAAACCGCGACCAAATAGCATTAATTCCCTTCCGAGGAGAACAGGCAGAGGTATTATTGCCTCCAACACGTTCTATTGCTTTGGCGCGTAACCGTTTGGAAAGGTTGCCCTGTGGTGGGGGTTCGCCCTTAGCGCATGGTTTAACTCAAGCTGTGCGTGTCGGCTTAAATGCTCAGATGAGTGGAGATATTGGGCAAGTTGTCCTTGTCGCAATCACCGATGGGCGAGGTAATATTCCCTTAGCGCGTTCTTTGGGTGAAAAGCTAGAACCAGGAGAAAAGCCGGATATCAAAGGAGAATTATTAGAAATTGCTGCGAGAATCCGTGCTTTGGGTATGCAACTATTAGTAATTGATACAGAAAGTAAATTTGTGTCTACTGGCTTTGCTAAAGAATTATCGCAAACAGCAGGCGGTAAATATTATCATTTGCCGAAAGCGACAGACCAAGCTATTGCTGCCATGACCAAAGGTGCCATCGCTGATTTAAAATCTCGTTGAGTAGAAAGGGGGATAAGGGGGATGAGGGGGATGAGGGAGGTTAATGTTTAATTAGCCAAGGTGATGGTTTGTTAATTATATGTACTAGACCACTGAGAACTTGGTTATATGTACCATATAGTTCTCGACCTATTTCAATATTCATGTAGTTGCACTTAACAGCAAACTCAATCCAGGTCTGAGTTTCTGCTGACTCTGCCTCACAGTCATTCAACTTAGCCACAAAAGCAGCTTGATATCTTCTTTTACGCCATCCCTCAGCAAAATTAGCACAAACTGAACGTGATAGCGAAGCTTTAGCGAGTCTTCGAGCGTCAGAGCGACGAATTTGGTCAGTTAGTGAATAACGTTCCTCGACTGGAAACTTTTTTGATAGTTCAAAAATTATCATGGCTGAATTAAAAGCCATTTTATAAACTTCTAAATCCTTGTGATCTTTAATAACTCTTGTACTGTTTTCCCTCATCTCCCGCTACTTCGTCATCTCCCTCATCTCCCTCATCTCCCGCTACTTCGTCATCTCCCTCATCCCCCTCATCCCCCTCAAATGACTACGATCCAGTGGGCATTACCTGTGGTTGTAAATAACAAATCAAATCTTGAATTCCCTTTTGCAGATAGCGCGTTACTGTCATTGGACTAGTACCAATATTTTTAGCAGCATCCTTGCGAGAAAGTTCCTTCAAAAACACCATTTCAACTGCCATACGGGGCTTTTCTTCCAACATATTTATTGCGCCTTGGAGTTGTTGGCGTTCTTCTTCTTGTTGCAGAAGTACATGAGAACGAGGACAAGGAAGTGCCTCACCCAAGGTTATTTGGCAATCAACATAGTTAACTGCGGTTGCATCTAAACTCAAAGGCATCCGGTTTTGAGCAGCTAATTTGGTTTCTTGCCACTCTTGTACAGAGACCCGAAGTTGGCTGGCAATTTCAGCATCCTTGGGCGGGCGACCTAAAGAAATTGATAAGTCCTTGCGAATCTTTTGTCCTTCATTATATAATTCTTGCCAACGACGGGGAATTTTTAATAGAGTACTGCGATCGCGCAAAAAGTGCAGCATCTCACCACGAATATATGGCACTGCAAAGGAACTAAAAGCATATCCTTGGCTAGGGTCAAAACGCTCAATTGCCCTAATTAAACCAAAATAACCGATTTGTTCTAAATCTTCATAAGGTTCATTACATTGATGGCTGAATTTATGAGCCATCTTCCGTACTAAGCCAGTATGTAACTGTACAAGTTTATTACGAAGTTTAATAGAAGGATTCTGGTGGTACAAGTGTAATAATTCGATACCATCAGTTCGTAAAGAGGACTCACTTGTTGCCATATACATTCCTTTGTTGTAACTCCTATTTTTGAGAAAATGGAGTTGCGTATATTTTCTTCTAAGCTGCTCATTATTTTCGTTAGTCAAGGCAGAATAAGCCATCGTCGTTTCACTGAACTTATCAGGAGTCGAACTCCACAATTCAGTATTTGTACGCATGATTTTGCGAACCTCTCTGTTACAGGTTATTTTTGCTTTTTATATAACTGTTAAATGGTAAATAATCTTTAGCTTTTACAACAAAACTAGTTATTTATGCTGAAAAATGCATGACTGACCTAATACCTATCAGTCATACTGAGTGCAAGTGGATCGGTAATGAATTAATCACAAAATAGATTGGGCAATTTTATCTCTTAGTACGCATCGTCATTAATGGGACTTAGACAAAAAACCCAAAAAAGAACCTCAAATTTATATACAGAAAGACTTTGACATCGTTTTGCTTAACTTAATACATCTGAGTTTAGGCTATTTTTGAGCATTTAATGTATTTCCCCTACCCTACATAGGTTTGAGACTTGTTTTTCCCTCAAAAATGTTTTAGTTCCGTTAATAAAGGTCAAAAATCCAAATTGGCAGTTGGATTGAAGAACAAAACCCAAGCTACAAAAAACAGAATCTGACTCATTTTTATGGTGATTTGTACTTAGTTGGGTATTGAGAGACATTTCCGGAGATTTCCATTCAAGATTGCTAAAATGGAAACTTTGGAAACTCAGTGGAAACATAGAAACAGTTTATTGACATACAACTTTGGTGGGTGTCACACTTCTCCTAAATAGGAGGGTGAATAATGAGAATCACCAAGCACCGACAAAAAATTCTCGATGCACTTGAGCAATGGTTTAGCATCCATAAACAGGGGCCAATTTTGGAAGAGTTGTGTCTAGAACTCGGAATGCAACCACACCAGAAAGCAACAGTTCAGAAGTGGTTGCAGACCATGCGCGGTATAGATGTTGAATGGGATGACCATAGTGCCCGCAGTCTCCGCCTCCTTCAATCTGAATCGGAGACACCATCTTTACAGATATCTGTGACAGACACTCTGCGGTATTTAGCTACTGGCGTGGTGCAGTGGGAAAAACTGGAACTAGAAAAGCAAAGTCAAGTGCCAGAAGCGCTTCGCATTGGAATGTCCCGTATGTACTTAACTTCGTTGCTGCGGGGAGAACAAGCTCCAGAGAACCTACCCCAATTTTTTGATTGGGCGGAAACATCTATTACTTCCTGGAAACCAGCTCAAGAAATTAAATACCTTTCGCCAGATGTCAGCCTTATAGAAGATGGAGTAGTTTCCGATTTTGCTAGAGAATGGCAAGTTTCAGGTAATGATGTGGTGGCGCAGGTACAAGAGTCAGTGCTGAAAGATGTACTAGAATACTGTCGGGGAAATCAGCTAAACGATGCCTATCGCGCTTTTCGACTACTAATCATTCCTAAACCCACTCTTCATTACTCAGAATATCGGCAACAGTTACGTTTACCCGAACTCAAACCACTGCGGGAGTTATTGACGCAGCTAGAAATCTATATCGATATGGATAAGTTAGCCGAGAACAGCATTTATCATTTATGTCCTCGCTGCAAGTATGTTCAACGCCAACGTCCTGATGGTACTTACACTTGCCGTAACCCTTGGTGCGAAAGGCTTTGTGCAAATAGTAACCTTCAACTATTGCCACCTATTCCCAAAGAAAAAGCAGCGGATTGGAAAGCTGTTACACCAGGCGTACATTTGTACGGCACACTGCCAGGCATTTGGGAAATTCAACTTAAAGAAGAACTCACAAAATTGGGTTTGCGTGTAACTCTCTGGCCTTTTATAGATGAATTTGACTTACTTGTAGAGTTCCCGCGTAAAGTTCGCTGGGCAATTGATCTCAAAGATTGGGCATCTGTAGATGAGGAACGTTTGCAAAAGGTGCAGTATCGGCGTGATGCAACGGAAACTTTTGTAGTTTTTCCAGATGAACGTGAAGACTCTTTGCGGATAAGAGTTGTGCGCGAACAACTAGAACCCAAACTTGAGGGGGTACGCTTACGCCTATTTAGCGAAATCATTACTCAAGCCCAAGCAATTTTAGGAAAGAAAAATAATGCGTGAGACTATTAAATGGCGTAGGAATCTATGCAAAAAACTCCGCAACTCAGACGAATTACAACAGTATGTAGCATCTAGTTTAGTTAACGCAGATGCGAAAGTACATCAGCGAACAATTGAACGTTTTGCCCAACTTATTGCTGATGTGGAATTGGGATTAACCTTACTTCAGGAAGTAGCACTAGAAGAACCCGCAACTTCTGTGGAAGCTTTGCTGAAAGGATATCGCTTCCCTGTTGAACAACTACAAAGCGATCGCAACTGGCAACTTATACAAAATGCTCGTTTCTATCTGATTCAGCGCAAAGGTAGGCAGTGGTTGCGAGTTCTTCAGGAGTACATCAACTTACCTGAAATTATTAGAATCTATAGCCTTGAAGACGCAAGGAATGTTCCTCAACTTATTCCATCCAGTATCTACCCAAATCGTTTAGAGGAGATATATCGCCCAACTTTATTAAGAACCCCACAGCATAGACAACGAAAAGTTAATTTAGCAACTGAGGGACGGTGGTATGCCAAGATTTCCTAAAAGGGTAACTCTCCTGTTGAAGTTCCTATTGATATTCCCAAGGAAGTTGCTAATATAGCACCCTCATCTGTGGTATCCCTTCATCGCACACGGACTCAGCAGAATCCACCGTGTAGCGTTACCCGTGAGGAATTACTACTAGCTGCCCAAGAAATGGACGATAAATTATCTCAGTTTGGGCAACAAGAAAATTATCGTAACCGCTTGGAAAACATTCTCTTCCAGCTATACAATGCTGAATCAGATAATTTCCATCAGGGTAATCAGCTGAATTTTGAGGGGCTGATCCACATTGTTGGACTTTTGAATGTGGGCAAGTCTACGCTGTTGGAAATTCTGATTTACCTCTTGGCTAAACAAGGATACCGCTGTGGGTTGATGGTGAATGATGTAGCCACAGCAGTACGTCTCGCCTCTTTGTTTTGCCACAAATTAGAAATTCCGGCTGCACCAGTGCTGGGTAGTAACCGTCAAGAACAACTGACAAAAGTCTACGAACCAATTCTCAAAAGTGAGGGTCAGGAAGTTACTAAGGGAGGGATGCACTCTGCATGGCGTTGGTTTAGTCCAGTTTGCCCACTTTTAGCTTTAGTGCAATCAGAAGATAAGTGGGAATTTGGCAATGAACCGTGTCACAAGCTTTATCAAAAAGTTCCTGTAGCTGAGAATGATGATTCTGATGATGAAGACTTGCAGGAAAGCGATTATAAGCAATATACTTGTCCCCTTTATTACAAATGTCCACGTCACCATTTAGAACACGACATTGCTACAGCCTTAGTCTGGGTTTTCACTCCTGCTAGTTTCATTCATACTCGTGTACCCCGCCAAGGGTTTGAACAAGACTTGACCTTTGCTGAGGCAGTTTATCGAGAATGCAAGTATCTCTTTGTTGACGAAGCCGATCGCGCGCAGATCCAGTTTGACGAAGAGTTTGCTCCTGATGAAGTCTTAGTTGATGCTTCTGGAAACTCATTTTTAAATAAACTCGGACTTAACCTGGCGACGATTTATAATTCCGATCGCGGTGACATGGCAGGCGATCGCTTTCTTGCTTGGACAAGCGCCCATTACCACACCCAAAATGCTACTAACCGCATCTATCATCTACTTCTCACCCACTCTAAACTAGTAGCGTGGTTGGGGTCACTTCCCTTTACAGGTCGTTCTTTATTTGCTCGGATTATCCGTGATCTCGTTGATCCTCCCAACATTACTGTTTCAGGGAAACCAAAGCTAACTCGCCAACAAATCATGGAAGAACGGCGTAAACGCATTATTGAAGCAGATTTGGCTCCCACAGAACAACGTCGCCGCCGCAAACAAATGATGGACGAACTAGACGGATTTTTGCAATATCCGCTTAATCGCCGTCGTGGAGGTGAACTTTCAGATTTGGCATTGACAATCCTGACTGCGGAAAGCGATCGTCAAGCATTAGCTGAAATTGCTCCTTGGTGCAAAAGATGGTTAGAAAATCACAATATTTCCCTACCTGATGAAGCTCAATTTGAGGAACTAATCCGAAATCTTCAGTTTGCGATTTTAACTACCATACTCGATAACCGACTAGGTTTTTTAGTTGATAACTTGAGCGATTTTGGTCGGGTAATGAACCTACACGACTTAAACCAAGACCTCTTGCATCGCCCACCGAAAGATTTTCTCCCCGTTTTACCAGAATCCCCAGTGGGAAATATTCTAGGCTTTTTATATAAGCAAGAACGTAGCAATAAAAAAGCTGGTAAGTTGGACTATTTTCGCTATGTAGGCGTAGGCCGTGCAATACTCTTAAATTTCCCAAAACTGTTCGCAGTTGATGGCTGGGAAGGCCCGCATACTGTTCTGATATCAGGTACTAGCTACGCTCCTGGTTCGCCAGCCTATCACATCAACATAAAACCTACCGTGTTGCTGCAACCTAGAACTGGTGAGGCAGGTATAGCTGAGAGTCAATTTTTCTTTAGTCCCAAACAGAATCGAGAAGCGAACTATATTGCTTTATCAGGATTACCACCTGCAAAACGCAAACTTGCTGCTAAAGAAATGGTCGAGGCTATGTGCCACTCAGTAAGAGGTGCAGAGAATTTTCTTGATGGGGTATTTCAGGATTTACAAGAGCGAAAACAACAGCAACCTGAATGGTGGAGCGATCGCGATCGCATCTTGATTGTTGTGGGTAGCTATGAGGAATCGGAGTGGGTAGCGTCTATTTTACAATCACGTTACCGTTTTGACGTAAACATCAACGATGACGCCATTGCTACCCTCCGCCGCGACAATGCTCCCGCTCATCTTCATGGTATTCCTCGCAGTGAAATTCGGAATTTACAACATTTACCCACCCAGATTGTAGTTGCTCCTTTGATGGCTCTAGAGCGGGGTCACAACATCTTGAATGCTCAAGGCAAAGCTGCATTCGGTGCAGTACTGTTCCTCAACAGACCTATGCCAATACCTGATAACTGGCAATCTACTGTTCAGCAACTCAACGCTTGGGCGTTGAAACACGAAAAAGACTCTACCCTTTACGAGGAAGCTCAATCAACTTTGGGAAACCTAACCCTAACTCAAGTTGCAGATATCTTCTACCAGAATGCTGCTGCCGAGATGGTCAATTTGAACTACACAGCGTGGGCTTTTAAGCAACTAACACAAGACGAACGCTCAGTACTTTGCTGGACTCAGTTAGTCAGTATTTGGCAAATCATCGGGCGTTTGGTGCGTGGTGGTGTACCAGCAGTAGTCCATTTTCTCGATGTGAAATTTGCCCCAAATTCAGCCATTGGCGAACAAGACAGCGAAAGCACTTCACTTTTGGTTGCCATCATCAAGGTGCTGGAACCATATATCGAAGGCGAGGATATTTTGGCGCGATCGCTTTATGGCCCTTTTTTGAACGCACTTCAACAAATGAAACCAACAAACTTAAACTATGACTAAAATTATTCGTCCTGGTGCTTGGGAACTTACTGCAACAAATCCAAGATGCGAACTGTCTGCAATCTATGTTCCTACTGCGTGGCGACAAGTCGCCAACAACCTTGCTCAACAGCGTGCCAAATTAAAAGGTCAAGGTTATCGAGCTGTACCAGTTTATTCTCTCGATCCTTTGATAGTTGGTAGCTTCCCCCAAATTATCAAGACTATGCGTAATGGCTGGCAGAAAGGCAATGTACCTTGGTTGTTAGCAACAGAAACCACAAACCTTTCTGACTTGGGTAACTATATCAAAGATTGGTTGATAGAAGAATTCAGTTCCTTAGAGGATGTCGAGTCAAAGCTTGCAAATCTGAATAATGATGATTGGCACTGGGAAGATCCAAAAATCTATGATTTACTCCATCCTCAAGATAAAGTCGAAACAGGCAACCTTTACCAAGCAATTCCAGATTACCTTGCTAAAGAGTTTCTCCAAAACCCGACAGTTTCCTTTGGTATCGATGAGCAGTATCAACTGACATTTTACCGAGTGGTTAGCCTCCAAGGCGCTGAGTTAATGTCATGGCCTCCCAGTGAAGTTACGGTCACAAAAGGAAAGGAAATAACAGAAACAGCATACATTTCGTTTGTCCTTGAGCTTGTTTTGCAAACAGTCCCCTGGCGGGAAAAACCGATTATCTATCATCATTTATCAATTCGACGCTGGCTGACTCAACCTCTGAAATATATACCCTACCCAGGTGTGAAAGCTCATATTGGTGATAACCGTCGGTGGTTAGATGGTCAACGCCAACCCTTTTGCTTTATTCCAGTGACGATCAACCGTTATGGAAAGGAAGTGAAATGGTCTCAAGCTATCAGCAATCTTTTTTCTCTTAATGATTCTCAACTTCCTGAGGCAAATAATTTCGTTTCTAACCCAAATCACAACTGGTCAGGTATCAACACAATTCCTAGTGGTATCCAAGCTGCGATCGCCTACACTTCTAAATTAGGAGATCCACCCTGCTACGCTGGTGTCAGTCCACAGGATTTGGCTAGTTTAGATCAAGCTATTGAAGCACGTCTCCCTGTTCAAAGAGTGGGTGAGGCTGAGAGGGTGACAGGTACCGTTTTTCTTTTCTGGCCTTCAGAAAAACCCAAAAAGAAAATTGTTCCTCTGCTTGCTGACGAAGAAAACCAATCTAATAAACCTAAAAAAGCAAAGAAATCTGACGACCCAAATCATTCACACACCCCAATGCTGCGACCCAAATTAGCAGTAGCGGCGGTATTTCGTGAAGCTGAAAATCCTCTTCGCACCATACTTATTTTGTGGGAAACCCCACAATGTCGTGATGCACTGATTGCTGAAATTTGCCATTTACTGTATTTATCACCTACAAAAGTAGAAAATATCTATCAAGGTTTCTACGGTTCCCTGTGCATTAAGACTCAGCACGTTAGCGACCTCACACAAGACCTGGAAATTAAAAATTTCTCTGAACTGAGGAAAACTTATCAACAGCAACGCCCTGATTTATTAGCAGAACGCATTAACAAGATTACTGCATTTCTACCCCAAACTAAAGAACTAAGTGGTGCTTTAATCGAAATTAGACCTAAACCGTTCAGATGAGAAGCTGATCCCAAACTGGCATGGCGAATTGGGGCAATGAAAGCAGGCTATCTCAATCAACACATCCACCGAATAACCACTAAAGCAGACCCGGAAAAGCTGAAAAAATCTGGTTTATAACCAGTGAAACGAGCAGTATCAGACTTACTAAGACAATTTGGAATTTTACCTGATACTCCTTTAATTAATCCTGAAAAAGATGGGATTGATCCTGATATTTGGTTAACGTGCTTTTATGTCCTACGGCGCACTCGCAAAACAAATGCTGAAAATATTCCCAAAACTGTTGTTTTGATGATTAGAGTTAATCCACTTACAGCAAAAGTAGAGTTAACAACACCTGAGTTATTTAATAAACAAGGTTGGGTATCCTATGCTGTTGGACTTGTACATCTTTCATATGAAGACTGGGATTCTAACTTTGATGATGAAAGTAATGAAGAACTTGACGAGGAACAAAAGCGCAAGGAGCAAACAAAAGAACAAAGATTAATCAATAAATTTGTTGCTGAATGTTTGCAAGATTGCTTAAATACTCAAATTACTGATAAAAAATCCCCGCGTGTGCTATTCATGGCAGAAGCACAAAATGCCCGCAAAATGCTGAACTGGCTACAAAACCAAAATCTACTAACTAATGACCCACTACAAACGCTGAAACAGCACCTTTCACAAGAAGAAATAAATCGCCTCTGGATTGTGCGTTTACGAGTTGCAGAGAATGGTGAAGTACCAGTTGCTATTGTTAAAGATTCTCCCGGTAGTCGAACCAGTGGTGTTTATCGATGGCAGAATGTATGTGATGATGGGGAGCGATCGCTCTACCTGAGCATTAGAAAACCTTTAAATACTGAAAAGCACATATTACGCACATGGCAGTCTCGTCTTGACAATGGTAGCAGGCAAGCTGGAAAAGCCAAAATCTTAGAAATTGCCCTGATTCATCACCCACAAATCAAGGGCGACAAGCTAGCTCATTTTGTCCACTCTCTCAGAAGTCGCTGGCCTTATTTTGCAAATGACGTTATTCTACCGTTACCTTTTCCCTTTGCAATCAAGGCTAAAGAATATGCTATCAGTACTAAAGATCCTGTGGAATTCTCAGAGACTGACGATTCTAATTTTTAACAACAATGCTGCCATTGAGATTTTGCAACCTATTAAATCCTTGGCTGTTAACCGCAAAAATTGGTAAGAATAGGAATAGGTAGAACGTTTTCCTAAAAAACAGTTTTTCAATATGAGCAATACCAGTAATTTTCGTGAAGCTTTCCGTGAGGCTAAATCTCACGCCCTCGTTGGTCCAAATGTGATTGCCAACGCCCTCCCCTACGTCGGTGGTGGATTAGTGCTAACGGCATTAGGAACCTACGGCGGTTTGGGAGTTATCCGTACTAACCCCGAAATATTCTTTCCCACCTTCATTGGTGCGGTGATTTTGGAGTTAATTTTGTTCTTTGTTGCCCAAAATGTTGCCCAAAAAGGTAACAAGGGACTTGCACTACCCCTACTGGCAACCTACAGCCTCTTGTCTGGATATACTCTTAGTGGCTTGGTATTTGTCGCTTTGAGATCCCAAGGTGTTGGCATTCAAGGTATTGGTTTAGCTGCCCTTGGTTGTGGCGTTACTTTTATTGCTGCCCGTCAAATTGGTTCAAATCTCTCTGAACAAGACGGCATGGCTTTGACGAAAACCATCAATCTTGGTGTTATCGCCTTGGTGGTTGTGTGTTTAGCCCAATTCGGGTTTGCTATGTTTAATGTTTATACGCCAAATTGGTTAGAAATAGCCATCTCCGGTTTAGGAGTATTCCTGTTTGTTGGGGTTTCTGTAGTTGATTTCTACATCTTGCCTCGCACTTACAGCGATGACCAATATCTGCCTGCTGCTTTGTCGATGTACTTAACTTACATTAACTTGTTCGTCTTTATCTTGCGGTTGCTAATTGCCATAAATGGCCGCGATTAATTGTCTGTAGGCGCTAACAAAAGTCAAGTTTTATAAAGTAAAAACCGTGGTTAAATTTTTAGCAACCACGGTTTTTTCATCGTTTTAATAGTAGAATATGTAGATAATTTCAGCCTCAAGTGAGCAAAACTATGATAAAAATCTTAAACATCAAACGCGAAGTAGAAAGGTTATCTAACATCTTGATCGAGGTTGAAGGCTGTCTTTGACCTTCTAGAACTGAGTGCAAGAATCGAGGACTTGAATCAATTAATTTCTCAACCTACTTTCTGGAATAATTCTGTCACTTTCTATCAGAAATTTCAAGAAATTGAAGATATCAAGGCTAAAAAGAAACAATATCAGCGATCGCACTTCATTCTAGAAAATATCAAGGCTGCACTAGAACTACTAGAATTATCTGCTGATGAGGAATTGTTGCAAGAGGCACAAACCAACCTTACCCAACTTCAGCAAGAACTCGAAATACTAGAAATACAACAATTACTGTCCAGTCTCTGCGACCAAAAGGGCGCATTTTTAACTATTACTGCTGAGGTTGGTGGCATAGATGCCCTAGACTGGGAAGCTATGTTATTACGGCTATACCATCGTTGGGCAGTAAATCATAATCATAAAGTATATCTAGTGGAAAAGTCAGAAGGTGATTTAGCAAAGGTCAAACATACGACCCTAGAAATTATAGGGCGTTATGCTTATGGCTGACTAAAATCGGAACAAGGAACTCATGCAAGAATAGAGCGAATTTCTCCTGTTCGTGGTAATGGCAAACGGCATACTTGCCTAGCCAGTGTAGAAGTCAGCCCGATTTTAGATGAGTCTGTGGATTTTCAGATTCCAGAAAAAGATTTGGAAGTTATTTATTATCGCCATCGGGGGAATGTCAGCCGAACAGAAACATGGGTAAAGATGGTTCACATTCCGACTGGGATTAGTGTATCTTGTAACCAAAAGCGTAGCCAGATGCAAAACAAAGAGAAAGCTTTAGCTATTCTCAAGAGTAAACTGTTTGCGATCGCACTAGCCCAAAATGTCCAGCAAATTGACGAAATTCAACCCCGGCTGATAAAATCTCGATCCAACAAGCTCATCCGGGAATATATCTTGCATCCTTACACTAAGGTGAAAGATTTACGCACTAATGTAGAAACACCTGCTGCGGCAGCGGTCTTATACCAATTCTCTAAAAGCTGGCTACAGATAAAGCTACCAAAATATATTGCCTTC
>NZ_JABXKF010000027.1 GCF_017115165.1 Nostoc sp. LPT | reverse complement strand
CTCCTTGCACTTAGTTGTGGTTTTGACATTCATATTTCCAGGTGCAAGATGTGAGCTAAGGCGTTTCTGACTCTTACCCAAAGTTTTGGTAGAGGTGTACCAACATGGTCAAGATTGCTGATATAAAGCTGAATAGCCTTTTTAATTTCTATCAAACCACGATTAGTATCTAAATTGGTTGCCAGAATTTCCTTAAAGTTGTCAAATTCTCCTCGTAACTGCCCTCCATCGACTTCGCACTGACGGTCTTGTTTTTCGTTTTTGATGATGATAACTGGACTTTTGTCGCTCAAGAGTTCGACAACTTTCAGCCACCAGTAAAAATCAGTGTTTTCTTTGCGAGTATCGGCGACTAAGGCATACAGAGAACGCTTGCTGAGGAAAAACTGATGTGTTTGATGGTAGATTTCCTGACCGCCAAAATCCCAGATGTTGACACGAAAATCTTTGCCATTGGGCTGTGTAAAGTGCCACTGGATCACCTCAATGCCTTCAGTTGATTTTTCATTCGCCTGGAGTTTATAGTTTTCGTTTTTAATTTTTTTGGCTAAAGAAGTTTTACCGACTCCTCCTTCACCAATAATCAAGAATTTTGCTTCGTAGAAGGGTTCAGTTTCGGCTGGGTCTTGCACCCGAAAATAGAAATCGAGAATTGCATTTACATCGCCTGGATCTTCGGATAAATACTTCGGCCCGGAAATCTCTGGTGGAATGGGGAGTGGATTTCTACGAAGATCCAGCTTTTTCAGGTTTGGTAGTTCCCTGATTTCCGCTGGCAGACTGCTCAGTTGATTCCAGCTCAGGTAGAGGGATTGCAGGTTGGTGAGTTGGCCAAATTCCGCTGGCAGACTGCTCAGTTGATTACCCCTGAGGTCGAGGGATTGCAGGTTGGTGAGTTTTCCAAATTTTGGTGGCAGACTGCTCAGTTGATTGTTGTCGAGATAGAGGGTTTGCAGGTTTGTGAGTTGTCCAAATTTCGCTGGCAAACTGCTCAGTTGATTACTGCTCAGGTTGAGGGATTGCAGGTTGGTGAGTTGGACAATTTCCACTTGCAGACTGCTCAGTTGATTACTGCTCAGGTAGAGGGTTTGCAGGTTGGTGAGTTGGCCAATTTCCGCTGGCAGACTGCTTAGTTGATTACCGCTCAGGTAGAGGGTTTGCAGGTTGGTGAGTTGGCCAATTTCCGCTGTCAGACTGCTCAGTTGATTACTGCTCAGGTAGAAGTATTGCAGGTTGGTGAGTTGGCCAATTTCCGCTAGCAGACTGCTCAGTTGATTGTTGTAAAGGTAGAGGGATTGCAGGTTGGTGAGTTGGACAATTTCCGCTGGCAAACTGCTCAGTTGATTGTTGTAGAGGTAGAGAGATTGCAGGTTTGTGAGTTGGCCAAATTCCGGTGGTAGACTGCTCAGTTGATTTCTGCCCAGGTCGAGGGATCGCAGGTTGGTGAGTCGTCCAATTTCCGCTGGCAGGGTTTTTAAGCTTTCCCCAGAAAGGTCTAATTCTGTCACCTTGTCTCTGACAGCTTGTTCAATAATTTCCAGCAGTTCTTCGTTAGTCATTTCGGGTTTTACAGAGGCGATGCCTGACGACGAGTTGCTGCTTGGACGCGCAGCAGAGAAATTGAGCTAATTAATAATCTAGCCTGTATCAAGGATTGCATTCAGACAATGTGCGTTAGCGTAGCTCGTTGTAGATATCATTGCAGACTTCTGTGCCCCTACAAAATCGTTCACCATTCAACCTCTGAACTCGAACCATATTAACGAAAAAAATTTAATATATATCGCCAATAAATAGTTTTTTCTTCAATGTAATATCTGTGAAGTTTTGTGTACTTAATCATAAATTAATAGTAAAAATTGTGACATCATCTTTTAGTTAAGAGTATAGTTTCAAACAACATCAATTTTAAAAATGATGTTTATACTTAGAAGTAAGTAAATGAAAGCAGGTGCATAATGAAACTACAAGATTTCTTGGGAAAAGATGAGAAATGGTCATTTGATGCGATCGCAGAAGATGCAGACTTGGCTCGTCAGATTCAAATACTGTTAATCGGCTTAGGTTTGCTGGAACCTCCAGCCGATGGGAAATTTGGCCCTGTTTCTGTCATATCTCTCAAAAAATTTCAAGAATTAACAAAGACTGAAGAGAGTGGCTTTTTAGGAGCAGTCACAGCCAAGAAACTAATTGAAACCAAAATAGACGATCTTCCTAAACCCCCCTTAAAACTAGGCAATGACATCGCTAGTAAGATTGTGAAATATATGCTAGCCAAAGATTATCAGGTATTTACCAATCCCAAAGAATACAACATTGTTTATGTAGAGGGCATAGATGCAGACTGGACTCTCAACAGTGACACGCCCAATCAATTTAATGATCGCCGGATTGTTATTGAAGTAGTAAATGGCGTTCCCAAAATCGTAGATCACTGGGAAGCTACTACAGAACCAGGGAAGTACTACACTTATAATCCAATGAATTCCAAAGGAGCAGCTAGGATTCAGTTTGGACAATACAAAGCTTGGGCCGTTGGTACCCACGGCACAGCCGAGCCTCATGAAGCGTTAGTGCAAGTTGGAGATATAACTGTTTGTAGAGATTTCAACAAAGATTTTAAACGGACTGGTGACAAACTTGATACAGGCGATGATTTTTATGTGAATCAACACTACGGCTTTGATTTTGCCCGGAATGATATTCGCCTTGCCAGTGCGGGTTGTTTAGTAGGACGTACTCGTGAGGGACATAGAGAGTTTATGGCGATTGTTAAACAAGACCGTCGTTATGTCGCTAATCGCAAATATACTTTTTACACTACCGTAATTGCTGGGGATGATTTACTGTAAATATTTTCAGGATGAAGTAATGGTTAATTGGTAGCATTTATTGTTGTGATGCAGCGTTTAGTAAGATAGCACAGGTGTGCTATCTTACTTTGTCTAACTTTGTTCTTGTGGTTGCCCTATCTGTGCCGTCAGTTTCTCTTTATCCTGTCTGCGTTTTTTGGCGTAAAGTTGAATAGTGACTGCCATCAAAATAATCATGGCGAAAATAGCCCAAGCAGCGATATCTGTAGGTAAATTATTCTTAAACACAGCCAGCAAAACGATCGCTACTAACATAACTGTAGGTGCTTCATTTAAAGCACGTAATTGCTGACTATTCCAACGACACTCATCTACTGCTAATTTCTTCATCAGCCGAGCGCAGTAATGATGATAGCCAATTAAAATAGCCACAAACAGCAGTTTGATATGCAACCAACCCTCTTTTAAAACGTCCGGTTCAGTGGTTAATAGACCGATGGCCATTGCGATCGTCACAAACATTCCTGGGTTAGTGATGATAGAGTAAAGGCGCTTTTCCATAATTTGATACTGATTTTTCAATATCGTTCGTGCTGGTTCCGGTTCAAGGTTAGCTTCAACGTGATAGATAAAAAGACGTACTAAGTAAAACAAACCAGCAAACCAAACTACAAATCCGACAATATGAAAGGCTTTAAACCATGAATAGGCCATGAGTCCTAATTTCCTTTACTTGTGGTTGTGATGCATTTTTAATGGTAATAAAAAAGAGTCAGAATTCATAATCCTCCAACCGTGAAAGGATGGAGTCTTAACAATAAAGAATATTTGAATTTAGCCTCTTCATCTTCTATTTAGTAGTGATTTGGAATCCTCCACTAATTGATTCTGAATTCTGACTCCTGAATTCTGACATTCATTTTTATAATATCGATTTTTGTCAAAGCTATATTGTCAATGAGTATCTTTACGACGCACAAAGGGTAAAAGGTCTTCTAAAATCGCCTCGTGGTAGTGTTCTTGAGGGTAATGTCCGACGTTATTAAGTTTTATTAATTCAGTATTTGGTACAGAATTGGTAAAGTTTTCGGCAATGTCTACAGGTAGCCAAGGGTCAATCATACCCCATTGAATCAGAATTGGTTGTTGCCATTCTTTAAAGCCAGTTTGAATTTCTGTCATGGCTGAATCAAGCTGTAAATTGCGAATACTTGCTAAGAGACTTCGACCAGATGAAGAAGCGGTTAAAAATGGTTTTCGATAAATATCTAAATCCTTATCTCCTATGCGATAACGGCTTCCACCTTCTAGTGTCCGATCGACTAATAAGGGGTCTTGGGTCATTACTTCACCTGCCAAAGGCAGACCCATTTGTTTAATTTTCCAGGGTAATTTAGCAGCAGTTGAAATTGGTGTATTTAAAATAGCTAAATTAGCAATTTGTTCTGGATGACGCAAAGCATATTGTAGTCCTACAGAACCTAAAAAGCCTTGGACAACTAAAGAAAAATGTTCAAGTTCTAGGGCTTTAATAAAACCTTCTAAAGCCGTGATAAAAGCATCGGGAGTGTAAGCAAAATCTCGTTTTTCTGGTTTGGCAGAAAAGCCGTAACCAATCCAATCGGGAGCGATCGCTCTTGTACCCTGCTTCGCCAAAGCAGGTATAATATGACGCCAACTGTAACTTTGTGAAACCAAGCCGTGTAGCAACAACACAGGCGCTAAGTCACTTCTGCCGATTGGTAAAGATTCCCGATAAAACCATTCCAGTGAATCTACATTGATTTTATGTTCTGTTATTGACACGTTATTTTCCTATATTAGGCATTGGAAATTGGGCATTGGGAATTGGGCATTGGGCATGAGTTATTCTCCTTGTCCCCTTGTCCCCTTGTCCCCCTCATCCCCCTCATCCCCCTGCTCCCTGAGAAATAATCATCTCACGAATCGCATAAGCTGTAGCGGGTGCTAGTAAAACGCCGTTGCGATAGTGTCCGGTAGCTAGGAGGACGTTACTAAACCCTGGCAACTTACCAATAACTGGGGCTGGGCGTCCTTCAGGACGGGGACGTAAGCCCGACCAGGTGCGGAGAATAGTTGCTGTGGCTAATTCTGGGCAAAATGCGATCGCTTGTTCTCTAATAGATTCCAGCAGTTCTTGATTTGGCGGTATCTGATCGCCATTGCTAGGAAATTCCACAGTTGCACCTACCCAATAATCTCCACCGCCCACAGGAACAATATGGACATCATTACCCGTTATCGCTGGCTGAAAGTTGGGATTGCCTAATGGATGCCCTACACGCATTTGCAAGGCTTGCCCAAGTACGGGGCGGATATCAATTATCTGATTTAATTTTGCCGTTAGGGGTGTTGAACCTAATCCTGCTGCAATTACAAACCAATCAGCGGTTATTTTTCCTTCTGTAGTCTCAAGGCAATCGCAAAATTCAGGTGTTGAGGTTGGGGCATCCAAAACAGTCACGCCAAATTTGAAAGTTACACCATTTTGCTGGGCAGCTTCAACTAAAGCTAAGGTGAGGGCAATTGGATCGATCTGGCGGTCTTGCGGAGAATAGACAGCGCCAGTAACTTTTTCGCGTTCTACTTGAGGACAAATATTCTGGAGTTTAGCCGTGTCCCAAATTTCTAAATTCCAGCCTTGAGAGTGGCGAATTTCTACTAACTTTTCCCATGCTGATATCCCCTCTAGGGAAGAATCAGACAAAAGCATGAGAATTCCCTGACGATTAAAAGGAATTTTGCGACCTGTTAAAGCTTCTAGTTCAGGAATCAAGGTTTCATAGCGTTGGATGCTAGTTTGCCGCATCTGCCAAGCTTTGCCCTTGATTTTTTGGCTGATTACGCCCATCAAAACGCCAAGTGCAGCGCCTGTGGAAGCTTGTGCTGGTGGTTGGCGATCGCAAACTGTAATTTTTAGCCCTTTTACTAGACTCAGTTGGTATGCGATCGCAGCCCCGACTACACCACAACCGACAATAACTACATGACTCATTACTGTTTTGAAGCAAAGATGGGGAAGTAGCAGGACAAGGGCGAGCAACTAAATAATTTTTACTCTCCCTCATCCCCCTTTGCTCATCTTACCTTGCGCTTAACTTGCCTCTGCTTCACTGTTGGTCTGAGGAAGCAGTTGGAAAAATTTGTCAATCTCTGCGAAAACAGCTTGGGAGTTATTTAAGGCAACTTGAGAATTGCCAGCACTAGTAGCTTTATCAAGTTTAACCAGGTCGTTAAACAAATCTCGTGTTATTTGACGTGCTTTGGGTTGGTCTTTGGGTAGAAGATTGGAAGTGACATAAGTCAGGTTCAGCCTTGCTTCTGTTATGGGCCCATGTGTAAAGTTACGCACATTAATCCAATCACCTCTTTTAATCAGGGTTGTCAACTCTTGTGAGCGATCGCGCACAGCCTGAATTTCAGGAACATAAGCCTGAATTTTTTCAAGTTGTACTGCTGTGTAAGTCGGAGGTGCCACCGCAACACCAGGACCACCACAACTAATCAGGAATGTGGCCATTAGTACTAGGAAAAATGAAAAAATCGAGCGTTGACGCACCATATATTGAACTTAATTGCTTTTTGTTTACCGATTCACAGTGTCATTTTAGATCGCTAGCGCAGTTAATCGTTCTTGTCAGCCAAGGATTTTACAGAAAATCTTGATATTTTCTCTTTTGAGGATTTTTTTAAGTACAATTACTTAATAGGTGTTAACCAGTCCTAAAAAGAAGCAATTTTTGGCTTCTGTTAGTAACGAGGATTGTTAGGAAAATATGATTTAGAGTTGCTAAATCTCAAAGCTCTTGATAAGCTGAAACACCAATCATATAAGCCTTCTGGCGGTTTTTCTCTCTTCACATCCTTGAAGATGCCGACGCAATATAGGAGTGTTTTTTAGTGAACGCAGCTGAACAGGCAACGAACCTTGAACTCGCCAGCAACATTGCTACGGTAGTTAATTTGTTCAAATTCGAGTTTCCTGATGCCAAATCCGATCTCAAACCCTGGAAAAATGACCCGGAAACTAGGGAGTTAGTCGATCCAGATTCTATAGATATCGGCTTTCACTTTCCTGGGATTAGCAAATCTTGGCGAAGTCGTAGTATTTTAATTCAAATCCGATTTTATCAAGATCCCATCAATAATTCTCGCCGGGCGATCGGCGTGGAGGTAGCTGGATTCGATCATCGCGGCGAAGCGTGGCGACTTTCTACGGTAGAAAACTGGAATGTTGTCGGCGCATCTTCGCCTTCTGGTGAAATTGCGGAAAAGCTCAAACAGATTTGCCGACAGATTTTAGAAGTTTTTAATAAACCAAGTCAATGAAATCAACTTGTCTTAGAGAAAGTAGTGAGGAATAATACAGAGGAAAGCTTTGCGTAGCCATAGCCCGCCTTATCACAATGACCACTGTAATATTTGTACATGGCACAGGCATTAGAGAACGAGAATACAACGAAACCTTTCAGATAATTGAGCAAAAGATTCACGCCCAACGTCCTGACATCAAAGTTTCTCCTTGTCTTTGGGGTGGATTAGGTGCAAAGTTCAATGATAATCGGGCATCAGTACCCTTGGAAGATGCGACACTGGCTTTATCTCAAGGAGAAGAAGACGCAGAGATTGTACTGTGGGGGCAATTATACCGCGATCCTCTGTATGAATTACAGCTGCTGTCTTTGAAACCGATTGAGGCAGGAAATCCCTTTGGGGAAGAACCAGGGGATGTTTTACAATCTCGTGTAGCCAGTCTCACTCCGGCATCTCAACTGGAAGCTAAGTTGCAAGAGGCGGGAATTGCAGAGGTATTTGAGCCAGCACGAGAAGATGTTATCCACAGTGAACCGTATGATCAGGCGTTGCTCACAGTTTCTGAATCTGATTTGAGTGAATATTATCCACCAATAGCTAGAGCAATTGTCGCTCAAGCAATGTTTATTAGCGAACAGCAAGAAAAATTTCCCCCGATACTCATCGATGCCCAATTGCGGGATGATGTTGTGGAATTGCTGACTCTGGCTTTGACAGAGGCGGAGTTAGGATTGGGTGGCTGGTTATTAAAGCCACTTGTGGGACTAGCGTTACCAATGGGAACAAATTATGTCAGAGGAAACCGCCTTGAGTTAACTGATAAAGTCTCGCCTATGCCCGGTGATATTTTGTTGTATCAGACGCGGGGTGAAAAAATCAGGGCGTTTATCCAGCAACAAATTGCCCAAGCAGAACCGCCAGTGGTTTTAATTGCCCATAGTTTGGGAGGTATAGCTTGTGTAGATTTGCTAGTGCAACAGCAGTTGTCTCAGGTGGAATTATTGGTAACAGTTGGTTCCCAAGCACCATTTTTATATGAGATTAACGCCCTCTACAGCTTAGAATATGGGCAGTTATTGCCAGAGCATTTCCCGGAATGGTTGAATATTTACGATTTACGGGATTTTCTCAGTTACGTGGGTAATAGAATTTTCCCTGAGCGAGTGCAGGATGTGCGAGTGGATAGCAGACAACCATTTCCCCGTTCCCACGGTGCTTATTGGACAAATGCCAAAACCTGGGAGGCGATTATTTCGAGGTTGCCATAATGGTTTACCCCACCCTAACCCTCCCCTTGTAAAGAGGAGGGAACTAGATTTATTGTTTCCCCCCTTTATAAGGGGGGATTAAGGGGGGTAATTCAAGTGTGTACACCGTAGATTCCCCGCTAGGGAAGGAGGTTAGGGGATTAGGGGATTAGGTTATTTTCCATACGAGGTGAGAAACTAAATCATCATGCAGTTGATGGCTAAACCTGAGCGGACATTTGGGTTAATTGTGGGTATTGAAAAGTACCATGAATCTACTTGGAATGTAACGGGTGGGGGGCCAGCCGATGACGCGCTGAAATTTGCTCATTGGCTGCATCGGCGCGGTGTCCCGAAGGAGAATATCCGGTTATGTTTATCAGCACTGGAACAAAATCATCAATTAATTGAGGAATGTGGGTTAACTGTAGAGTTAGCAACAGAGCAAAATATCTCCGACATTGTGACTAACTTTTTATCCCCAAAGTCGGGGGATTTACTCTACATTTTTTGGGCGGGACATGGTTTGATTACCTCAGAACGAGAGCGTCGATTGCTTTGTGCTGATGCCAATAAACAGAATTGGCAGAATTTAGATTTGAATTCTTTATTAGTTTTACTTGGTTCCGAAAAATTTCAGATTCGCAATCATATTTGTATTATTGATGCCTGTGCCAATTATGTTTTAGAGTCGAAGAGAAGACCAACTAACTTAGGTGGCAAAGCTTTTTTAAGCGGTCAGCCAAAGCAAGATAGTCAACAATTTGTGTTACTGGCTACGCGGGAAGGAGAACAAGCTAAGGTAAATTCTGAAAATAAAACAGGATACTTTTCTCAAGCTGTGCGGGAGGCTTTTGTAGCAGCTAATGGGACTTTTCCCCCGAACATGAGCGAAGTTACTGAGGCAGTTAAGCAGCGATTTAACACTTTAGATAAAAAACAACTGCCTACTTATTTTTATTCCCGTACTTGGGATGGAGATATTGAAAAATCTCATTTCAATCCGTTTGACATCCCGCATAATATCCAACAAAGTCAAGCTCGTAAGTTTGTCGGCAGGGATGAGCAAATAGAACAATTGCGGCAGCTATTGCAAGCAAATGATGTTGTAGCTATTACCGATGTGACTAGGCAAGGTGGGGTAGGTAAAACAGAGTTAGCTATTCAATACTCATGGCAATATTTAGAAGATTATTCTGGCGGGTGTTGTTGGTTAAATCCCCAAGGTATTGATTTGGGAACCCAGTTAGTAGAGTTTGGAGTTGTGAATTTACCTGACTTTAATCCACCGGATGGATTAAGCCTAGCAGGTCAAGTTGCTTATTGCTGGAAGAAGTGGCAAGCTGGCAAAGTTTTATTGATATTTGATGATGTCAAAGACTGGATGCAAATTAAACCCTACCTACCACCTAAAGGTTCTCGGTTTAAGGTGTTGATTACCACTCGTCTAAGTACAGGGTTAGCATATCCATCACTGCCGTTAGGTGGATTGTCAGAAGATGGAGCCTTAGAATTATTAGCAAAGCTATTGGGCGATGAATATGTTCAACAAAAGACGGAGACAGCAAAAGAAATTTGTAAATTAATCGGTTATTTACCCATTGCACTCTACCAAATAGCGGGGCATAGTCAAAATTGAGGAGGAGTATGATGCTAGCAGACATTCTCGCACGGCTACAAAAGCAAGCATCAGCAGGTGAGTCTGGTGTAGCAGCAGCTTTTGAGTTGAATTGGGAGTGCTTAGAACCAGAGGCGCAAAAGTTGGCAAGTCTTTTGAGTTTGTTTGCTTTGGCTCCTATCCCTTGGTCAATGGTTGAATCAGCAGCAAGTTATAGCCAGTGGGAATTTGACCTCAAAGCTAACTGCACTATTTTAGTTGAGCGTTATTTGCTGCAAGAATTGGCAGAGGACACCTACCAAATCCATGATCGCATTCGGGAATTATTGCAGCAGAAGCTAGAAGATTTGGCTGAAACAAACGAACTCAAGCGTGGCTATTGTCAAGCAATGGTAGCCGTAGCAAAAGATATTCCTTACACACCCACATTAGTAGAAATTGCTCAAGTAACTCTTGCCATCCCTCACCTTGGGGAAGCTGCTACAGTTTACCAAGCTTGGTTAAGCGATGATGATTTAATCTGGCCTTTTATAGGCTTGGCTAGATTTTACGAAGGTCAAGGAGCCTATGTGCAAGCTTTACCTTGGCATGAACAAAGTTTATCAGCTACTAGAAAACGTTTTGAGGATGAACACCCCTCTGTGGCAACTAGCCTGAACAATTTGGCATTACTCTACGAATCACAGGGAAGGTACAGCGATGCCGAACCTTTGTACATCGAAGCTTTGGCGATGACAAAACGCCTGCTGGGGGATGAACACCCCTCTGTGGCAACTAGCCTGAACAATTTGGCAGGACTCTACGAATCACAGGGAAGGTACAGCGATGCCGAACCTTTGTACATCGAAGCTTTGGCGATGACAAAACGCCTGCTGGGGGATGAACACCCCTCTGTGGCAACTAGCCTGAACAATTTGGCATTACTCTACGAA
>NZ_JABXKF010000100.1 GCF_017115165.1 Nostoc sp. LPT | reverse complement strand
AAGTAGGTAATCTTTGGGATTTAAGAAGAAATTCGACTTGTGTGTACACGGTAGCCTAAAAGGCGAGGGAGGAGTAACGAGATTAGAGGGTTTTTGCTCCCCTCTCCTCGTAGGAGAGGGGCTGGGGGAGAGGTCAAAATAGCACTCGTCGAACTCACGTTAATTATTCATCACCGCATCTAAAAGTACATTGGCATCAAAGCGGACTACATCGGTGCAAGGTAGCCCCGTTTCTGCTATTGTTTGAGCGATGCTTTCTTGAGCCGCAGACTCATCTAAATGGGCTGTGTTCAGCGCTATACCCACTACAGAAACACTTCCAAAAGCACCAGCAGCATTAGCAACAGTTTCATAAAGCCGAATCACCTCTGGTAAAGGTGGAATTATGACATGGGGATGATTACGTACATGAACTTGTCCCGCCCGATGTACCAAAACTAGTTGGGTTGGTTGGGAACCACGAATTAGGGGTAGAGTTGCCGTTGAACCAGGGTGTAGCAGCGAACCTTGTCCTTCAATGTGCAAGATGTCGTAGTTTTTGCCATAGCGCATGAGTATTTGTTCCACAGCACCGGCAGCAAAATCTACCCGCACGGCATCTAAAGCCACGCCGTCTCCTTCTAACATCACCCCAGTTTGTCCTGTAGCCAGGAATTTAGAACGCCAGCCCCGCAGTTTTGACGCCCAATGTAACTCTAGACTAGTTGACATTTTACCAATCGCCATGTCGGTTCCCACTGTCAACACCCGCCGACACGGAAGGGTACGTGCCATTCCACTAGCAACACTAATATTAGACGGCTCTTTTCGTACATCCCAAATTAGTTGCCCTGGTTTGAGCAGTGCATTTAATTCTGGGATACTTGCCATTGGTGTATGTAAACCATTCACCAGCGACATTCCCGCTTCTAAAGCGTCTTTGATTTCTAGCCAGTAATCATCTGGTACAGCACCACCTCCTGGGGCAATACCAATTACTAAAACTTCTGGTTTGTACTCTAGGGCTGCGGCTACCGATGCCACAATCGGCACATCACGCTTGATACCTGTTAATTCTGGTAGAAATTTACCAGCACACTCGCGATCGATTACGGCTACGATTGGAGCTTCACTGTAACGTAAAATTGCTAGCCCTGTTTTGCCGTGATGCCCGCTAATTCCCTCATGCAGCAAGATAGCTACTCGTTGATTAAGTGGTAGACGCACTGTGTTGTACTCCCAAACCTGGTAAATCGTTTGGCAAAACTTTTGCTTGTTTTAGCAATGCACCCGTAAAAGGGTCATCAATTAAGTTAAGGTGACTGTCTAAATCTAAATAATCAGCTAGTGGCGCCAGCTGTAATGCTGCTGTATTAGCTAGCGAACTGTCAGAATAGCAACCGAACATTACTTGCAACCGATATGCTCGTGCTGTATGTACCATTCGCATTGCTTCTGTTAGCCCCCCTGATTTCATTAGTTTGATATTAATGCCATCCACGTAATTTGCCAAATCGGGAATATCGGCGCTGGTGAAACAACTTTCATCGACAAAGATGGGGAGGAGAGAGTGTTCTTTGAGTTTTGCTAAACTTTTTTCTTGCCCCCGTGGCAATGGCTGTTCTACATACTTTATACCTAAATCAGCCAGCCAATTGCACATGGCGATCGCACCTTCTAAACTCCAACCCCCGTTGGCATCAACAAAAAATTCTAATTCAGGTGCTTCTTCTCGCACCGCTAAGAGCATTTTTTTATCTGCATCTATGCCATCTGGGCTACCTAACTTCACCTTAAAAAGGCGGACATCGGTAAATTGTAACCAGTCTCGCGCTCTCGCCCTAGCACCTTCAGGTGAATTAATCCCAATTGTGACTGAAGTCGGGACTATTTGATTGCGATCAAGTCCCCAAAGTTGCCACAAAGGTAAAC
This sequence comes from Nostoc sp. LPT, assembly GCF_017115165.1. Taxonomy (GTDB): domain Bacteria; phylum Cyanobacteriota; class Cyanobacteriia; order Cyanobacteriales; family Nostocaceae; genus Nostoc. The sequence continues at coordinate 9,173 of NZ_JABXKF010000100.1, read as the reverse complement.
CTGCGCGCTTACCCAACCAGTCGTGCATTGCCATATCTAAGGCAGCTCTTGCAGCAGAAGGAACCTGGTTTTTTGTTAAAACTTGCTCAATTTCCTGACGTTGTAAAGGGCTGAATGTTTGTAACAGTGGCACAACTTGCTGTAGGGCATCTTTGATTGCATCAGTTGATTGCCGATGATTACCCACACCAAATGGCGATGCTTCCCCCCACCCTTCGATATCATTTTGTGAAATCCTCACCCATACATTTGTTGTCTGTGCCGTTGTACCCCGACTAATAGTCAACGGAAATCTCTTGTTTACAGTAAATAAATTTACATTTATTTGCATATTTATTATACATATTATGCTGGTGCCAAAGTCAGTGTAAGTTTAAAGTTTAGATTATCAGATGCATCTGTTATACTTTTTTACATTCATTACAAATTTTTTATACATACATTTTATTTTTTATTTAGTTTATGAACAACTTAAAGAAATGGAAGATTTTAAAATCAAAAATGGTTTTAGATAATCCTTGGTGTCAGGTAAGGCAAGATGAAATAGAATTACCGAATGGTAAAATTATAGATGATTATTTTGTCAGTATTAAGCCTGATGTTGCAATGATTTTACCTATCACTAGTAATAGAGAAATTATTTTTGTGCGGCAATATAGACACGCCGTAGGTGAATTTTTCTTGGAACTGCCAGCAGGGAATTTCGATCCTGCAAAAGAGAGTGCAGAGGTAGCGGCAATTAGAGAACTGAGAGAAGAGACTGGTTATATTCCCCAAGAATTTAGAAAAATCGCAACTCTATACGATAAGCCGAGTAAAGACACCAATCAAATACATTTATTTTTAGCAGAAAATGTGAGCAAGGTTGGAGAGCAGCAACTAGATATTACAGAAGAAATTGAAGTTGTATTTATTCCCGTAGAATCAGTTTTAGATAAAATTATTCAGAGAGAAATTTCTGTTGCAGGAACTATAGCGGCTCTCTTTTTGGGTTTAAATTTGCTAAATTTTTAATAATCATCTAAGAGTAATTATTATGTTTGTCTTTACAGTAACTGCTGATACTTTCCTGAAATTTCGTCCAAGTGAGTTAGCGGAACTAGCTGAAGATGAAAAACTTCTCATTCAAGTCAAAAGTGTCTTGGAGGTAATTTCTTATGCTGAGGAGGAAGAATATTACAGAATTACTTTAAAAAAGTCTATCAAGGGCAAAGATACATGGTTTGTCCGTAAGAAGTATATTAAGATATCTGTTTTACAGGATTTATCTGAATACACTCCAAGATCCGCGACATCCAATGAACCACCAGACAAGGTACTATACCAAGCTAGACCAACGACATCAAATAAACCACCAGACTCGGTAATATACCAAGCTAGACCAACGACATCAAATGAACCACCAGACTCGGTAATATACCAACCTAGACCAACGACCTCAAATGAACCACCAGACTTGGTAATATATCAACCTAGACCAACGACATCAAATAAACCACCAGACAAGGTACTATACCAACCTAGATCAACGACATCAAATGAAGACTCGGTAATATACCAACCTAGAACGGAAGCATCCCAGACTCAAGGCTCTACAAGTTTTTGGAAGAAGCTGTTACCGACTAAAATCAACTTAGAAAATATTCGTAAAGCCTTGAAATTTTTGGGTGACGGTTTTGATAGTAAACCTATTAAGTTAAACGTAGAAGCAAATAGTAATGTTCCAGTAAGTGAGTTGGGTTGGGATAGTAGCGATATCAAGGATGAAGAAGAAGTTATTAAGCAGTTAAAAGCGCAACTACAAGAAACCCCAACTATTCAAAAACGATCTTCACAACCTGCTGATATAACGAAAGATTTGGTGGATTGCAGTGTGTTCAGTCCTTCTTCTGTAACTCCAGGCGATATGTTCCTTATCCAAGTCTTTGTTCATCTTCCTGAACAAGTTGAATTTGCCAAACAGAATGCTCAACAATTTGATCCTGATGCTAAACAGTTAGGAGCAAGAAGTTTAGGATTACCTATTAAACGGGGAAGTGAACTAACTTTTAACCTGTCCATTCCAAAACTAGAAGTAGATGATCCAATTCAAAAGTTGAGTTGGAATGGTAGAGCAGATTCTATTCAATTTGGGGTCACGGTTCCTGCTGATATCACTCAGAAAACAGTCATTGGAACTGTTACTGTAAGCCAAAATACAATTCCCCTTGGTCATCTAAAATTCAAGTTATCGATTATTCCTTCTGCATCTTCTACATCCAAAGACCCTCAGCTAGTAGGAGAAGTTGCTCGACATTATAGAAAAGCATTCGTATCTTACTCTTCTAAAGATCGGATAGAAGTTCTTAAAAGGGTGCAGGGACTAGCTGTAAGTGGTATTACAGTTTTTCAAGATATCCTTAATTTAGAACCTGGCGATCGCTGGGAGCAAGAACTTTATCGCAACATTGATGAGTGCGATCTGTTTCTACTATTTTGGTCTACTGCTGCGAAAGAATCACCGTGGGTGCTTAAAGAAGTATTGTATGCTCTTGAAAGACAAGGTTCTGATGGATTGCGTTCCCCCGAAATTATTCCTGTAATCATAGAAGGGCCACCGCCTGTTCCTCCACCTCCTGAATTGCAGAATCTCCATTTTAATGACAAACTTCTTTACTTAATGGCGACACCTAAATAGCAGATGGCAATCCAAATTCAAACTTGAGAAAATACGAGATTAAAAGTACGAATTTTTAAGCCTTTCAGCTATTTTATCTCATAAATGATTAGGATTCTTATAGTTACGCATAGCGAGATTCGCCAAGCAGGTGGTGATGTAATCCGAACATCCGGTAGAAGTGCTCATCATGCAACATTGAGGGGTTTAAACCCGCAACAAATTAGTCAACTCCTTACACCTACTGTTCCTAATCCAGCAATATAGCAGTTATAGTTTGGATCGCCTATAATGATTACCCCTAGAGTTTTTGCAGATTTTCATAATGCTGATGCTAAAGGGCGTTTGCGTTTGAATTGTATTGGTACAATCGAAGACTTGGCGAATCAAAGTATTGAGCTACGAGATGGACAGTTGCTCACGGTATATAGCGAGGATTTGGAAGTTGATGGAGTGGTGCAGTTCTCCGAAGAGGAGAAGTTGTGGGTTGCTGCCATTGATTGGCATCGAATCAGACAAGTTGAGGATTTTGTTGTGCAGGCACAAGTTTGAGTATCCACGCCAGCTAGTTTTTTAGTTTTTTACCTAGCCCATTGTCGCAAAATATAATCATAAAAAGCCTTTTTATCTACCTTATCCATTGCATATATTTTCCGACCACCAGGAACTACTTTTGTACGCCCTTGACTAAGACCAGTGGTGATAATTTCTGTTTCCCATTCACACAATTGATAAAATTCTGGATGTCCCAAATAGGCCGTTGCCAACACATCCCAAAAATAATAATCTTGGGGAATAACTAGTGCATAACATTGTCCAGCTAAATCAGAGATGGGATAGTGGCGTTGTCGTCCCATTTTGTATACTAACTCCGATGTGACTGGGACATTGTTAGTTAAATCCAATGGACACATAATAATTTCAATTTGAGTTTGCCATACCCGCGCTGCTGAAATTGCGTCCCAATAAACATTCCATTCGGCAGAACCATCTTGTCCAGCTTCTAAACTTTTTTCCACATTACCACCAACATTTAACGCACCCCCCATCCACACAATCTTGTGAATTTTCGCTTCAATTTCCGGTGCTTTGTCCAAAGCCACTGCTACCGTCGTCAAAGGGCCAGTTACCATCAACGTTACGGGGCTTGATGCCTCTCGTAACACCTGTATCATGAAATCTTGACCTTTTTCGGCAACCAGAGGCGTAGTGATGGTTTGGCTTTGATTGAGAATGGGGAGATGGTCAACGATAAACGAATCACGGCGATAGAGAGTTGGAAATGGATTGATACCGCGCACAGTGCTTTCTGCTACCGGGATATGAGAAAATCCCATCAAATCTATAATTTTACGTGTGGCGCTAACAGCCGGTTGGACATAACAATCTGCTGGAGTGACGACAACACCAAGGAGTTCAATACGATCCATCGTTAACAGCAGCATAGTTGCCAGATAATCATCTACACCGCCATCGTGATCCATTAATACAAGTTGTTTTGTCATAAAAGGAGAATTATATGGATGAGTTTATGGAAGTTGCTATTCAAGAAGCAAAACAAGGCAGACAAGAAGGTGGAATTCCCATTGGTTCGGTTCTGGTCAAGGATGGCAAAATTCTTGGCAGAGGACACAATAAACGTGTGCAAGACGCCGATCCTGTCACCCATGCCGAAATCGATTGTCTCCGCAATGCTGGGAGAGTTGGCAGCTACAGAGGTACAACACTCTATTCAACTTTAATGCCGTGTTACCTGTGCGCTGGGGCAGTGGTACAATTTGGCATTAAAAAAGTCATCGTCGGAGAATCTAGAACTTTTCCTGGTGCTAAAGAATTTATGGTATCTCACGGTGTGAACGTAATTGATCTTAATCTTGACGAATGTGAACAAATGATGAGTGAGTTTATTGAAACTAACCCCGAACTTTGGAATGAAGATATTGGTAAATAGTCATTGGTCATTGGTCATTGGTCATTTGTCATTTGTCATTAATTATCCTCCCCTGCTCCCCACTACCCACTATCCACCTTTTAAGGATAGGTATTTTAAAATCAGCCAGTAGATAGAGTAATGTGATGCCTGGAAAAGCCACTGCGTTTACTGTCTTTCAATAGACATTTAATCCCAGAACGCATGGAATGGCTTTTGAGAGCGAAACCCCAGAGACAATTGAGCAAAACTATCATATCATGTCCGCATAATTAGTTATGATTTAGATAGTCATTGTACCCCTACTAATCATAACGATCGCAATATCTGGTTTAAGTCCAGCACAATAGGAAAATATGGATAATACTTAAGAAAGAAGCTGCAAATTATTTTATATTACACAATAATTTTAGTGACTGTAACTAGCTAAAATTTAAAAGTGTGAAAATGGCAAATTTAACTGAATTTACATTATTTGCTCCTCGCAACAACGGAGCAGCTTTAATTGGGTCTTTTTCAGATTGGAAAGAAATTCCAATGTCAAAAGGTGAAGATGGGTATTTTCGCACCAAAATCAAACTGGAAGACGGCGTTTATCAATATAAATTTCGCATTCAAACCAAAAGCCCAAATTTTGCACTTGATGAATGGATAGATATAATTGATCCCAAAGCAACAGATGTTAATGAAACAGAAAAATACGGCATAGTACGCATTCAAGATGGGCAACGCATTGTTGATACTTACATTTGGCAACATGATGAAATACCATTGCCTGATAACCGGGAACTAGTAATATATGAAATGCACGTTGCCGATTTTACTGGTGACGAAGTTGACTCTGACAAACGAGGCAAATATCTAGGAATAATTGCTAAGTTAGATTATCTTTGCGAATTGGGAATTAATGCAATTGAATTAATGCCAGTTAATGAGTACCCTGGTGATTATAACTGGGGCTATAAAGTTCGCCACTTCTTTGCTACAGAATCTAGTTACGGTTCAACAGAAGATTTAAAGCGGTTGATTGACGAGTGTCATGGTAGAGGCATTCGCGTCTTGATGGATGGAATTTATAATCACACAGATGAGGAATGCCCTTTAATACTAATTGACCGAAATTACTGGTACTACGAACATAAGCATTATCCTGAAGACCCAGATAATTACTGGGGGCCAGAGTTTAACTATGATAATTACGACAAAAACTTAAATATTAAGCCTGCATGGGAATACATCGGCGATGTGGTAAAATTTTGGATTCAGGAGTATCACATTGATGGAATTCGCTTTGATGCAGTGCGGCAATTGGCTAACTTTGAATTTCTCAACTGGCTGACTAAACAAGCGAAAAACTATGCTGCACCCAAACAGTTTTATAACATTGCTGAACACATTCCCGATACAAACACTGTAGTCCAGCCAGATGGCCCATTAGATGCTTGTTGGCATGAGAGTTTTCGGTACTTTCTAATTCCATATATTTGTGGTAAATCATTTGAATTAGAACAACTCAAGCAGATTTTAGATCCCAAACAGCAGGGTTATGCGATCGCTACCAATGTCATCAATTATTTGGCAACCCACGATCGCGAACGTGTATTACGAGAATTAGGCAATTGCGGCATCTTTGACGCAGCCGCATTTGAACGAGCTAAGTTAGCAGCTGCTCTGTTAATAACAGCGATGGGTATACCGATGCTGTGGATGGGAGAAGAGTTTGGCGAATATCAGCAAAAAAGCGAAGATGTGACTAAGCCGCGCAAGATTAATTGGTCTCTATTGTCAAGCGACCAAAATCATGATTTATTTGAGTATTATCAAAAGCTGATTGGTTTACGCCAGCAAACTCCAGCTTTGCAAAGTGACAATATTAAGTTTTTCTACGAAAATGCAGCCGAGAAAGTGCTAGCTTACACCCGTTGGGATGAGCATAATTCTCATGTCGTTGTCGTGGCAAATTTTTCTGACCAAAATCGAAATCAATATAAAATTTCAGGCTTTCCAACTGCTGAGTATTGGCGAGATTGGGTTAGCAATCAAGAAGTGAAATCTGGAGAGGATGGTTTAGTCACTGACTTACCAAGCTATACAGCTAAGATATTTGTTTCAGATTCACAGTAATGTAGTGTGTGGATCGTAGGTGTCAAAAGGTTGTAAATACATTGTCGCAAGCAGTGCGTTCACCGGAGGTGTTGGCGCAGCCATCGCTGGTAAAACAAACTGCTTGCGTCGCAACAAAGTAATAAGAGTGATTGTGGGAGCAACAGCAAATAAAATAATATCATGTCCATCGGATCAGCCCAAAACCCAGATGTAGAGACGCGATTTATCACGTCTTGAAAGACCAATCATCTACACCAATAACCCTTAACCCAAGCGTATTGTGACATAACACCATCTGCGAACAAGGCGTTGGGCAGTAATTAACAGGAGGCTTTATGGTAATTATTGACAATTTGCGCTTCCCTTTAACGCTGTTCACAGCACTAGGCTGTGGGCTTGTGGCTGGCGTCTTCTTTGCCTTCTCGACTTTCGTGATCAATGCCCTTGCACGACTCCAGCCAAAGGAGGGCATTATCGCTATGCAATCCATCAATATCACTGCGATCAATCCATTGTTCATGGTGGCACTTTTCGGAACGGCTGTGGCTTGCATTTTTCTAGCGGTTTCCTCAGTGTTAAAGTGGGATCAACCTGGCGCTGCCTATTTGCTTATCGGTAGCCTGCTTTATCTCATTGGCACTGTTCTAGTGACGATCGCGTTCAATGTGCCACTGAATGATGCCTTAGCGATCGCCAAACCGGATAGCACTGAAGGCGCGAACCTATGGGCTAGATATCTTACCAACTGGACGTTCTGGAACCATGTTCGCACAATAGCGGCACTTGCGGCAGCACTCACCCTCGCACTGTGCGATCGCACGATGAGATAGAAATGATGAATATGTATGATACCCTTTGCTCGGCAAAATGAAGCTATATGAGTATTCAAGCAGCATACGATAATTGGTCAGGCACATACGATGCTGACGAAAATCTGACGCGCGATCTCGATCAAATCGTCACCAGAGAAACCTTGATGGGTTTGAGGTGTAAATCAGTCGTGGAAATTGGCTGTGGCACAGGTAAAAATACGCTTTTGCTTTCACAAATTGCTCTGAAAGTTTGTGCGATCGATTTTTCAGCACAGATGATCGAAAAGGCGAAAGAGAAAGTAAGGTCAGCTAATGTGGTGTTTATTACAGAAGACATCACTAAGCAATGGACTTGTCGCAATGAATCTGCCGATTTGGTCACTTGTAATCTTGTTCTAGAACATATCGAAGACCTCAGCTTGATATTTTCAGAAGCATTTCGTGTATTAGTCAAAGGAGGATACTTTTTTATCTGTGAGCTTCATCCATTTAAGCAATATCAAGGAACAAAAGCTAATTTTCAAAGACAGCAAGAGTTCATTGAAATTCCGGCATTTATACATCATTTATCAGACTTTTTTAACACAGCGAAAGTTCATGGTTTCCTACTTGAGGACTTCAAAGAATGGTGGCATGAACAAGATAAAAATAAACCACCAAGACTAGTATCAATCTTGTTGAAAAAGTGAAGAAAATTTTGGCTGGGTTTCAGCTAGTGTAATAATGCGATCGCTTTGACCTGCCCACTCACTACTCATTGATGAAAAGTTTAAATGTTTACTCTGTATAGCTGAGAGCTTTTCTTAGTAATATTCGATCAAGCCTGAAAACATACGCCAATTATGCGAGTTGAGGAATAACTTTGAGGATGAATAAGCCTATAGTGGTTCCGATTCAGATGCGGTAAAAATTATATCATAAGGTGTAGAAAGATGAGCAAATTTCATGGATCGGAGACGCTTGTATTAAGTCAATATGAAATTTTATGACTGGATTCAGCACTTCGATTGATCAAGATGATATCTTTTCAAAAGTAATTAAGCCTTGCGATTGACTGAATTTTGCCCTATCTCAATTACTGTAGAGCTTTTGGGTTTCGCTCCGCAAACTAGCCAAAGCTCAAGTCTAAAATAGCATCTAAAAAATGTTGAAGGAGAATAAGCATCATGGCTAAAGTCTACTTATCATATATAAAATGTATCGACGAGCAAGATCCACGTGGTGGTGATAATAATGATGAAATCTATTACAGAGTTGAGGATAGTTCTAAGAAAACACTGAATAATAGTTTTGATGCTGGTGACAAGTTTGACTACGACTTCCCAGGCAAACTACTCGAAAACGATCCGGCAACTAAATCAGATCCTCTGTTTTTTACACTCTGGGAATACGATCCTAGTGGCGACGACAAATTTACACCCATACCCATACGCCAAACTCCCGGTAGCGATCCAGGCACAATCAAAGAGGGCGGAATTTACTTTGATGGAACAACTGGCTACTTTGAATTCAGGTTTTCTGGAAAAGGCGGCGTGTATGAACTAGGATTTTCGGTTAACAATTTTCAGGGGGGAAATAAACCACAGTGATTGAACCAAGCGAAGGCATCATCTTCCCTAGCTATCTAATTGGTATACAAAGCAGGTAAGCTGAAAACTTGCATCTAGCA
>NZ_JABXKF010000090.1 GCF_017115165.1 Nostoc sp. LPT | reverse complement strand
AATCATAAAGCAAAAAGGTTCTTCCTGATTCACAAGATTTTCTGCTGCAAAACTAATAGACATCTGCGATCGCATCCACTCCTCAGACCAGTATAAAGGTGAATGGGATCGCAAGTTGCTATGATTAAACTTCCTACGTAGACCGACACCAAAGGGTGATGTTTTGACTTGCTAAATTTACTTAATAACAAAGATTATCATTAATTTTAGAAAATATCAAGCTACTTACTTAACGTCTTCCCTCATCCTTGTCCTTCTTGAGCGTGATTATTCTTCTTGTATGAAAAACCATGTCCAAAAGGGGAATGGGGAGCAGAGGTCTAAGGCAGTAAGTCTTTCCTCTCTGCCTTAGACCTCTGCCTCTTGTGCCCTATGCCGCTTTCAATAAATTTATTTCTACATTTAGACATATTGACAAAAAACACTTAGTTTCAAACTTTCACAGATGAGAATAAACTTATAGTTAACTATGATAAATTTTATGTAGAAAGTAGTCTAGACAAATTGTGAGCAAGTTAAAAAAACAGAGCCAAGTAGTCACTGGCTTCGACTATGAAATTTTGGATTCTGAACAGCGAATTGTTGTTCAGCAACGAACAGGAGAAATTAAGGAGCGCTTACGGCGTTCAGCACAGGATATTTGGGAAATTGGTCAGAAGCTGGCCCAGGTGCGTTCTCGGCTCAAACACGGACAGTTTGAGACTTGGCTGAAAGCTGAGTTTGGTTGGAGCCGACGGACAGCTTACAATTTTATTAATGTTTATGAAGCATTAGCTGAACCTGCAAATCTTGCACAATATAGATATTGCCACATCTGCGCTCTACCTTTTGGCAGCACCATCAACTCCAAAAAACGTCCGCGAGGAAATTCTGCAACGTGCTCATAAAGGCGAAACTTTAACTCATAAGAGTATTCGTCAAGTAATTGAGGACGATAAATCGCAGTCTATCTCTGCTCCTGCTTTACCTAAGCTACCACAGCCTCTGATTTCTAAGCTAGAGATTGTGACTATAATTCCCAACCAGGTAGTTAAAGCTGAAACACCAGCTTTAGAAGTTACTGTAGCAAAAGCTACCTCAGTTTCGCCTGTTGTTGTGAATCCTGATGAAATTCAGTCGGGTTGGTTTTTATTGGAAAAGCAACATTTTCTGTTCTGTGGCGATACAGCTTCACCACAATTTATCGAACGCATACCCTTTGCTGCTCTTGCCATTGCCATTACCTCCGATGATTGGGATCATGATTGGTTAATTGAACGGGCGAAGACTGTGATTATCTTTCCTGAATCAGATTTAAAGGAGCAGTTGATTGAACAGCTAATCAAGATGTTTTCGGCATCTGGGGACACAGTAATTTTTCCCTGGCTACCAAGTAAGGATATGATCGAAATCGCTCATCAGCTAAATCGGCGAGTTTTTGCGGGAGATCCTAGTCTTGAACGTTGTCGTCAGGCGATGCCTGCGGCGAGCTACGCCTACGCACAGTGCCAATTAACAACTGAGCCATTAGACTATCCTTAGACTACGGAATTTCATCTTCAGCCAAAGTCAGGTCGTTGAAAGCAGTTAGCTTTTTCCAGCCGTTGACATCTATCAAAAGTCATAGAATATTTTAGTAATAGTCTAGAACGACACATATTTCCAATATTGATAATTATTCGCTATTAATTACAGGATTGCCAAATACCACAATCCCTAGTAATCTAAGAAAGTCTAAATGAAAATTACTAGCAATATAGAAGCTTGTATGGCTTACTTACTAACTTCGCCCTGTCTTACCTAAAGCAACATTCAGGTCTATTCAAGAGTTTTCCCAATTGAGTTAAAAAATTCTGTAAAAGCAGCACTTTGAGCGACAAAGAGTTGTGACTGTTTGATGTTTGCTGTATTTAAGTAGATTTTTAAACTAAGATACCCACAAAAACTGACTTAAACCCTTGTTCAGTCAGGAGTGAGTATGAGGTTAATTTTGCCACTATTGTTTGCGTGCATCTGAATTACCTGAGGCATAATAATGAGTCAATTTCTCAATAAAATTCCAGAAATTCTCCCTCAGTGTGCGACTATCGTTGATATTCTGCGCGATCGCAGCTGCAAGATGCCACACACACAAGCATTCACTTTCCTTGAAGATGGAGAGACTCAGGAATTAACTCTGACTTACCATGAATTGGATCGGCGCAGTCGGGCTGTAGCAGCTCAACTCCAAGCTCTTGGTTTGAGTGGGAAACGTGCCATATTACTGTATCCTCCTGGACTGGATTACTTAAGCGCATTTTTCGGTTGTCTATATGCTGGGGTAGTGGCGATTCCAGCTTATCCGCCTTCCAATCAACGTAAAACGCCCAGAATACAAGCTATTAGCACAGATGCACAGGCAAGTGTTGCTCTCACCACAACAGCAATGCTCCCCACATTACAATCAATACTCACACTCCTAACAAAACAGGGAAATTTTCGCTGGCTGACAACTGACAACATCGTACAGGGTCTAGAAGATTCTTGGCAGCAACCTGCAATTAATGCGGATACCCTAGCTTTTCTGCAATATACATCAGGTTCTACAGGCACACCAAAGGGAGTCATGCTCAGTCATGGCAATCTGCTGCACAACGCCGCTGTAACTTACCAAATGATGGAACATTCACCCAGCAGCAAGTTTGTATCCTGGCTGCCTGTTTACCATGATATGGGGTTGATTGGTGGGATTTTGCAACCCTTGTATGGTGCTTTTCCTTGTATCTTAATGTCTCCAGCATCTTTTTTACAACGACCTTACCGCTGGTTACAAGCTATATCTCACTACAAAGGCACAACGAGTGGTGGCCCCAACTTTGCTTATGAACAATGTATTCAAAGGATTACTCAAGAACAAAAAGAAACTCTCGACTTAAGTAGTTGGAGTGTTGCGTTTAATGGTGCTGAACCAGTCCGACAAGATACTCTTGAGAAGTTTGCAACCACCTTTGCAGAGTGTGGCTTTCGTGCAGAAGCATTCTACCCCTGTTACGGCATGGCGGAAGCAACTTTGATAGTTTCTGGTGGGATCAAAACAGCCTTAGCCCAAGTAAAAACTGTAGAGAAATCGGCACTTTCGCAGAACCAGATAGTTGAAGCAAATGCCCAGAGTCAAGATATCCAAACCTTTGTCAGTTGTGGTCAAACTATTCCTCAACAGCAGATTGTCATTGTTAATTCTGAAACACTAACTCGCTGTTCATCAGATGAAGTTGGGGAAATCTGGGTATCTGGACTGAGCGTAGGTCAGGGTTATTGGAATCGAACAGAAGAAACAGAGCAAACATTCCACGCCTATCTGAAAGACACAAAAGAAGGGACATTTTTACGGACTGGTGACTTAGGCTTTTTGGACAATAGTGAGCTTTTCATTACAGGTAGAGTAAAAGATTTAATTATTATTCGTGGTCGCAATCTTTACCCACAAGATATAGAATTAACCGCCGAATTCAGTCATCCATCCTTACGTTCCGGTGCTAATGCAGCATTTACAGTAGAGGTGAACAACGAAGAAAGGCTAGTAATAGTACAAGAATTAGAGTTTCGCGCCAAGCCAAATTTAGCAGAAGTAGCTAGTGCAATTCGGCAAGGAATCGCCCAAGAACATGAAGTACAAGTTTATGGTGTAGTTTTAATTAAACCAGGTAGTATACCTAAAACTTCTAGCGGTAAGATTCAACGTCGTGCAACTCGCACTCAGTTTCAAAATGGCGAACTGAATATAGTTGAAAGTGACATTCTCAAAATTAGTGATATTGCGAGAAACGAAACTCAATTACAGCGTTCTGAACTGTTGGCACTTTCCTCAAGGGAGTGTCAACCAGTTTTAGAATCATATCTGATTGAACTCTTGGGGCGAGTACTTTCAATTGCAACAGATGATATTAATCCCGAAGAACCATTAAGCACGCTGGGACTTGATTCCTTAAAAGTATTTGAGTTGAAAAACCGGATTGAGCTTGATTTAGAAGTAGAAGTATCGGTAGCAGATTTTTTTGAAGGGATGAGTGGGCGATCGCTCATCACCAAAATACTGGCTCAAATGACAGCAGAAGCTTTCATCCGCTCAAAGTCTCTTAGCCAAGTTCAGCCAGCTGAAGTATATCCCCTATCTTTTGCCCAGCAGAGACTATGGTTCCTCGACCGATTAGAACCAGGCAACCCAGCTTACAATATTTCCTTAGCTGTTAATCTCAAAGGTCAGCTTGACATTAGTTTACTAGAACAAAGTCTGAATGAAATTATCCGGCGACATGAGACTTTAAGAACCACATTTACAACAGTCAACGGACAGCCAGTACAAATTATTGCATCTTCCCTAAAATTATCTTTATCAGTAATAAATATAGAATTACAGAGCAATGTTGCAGTTCAAAAATTATTGACTCAAGAAAGTCAACGACCTTTTGACCTAACGCACGAGCCATTATTACGTGCTAAACTTTTGCGCCTAGCACAGCAAGAGCATATTCTTTTGCTAGAGATGCACCACATCATCTCTGATGGCTGGTCTACTGAAGTCTTTTTACAAGAGATTGCATTACTTTACAAAGCATTTTTAACCAGAAGTGCTTCACCTTTAGCGGAAATCTCGATCCAATACAAAGACTTTGCACATTGGCAGCGGCAATGGCTACAAGGGGAAATCCTCCAAACTCAACTCTCTTATTGGAAGCAACAACTTGAGGGTATACCAGCGGCATTAAAACTACCTACTGACCGGCCACGACCGACGGTGCAAACTTCACACGGCGCTCAACAATCTATCGAGTTGTCCGAAGCAGTCATTAAGGAACTGAAGGCGATCGCTCGTCAAGAGGGCGTAACTCTGTTCATGTTGCTATTGGCAGCATTTCAGACTTTTCTCTATCGTTATACAGGACAAGATGATATTGCTGTCGGAACACCTGTCGCTAACCGCAATCGTGATGAAGTAAAAGGGTTGATTGGCTTTTTTGTCAATACTTTAGTACTACGTACAGATATGAGCAGCAACCCGACTTTTGCTGAGTTGCTGACGCGGGTAAAAAAGGTCGCTTTAGGAGCTTACACACACCAGGATTTGCCCTTTGACCAACTAGTAGAAGCAGTGCAACCAGAGCGGGATACAAGTCGGACGCCGCTGTTTCAAGTGATGTTCAATGTCCAAGATTACTCGCAGTTACCAGAAATACCTGGTTTGGCATTGAGGTTGTTAAAAATAGAAACAGAAACAGCGCAGTTTGATTTGAGCCTGTCTATTGAAATTACAGAGCAAGAAGTGGGGGCATCCTTCTATTACAATACTGACCTATTTGATGATGCTACCATTACTCGAATGCTGAGGCATTTTCAGAATTTACTCTCAGGCATTGCTGCTCATCCTCAAACTCGGCTATCCGACTTACCACTATTGAGCACGGCAGATCGTCAGGAGTTACTACAACTTAGTAGGAATCAATCTCCAATTCCAAATTCCTCCGAACAATGCATTCATCAACTGTTTGAGGCACAGGTAGAACGGACACCAAATGCGATCGCAGTGGTATTTCAAAACCAGCATTTAACTTACACAGAATTGAACCAGCGTGCGAATCAGCTAGCACATTATCTAAAAGCCCTTGCAGTTGGGCCAGAAGTGCGAGTTGGTATTTGTATACAGCGCTCTTTAGAGATGGCGATCGGACTCTTGGCGATCCTCAAAGCTGGAGGTGCGTATGTGCCTCTAGATCCTGCTTATCCAAAAGAACGTCTCGCTTTAATCTTGAGAGATGCTCAGGTGTCAGTCCTTCTGACCCTGCAATCACTGGTAGCTGTTCTGCCTGCACTTCAGTCACAAGTCGTGTGCCTTGATACAAACAAGAGCGCTATAGCCGAAGAAAGCCAGGAAAATCTTATCAATCAGACCCAACCAGAAAACCTTGTCTATATTATTTACACCTCTGGCTCCACGGGAACTCCCAAGGGCGTGACTATTCAGCATCGCTCTTTGGCGAGTTATGCCGAAATTGCCTGTTTAGAATACGAACTAGAAGCAAGCGATAGAGTGCTGCAATTTGCTTCCATCAGCTTTGATGCTGCTGCAGAAGAAATCTTTCCCTGTCTGATCTGTGGTGCTACTCTCATACTGCGTACAGATGAGATGTTAAGTTCGACGCCTCAATTTTTACAGCATTGTCGTGATTGGGGGATAACAGTCCTAGATTTGCCTACCGCCTTTTGGCATCAAGTTACCGCTGAATTAGCAACAGCCAATTTGGCACTTCCCGATTCTCTGCGATTAGCGATCATTGGTGGCGAAAAAGCCAATAGAAAACACCTGACAACATGGCAGCAGCAGGTTGGTCAACGAGTACGCCTTGTCAACACCTACGGGCCTACAGAAACAACGATTGTAGCTACACTGTGTGACTTATCAGTATCGACAGCGGACGAAGTGCCGATTGGCAAACCTATTCCCCAAGTCCAAACCTACATCCTCGATCCTTATCTACAACTCGTACCTGTAGGAACTCCTGGTGAATTGTACATTGGAGGTGTCGGTGTTGCTCGAGGCTACCTCAACCGACCAGACTTAACAGCAGAAAAGTTTATTCCTAACCCCTACAGTTCAAAACCTGGGGAGCGTCTTTATCAGACAGGCGACTTAGTTAGCTACCTCAGCAATGGCAACCTGGAATTTCTCGGACGCATCGATCATCAAGTCAAGATTCGGGGTTTCCGCATTGAATTAGGAGAAATAGAAGCTTTACTAAATCAACACCCAAGCGTTCGGGAAGCGGTGGTTGTTGCTCACAATGACGACTTAGACCATCAGCGCTTGATTGCTTATATTGTCGGACAGTATCAACTGGAAACGATAGAAGCGTTAGACATTCAGCAAACCTTGCAGTGGCAAAGTGTTTTTGATAGCCTCTATAAAAAGTTTGATACCACTCAACACTCCGGCTTCTATATCAAAGGTTGGGAAAGCAGCTATACAGGGGCATCTATCCCAGACGAAGAAGTGCGCGAGTGGATGGAGCAAACCACCGGGCGCATCTTGGCTTTGCAGCCCAATCGGGTTTTAGAAATCGGTTGTGGGGGTAGCGGCCTTATGGTTTTGAGCATTGCGCCTCATTGCCAACAGTACTGGGCAACAGACCCATCACAAAATGCCCTCCAAGTTCTCCAACAGCAGTTAGACACCCTAGAACAGCCATTAGCAGGAGTCACACTCAGCCAGAGAAGCGCTTCAGATTTTGACGATGTGGCAGAGAATAGCTTTGATGCGGTGTTAATTGTCTCTGTGGCTCAGTACTTCCCAAGCATTGACTATTTGCTACAGGTTCTGGAAAAAGCAGTCAATGCTGTAGAACCAGGTGGCTTCATTTTTCTAGGAGATATTCGCAGTCTGCCTTTATTGGAAGCATTCCACGCCTCAGTTCAACTTTATCGGGCATCAGAAACTCTCTCTAGAGAAACATTGCAACAGCGTGTGCAAAAACAGTTGTTCGAGGAAAAACAATTAGTCATCGATCCCGCTTTCTTTACTGCCCTCAAACAGCATCTACCTAAAATTAGTCATGTTGATATTTTGCTAGAGCGTGGTTGTTCCCAGAATGAATTAACCAAATTCCGTTATGATGTCATTCTCCATGTGGACGATAAAGCACCTTCAACAACGGAAATCAGCTGGCTCGATTGGAACAAAGAAGATTTAACCCTATCCTCAGTCTGCCGCATCTTAGGAGAAACTGCGCCCCAATTTTTAGGTCTTACTGGTGTACCGAATGCCCGTGTGATTGCAGACCTTCAGCTCGTGCAGTGGTTGGGAAATAGTGAGGCAACAGAAACTGTAGGCGAGATTAAGCAGGTTTTAAGCTCCCTTGAAAATCAAGGCGTAGAGCCAGAAGTCTTCTGGGCATTAGAAAAAGACTTCCCTTACTCAGTCCAAATTACTTGGTCAGGTAATGGTGCAGGCGATCGCTATGACGTGATCTTCACGCACTCTATACCTAATGCTACTCAGTATTTCTGTTTGCCTGCTACTGTACCTGCTTCATCCCGTCCTTGGCACGATTACGCTAATACTCCCTGGCAAGGAAGCTTAGTGCGTGAACGAGTACCTCAACTCCGAGATTTCCTCAGAGAAAAACTACCTGAATACATGGTGCCAACGGCTTTTATATTCTTAGACGCACTCCCTTTGACCCCCAATGGCAAGGTAAATCGTCGCGTTTTACCGTTGCCAGAAAGTTACTCTACCCACAACAACCTTTATGTGGCTCCCGAAACAGAGCTACAGCAGACCATTGCTAGTACGTGGCAAACAGTACTCGGTGTTGAAAAAGTTAGTATTAACGATAACTTTTTCGATTTAGGCGGTCATTCTTTACTGATTTCTCAGGTAAACGCGCAACTACGAGAACAACTGCAACGCGATATCTCAGTAGTAGAAATGTTTCAATATCCTAGTATCAGTTTGTTGGCAAAACATCTTAGTCAAGAACAGCCAAAACAACATTCCTTTAAAGAGATCCATAACCGATCTGAAAAACAGAAATTGGCTCTAAACCGACAAAAGCAAACTCGTAAGTCACGTAAATAAGTAAAAAGGACTCTCCGCAAAACTATGCAAATAGCAAATTTGACTACTACTTTGCACTCATTTATTTTTGGGGTTCCAATTATTCTTGTCTCAAGTTTTGTGACATTTATATTTATTTTAATAATACTGATAAGTGCATATTTACTGAAGAGAATATTACTCAAAAATCAACGTAAGTTAATATGGACACCAATTGATTATATTGAGCGTCGCAGCAATCTATCATACGAAGAATTTGTTAAAGAGTATGCATCTATTGGCAAGCCAGTCATTATTACTGATATAGTTAAAAATTGGAAAGCTTCAGCAAAGTAGACTTTAAATTTCTTCAGAGATAAATATGGGTCAGTAAAAACTGATGGTGTGAGAGATAGAAATAATGGAACTAATATATCAATAACTATTGCGGATTATATAGATTATCTAGAGAAAGGTGATACCGAACAATCACTCTACCTTTTCGACTTTCATATGTTTGAACATCCAGAGCTTTACGAAGATTGCGAAGTTCCAGTTTATTGCCATAATTTATTAGAAACTTTCCCAGAAGAACTGTTTAATAAATATGGGTTTCAACAATATATCTATCTTATTATAGGTCGTAAAGAGTCATCAGTAGGGCTTCACATTGATTCGTTTTGTACACAAGGATGGCTAGCAGGAATTTATGGACAGAAGCGATTAATCTTAATACCACCCGATCAACAAGAATTTGTCTACGATGGGGAAGTTGATGCTTTTAAACCAGATTTAGAAAAATTTCCATTGTATACCAATGTAACACCAGTGGAATTTATCCTAACTCCAGGAGAACTTTTATATATTCCGTCTATGTGGTGGCATCAAGCGGAAAACCTTGAAACCACGATTGCTTTGGGCATAAACACAGTCAATGAGTGGAATTTCGAGATGGTTTTACATGCGGCAAATGAGGTAAATCCAATAATAGGTAATATTTTAGGGTTGTTGTTGGAATTTCCTTGGTTGGGTAAAGTTGTAGTGGCTAGTCGTTTGCTCTAAGAAAATGTGTAATTTAATGAGGTAAGATAGGAGTAATGAATAGTTACGAATCAATACAAGAAATTGCAATTATTGGCATATCAGGACGTTTTCCCGGTGCTAATAGTATTAAAAGTTTTTGGGAAAATTTATGCTCTGGAGTAGAATCAATATCTACTTTTACAGATGCAGAATTACTTGATGCTGGAATTGACCCAGAATTACTTAATAATCCTAGTTATGTAAAAAGCCTTGCTGTCTTAAAAAATGTAGATTTATTTGATGCTTCATTCTTCAGCTTTAACCCTAAAGAAGCAGAAATTACAGACCCACAGCATCGTTTATTTTTGGAGTGTGCATGGGAGGCATTAGAAAATGCTGGCTATGATTCCCAACGTTGCGAAAGCCGGATTGGAGTTTATGCTGGTGCTAGTTCAAATAATTATTTATCATTGGATTTAAAGAGCGATCGCGCTTCATTAGCTAGCATTTTTCAAAAAGGAATTGGTAACGATAAAGATTTCCTAGCGACTCGCGTTTCCTATAAATTAAATCTTACAGGCCCAAGTCTGACAGTACAAACTGCTTGTTCTACTTCCTTAGTTGCAACTTCTCTAGCTTGCCAAAGTCTATTAAATTACCAATGCGATATGGCTTTAGCGGGGGGAGTATCGATTAATATTCTCCAAAAAACAGGGTATTTGTATCAAGAAGGCGGTGTTCTATCACCTGACGGCCACTGTCGCGCCTTTGATGCTAAAGCCAAGGGAACGATTATTGGTAATGGTGTAGGAATTGTAGTTTTGAAGCGGTTGTCTGAGGCGATCGCCGATGGTGACAATATATATGCTGTAATTAAAGGTAGTGCTATCAATAACGATGGTTCTGGTAAAATCGGTTATACAGCACCCAGTGTAAACGGACAAGCAGATGTAGTCGCAGAAGCACTGGCTTTGGCTGGGGTGGAACCTGAAACCATTAGCTATATAGAAGCTCACGGTTCAGGAACTGTCTTAGGCGATCCGATTGAAATTTCTGCTTTAACCAATGTGTTTCGTGAAAGTACAGATAAAAAGAGATTTTGTGCAATCGGTTCAGTGAAAACGAATATTGGTCATTTGGATGCAGCAGCAGGAGTTACAAGTTTAATCAAAACTGTTTTGGCTCTCAAACATCAACAAATACCCCCCAGCTTAAATTTTGAAGAACCGAATCCACAAATTGATTTTGCCAACAGTCCTTTTTACGTCAACACCAAGCTGAGGGAATGGAAAACTACTCATACCCCTCGCCGTGCAGGTGTGAGTTCTTTGGGTATAGGTGGGACTAATGCTCACGTAATTTTAGAACAAGCTCCAATCCTGCCAAAATCTAGCCCTTCTCGTCCTTGGCAGTTATTAGTACTTTCAGCCAAAACAGACACAGCATTAAAAAGCGCTACTGTCAATCTGGTAGATTTCCTCAAACAGCATCCTGATTTAAACCTCGCAGATGTTGCTTACACCTTGCAGTGTGGACGACAAGCTTTTGAGTATCGGCAGACAGTTGTTTGTCAAGATATTGCAGATGCGATCGCTGCACTTGAAGATCCAAAGCGCTTACTTGTCAATGTTCAACAAACTGAAGAACGTTCCCTAGCCTTCATGTTTCCAGGGCTTGGTACTCAATATGTCAATATGGCTCTTGAACTTTACCAAGTTGAACTGACATTTCGCCAACAAATTGACTATTGTTGTGAATTTCTCAAACCGCTTGTTAATCAAGATTTGCGAGATATCCTGTATCCCAGTAGAAACAGTGAGAATGACAGTCAGCAAAAACAAAATACTTTTGCTGCTGGGTTAGATTTGCGAAAAATGTTAGGTCGTGGCGTCGAACAAACAGATGTAGCCACTGAAAAACTCAATCAAACCGCTCTGACTCAGCCAGCTGTTTTTGTGATTGAGTACGCCTTGGCCCAGTTGTGGATGTCATGGGGAATTCGTCCTAGAGCAATGATTGGCTACAGCATCGGTGAATACGTTGCGGCTACATTGGCAGGGGTGTTGTCTGTTGAAGATGCTCTGACTCTTGTCGCTAAAAGAGCGCAAATGATTCAGGAATTACCAAGTGGCGCAATGTTGGCTGTCCCCCTTTCAGAAGAAGAGGTGCGTCCGCTGTTGAATGAGAATCTTTGTTTGTCAGCAATCAACGGTTCGCAACAGTGCGTAATTGCTGGCGTCATAGAGGCTGTGGATGAATTAGAAAGCAAGTTGACTCAAAGGGGATTAGCCTGTCGGCGTTTGCAAACTTCCCATGCTTTTCATTCAAACATGATGGATGCGATCGCACAAGCCTTCACCGACTTGGTAAAAACTGTCAGTCTCCAGCCACCCAAAATTCCCTATTTATCTAATGTCACGGGAACCTGGATTACAGCCGCCGAAGCTACAGATCCCACATACTGGGCAAGGCATCTATGCGAAACTGTGCGTTTTGCAGATGGAGTTCAACAATTGTGGAAAAAACAAAATCCGATTCTGTTGGAGGTGGGATCGGGACAGACACTGAGCAGCTTAGCTTTACAGTGTTTGGATAACGGCTCCTCTACAGATCAAGTTATACTGCCCTCGCTCCGGCATTCCTACGAGCGACAGCCAGATTTGGCTTTCTTACTTAAGACATTAGGTCAGTTGTGGCTCTCAGGAGTCCAGATTGATTGGTCGGGTTTTTATGCCAATGAGCGCCGTCATCGCCTTCCCTTACCAACTTATCCCTTTGAGCGCCAACGTTACTGGATTGAACTACAACAACCATTACCCTCAGCCAGACAGATCCACCCAAGACCAACAGCATCAGAGCTTTGGAAATCTCTAGTAGAGGCTGCTCAGATGCAAGCGATTCAAGGGAGCTTGGAATTTGACGATCAAACTTATCGAGCAAACAAACAATGGTTAGATCGTTTATGTACTGCTTACATGAGCCTTGCCCTGAAGCGTTTAGGTGCATTTAGCGATCTAGCTAAAAAGTATTCTATTGAGGAATTATTTGAGCAATGTTCTATTATTCCTAAATACCGTGAATTGTTGTGTAGGTGGCTGGAAGTACTGGTAGAGCAAGGTCAGTTACACCAAGAGGAAGGCCTATTTACCAACTTTTTATCATCATCAACAGACCATATCCACACTATTCTAGAAGAAGTCAGAGTCAGATGGGCAGATACACCTCAAGATATAAACCTGATCCAGATATTTGGTGAAAATCTGGTAGCTGTGCTTACTGGTCAAAAAGAACCATTGGAGTTGCATGTTGCTACATTAGTCAAGGAAGGAGAAATTTCTCGACAATACTTGCCCTCTGAGGTTTACTTAAGAAGCATTATGCGGGCAATGGTGGAAAAGCTGGCAATGGCTTTACCCGCAGACGTGAATCTAAGAATTTTAGAAATCGGCGGTGGAACTGGGATCGCCACGG
The DNA here is from genome assembly GCF_017115165.1 of Nostoc sp. LPT. Lineage (GTDB taxonomy): Bacteria > Cyanobacteriota > Cyanobacteriia > Cyanobacteriales > Nostocaceae > Nostoc. Next base: position 72,110 of record NZ_JABXKF010000090.1, on the reverse strand, counting down.
TGGAATTGCTACCTGTGTTATCGTCCCAGCAAACAAACTATACTTTTACCGATGTGGGCGGTTTTTTTGTCAAAGAAGCCAAAAATAAGTTTAGTGCGTATCCTTTTGTCCAATATGGCTTACTAGACATCGAGCGATCGCCTCAAGACCAGGGGTACAATAGCCACAGCTTTGACGTAGTGGTAGCTGTCAATGTATTGCACATAGCCCGCAACATCAAAGAAACCCTTCAGTATGTTCACTCTTTATTAGCTCCTGGAGGCTTCTTACTGCTCTGGGAGATCACTCAACCTAGACCAGAGTCGGACATGATTGATGCTCTAATCATGAATCCCATAGAAGATGAAAAAGGCAGCCGCAACATGGCTAATCCATTTTTATCAAAAGAGCAGTGGCAGGAAGCACTAAACTCCTGTGGTTTTATTGAGGTGGCAGCTTTCTCTGAATTTGAAGCCTTTGGGGAACATGTCTTTATTGCTCAGGCTTCTTCGTCAACAGCATTATCAGCACCAGCAGCATTTACAGCTTTAGTCGATCAAAAAGATGTTGACAAGATGCCTCAAGTCTTGTCAGATAAAAAGCCGGACATTGCTGACTGGTTCTATATCCCATCCTGGAAACGCTCAATGCCGCCCCAGCCTTTTAAATTGACTCAGCCAAGATGCTGGTTAGTATTTCTCGATGAGTGCGGCTTGGGTGCCCAAATAGTGAAGCGACTCAAACTTGAGAACCAGAATGTTATTACTGTCAAGATGGGAGAGCAATTTCGTAGCGAGAGCAAATCTTCTACAGATGGACTTGATCAACACGTATATACGATCAATCCTCAGCAACGGGATGACTACAACACCCTACTCAAAGAACTTTGCACCCTGGACTTGACCCCAAAAATAATTGTTTATTTATGGAGTGTTACACCACCTGATCATATAAAATTAGGACTTGAATCGGTAGACTCTCAAAATTTAGACTTTTACAGCTTGCTATTTCTAGCGCAGGCAATTGGAGAACAAAATCTTACAGATTCCCTTGAAATTGGAATCGTGTCAAATAATATGCAGGAATTAACAGGTGAAGAGGTGCTGTCTCCAGAGAAAGCACTAGTTCTCGGGCCCTGTAAAATGATTCCGATAGAGTACCCAAATATAAACTGTCGTAGTATTGATGTCGTTATTCCCGAACTAGAAAGTTGGCAAGGGGATAAACTAGTAGACCAGCTACTGACAGAACTCACTACTCAACCATCTGATCAGATTATCGCCTACCGTGGCAATCATCGCTGGGTACAGACCTTTGAGCCAATCCGACTGCATAAAACTGTTGAAGGAAAACCACGCTTAAACCAAGGGGGAGTCTATCTGATTACGGGTGGATTAGGAGGCGTTGGTCTACTACTGGCCGAGTATCTGGCACAGACTGTAAAAGCAAAACTGGTACTGACTGGGCGTTCAGCTTTTCCCGATCGCAACAAGTGGTTACAATGGCTATCCACTCATGATGAATCCGACAGCATCAGCTGTAAAATCCGAAAATTACAAGCGATCGAGGCGTTGGGTGCAGAGGTATTGGTAGTCAGCGCCGATGTTGCCAACCTTGAACAAATGTCGGCTGCGATCGCTCAGGCCAATCATCAATTTGGTCAGATTCATGGGGTGATTCATGCCGCAGTAGTTCCAGGGGGAGGTCTTATTCAACTAAAAACGAAAGCAGCAGCAGCAAATGCTCTTGCACCGAAAGTTAAGGGAACACGAATCCTCGATATTCTCTTTAAGAATGCCAAACTGGATTTCTTTGTACTCTGTTCATCAAGTAGTACATTTCAACCTGTAGTGGGTATGGTAGACTACATTGCTGAAAATGCCTTTATTGACGCGTTCGCTCACTACAGTGTCTCTAAATACGGCAACTTTACCAGAGCCATTGACTGGGATAGATGGAGCAATTTAGGAACGGCAGTAGCCGTTGAAGCACAGTATAGGGCAATAACAAAGAAAGAGATTGCGCCAGGAATGAGACCAGAAGAAGGCATTGAGGCATTTAGACGGATTCTGTTCAGTAGCACGGTGCCTCAGATAGTTGTATTAACCCAGGATTTACTAACTGAGGTTGAACAGAAATTTTCCTTAGAAGTCCTAGAGAAGACCAACATATCTAAATCAGCACACCAAAGACCCCAACTGAAAAATGCTTATGTTGCTCCTACCAGTCAGAGCGAGTCTAGGGTTGCTGATATCTATCAAGAATTACTAGGGATTGAGCAGGTAGGCATTCATGACAACTTCTTCGAGTTAGGAGGAGACTCCTTAATAGGAACCGTATTAATTTCTCAGCTTCGTAAAAATTTCCAGATAGAACTATCTGTTCGTTCTCTCTTTGAAGCACCAACTGTCGCCGAGTTAGCTTTGGTTATTGAAGAAATTTTCATAGAAGAGTTGGAAGGGTTATCTGAAGACGAAATTAATACAACTAGGGAAAGAAATACAACTGCCGACATGCAATTGTAAAACTATAGCAATTCTAAATGAATTATAAGAAGACTTGTGAGGCTCATCATTTGTTTTTGGTCATTTGTAATCACAAAAGACTAATGACAAATGACCAGGGACAATCCTCACGTAACATCTCACAAATCAAATGTTTATCAACTGCTAGAGAATACTGAGGTAGTAAAAATGCTAGTTTTAGGAATTTCTGGAGGACCCAACCTTGTTCACGAGAATTATGACAGATCGATAGCATTATGTCACGACTCAGCGATTGTTTTAGTTGAGGATGGAGAAGTTATTTTTGCAATCGAGGAAGAAAGGCTCAATCGAATAAAGCATACGAACAAGTTTCCCAGCGAATCATTACGTTTATGCTTGAAAAGTAAAGGCATACAATTAGAGGAAGTAGACCTAATTGCCTATTACTGCTCAAAGAAAACCTTCGAGATGGGCCTGAAACTACATTCTCTAGGAAATGACTCGGCGCTACCAATAATTGACCCTATAATCTTTGTTCAGAACGTTTTTTGCAGGGGATTAAACTCTGAAATAGATCCAGATAAACTTTGTTTTGTTCATCATCATCATGCACATGCAATGAGCGCACTGGCACTTTCTGGTTATGAAAGCACTCTTGTTACAACTTTTGATGGGGAGGGAGAAAATATTTCTGGTATGGTTTTTGAGGGAGAGGGCACAATACTTAAGCACATAACCGACATTCCTGAATCGAAATCTCTTGGTCAGTTTTATGATAACGTAATAGGTTTTTTAGGTTACACCCTATTCGATGAATATAAAGTGATGGGACTAGCTCCTTATGGAGATCCAGAAAAATATAGAAATTTATTCCAAACACTATATACGTTATTTCCCAACGGAGACTATGTGATTCACTCCGACAAGATAATCTCACTCTTTGATTTAGGGATGCCACGTCGGAAAGGGGAACCCTTCACGCAAACGCATAAGGATATTGCCGCATCACTTCAAGAAGCCTTGGAGAATATAGCTTTTCATGTAATTCAATACTATCAACAGGAAACTAAACAGAAAAACCTATGTATGGCAGGAGGAGTAGCTCATAACTGTACTCTTAATGGAAAAATCTTGCGCTCTGGAATGTTTGAAAATGTATTTGTTCAGCCTGCGGCTCACGATGCTGGTTGCGCGTTAGGCGCAGCTTTATATGCGTACTATAATGCCAATCCAATGGCTAAGAAGTCGTCTCAGCTTGAGCATGTGTACTGGGGAACAGATATCGGGAGTTCTTCCTCTGTTTTAAACCAATTGACGCAATGGCAAGATTTTATTGCATTCGAGAAATTGGACAATGTTCCGGAACAGACAGCAAAGTTACTAGCAAGTGGTTATGTTGTGGGATGGGTTCAAGGTCGTTCTGAATTTGGACCAAGAGCTTTGGGGAATAGAAGTATTCTTGGAGATCCCCGCCCAGAAGAAAATAAAACTCGTATTAACAAAATGATCAAGAAGCGGGAAGGCTACAGACCTTTTGCTCCGTCTGTTTTAGAAGAAGATGTGGATGAATTCTTTGAAGTTCCACATAATCAAAAACAACTCCCATTCATGATATTTGTAGTTAATGTCAGAGAAGATAAACGTCAAATGTTAGGGGCCGTGACTCATGTTGATGGAACAGCTAGAATCCAAACTGTATCACAAAAAACAAACAAAAAATATTGGGATTTAATTAACTCATTTAAACAATTGACAGGCATTCCAATTTTGCTTAATACGTCATTTAATAACAATGTTGAACCAATTGTAGATTCTGTTGAAGATGCTGTAGTTTGTTTTTTAACTACAGGATTAGACTATACCGTTGTGGGAGATTACCTGATCAGAAAAAAGGATGTATCATGGTGGAATTATATGTCTCTTAAGCTTTTTCTTCCGCTTCATATTTCGTTGCATCAGGTTAAGAAGTTTGATTCACAGGAAAAGTTTGACAAGTACTTTTATATTAAGAACAGCTATAATCAGGAATTTCAGCGAGAGGTATCAGCCGAAGTGTTTGATGTTTTGACCTTAGCGAACAGTGAGAAGACTATAGAGAACCTCCTCAATAAATATCGTGAGACAGAAGAAGGAAAAGCTAAAGACATCATTCATGATCTAATGGAATTATGGTCGCAGCGCTTAATTGTACTAAGACCATAAGTGAATACTATTCCTAATCACTTACTAGCTTAAGTACAAGAACATGTAAATGGAGGTTAGTTGAAATCATGAATATTCAAACAGTAGGTGTTGTTGGTGCGGGGGTGATGGGAATAGGGGTTGCACAAAACCTCGCTCAAACAGGTCATCAAGTTGTTCTAGTAGATATTTCTGAAGATATCCTCGATAAAGCTAAACACGAAATCAGGAATAATATCCGTTTCCAGGGTTTTTTCAAAAAAAGTGACAATACAGAAACTGCAGATAGTATCCTCGGAAAAATAGAGTTTTCGACAAACTATAAAATTTTAGATGGTGCAGACTTTGTAGTTGAAAATGTCACCGAAAAATGGCATATTAAAAGAGAGGTCTATCCCCTAATAGATTCTATTTGTCCAGCAGATTGCGTATTCGCTGCTAACACATCAGCAATTCCCATTACCCGTATAGCTTCAGTCACCAAGCGTGCCGATAAAGTTGTTGGTATCCACTTTATGAATCCTGTACCAATGAAGCCGATGGTGGAGATGATTCGTGGATATTATACCTCTGAGGCAACAATTGAAACGGCAAAACAAATGCTGGCTCAGATGGGTAAAGAGTGCATCATTGTCAATGATTCACCGGGTTTTGTTTCCAACCGCGTTTTGATGTTAACTATTAACGAAGCTGTTTTTCTATTGCAAGACCAAGTTGCTACAGCAGAAGATGTGGACAAAATCTTTAAAGGCTGTTTTGGTCACAAAATGGGACCTTTAGAAACAGCAGATTTAATTGGGCTAGACACGATTTTATTTTCCATTGAAGTTTTGTATGAAAGCTTTAATGATAGCAAGTACAGACCATGTACTTTACTCAAGAAAATGGTAGATGCAGGGTTGTACGGTAGAAAAAGTGGTAAAGGATTTTACGTATATCCATAAAGAGGGAATATCGAAACTAATGAACAAAATTCAAGCTAAAATCAAAACTTTTCTTTCAAAATTTTTCGGTAATCATGATTTGCAACCAGATGAAGACATTTTTGCTCTAGGTTTTGTCAATTCTATGTTTGCCATGCAACTTGTTTTGTTTGTAGAGCAAGAGTTTCAGATTGCCATTGAAAACGAGGACTTAGAATTTGAAAATTTCCGCACAATCAATTCTCTCGCCAATTTGATTGAACGTAAAACTGCTATTCTCGTGCAGTAATAAAAACTAGTTAGAATTCTGAATTCAGAATACTCTACCCATGTACCCTTACAGGGAAGCAAGCTACGCGCAGTGTCCCGCTCTTAAGGGATAGAGTTTTAAGAAGGAAGAATATTTGAATTTATTTTTGCCCAGGAGGAGACAAGGTTTTAATCTAATACTCAGATGCCAGCGAACACGGCGAATCGTTACTCTATCAGCTACTCGTACAGAATACATTCTGAATTCTGACGACTGACTTCTGAGTTCTTCTTGATAAAATATAAATTGCCATTTTATGTGGCAAAAATGGTATTATGAAACTGGAACTATCTGCTCAACAAAAAAACGCCAAAGCGGAATTTAGAACTTTTGTTAATCAAGAAATATGCCCTGATGCTGGCGAATGGGATAGCAAAGAATTTACCCCGCCACAACTAATTAAGAAAATAGCTCAACGTGGTTTTCTCGGTGCTATATTGCCCCAAGAATATGGCGGACAAGCAATGGACATGATTACCTATGGCATTCTCAACGAGGAAATTGGACGGGGATGTTCTTCGGTACGGAGTTTGTTGACAGTTCACAACATGGTGGCTCATGCTTTGTCTAAATGGGGTAATAAATCTCAAAAACAGTATTGGCTTCCTAAATTTGCATCTGGTGAAACTATTGCTGCTTTTGCGTTAAGCGAACCGAATGTAGGTAGCGATGCCAAAAGTGTAGAAACAACAGCAACACTTGCTGGTGATGCTTATATCTTAAATGGGCAAAAGAAATGGATTACTTATGGACAAATAGCAAATGTATTTTTGGTCTTTGCTAAATGTGAGGGTAAACCCACTGCTTTTTTAATTGAAAAAAATAGTCCTGGACTGTCAGTAAAACCAATGTCTGGTATTTTAGGTGTTAGAGCTTCAATGTCAGCAGAATTGCACTTTAATGACTGTCACGTTTCTGTAGAAAATTTAGTAGGTAAACTAGGTTTGGGATTTTCCTACATTGCTGCGACTGCGCTTGATTATGGTAGATATAGTGTGGCATGGGGTTGTGTAGGTATTGCTCAAGCTTGTTTAGAAGCTTGTATCAAGTATACAAATGAGCGAAAACAGTTTGGTGTTTATCTAAAAGAACATCAATTAATCCGTCAAATGATTAGTCAGATGATTACTAACGTGAAAGCAGCAAGACTTCTGTGTTATCAAGCTGGTTATCTCAAAGACATTAACGACCCTAACTCGATTGTGGAGACTTCTATTGCTAAGTACTTTGCATCCACAGTCGCTACCAAAATAGCAAATGATGGCGTGCAAATTCATGGTGGCAATGGTTGTAGTAGTGAATACCCAGTAGAAAGGTATTTACGCGACTCTAAAATTATGGAAATCATTGAAGGTAGTACTCAAATTCAAGAAATTACTATCGCAGACTCAGGTTATCAAGATTATCTTTTTACAACTGTTACTACTGGCTTGGAAAAGAAATTAGCAGAGAAAAGTTAATATATGATTAGTACTCAAGAACAAAACGTAAATAGCAAACAAAAAGACAAAAAAGTTATTAAATGTCTCGTTTGGGATTTGGATAATACCATCTGGCATGGGATTTTGCTGGAAGATGAGAAAGTCTCTCTGCGAGAAAATATAGTAAATCTTATTCAGACTTTAGATAATCGTGGTATTCTACAATCTATAGCAAGTAAGAATGAATATGCTACAGCAATAACTAAACTAGAAGAATTTGGGTTGAAAGAGTATTTTTTATACCCACAAATAAATTGGAATTCTAAGGCTGCCTCTATCAAAGAAGTTGCTAAGTTACTTAATATTGGGATGAATGCGATCGCTTTCATTGATGACCAATTATTTGAACTAGAAGAAGTAAAATTTACCTTGCCAGAAATACTGTGTATAAACACAGATGAAATAAGTAGTATTTTAGATATGCCTGTCATGAATCCACGTTTTATTACGGAAGATTCACGAATTAGAAGATTGATGTATGTTAGTGATATTGAGCGTCAAAATGCAGAGAAAGAATTTGTTGGCACAGCAGACGAATTCTTAGCTACTCTCAATATGAATTTCACAATATCTTTTGCTAAAGAAGAAGACTTACAGCGTGCAGAAGAATTAACACTAAGAACTAACCAATTGAATACAACTGGTTATACCTACTCCTACGACGAACTCAATCATTTTCGCCAATCAGAAAATCATAAACTGCTAATTGCAAGTCTGGAAGATAAGTATGGCAGCTACGGAAAGATCGGTTTAGTTCTGATTGAATGTCAGCCTAAGTCATGGACAGTCAAGCTTTTGCTGATGTCTTGTCGTGTTATGTCGAGGGGAGTCGGGACAATTATGTTAAATCATATTATGGGTCTGGCTCAAAGCAGTAATGTTCGTCTTTTAGCAGAGTTTGTACCAAACGATCGCAATCGAATGATGTACATATCTTATAAATTTGCAGGGTTTAAGGAAATTGATCAGAATGGCAATTCAGTGACTTTTGAAAATGATTTAAGTCGGATTCAGCCTGTACCTTCTTATGTAAATTTTCAAGTAATTACTTAGTTGATTAGTCATAAAAAATTCATAAATTATAAGGATAATATTATGGATAGCAAAACAGATGAAATTATTAAACGACGTTCTAAGCTCTCACCTGCTAAACAAGCAATTTTAGAAAAGCGCTTACGGGGTCAGCATGAGCCTAATACTCAACAAATAGTTATTCCTCGTCGCACCCACCAAGGTTCTGTTCCTCTGTCTTTTGCTCAGCATCGGCTATGGTTTCTTCAACAGTTAGATCCCGGCAATGCTTCCTACAGTGAACTAGTGTGTGTACAGCTAACAGGTGCGCTTAACGTAGATGCCCTAGAACAAAGTCTCAAGGAAATTGTGCGACGCCATGAAGCGTTACGTACTACTTTTGAGGTAGTTGAGGAACAAGCAGTTCAGGTTATTCATCCTACTGTAACTGTGACCCTACCAGTGGTGAACTTGCTCTCTATACCAGAAGTTAAACGGCAAGCACAAGTCAACCGACTAACAACAGAGATAGCTCAAAAACCTTTTGATTTAGCAACTGGTCCCTTGCTGCGACTAATACTCCTACAAACAAGTTTGCAGGAATACTTGCTGCTATTCACAATCCACCATATTGCCGTTGATGGTTGGTCAACTGGTATATTTTTTCGTGAATTTTCCACCCTTTATGCAGCTTTCAGTAAAGGAGAACCTTCTCTGCGTTCGCGCAGCGTGTCGCAGACAGACGCTACGCGAACACTTTTGCCAGAGTTGCCAATTCAATATGCAGACTTCGCCTATTGGCAAAATCACTGGCTGCAAGGAGAAGTAATGGAGAAGCACTTATCTTACTGGAAACAGCAACTTGCTAACTTACCTGTGCTGGAATTGCCTACCGACTATCCCCGTCCTGAAATCCAAACTTTTCGCGGTGCCAGGCAACATGTAGAACTGCCAAAAGAACTTTGTGAAGAAATTAAAGCACTTAGCCATCGGGAGGGAGTAACTCTATTTATGACTCTAATGGCAGCATTCAAGACCTTGATCCATTACTGCACGAAGCAGGATGATATTGTTGTAGGTACTGATGTTGCTAATCGTAATTTTCCAGAAACAGAGAAGATTATTGGTTTTTTTGTTAATCAGCTAGTATTACGTACTGATTTATCTGGTAACCCAACTTTTCAGGAATTGTTGAAACGTGTTCGTGAGGTAACTTTGGCCGCTTATGAACATCAGGATATGCCGTTTGACAAGTTAGTATTAGCTCTGAAGCCAGAGCGAGATTTGGCTCATACACCTCTGTTCCAATCCAAGTTTGTCCTGCAAAATGCCCCAACATCGCGACTGGAACTAGAGGGTTTGAAATTGAAAGTTTTTGAAGATATTGACAATGGTACGGCTAAATTTGATTTACTACTTAATATGTGGGAAAGCAAACAAGGGTTGAGTGGTAGGTTGGAATACAGCACAGACTTATTTAATGCTTCCAAAATTGCTAAATTTATTACAGATTATGCAATAATTTTGCGTGCAGTTGTTGCTCAACCTAATATTAAATTTACAGCTATCAAAGAAATACTGAAAACAGCAGATAAGCAAAGACACGAGACAAAGCAACAGGAATTTCAACAAGCTCGTCGCCAAAAATTTAAAGCCTTTAAATCACAACCCAAACCTACAGTAATCAATTTATCTGAACAAGAATTAATAACAGAAAAATTTTTGCAACCTGAAGTAAATTTACCTTTAGTTATTACGCCTAAAGTCAGTGATATTAATTTACAAATCTGGGCTGAGAACAATCAACAATTCATTATCAATAAATTGTTGAAATATGGAGGAATTTTATTTAGAGGCTTTGCTATTAATCAAAAAGAGGATTTTGAGCAATTCGTTAGTGCCGTATGTCCTGAATTAATGCCTTACATAGAATCTTCCACACCTCGTACTAAGTTAAGCGAAAAAGTTTATACATCTACCGAATTTCCAGCTGACCAAACCATTGCTTTACATAATGAGTCATCCTATGCCAGTACCTATCCGATGAAGATATGGTTTTGCTGCATTGAACCTGCAAATCAAGGAGGAGAAACTCCAATTGCTGATGTGAGAAAAGTATTTCAACATATTCACCCTCAGATTAGAGAACGCTTTCAAGAAAAAGGGTGGATGTTAGTTCGCAACTATGGTGATGGCTTTGGTTTACCTTGGCAAAAAGCCTTTCACACAACAGACAAAGCTGTGATGGAAGAGTATTGTTATAACGCTTGCATTCAGGTTGAGTGGAAAGATAGCGATCGTTTAAGAACTCGTCAAGTTCGTCCAGCCATAGCACAACATCCAAAAACGGGTGAAATGGTTTGGTTTAATCATGTTGTTTTTTGGCATGTTTCGAGTTTACCAACACAATTTCGAGAAAAATTTTTCAACGAGTTTACAGAAGAAGATTTACCCTACAACACTTTTTATGGTGATGGTTCTCCTATTGAAGACTCAGTTATTGCAGAAATTCGTGAAGCTTATCAACAAGAAACGATTGTTTACCCTTGGCAGAAAGGGAATATATTAATGTTAGATAATATGTTGACAGCTCACGGACGCAATCCTTACTCTGGTTCAAGAAAAATTTTAACTGCGATGGGTGAGCCTTTTCAACATCATTTTTAAATAATTATTCACTCATAAGACGCATACACTAAACAGCATGAATAATTATTAACTAATTAACAAGTTATCAAATTATATATCATGAATAAGAAAGTAATTCAGGGTTTTCAACTTTCGCCGCAACAAAAACATTTATGGCTACTACAACAAGATAAGCATAGCCTTGCCTATCGTTCATTTTGTACAGTGGAAATTACAGGTGATTTAAATATTGAAGCATTTAAAATTGCCTTAAAAACTGTTGTCAAGAGACATGAAATTCTTGGCACTAGTTTTCGTTGCTTACCAGGGATGAGTATTCCACTGCAAGTGATTGAAAATAGTGGCAATGTCTTAATAGAAGAACACGACTTCAGAGCGATGAAACCTGAAGAACAAAAAAATGCTGTTGGATTAGTTATTGAATCTGCTAAACAGCAAACTTTTCACTTTGAGAAATCATCCTCATTACAGATATCTCTAGCTACTCTGTCAGCATCTAAATATCTATTGCTGTTAAACTTACCTGCTCTATACGCAGATGCAACCTCACTTAATAATTTCGTAGCAGAAATAAGTCGTGCTTACACTGGAGATTTGTATGATGATAGCATCACAAATGAACCAGTACAATACATTGTTTTTTCAGATTGGCAAAATGAATTATTGGAATCCGAAGAAGCGGAAATTGGGAAAGAATATTGGCGACAAAAAGATATCAGCCATATTTTCAATTTGAAGCTACCAAATGAAAATCTATTTTCTAGTAAAATTAAATTTCAACCTCAAGTTTTCACTCAGATAATTTCGTGTCAATTAGCAGATAAAATCACCGCGATCGCCGAAAGATGTAATACTACAGAATTAATATTCTTACTAACATGTTGGCAAATATTACTATGGCGTTTAACTAATGTATCAAATATGGTTGTTGGTACTAGTTGCGATGGTAGATCGGAAGAAGAACTTCAAGAAATGCTGGGACTACTTGCCAAATATGTACCAGTAGATTGTTATCTTCAAGGTAGCTTAAAGTTGAGCGAAGTTTTAGAGCAAATTATTTTTGCTGAAAATCAAGCATCTGAATGGCAAGATTGTTTTAATTGGGAATTAATTTCCGGATTAGATAAAGCTATCAACGATGTACCTTTCTTCCCTTTCTGTTTCGACTTTATAGAGCAAAATGTTAAATTTTTGACTACAAATGCAGTCACGTTTTCTCTATCACAGCAATATGTTTGTTTTGATAAGTTTAAAATAAAATTATTATTTATACGTACACAAGACTCTCTTCACGCCGAATGGCACTATGATTCAGAGTTCTTTTTACAAGAAGATATCGAACGTTTAGCGGGACAATTTTCCACTCTCTTACAAAGTGCAACTAATCATCCTCATACATTCCTAAGCGAATTAGAAATACTTAGCGATAATGAACGACACAAACTATTGGTTGAGCTTAATAATACACAAACTGTTTTTCCAATAAATAAATGTTTTCATCAACTTTTTGCAGAACAAGTAGCTCGCACACCAGAAAACATTGCTGTTATTTATAAAAACCAGCAAGTTACCTACCAAGAATTAAACACTCGTGCTAACCAGCTAGCTCATTATCTACAACAATTAGGTGTGAAACCAGATGCAATGGTGGGACTTTGTGTCGAGCGATCACCTTTAATGCTAATTGGACTTTTAGCTATCTTAAAAGCAGGTGGTGCTTATATACCAATTGATCCTAGCTATCCCTTAGAAAGAAAAGATTTTATCCTAAAAGATTCTCAAATGCCAGTGCTGCTGACTCAACAGCATTTATTGGCAGATTTAGCTACAAATGAAATTCAAGTAATTTGTATAGATAGTGATTGGCAGACCATAAATCAACAAAAAATTGAAAATCCAATTACTAAGACAACTGAATTAAATCTAGCCTATGTTATTTACACCTCTGGTTCCACTGGGAAACCCAAAGGAACTTTAATTCCCCATCAAGGATTAGTTAACTACCTAAGTTGGTGTACTCAAACATATGCAGTAGAACAAGGAGTAGGAACTTTAGTTCACTCACCTTTAGCTTTTGACTTAACAATCACCAGTCTTTTGTCACCTTTATTAGTTGGTCGGATAGTGGAATTACTATCAGAAGAGCAAGGCATTGAAACCCTTTCTCAAGCTTTAAGTAAAAGCTCAAATTTAAGTTTGGTAAAAATTACTCCCGCTCACTTGGATTTGCTGAAGCAACAGTTATGTCAAGAAGAGCTCGCAAATAAAACCAGAGCTTTTATTATTGGTGGGGAAAATTTATTAGCCCAAAGTATCACCTTCTGGCAAGATGTAGCTCCAGAGACTATATTAGTCAACGAATACGGACCTACAGAGACAGTGGTAGGCTGCTGTATTTATCAAGTTCCAGTCGGGAAACATACTTCAGGTTCCATACCGATTGGTAAAGCGATCGCTAATACCCAGTTGTACATTTTAGACCAATATTTGCAACCAGTACCAATGGGAGTACCGGGTGAATTGCACATTGGCGGACTTGGATTAGCTAGAGGTTATTTAAATCAACCTGAATTAACAGCTCTGAAATTTATTCCCAATCCTTTTAGTAAACAAAAAGGCGATCGCCTTTATAAAACTAGTGATTTAGCCCGCTATTTACCAAGTGGAGATATTGAGTATATCGGTAGAATTGACAACCAAATAAAAATTCGAGGTTTCCGTGTTGAATTGGGGGAAATTGAAACACTCATTAGCCAACACCCAGCAGTCCGAGAAACTGTAGTTGTAGTAAGCGAAGAATCGGTAAATTCTAAACAAATAGTGGCCTATGTAGTTCCTCAAAAAGAACAGACACTGGCAATTCCTGAATTACGTAGCTTTTTAGAGTCAAAGTTGCCAAACTACATGGTGCCAGCAGCTTTTGTCACATTGGAGGCACTACCACTGACACCTAATGGGAAGGTTGACCGCAAAGCACTACCTTCCCCCGATACAGCACGTTCAAAACTCGCAAAAGCTTTCATCGCACCTCAGACCACCGTTGAAAAACAATTGGCTGTTATCTGGACAGAGGTATTAGGTTTAGAAAAAATAGGTATAAACGATAACTTTTTTGAAGTAGGAGGAGATTCTATCCTTAGTCTTCAAGTAATATCCAAAGCCAACCAAGCGGGTCTGCAATTAACTCCTAAGCAATTATTTCAACATCAAACAATTGCTCAACTAGTAATTGTAGCTGGCACAACCAAGAAAATTCAAGCAGAACAAAACCTAGTCACTGGTTCGCTAGAGTTAACACCTATTCAGCATTGGTTTTTTGAACAAGACCAACCAGAACTACACCACTGGAATCAAGCAGTGCTGTTAGAAGTAAAACAGCCCATCAACCTTGTAGCTTTAGAAAAGGTGGTACAAGATTTACAAAAACATCATGACGCGCTGCGTTCTCGATTTATAAAACAAGAATTTGGCTTTCAGGCAGTGATAGTAAGTCCTGATAATCAAGTGCCCGTAACCTATTCAGATTTGTCAGCATTATCCAAAGAAAAACAACTAGCACAGATAGAAGCAATCTCAGCGCAGCTACAAGCCAGCTTGAATTTGACAGAAGGACCATTATTCCGGGTTGCTCTTTTTGATCTTGGTGCAAATCAACCAAGTCGCTTACTTTGGGTGATTCACCACTTAATTGTTGATGGAGTTTCTTGGCGAATTTTAATTGAAGATTTTCAAACAGCTAAAGAGCAAATTTGTCAGGACAAAGCACTACAACTGCCACCTAAAACAACTTCTTTTCAGCAGTGGTCTAGCTATCTACAAGAATATGCACAATTGCTCACATTGCGTTCGGAGCTAGAATACTGGCTGACAATACAGCAGCAACCTGTTAAGTCTATACCGATAGATTTTAGCGATGGGAAGAATCTAGAAGAATCAGCTTGTACTGTGGCTGTATTGTTGACTGAAGAAGAAACTCAAGTTTTATTGCAACAGGTGCCAGCAGTTTATCAGACGCAAATTAATGATGTATTGTTAACTGCACTTGTACAAACATTTAGCCAATGGACGGGGGACACTTCTCTACTAATTGACTTAGAAGGGCATGGTCGAGAAGAACTGTTTGAAGATGTAGATTTATCGAGGACTGTAGGCTGGTTCACAACTATCTTCCCGGTACACCTGAGTCTAAAAAACTCTTCCGATTTGCCAGGAAAAGCCCTCAAGTCAATTAAAGAGCAGTTAAGGGCGATTCCAAATCGAGGTATTGGTTATGGAGTGTTGCGCTATCTCAGTTTAGAGAAGGAAATTAGCGAACAATTCAGTTGCTTGCCAAAAGCGGAAGTTATTTTTAATTATTTAGGACAGTTTGACCAAGCTTTACCAGAATCGTCTTTATTTAGCTTTGCTACCGAATCGAGCGGTCCCAGTCATAGTTTGCTTTGCAAACGAACTCACTTGCTGGAAATTAACAGCAGTATTGCTCAAGGTCGCCTGCAAATCAACTGGACTTATAGCAATCAGTTGCATCGGCAATCCACGGTTGAAACTCTTGCTCAAAGGTTTATTGAGGCACTGCGATCGCTGATTGCCCATTGCCAATCTCCTGATGTAGGAGGTTTTACGCCTTCCGATTTTGCTGAATTTAAGCAAAGCCAATGGGAGCAAACCGATCTTGATGCCATTACAGTAGCTATAGGAGATATTTGAGATGGGCGTAAAAAACAAAAATATTGAAGATTTTTATCCGCTCTCGCCCATGCAGCAGGGCATTCTCTACCATAGTCTTGCAGCCCCCAAATCTGGCAACTATTTTGAACAGTTTAGCTGGACTCTCCAAGGAAAACTTAACATTACAGCATTCCATCGCGCATGGCAGCATATTATAGAACGACATTCAATTCTACGAACCTGCTTTGTTTGGGAAGGCTTAAAAGAACCAGTGCAAGTTGTGCATCGACAGGTGGTGCTACCTTGGCAGGAGTATAATTGGCAGCATCTCTCTTCAGATGAACAACAACAAAAGTTAGAACTTTTCTTAGAGAGCGATCGCTCTGGTGGCTTTGAAATTACGCAACCACCATTGATGCGTCTAACACTAGTTCAACTTTCAGATACATCCTATAACTTTACCTGGAGTCATCATCATCTCTTACTAGATGGCTGGTCTGTTGCTATAATTTTTAAAGAAGTTTTTGCTTGTTACAAAGTTTTCAGCAACGGTGAAGACGTACACTTAGAACCTATTCGCCCTTATCGAGATTACATTGTCTGGCTACAGCAACAAAACCTATCCAAGGCTGAGACTTTCTGGCGAGAAACGCTCAAAAGTTTTACTACACCAACACAGCTGTGGGCAGATCAAGGAACTAGAAAATCACTGACTCCAGAAGATGACTATGCCGAACAGAAAATTCAACTTTCAGCACTAACAACCGCAGCATTGCAATCCATAGCACAGCAGCATCAACTAACACTAAATACTCTGGTACAAGGAGCTTGGGCTTTGCTGTTAAGCCACTACAGTGGTGAGGAAGACGTAGTTTTTGGAGCAGTAGCTTCTGGTCGTCCTCCAACCTTAGCTAAAGCCGAGTCTATGGTAGGACTGTTTATTAATACACTACCAGTTAGAGTCAAAGTATCAGCTAAAGAATTTCTTTTACCTTGGTTGCAAAAAATTCAAACTCAACTAGTTGAGGCGCGTCAATACGAACATAGTCCCTTAGTCAAAGTCCAGGGATGGAGTGAAGTTCCTAAGGGTTTTGCTCTGTTCGAGAGTATAGTAGTTTTTGAGAATTATCTTGTAGATGCTTCCGTAAAAGAAAGGGATATAAATTTTGAGATAGAGGATTTTCATGGCTTTGAAAGGACTAACTATCCTGTAACTCTAACTGTGATTCCAGGTAAGGAGTTGTTGCTCAAAATTACTTACAATGATAGTGATCGCTTCGACACCATTACCCAAATGCTAGGACATTTGCAGACTTTGCTAGAGGGTATGGT
This sequence comes from Nostoc sp. LPT, assembly GCF_017115165.1. GTDB lineage: Bacteria > Cyanobacteriota > Cyanobacteriia > Cyanobacteriales > Nostocaceae > Nostoc. The sequence goes on along the minus strand of NZ_JABXKF010000090.1, from coordinate 55,090 downwards.
TACTAATCCACAGCAGCGTCTTTGTGAATTGTCGCTATTAACGGAAACTGAACGACATCAGTTGCTTGTGGAGTGGAATGATACAGAAGTTGAATATCCTCAAGAACAATGCATTCATCAGTTATTTGAGGCGCAAGTAGAACGCACACCTGATGCAGTAGCAGTGGTATTTGAAGATGAACAATTGACCTACTGTGAACTCAACACGAAAGCTAACCAATTGGCACATTACTTGCGTTCATTGGGAGTAAAACCAGAGGTATTGGTAGGGATTTGTGTAGAGCGCTCGCTTTCTATGGTCATTGGCCTATTAGCCATCCTCAAAGCAGGTGGTGCATACATTCCACTAGACCCGAGCTATCTCAAACAACGTCTAGCCTTCATACTAAAAGATGCTCAAATATCGGTATTACTAACGCAACAGCACCTCAAAGAGAATTTGCTGCAACATCAGACTCAGGTTATTTGTCTCGATACAGATTGGTCAATTATTGCTGAGCAAAACTCACAAAATCTAATTAATCAGTGTACAAGCGATAACCTAGCCTACATCATCTATACATCCGGTTCAACAGGTCAACCTAAAGGCGTATTAGTTAATCATAGCAATGTTGTTCGTTTATTGGCAGCAACCCAATCCTGGTATAACTTTAACCAAGATGATGTCTGGACATTATTCCATTCCATAGCCTTTGATTTTTCGGTTTGGGAACTCTGGGGTGCCTTGTTATATGGTGGGAAATTAGTGGTAGTACCATACTGGCTGAGTCGTTCATCAGAAGAGTTTTACAAATTGTTGTTAACACAGCAAGTGACCATACTTAACCAGACCCCTTCAGCTTTCTGCCAACTCATACAAGTAGAAGAATCATTGGGAAATATCAACAAATTAAGCCTGCGAAAAGTCATTTTCGGTGGAGAAGCATTGCAACTTGAGAGTTTAAGACCTTGGTTTGAACGTCATGGCGACCAGTTTCCCCAATTAGTCAATATGTACGGAATTACGGAAACAACCGTGCATGTTACATATCGTCCGCTAAGGATGGTAGATTTAGAAGTACGCTCAGGCAGTGTGATTGGGCGTCCCATTGATGACTTACAAGTTTACTTACTAGATAAATATCAACAGCCAGTACCTATTGGCGTACCAGGTGAAATGTATATTGGTGGTGCTGGTGTGGTACGGGGTTATTTAAATAGACCAGAATTAACACCTCTTAGATTTATTCCCAATCCCTTTAGTAATAAACCAGATGCACGTCTTTATAAATCCGGTGATTTAGGTCGATATTTACCAAATGGAGATATTGAATATTTAGGTCGTATTGACCATCAAGTAAAAGTCCGTGGTTTCCGCATCGAGTTGGGAGAAATTGAAGCACTCATCACTCAACATCCAGCAGTCCGAGAAACTGTAGTTGTACTCAGCGAAGAATCGGTAGATTCTAAACGAATAGTGGCCTATGTAGTTCCTCAAAAACAGCAAACACTGGCAATTCCTGAACTACGTACCTTTTTAGAGTCAAAGTTGCCAAACTACATGATGCCAGCAGCTTTTATCATCCTAGAGGCACTACCACTCACTCCTAATGGTAAGCTTGATCGCAAAGCGCTACCAGCAGCTGATACAGCACGTCCCGATTTAGAAGCAGTTTATCAACCACCCCAAACTGAAATAGAACAAACTATTGCTGATATCTGGCAAAAAGTACTTAATATCGAAAACTTAGGAATTCATGATAACTTCTTTGAACTGGGTGGTCATTCATTACTCTTGATTCAGGTTCATAACAAATTACAAAAAATCTTTTCACTTAATTTATTAATACTCGATCTATTCAGATATCCAACTATCAGTTTATTAGCTGATTTTCTCAGTCGAGCCAACAATAATGAACCATTATCTTTTGATCAAACTGACACTAGAACCCAACAACTAACACAGGGTAAAGATCGGATCAAACAGTTTTTAACAATCAGTAAGAAAATCAAATAAAAATGAGCACTCATTCAGAATTCAGTCAGAATGGTTTAGAAATAGCAATCATTGGCATGGTAGGTCGTTTTCCTGGTGCCAAAAATCTTGAGGAATTTTGGCAGAATCTGCAAAATAGTGTGGAGTCAATCACTACTTTCACGGATGAAGAACTAATATCTTCTGGAATAGACCCTACCTTAGTGAATAATCCTCAGTATGTTAAATCTGCGGGTAAGTTAGAAGATGTAGAATTTTTTGACGCTTCGTTCTTTGGCTTTAATCCTAGAGAAGCAGAAATTACCGATCCCCAACAGCGTCTTTTTTTGGAGTGTGCTTGGCAGGCTCTTGAAAGCGCTGGCTATGATTCTCAAAATTACCAAGGTTTAATTGGGGTTTATGCTGGTTCCAGCATGAACAGTTATATGTTTAATCTTTATTCAAATCAAAATCTGAGAAACTCTATTGATAATTCTCAACTGCTCCTTGCCAGTGATAAAGATTTTCTCACAACACGAGTTTCTTATAAATTAGAGCTAGAAGGACCTTCTGTAGATATTCAAACTGCATGTTCAACTTCATTAGTTGCAGTACATTTTGCCTGCCGAAGTCTGCTTGGCGGCGAATGTGATATTGCCTTAGCTGGTGGTGTTGCAATCAGTGCATCACAAAAATCTGGCTATTTATACCAACAAGGGGGTATTTTATCTCCTGATGGACACTGCCGTGCTTTTGATGCACAAGCCCAAGGAATTGCTTCCGGTAACGGTGTAGGTATTGTAGTTTTGAAGCGATTAGAAGATGCTCTTACCGATGGAGATTGCATCCATGCTGTTATCAAAGGTTCAGCTATCAATAACGATGGCGCTATCAAAGTTAGCTATACAGCACCTCGTATCGATACCCAAGCAAAGGTGATTAGAACAGCTCAAACAATTGCTGAAGTTGATGCCGAGACAATTAGCTATATTGAGGCACACGGAACAGGAACTCCTCTGGGAGACCCGATTGAAATTGCAGCACTAACCCAAGCTTTTCGTGCTACTACTGACAACAAAGGATTCTGTGCAATTGGTTCAGTCAAAACCAATATTGGACACTTAGACGCTGCTGCTGGTGTTACTGGATTAATCAAAACTGTACTCGCTCTCAAACACAGACAGATCCCAGCTAGCTTGCACTTTCAGCAGCCCAATCCTCAAATTGACTTCCACAACAGTCCTTTCTACGTTAATACTACACTTTCACAGTGGAAGACTAACGGTACTCCTCGCCGTGCTGGAGTTAGTTCCTTCGGTATTGGTGGAACTAACGCTCATGTAATTGTTGAACAAGCTCCGCCTACTCAACCTTCTGGTCCTTCTCGCCCTTGGCAGTTGTTATTGCTTTGTGCAAAAACTGATTCGGCACTAGAAACTGCGACGACAAATTTAGTTACTCACCTTAAACAACATCCAGACTTGAACTTGGCTGATGTTGCATATACCTTACAAGTTGGTCGTCGAGCTTTTGAGCATCGTCGAATGTTTGTATGTGAGAATTTTGACGATGCAGTTACAGTTTTAGAGAACTTAGACCCACAGAGGATATTCACCAACTTTCAACAACCATGCAACCGAGAGACTGTATTTATGTTTCCCGGTCAAGGTTCACAGTATGTCAATATGGCTCGAGGATTATACGATACTGAGTCAGGATTTGGCAAACATGTAGATGAGTGCTGTGAAATACTCAAACCTCATCTTGGCGTTGATTTACGTACTATTTTATATCCAGATGAACAAAAGATAGAAGTTGCTGTACGGCAATTGCAACAAACTCATATTACTCAGCCAGCACTTTTTGTCATTGAGTATGCCCTAGCTCAGTTGTGGATGGCGTGGGGTATATTTCCTGTAGCAATGATTGGTCATAGCATTGGGGAATATGTAGCAGCAACTTTAGCTGGTGTATTCTCTCTTGAAGATGCTTTAAAACTCGTTGCTACTCGTGGACGACTTATGCAACAGCTCCCGCCTGGTGCCATGCTTTCAGTAGCGCTTTCTGAGGAAGCAATACAATCTTGTCTTGATGAAAACCTTTCTCTGGCTGCAAGCAATGCACCTTTTTCTTGTGTGGTGTCAGGTTCAGAAAAAGCAATAGACCAATTGCAACAGGAGTTACAACAAGCAGGTGCCAGCTGTAGACGTTTGCATACATCTCACGCCTTTCATTCTCAAATGATGGAACCCATCATCGAGACTTTCACCCAATCTTTACAAAAGATAAAACTTAATCCACCGAAAATTCCGTTTGTGTCTAATGTCAGCGGAACTTGGATTACGGCAGCACAAGCAACAGACCCCAACTATTGGGCTAAGCATTCAAGACTACCAGTCTGCTTCAGCCAAGGTATCACTGAGTTGCTCAAACAAGCACAGCAAATACTCTTAGAAGTTGGTCCAGGACGGACGCTGAGTAGTTTGGCTAAACAACACCAAAAAGAGGAATTGGTAGTGCTGACATCACTGCGACACCCGCACGAACAACAGTCGGATGTCGCATTTTTACTTAATACTTTAGGTAAGTTGTGGCTTTCTGGATTTGAAGTAGATTGGTCTGGTTTTTACACCCATGAACGGCGTCATCGCTTGCCTTTACCCACATATCCATTTGAGCGTCAGCGTTACTGGATTGAACCACAGGCTTCCTTGGGACACGTAACAAAGGATGCAAGACAGACCAACAAGCTTCTCAATTCCCTGCTGTGGAAATCTTTGGTTAAGGCTGGTCAGACTCAAGCTGTTGCAGGAGTTAAGGAATTTGATGAGCAATTATATCTGGCAAACAAACAATGCTTAGAGGATTTATGCACTGCTTACATCAACCTTGGTCTCAAGCGTTTAGGTGCTTTTAGCAATGCAAACAAACAGTATTCCATAGAGAAGTTGTTTGAGCAATCTCAAATTATTCCTCGCTACTACCAATTATTGTGTCGTTGGCTGAACGTACTTGTAGAGCAAGGTCAACTACAGCAAGATCGGGAATTATTTACCAATTTTGTGCCATTTTCAACAGATATTAATACTCTTTTAGAAGAAGTAAGAGTCCGATTTGCTGATACACCCGAAGTAGTAGATGTTGTCGAGCAGTGTGGAGAAAATTTGGCAACTATACTAACTGGTAAACAAGAACCGTTAGAGTTGTATGTAGCTTTGGCTCAAAAGAGACCAACACAGACACCACAAGACTTAAATCAAAAGTTATCCTTATATGAGTACTACAAAGGGATTATTCAGGCAAGTCTAGAACAAGTGGTGAAATTATTACCACCAGATGTCAACCTGAGAATTCTGGAAATCGGGGGTGGAAAAGGAATTGCTACAGAAGTTCTGCTCCCAATTTTGCCATCAAAGCAAACTAATTACACCTTTACGGACGTAGGTGGTTTGTTCCTACAACTAGCTGAACAAAAATTTAGCGCCTATCCTTTTGTTGAATATCGCTTGTTAAATATTGAGCAACCTCCAAGTCAGCAGGGTTACTCAACACACAGCTTTGATATAGTAGTAGCTGTCAATGTGCTGCACGTTACTCGAAACATGGCACAAACCTTAGAGCATGTACGCTCTCTGTTAGCTCCTGGAGGCTTTTTCCTGATTTGGGAAATCACACAACCTCAGATAGAGTTCGACATGACTGATGGTCTGCTGATGAATCCGCTTGAGGATGAACAACGCAGCCAAGGAAATCCGTTTTTATCAAAAGAGCAGTGGGAGGAAGCACTATGCGAGCATGGGTTTGTTGAGGTAGTGGCTCTATCTGAAACTGAAGCTTTTGGGCACGATGTTCTGGTGGCTCAAGCTTCGACATCACCGGATTTATCGGCATCGTCAGCATTCACCCTGTTGCTTGAGCAAAAAAAAGCCGAGCAGATGCATCAAGACTCATTAAACAAGAAAGCCGACATTGCTGATTGGTTCTATATTCCATCATGGAAACGCTCGATGCTACCACAGCCTTTGGACTCAAAAGTTCAAGCAACTCAACCAAGATGTTGGTTAGTGTTTACCGATGAGTGTGGCTTGGGTGATAAAATGGTGCAACATCTCGAACTTTATGGTCACGAGGTGATTACAGTCAAGGTTGGAGAGCAATTTGCTAGAAAGAATAAATCGTCTCAACAAGCATATACCATTAACCCTCGACAACGGGATGATTACGACGCACTATTCAAAGACCTTCTCGCACTGAACAAGGTCCCAAATGCGATCGTTCATTTATGGAGTGTCACACCAAATCTGCACACAGAATTATCAATTGAGTCCCTGGAAAAGTTTGAATATTTAGGCTTTTACAGCCTACTGTTTTTAACGCAAGCACTTAATGAAAACAATCAGACACATTCGCTTGAAATTGCAATTGTTTCAAACAATATGCAGGAGGTGACAAGCTCAGAAACGCTATGCCCAGAAAAGGCACTTATTCTTGGGCCGTGTAAAGTTATTCCAATGGAGTATCCAAATATCACTTGTCGTAGCATTGATATTGATATCGTTATTCCCTCAGATGAAAGTTGGCAAGAGGAACAATTTATCAAAGAACTGTTGAACGAGTTATGTGCCCAAACATCTGACCAAGTTATAGCCTACCGTGGGCATCATCGCTGGGTGCAGGACTTTCAACCTATCCGATTAGATGGAAGAGTTGAGGGAAATGCTCGATTAAGGGAAGAGGGAGTCTATTTGATTACGGGTGGGCTAGGAGGCATTGGTCTGGTATTAGCAGAATACATAGCACAAACCGTACATCCAAAACTGATACTCCTGGGGCGTTCAGCTTTTCCTGGCCGACACGAGTGGTCAGAATGGTTATCAACTCATGCTCGACAGGATAGCATCAGCTGTAAAATCCACAAATTGCAGGCTATAGAAGCATTGGGCGCAGAGGTGATGGTGCTTAGTGCTGATGTTGCCAACCCCGAACAGATGTCGGTGGTTATCAAAAAAGTGAATCAGCAATTTGGTCAGATCAATGGGGTAATCCATGCAGCAGCAGTTCCTGGGGGAGGCATGATTCAACTAAAAACAAGAGAAGCTACAGCAACTGCTTTGGCACCAAAAGTTGCGGGAACAATAGTTCTCGATCTTTTGTTTCAGGATACCAAACTGGATTTGTTTGTACTGTGTTCATCACAAAGTTCATTTCGGGGCACACCAGGGATGGTAGACTATACTGCTGAAAACACCTTCCTTGACGCTTTCGCTCACTATAGCGTTTATCAACATAACAGGTTCACCATATCTATTAACTGGGATAGATGGAACAATTTAGGAATGGCAACTGCTGTCGAAGCACGACATCAGCAGATAACAGGAGAAGCTTTGACGGCAGGAATGACGACTTCAGAAGGCATTGAGGCATTTAGACGTATTCTATGTAGTAATACAGTTTCTCAAGTCATTGTATCAACACAAGATTTTCAGGGCTTAATTCAGCCGCAGGATTCTGTCAAGTCTTTGTCAGAGGAATTAGCGCAGCTGAGTCAAGCCAAACAAACTTACCCCCGTCCCAATCTGGGAAATGCTTATGTTGCTCCTCGTAACGAGGTCGAACAAACCCTTGCTGACATCTGGCAACAACTCTTGGGTATTGGACAAGTGGGTATCTATGACAACTTTTTTGAGTTAGGAGGAGATTCTTTATTTGCTACTATGCTTGTTTCTCGACTGTGCAAAACCTTTGAGGTAGAACTGCCTTATCAGAGCTTTTTTAAAGCACCCACTATAGCCCAGTTAGCTGAGGTGCTGATCCAAAAACTAACTGACCAAAGCGATCGCGACGTGTTAGTTGCAGCCTTAGCAGACATAGAACAACTATCAGAGGATGATGTACAAACACTACTTGTTTCAGAGAAGCGTTTAATTGAGGTCAAGGGGTCAAATGAGTGAACTTTCTCAACGCATCGCCAATCTTTCTCCAGAAAAACGCAAGCTTCTGCTGCAAAAGTTGAATGAAAAAAAAGGAAATCCCTTCTCACCAATAGCGATCGCACCCCAAAGTCGAGAATCCAATTCGTTTCCCCTATCGTTTGCCCAGAAGCGACTGTGGTTGCTCTACCAATTAAACCCTGATAACGCTGCCTATAACATTGCTCAAGCCATGCGCCTGAAGGGTCAACTCAACGTGTCAACGTGGGAGCGTAGCATCAACGAAATCGTCAGGCGTCACGAAGCCTTACGCACTACATTTGTTACAGTCGATGGTCAATCGCTGCAAGTAATTGCCCCAACTTTAACCTTGACAATACCAGTGGTAGATATCCAAGAGTTGCCGCCAACGATGCGGGAACGTAAAGTTCAGCAACTGGCTACCGAGGAAGCTCAGCGTCCCTTTGATTTAACTAAAGGTCCGTTACTGCGAGTGATGCTACTGCAATTGGGCAAAACTGAGTATGTGATGCTGTTCGTAATCCACCACATTGTTTGTGATGGCTGGTCGCTTAGTATATTGATTCAGGAACTGTCAGCACTTTACAAAGATTTTAACAGCGATCGCCCTGTTTTGCTTCCGGAACTCCCCATTCAGTATGTGGACTTTGCTCTTTGGCAGCGCCAGTGGTTCCAACAAGAGGGACGAGAGACGCAACTAGCTTATTGGAAGCAGCAGTTGGCTAGTGCTCCCTCCGTGACAGAATTACCTACTGACCATCCACGTCCGGTTATTCAGACCTACCAAGGTGCAACGCAGTTTTTGCAACTTTCTAAAAGCCTAACCGAGGCCCTTAAGGCTCTTAGTCAGCAGGAGAGAGTGACACTATTCATGACGTTGCTAGCGGCGTTTAAGACGTTGCTTCACCGTTATGCTGAGCATGAAGACATCCTAGTTGGCACTACTGTCTCCGGGCGCAATCGGGTTGAAACTGAGGGGTTAATTGGATTTTTTGTCAATACCTTGGTAATACGTACCTACTTTGGAGGCAATCCCAGTTTTCGGGAGCTTTTGGCAAGAGTGCGTCAAGTTGCTTCAGAAGCTTATGCTCACCAGGATCTGCCTTTCGAGCAAATCCTGGAGGAACTCAAGCTAGAGCGGCATTTGAGCCATACACCTTTGTTTCAGGTGATGTTTCAACTTCAGAATTTCCTAAGAACAACTCTCGAACTACCAGGTTTAAGCGTTAGTCCTTTGGAGTTTGAAAAAGAAACAGCGAGGTTTGACCTAGCTATGGAAATGGTGGAAACTGAGCAAGGGCTAATTGGAACTATGGAGTACAATGTGGCTCTATTTGATGAAGTTACCATTACCCAAATGTTGAGCTGTTTTCAAACTTTGCTAGAAGGTATTGTTGCTAATCCTGACCAAAGACTCTCGAACTTGCCGCTTTTAACACCAGCCCAGCAGCAGGTATTACTGGTGGACTGGAATGATACCTCTGTTGAGTATTCCCAACAACAATCTATTCATCAGTTGGTTGAGTATCCCCAACAACAATCTATTCATCAGTTGTTTGAGGCTCAAGTAGAACGCACACCTGATGCTGTTGCCGTAATCTTTGAAGATGAACAGCTAACTTATTGGGAGCTTAACACCAGAGCAAATCAACTAGCGCATTACTTGCAAAAGCTAGGAGTAAAACCAGAGGTGTTGGTGGGCATTTGTGTAGAGCGATCGCTCTCTATGGTCATTGGTCTATTAGCTATCCTCAAAGCAGGTGGTGCATACATCCCACTAGACCCTAATTATCCCCAAAAACGTCTATCCTTTATATTGCAGGATACTCAAGTATCAGTATTACTAACGCACCAACACCTCATAGAGAAACTTCCTGAACACAAAGCACAGGTAGTTTGCCTAGACAACGACTTCGACATCATTACCCAGCAAAAGCAAGACAACCCTATCAGTAGTTCGGAAGCTGACAATTTAGCTTATGTTATCTACACTTCTGGTTCTACAGGAGAACCAAAGGGAGTTTTTGGTTTGCATAAGGGTGCTATCAATCGCTTTGAGTGGATGTGGCAGAATTATCCTTTTGTAGAGCAAGAAATTTGTTGCCAGAAAACATCTTTAAACTTTGTGGATTCAGTATGGGAAATCTTTGGACCATTACTACAAGGGGTAACTACAGTAATTGTCCCCGATATTGTTGTTAAAGACCCACAACAGTTTATCACCACTCTTTCCCACAATCATGTTACACGGGTAGTCCTTGTTCCTTCATTACTACGTGTACTGTTGAGTACGTGTGAGATTTTACAGCTACAGTTACCCAAGTTAAAATTGTGGATTAGCAGTGGTGAAGCACTATCTACTGATCTGCCAGTGCAATTTCGGCAGAGTTTGCCTGATAGTACCTTATTAAATCTTTACGGTTCGTCAGAGGTATCTGCGGATGTCACTTGTTATAGCATTAGCCCGCAAGCAGCTCTATCAACATCTGTCTTAATTGGTCATCCAATTGCTAATACGCAGATATACATACTGGATGATAACCAGCGACCTGTTCCTGTAGGTGTACCTGGTGAGATATATGTAAGTGGTGACCAACTAGCGCGAGGTTACTTAAACCGTCCTGAACTAACAGCAGAGAAATTTATCCCCAATCCCTTTAGTGACAAACCATCTGCGCGTCTTTATAAAACAGGAGATAAAGCACGCTATTTACCAAGTGGAGAAATAGAATACATTGGTCGAATTGACCACCAAGTTAAACTCCGTGGTTTCCGCATTGAGTTGGGAGAAATTGAAACACTGATTAGCCAATACCCAGGAGTCCAAGAAAGCGTAGTTACAGTTCATTGTTCACAAGCAGATTCTCAACAAATAGTCGCTTATGTAATCCCCCAAAAAGAGCAAACATTGGCAATTTCTGAAGTGCGGTGCTTTCTGGAGTCAAAGCTACCAAACTACATGGTGCCATCGGCTTTTGTGACATTGGAGGCACTACCACTTACACCCAATGGGAAAGTTGACCGTAAAGCGCTACCTATACCTGACTTGACACAGGTATCATCATCTCAGATGCTTGCTCCTTCCACACCAATTGAGAATTTATTAACAGGTGTTTGGGCAGAAATACTTGGTATAGACAAAGTAGGTATTAATAATAATTTCTTTGAATTAGGAGGGCACTCGTTAATCGCAACTCGCGTGATTTCCCAAATCCGACAAGTATTTCAAATCGAACTTCCTTTACGTTACTTATTTGAAAAACCAACAATAGCTGGATTAGCAAAAGAAATTGAAAAAGCAATTAAGGTAGACTCAGGAATTGAATCGACGAAGATTGAGTGGATTAAGCGATCGCCAGAATTACCGTTATCATTTGCCCAACAAAGATTATGGTTCCTAGCCCAATTAGAACCAGACAGCCCATTTTACAATATTCCTGCTGCTGTTCGCCTACAAGGAAAATTAAATGTAGAAGCATTACAACAAAGTTTTAACGAAATTATCAGTCGTCATGAAACGCTGCGAACCAATTTCCAAACAACACAAGGGCAAGCAATAGCTGTCATCTCTGAAAAAAAGCCCCTAACCTTGTCAATATTCGATATTAGCGAACTACCTTCAGACCAACAAGAAGCCGAAATTAAACAACAGGCTACACAAGAAGCACAACAACCCTTTGATCTCAAGAGCGACTTGCTGCTGAGAGTAAAACTATTACGTCTTAATGACCAAGAACACATCGTACTACTGACAATGCACCACATCGTCTCTGACGGTTGGTCAATCGGTGTGCTGGTGCAAGAGTTGGCAACACTTTATCAAGCCTTTTGTAATGAACAACCCTCACCCTTAACTGAACTGCCAATACAGTATGTTGACTTCGCGGTTTGGCAACGACAATGGTTGCAAACAGAAGTACTCGAAACTCAGATATCTTATTGGCGAAAGCACTTAGAAAATGCGCCAGAAGTATTAGAGTTACCCACTGACCATCCCAGACCAGCAATTCAGAAATTCCGGGGTGCAACTTACTCATTTGAGTTATCCAAGCAACTCTCTGTTGCTCTGAATAAATTAAGCCAGGAGCAGGGAAGTACTTTATTTATGACGTTGCTGGCAGGTTTCCAAACACTGCTATGGAGTTACACAGGGCAAGAAGATATTGTAGTTGGTTCACCCATCGCCAATCGGAACCGAGCGGAGATAGAAGGGTTAATTGGATTTTTTGTCAATACTTTAGTACTGAGAACTAACTTAGCAGGAAATCCCAGCTTTCAGGAACTACTAAAACGGGTACGGGAAGTAGCATTAGGAGCTTATGCACATCAGGATTTGCCCTTTGAGTTGTTAGTTGAGCAACTGCAACCACAGCGAAACTTAAGCCATACACCACTGTTTCAAGTGATGTTTGTGCTTCAGAATGCACCGATGTCTGCCTTAGAGTTGCCTGGTTTGACTTTAACTTCTTTACAAAGCAATAGTGATAGTGCTAAGTTTGATTTGACCCTAAACATGAGTGAAATAGACTCTAAGTTAGTTGGAAGTATAGAATACAATACTGATTTATTTGAGCAAAGCACAATCAGCCGGATGGTGGGTCATTTGCAAACGTTGCTCTCTGGAATTGTTGCTAATCCACAGCAGCGGTTGTCAGAGTTAGCACTCTTAAGTAACTCTGAGCAGCATCAGTTGCTGCTGGAGTGGAATAATACAGAAGTTGAATATCCTCAAGAACACTGCATTCATCAGTTATTCGAGGCGCAAGTAGAACGCACACCTGATGCAGTAGCAGTAGTATTTGAATCGGAACAATTAACCTACTGTGAACTCAACACGAAAGCTAACCAATTGGCACATTACTTGCGTTCATTGGGAGTAAAACCAGAGGTATTGGTGGGAATTTGTGTAGAGCGATCGCTCTCTATGGTCATCGGACTATTAGCCATCCTGAAAGCAGGTGGTGCATATGTGCCACTAGACCCTAGTTATCCCAAAGAACGCTTGGCTTATATGTTAGCAGACTCCCAACCAGGCGTATTGTTAACACAACAATATCTAGTAGAAAGTCTACCAAATCACAAAGCTCAAGTAATTTGCATCAATAGCAATTGGGAACTAATCGCCAATGAAAACCCAAGAAATCCGGCGTGCAAGATCACAGTCGATCACCTAGCTTACGTCATCTACACCTCCGGTTCTACAGGTAAACCAAAAGGTGCAATGAATACCCATCGGGGAATCTGCAATCGTTTACTGTGGATGCAAGACACTTACCAATTAACAACAGCAGATAGTGTTTTGCAGAAAACCCCCTTCAGTTTCGACGTGTCAGTCTGGGAATTTTTCTGGCCGTTGATGACAGGTGCGCGTTTAGTAGTAGCTCAACCAGAAGGTCATCGAGAACCCAACTATTTAGTCAACTTGATTTTACAGCAACAAATTACAACCTTACATTTTGTTCCATCAATGCTGCAAGTGTTTGTTGAAACAGAAGGGTTAGAAAAATGTCAGTCTCTAGTGCGGGTAATAGTAAGTGGTGAGGCATTGCCAGTTCAACTTCAACAGCGCTTTTTTAATCGACTTGATGCCCAACTGCATAATCTCTACGGTCCAACAGAAGCGGCTGTAGATGTGACTTTTTGGCAGTGTCAAGATCGTGTTAATAACCAAAAGACAGTTCCCATTGGTCACCCAATTGCAAACATCCAGATTTATTTGCTTGATAAGTATCTTAATCCTGTTGCTTTCGGCGTACCAGGTGAACTTTATATTGGTGGTGTGGGAATAGGTAGAGGTTATTTAAACCGTCCCGACTTAACAGCAGAGAAATTCATTCCTAATCCCTTTAGTGATAAACCATCTGCGCGTCTTTATAAAACAGGAGACCTAGCACGCTATTTAACAAGTGGAGAAATAGAATACATTGGTCGAATTGACCACCAAGTTAAACTCCGTGGTTTCCGCATTGAGTTGGGAGAAATTGAAGCACTCATTAGCCAACACCCAGTAGTTCGAGAAACGGTCGTGACAGCACATACTCAAAGTTTAGTAGCTTATGTAGTTCCACAACATGAACAAACATTGGCAATTACGGAACTGCGTCACTTCTTAGAATCGAAACTACCAAACTATATGGTGCCAGCAGCTTTTGTCACATTGGAGACACTACCACTCACGCCTAATGGTAAGGTTGACCGCAAAGCTTTACCAGCACCTGATACAGCACGTCCACAATTGGAGGCAATTTATCAGCCACCCCAAACTGATGTAGAAAAAACTATTGCCAATATTTGGCAAGAAGTGCTGAATGTTGAGAACGTAGGAATTCATGATAACTTCTTTGAACTGGGTGGTCATTCGCTGCTTTTGGTTCAGGTTCATAGCAAATTGCGTGAAGTATTTCAGAGTGATTTATCTATCCTCGACCTGTTTAGATATCCGACCATAAGCTCTTTAGTAGATTATTTTAATCAAGTCAAAAATGGAAAACTATTTTCTGGTGTAGTAGATGTTGTCACAGAAAAAATTGCTGATGGTAAAGCTCAACAAAGAAAGCGTCTGCAAAAAATGAAATCACTTGAAAATATTTAAGGATGGATCGTTATGTAACTAGTTTTGTAAATTACAACTGATAAAGACTTGCAATTGCTGAACCATTTCCTGTAAGATTATTTTTGAAATCATAGTAAATAACTCATATGCTACTAAGATTAATTTTCTTTAGTCAGCATAGTAGAGCCAGGTGTGTAGAGTAGCCAATGGGAACAAAGAAGTTATCGAAAATTTTATTAGTGACGAGTTCTGTTTGGTTGTGGTATGCAATGAGCGCAACTGCTCAAGAACTACCCAAGTCAGAAATACAGAGTAAATCTGTGGCATCGGTACTACGTAATTCCCATTCAATTAGAGAGATTCGCCAACTCAGTGAGATCGAGCGTCCCAGCACTAGCGCCCAAATGCTAGTGCAATCGCCAACACCAACTAATCCCCCTTCCCAAGGAGATGTTATCCAGGTGACTGGGGTGAAAGCTAATCCCACTGATAAAGGTGTGGAGGTGATTTTACAGACAACTCAAGGACAACAACTCCAAATCACCAATCGCAGTGCTGATAATAACTTTATTGCTGATATTCCTAATGCTCAATTGCGTTTACCCAGTGGTGATTCGTTCACATTCCGTTCCCAAAACCCAGTTGAGGGTATTACTGAGATAACTGTCATAAATCTGGATGCCAATACTATTCGGGTGACAGTGGCGGGTGAGGCGGGATTGCCAGTTGTGGAGTTGTTTGATGGGGATGAAGGGCTGATTATTGGTTTTACAGCTGCTACAACTGCAATGCAGCCACCACAACAGCCGAAACCTGAGCAGCCAGCGAATGAAACACCCCAGGAAACACCATCGGCACAAGCGGATGACCCGATTGAATTAGTCGTGACGGGTGAGGAAGATGGGTATCGTGTACCTAATACCAGTGTAGGTACCCGAACCGACACACCCCTGCGCGATATTCCCCAATCGATTCAGGTTATACCTCAACAGGTGCTACGGGATCAAAACGTCACTAGTGTAGTTGAAGCACTCAGAAATGTACCTGGTGTAGGATTTGGAACTACCTCCAAATCAGTGTTTGATTCAACTGTTTTCCTCCGAGGTTTTTCTTCTGGCAATAATGTCTTGAGGAATGGGTTGAGCGAAAGTACAGGTGATAGTATAATTGGCTTTGAGACGGCAGGGATCGAACGGATTGAGGTTTTCAGAGGACCCTCCTCCGTTCTCTATGGTGAAGCTGCGCCAGGAGGATCTGTTAACTATGTAACCAAACAGCCATTGAGTGAACCCTACTATTCGTTGTCAGCTTCTGCGGGTAGTTTCAACTTTTATCGCGGTGCTATTGACCTTTCCGGACCGCTCAATGACAGCCGAACTGTACTGTACAGACTGAACCTGGCAGCTCAAACTACAGAAAGTTTCTTTGATTTCTACGACGCACAGAGATACTTTGTGGCACCTACTTTCACTTGGCAGATTAGCGATCGCACAAAATTAACTCTAGCAGCCGAATATGTTGATCGACCACAATCTGCCGATCAATCCTCTGGTCTCCCGCTTGTGGGAACAGTGTTGCCAAATCCAAATGGAGAAATACCACGTAACCGGAATGTGGGTGAGCGGGATGATATCGAAAGTTCGTATTCGATTCGACTTGGCTATGACCTCGAACATCGCTTTAGCGAAAATTGGCAGCTACGAAATGCCTTGAGATTTACGCAAACTGGGCAACATAGGAGATTTACCTTCGGTACCGCCTTAGCTGACGATAACCGGACTCTGAGCCGAAGCTTTTCTGATAATGATGACTATTACGGCGGATTTTTGAACTCTGACACCTATGCTGTTGGTAAGTTTTCTACGGGTAGCATTGGTCATCAATTGGTAACAGGCATTAATCTCACTAGGAGGCAACTCGGACAAGCTAGGTCTACTTTTCAGGCATCTCCAATTGACCTATTCAATCCTGTATATGGTCAGCCTATTGGTGATGATCCTTTCAGTACTGATGATTTTAGCACAATAGATGCACTGGGCATTTATGTTCAAGACCAGATAACACTGGCTGAAAATTTAAAGCTGCTGCTGGGCGTGCGGTTTGATACTTTTAGTCAAACTGACGAGGATCGGCTCGCTAATACACAAACAAGTCAGTCTGGCAATGCATTTAGCCCTCGTGTCGGTATTGTCTATCAGCCAGTTAAGCCAATTTCACTCTATGCCAGCTACAGTCGCTCATTTACCCCAACGATTGGCACCAGCTTTGATGATGGTGTATTTCAACCGGAGCGCGGCACCCAATATGAAGTTGGGGTCAAGGCAGATTTGAATGACCGATTTTCAGCAACTCTGGCTCTCTACGATCTGACCCGTACCAATGTTTTGACGGCTGACGAGAGACCCAATGTACCACCAGGCTTTTCGATTCAGACGGGTGAGCAGCGCAGCCGAGGTGTTGAACTGACCCTTGAAGGAGAGATTTTGCCGGGATGGAACATCATTGCGGGCTATGCCTATAACGATGCAAAAGTTACTGAGGACAACACGCTTCCCATAGGTCTTCCTTTTCGTAATGTCCCTGCAAATACCTTTAACCTGTGGACAAGCTATGAATTTCAACGGGGTACTTTGCAAGGGTTCGGCGCTGGCGTGGGATTATTCTTTGTCGGAGAACGGCCAGGGGATACATTAAATACTTTTCAACTACCCAGCTATCTGAGGACAGATGCTGCGATTTTTTACAAGCGCCATCGGTTTCGCGCTGCCCTTAATTTTAGGAATTTATTTGATGTCGATTACTTTGATACTTCTTTCAATAGGTTTCGAGTTTTTCGGGGTGATCCGTTGACGGTGCAGGGGACGATTTCCTTTGAGCTTTGACCCCTCCCCAGCCCTGCCCTTGCAAAGGGAATTTGTGTAGTGAGGTTTACGAATGAGCAGGTGGATCAACAACTGGATGAGTTATTGGAGGCGATCCCTGAGACGATTCGTCAGTTGCGTCAATCGACCCCACCCTAGCCCTACCCTTGGTAAGGGGAGGGAATCGATGCCAACTTCCCCACACCCTTATCAGGCGAGATTGAGGGGGGTAAAGCAACAGCTATTGTTATCACTACTCATAATCGCGATCGTCTCAGCGTGTAGTAGCAGGGCGATTGAGCGGGGTACAACGCCTGCTTCATCAGAAGCATCTCAAGCCTCTTGCAGAATCGTGCAACATGCAATGGGTGAAACGTGCATTCCTCTCAACCCTCAACGAGTTGTGACTCTATGGAAGGGTACTTTCTGTAGCACCTTAGCATTGGGTATCAAACCCATTGGATATACACGGAGTCTAGATAAATCTTTCCCAGAATATCTTCAAAGCAAAGCAGATGGAGTTGAATCTGTTGGAACCTACGAGCAACCAAGTTTAGAAAAGATTCTCCTATTAAAACCCGATTTAATTTTGTCGATTAAGCGGTTCCAATTTCAGGATATCTATACGCAGCTATCTAAGATAGCACCCACAGTTGTCATCGATGTTTCTGCTCCACCTCCTCCCTGGCAAAAACATTTAGAAGATGTTGCCAAGATCTTCGATAAGGAACAGGAGAAAAAACAGTTAATCGACGAATATTGGCAACGAATTGAACAACTTAAACAAGCCTTGGGCGATCGCCGCCATCAGATACAAGTATCTATTGCTACTTCGTATCCAGAAATTGGAGGAGTGTATACTTATGGGAAAAAGTTTTCTACTAGCGTAGTTCTAGATGATATCGGACTAAAACGCCCACCTGCACAGAGGGGAGATTTTTGGGTAATGCCTAATATTTCCTACGAGCGTTTATCCGAAATCGATGGTGATATTTTATTCCTTTGTACTCGGAAAAATAATGCTTATGAACAGGCTTTAGAAAAGCTGCAACAATCTCCTTTGTGGCAAAAACTGAAGGTAGTTCAACAAAATCAAGTCTATATTGTAGATTTAGACTATTGGTCCGCTTTTGATGTTTTAGCAATGAACGCAGTCATTGATGACTTATTTAAGTACTTAGTTAACACTTCATAAACCCATGCCTAAACATAATCTATTCCTCTGTAAAAAAATAAATCTATTTTTAGAGCAAAAATTTTTCTTTGATATACGTTTGGAGTTTCAACTCGCATAAGGCGTTAAATTCAAAATATAAAAATTGGTTATTAAGTTACATATAGATTAAATGAAACAATTCCTTAAAAAAAGTAAATGAAAATATTCAAGGAATCAGCAAAATTATGAGTATTCCAACAGTGACAAATTCAATAAATGGTTCAGAAATCGCAATTATAGGTTTAACAGGACGTTTCCCGAAAGCTAAAAACATTGATGAATTTTGGGAAAATATCCAACAGGGAAGAGAGTCAATCTCTTTTTTCAGTGATGAAGAATTATTGTCATCAGGTATAAGTTCATCGATATTAAATGACCCTAACTATGTAAAAGCACACGCTATATTAGAAGACGCAGAATTATTTGACGCTTCATTTTTTGGCTTTAATCCTAGAGAAGCAGAAGTTACCGATCCGCAACACAGAATTTTTCTAGAGTGTGCTTGGTCAGCGCTGGAAAGTGCTGGATACGATTCACAAACTTATAAAGGTGCTGTTGGTGTTTATGGTGGCTCTAGTTTGAGCAGCTACTTACTTAATATTTATCTAAATCAAAATATCAGAAATTTTATCGATCCTCAGCAACTCACAATAGCAGGTAATAAAGACTATTTAACCACGCGTGTTTCTTACAAACTCAACTTAGAAGGTCCCAGTTATGCTGTGCAAACTGCCTGCTCAACTTCATTAGTTGCTGTGCATTTAGCCTGCCAAAGCTTACTCAATGGTGAATGTGATATGGCATTGGCTGGTGGAGTTGCTATCAGTGCAACTAGAAAAACTGGATACATGTATACAGAAGGAGGAATAGCGTCTCCTGACGGACATTGCCGTACCTTTGATGCTAGAGCAAAAGGATCTGTGGGCGGTGAGGGTGTGGGCATTGTGGTATTGAAACGATTAGAAGATGCTCTTAGCGATCGCGATACGATTCATGCTGTAATCAAAGGATCAGCCATCAATAACGATGGTTCACTCAAGGTCAGCTACACAGCACCCCGTATCGATACCCAAGCAAAAGTAATTAGAACAGCCCAAGTAATAGCCGAAGTAGAACCAGAGACAATTACTTACATTGAGGCTCATGGTACAGGAACAGTCTTAGGAGATCCCATTGAAATTGCTGCCCTCACACAAGCTTTTCGCTCTAGTACCCAGAAGAAAGGATTCTGCGCCATTGGTTCCGTCAAAACCAATATTGGGCATTTGGACACTGCGGCTGGTGTGACGGGATTAATCAAAACCGTCTTAGCCCTCAAGCACAAACAGATACCACCCAGCTTACACTTTACTTCGCCTAATCCCGAAATTGACTTTGCTAACAGTCCTTTCTACGTCAATACCACACTTTCGGAATGGGAGACGCATGGCACTCCTCGACGTGCAGGAGTTAGTTCCTTTGGACTTGGAGGAACCAATGCCCATCTGATTGTTGAAGAAGCCCCAGTTGTCGAAGCTTCTAGTTCCTCTCGTCCTTGGCAGTTGTTGATGCTATCTGCCAAAACTGATTCAGCACTGGAAACGGCTACCACAAATCTAGCTAATTATTTCCAAGAATATCCCGATTCAAACCTTGCCGATGTGGCTTACACATTGCAGGTTGGACGGAGAACTTTCGACTATCGGCGCACAGTTGTCTGTCGGGATATTCAAGATGCTATCAACGCACTTCAAGAGCCAAAGCGAGTTCTCACCAGTACTGAAAAAACTCAACAACGTCCTGTTGCCTTCATGTTTTCTGGACTAGGAACTCACTACATTAATATGGCTCTTGAACTTTACCAAACTGAGCCAACATTTCGCGCCTGTGTTGACCAATGTTGCGAACTCCTCAAACCCCACCTTGGTACTGATTTGCGAGATGTTCTGTATACCAATAGAAACAGTGAGAATGGAAATAAACCAAGCACTCTCTCTGCTGGGCTAGATTTGCGAAAAATGTTAGGTCGGGGAACAGAACAGTTAGATGTCGCCACTCAAAAGCTGAATCAAACCTTTCTCACCCAACCAGCTATCTTCGTTATTGAATACGCTTTAGCTCAATTGTGGATATCGTGGGGGATTCGTCCGACGGCAATGATTGGCTACAGCATCGGTGAATATGTAGCAGCGTGTCTGGCCGAGGTTTTGTCTTTGGAAGACACTTTAACTTTGGTAGCGAAAAGAGCGCAAATGATTCAATATCTGCCTGAAGGAGCAATGTTGGCAATTGGGCTTTCCGAGGAGGAAATACAGCCCTTCTTGAATGAGAAGATTTCTCTATCTGCAATCAACGGCTCATCGTTGTGTGTGATTGCAGGTGCTACAAATGCTATCGAGGAAGTAGAACGACGATTGAGTGAAAGAGGTTTAGTTGGGAAGCGTTTACAGAGTTCTCATGCTTTTCATTCGGTGATGATGGAGGCGATCGCACCTACCTTTGACAATTTAGTGCAAACATTCACTCTTAAACCACCGAAAATTCCCTATTTATCCAACGTCACGGGAACTTGGATTACAGCAGACCAAGCAACAGATCCCAGTTATTGGGTGAAGCATTTGTGCCAAGCAGTACGCTTTGCTTCGGGGGTGCAAGAGTTGTGGAAAAAAGATCATCCGATTTTATTGGAGGTTGGCGCTGGTCAGGCATTGAGTAGTTTCGCACTGCAATGTCTAGAAAGTGACGAGAGAGCCAAATCAGTGATGCTCCCTTCCTTGCGGCATTCCTATGAGCAACAGTCAGATGTCGCCTTTTTAATGAATACATTGGGTCGCCTTTGGCTGGCAGGGGTAAAGGTAGACTGGTCTGGTTTTTATGCTAATGAACAACGCGATCGCCTTCCCTTACCCACATATCCTTTTGAACCTCAGCGTTACTGGATTGATGCTAATCCTGAAGCTAATTTGGCAATGCGATCGCCGCAAGCATTACAGAAAAAACCGGATATTGCTGACTGGTTTTACATTCCTTCTTGGAAACGTTCTCCACAGATAGGAGCGAAATCACCACAAAAATTAAATTATTTAGTCTTTATTGATACTGATGCAGTAGGTTTACAAGTTGTCAAACAGTTGCAATTAGCAGGACATGATGTGATTAGTGTGACTGTTGGAGAGCAGTTTACACAACTAGGCGATCGCTCTTACGCAATAAATCCCCAAGCAAGTAGTGACTATGATGCCTTGCTGAAGAAACTATGGGATTTTCAACCAAATGCGATCGCGGAGCGTGCCGGATGGCATTTCGCTCATTTTTGGAGTCTCATCCCCAACCCACAACCAGAATCATCCCATCAGTTCTTTGAAGAATGTCAAAATAATGGTTTTTATAGTCTACTTTTCTTAGCACAAGCGTTGGGAAGACAAGAAGTTACCGATACTATCCAAATTTCAGTTGTTACCAACAATGTGCAAGAGGTAAACGGCGACGAAAACTTGTGCCCGCAAAAGGCAACTATCATGGGAATCTGTAAAGTGATTCCCCAAGAGTATACGAACATCACCTGTCGTAACATTGATGTGGTTATTCCTGAATCAATAACATCCCAAAACAGTCAACTCATAGACCATCTCGTAACAGAACTGACTCAAACAACATCTGAGAATATGATTGCCTACCGTGGCAAACATCGTTGGGTGCAAACTTTTGAACCAATACAAATTGAAGAGCCAAATCAAGAAACAATTCCCATCAGGGATGAAGGAGTTTACTTAATTGTTGGTGGTTTGGGAGATATTGGCTTAGTGCTGGCAGAATATCTCGCCCAAACAGCACACGCCAAGCTAATTCTGACATTGCGTTCCAGTTTCCCTGCAAAACAAGATTGGTCGCAATGGCTAGCAATTCATGATGATAACGATGATATCAGTCGCAAAATCAAGAAAGTGCAAGCATTAGAAACATTGGGTAGTGAAGTTCTAATTTGCCGCGCCGATGTTGCGAATCTCGAACAAATGCAAGCAGTAATGACTCAAGCATCAAACCGCTTTGGTGAAATTGATGGTGTCATTCATGCAGCAGGGATAAAGTTGTTTAGTAATATTCAACAGATAAGTAAAACTGAGTGTGAAAGTCAATTCAGCTCAACAGGCTATGGATTATTTGTATTAGAAAATATCCTCCAAGGAAAAGAGCTAGATTTCTGCGTAATAATATCGTCATTAGCATCTGTTTTAGGGGTAATGGGCATGGCTGCTTATCCAGCAGCGCATCTATTTACTGATGCTTTTGTACATAAACATAACCAAACAAGTCTTTTCTCCTGGCAGAGTATCAATTATGGGGATTGGATTACTCAAGAATCCTCAAAATCAGTAACCTCACTCAAAGGTGCAGATTCGATGATGACAAAGCAAGAAGGTCTGGAGGTTTTTAAACGTGCCTTATCCTTGAGAAAATTTAGTCAGTTAGTCACATCAACAGTAAACTTACAAGTTAGTATCAAAAGATGGATTCAACTTGAATTTAGTCAAGGTTCTAAAGTTGCACAAAAAGCCAGTTCCGCCTCACTTTATTTAAGACCTAATTTAGATAATGACTATGTTGCTCCTAGAAATGAGGTAGAGCAAACCATTGCCAATATCTGGCAAGAACTCCTTGGTATTGAGCAAGTAGGTATTGACGATAACTTTTTTGAGTTAGGGGGAGATTCTGTACTTGGCATTCAAGTCAGTGCTAGAGCTGCTAAAGCAGGTTATCGGCTTGCCCCTCAGCAATTGTTTGAGCATCAGACAATCGCCGAACTGGCAGAGGTAACCACCACAAAACAAGTTGTCCAGGCTGAACAAGGCTTAGTAACTGGTTCGCTTCCTCTTACACCTATCCAGCACTGGTTCTTTGAACAGAATTTATCAGAACCACACCACTGGAACATGGCATTCTTTGTAGAGGTAATGCAAGTTCTCGATCGGGCTTTGTTTGAACAAGCATGGCAGCATTTATTTATACATCACGATGCACTTCGCTTGCGGTTTATCCCCTCTGAGTATGGCTGGCAGCAGGTGAGCACTGACTTAGAAAAACAGGTGAATCTTACACATACAGATTTATCAGCGTTTTCGCCTGATGTTCAAAAATCTTTGATGGAAGCAACCGCCACGGAACTACAAGCTAGTTTGAATTTATCAGATGGGCCAATTGTGCGGGGTGTGCTTTTTGATTTGGGTGTCAATAAGTCAAGCCGCTTGCTCATCATCATCCACCACTTGGCAGTAGATTTTGGTTCTTGGCGAATCTTAATAGAGGATCTTCAGACTACTTATCAACAGCTCAGACTTGGTAAAGCAATTCAACTGCCGCAGAAAACAACCTCTTTCAAACAGTGGTCTGAGCGACTAAAGGAATACGCTCAATCAGTAGAGTTGCAAAAAAACCTAAATTCCTGTCTCAGCAAAGGTTACGAACAGGTTTATCCCTTACCAATCGATTATCCAGGAGGCATTAACACTGTAGCATCAGGTGAAAGTGTCTCAGTAGCGTTAAGCGAAACAGAAACTCAGGCATTACTTCAGGAGGTTCTAGCAGTTTATCGAACTAATACACAAGAAGTTTTGTTGACTGCTCTTGTACAAGCTTTTACAGAATGGACAGGCATAAAATGTTTACTGTTTAATACCGAAGAAGATGCGCGAGATGCAAGTACAACTATAGATAATGTGGATATATCACGGACAGTAGGTTGGCTGACTACTCTTTATCCTGTGCTTTTGGATTTAGAGGGTGCTGAGAATCCAGGGGAGGCATTGAAAGCCGTAAAAGAGCAGTTTCGTTGCATTTCTAGTAGAACCATTGATCATGGAGCGCTACGCTACCTTAGTGAGGATACAACACTGACAGAGAAAATGCGATCGCTTCCTCAAGCAGAGGTATTTTTTCTCTACCTTGGTCAATTTGGTAAAAGCTTTGATCAATCTTCTATGCTCAGACCGACTGAAGAATCCACTGGATCAATGTACAGTCCAAAAGGAACTAGTTCTCATTTGCTAGGCGTGACCGCATGGGTTAATGAAGAAGGTCAGTTAAGACTGGAATTTAGCTACAGCACAAATGTGCATAGACGCGAGACTATAGAGAAACTATCTCATAGTTTTGTCGAAGCCCTCAAATCTCTCATCACCTATTCTCGCTCCCTAGAAGCAATAGAGTATACCCCTTCAGACTTTTCGGCAGCAAACATCAATCAAGAAAATTTGAGTAACTTGCTGGCTCAGATTGGTCAGTGATATAGGAGAAATTTTCCATGAACCAAAATAATATTGAAGATATATACGAACTTTCACCCTTACAGCAGGGTATGCTTTTTCACACGCTGGTTACACCTAATTCGGGGATGTACTTTGAGCAGTTTTGCTACGCCTTACAAACTCAAGTTGATGTTCCAGCTTTCCAAAAAGCATGGCAGCAAGTTTTAGATCGGCATCCAATTTTGCGTACCTCCTTCTACTGGGAAAATCTTGATAAGCCATATCAAGTGGTATATCGACAAGTAGACTTGCCTTGGGATTTTCAAGACTGGCGCGAACTTTCTTTGCCGGAACAAGAAAAGCAGTTAGAAATTTTTTTAGCAGCAGATCGCAAACGAGGCTTTACACTTTCCCAAGTTCCACTGATGCGTTTGGCATTAATTCAGGTGGCTGATAACGCTTATCAATTTGTCTTCAGCTATAACCATATATTGATGGAAGGGTGGTCTTTAACATGGCTATGGAAAGAATTTTATGAATTCTATAATGCCTTTTGCAAAGGTGAAGATTTACATTTAGAAAGTCCTCGTCCCTTTAAAGAATACATTTCTTGGCTACAGCAGCAAGATATATCAAAGGCTGAAATTTACTGGCGCGAAATGCTTGAAGGATTTACGATACCGACATCACTAATGATGGACAAAGCTGTCGGTACTTTCTCTAGCGAAGACGAAGACCATGATTGTCAACAAACCCGACTTTCGGTAACAACGACAGATGCCTTGAATTCCCTGGCACGAAAGTATCATCTTACCCTAAATATTCTACTCAAGGGAGCCTGGGCTATACTTTTAAGCCGATATAGCGGTGAGTCAGATATAGTTTTTGGCGCCACATCTTCAGGCCGACCGACTGAATTGGCAGAAGCAGAATCCATGATGGGACTTTTCGCCAACACATTGCCGCTACGGGTACAAGTCCCTGCTGATGATTTGCTTATACCTTGGTTGAAAAAGCTGCAAATTCAAGAAGTGGAAATGCGTCAGTATGAGTATAGTCCACTAATACAGATTCAACAATGGAGTCAAATTCCTCGTGGGTTGCCACTATTTGAGAGTCTTCTAGTTTTTAATAACTATTTAGTAGATGATACTGGAGAAAAGCTAGCTCAAAGCATGGTAATAGGGGAAACTCGGATATTTGAAAAGACGAATTATCCTCTTACCCTACAGGTATATCCTGGTTCAGATTCATTACTGTCGATTGGGTATGATACCCGTCGTTTTGATAGTGCGACGATTAATCGGATATTAGGGCATTTAAAGACTTTGTTAGAAAGTATAGTTGCCAATCCTGAACAACAACTTCGAGATTTGTCGTTACTGACTGGACAAGAAAAATCTCAATTGCTGCGGGAGTGGAATGATACAGAAATTGAGTATCCTCAAGAACAATGCATTCATCAATTATTTGAGGCGCAAGTAGAACGCACACCTAATGCAGTCGCAGTGGTGTTTAAAGATGAGCAGTTAACTTACCGCGAACTCAACACGAAAGCTAACCAATTGGCGCATTACTTGCGATCGCTGGGAGTAAAATCAGAAGTATTGGTAGGGATTTGTGTAGAGCGATCGCTCGATATGATCGTCGGACTATTAGCCATCCTCAAAGCAGGTGGTGCATATCTACCGCTAGACCCAGCATACCCGCAGGAACGCCTAACTTTTATGTTGGCAGATGCTCAAGTGCCAGTGCTGTTGACTCAACAAC
This sequence comes from Nostoc sp. LPT, assembly GCF_017115165.1. Taxonomy (GTDB): domain Bacteria; phylum Cyanobacteriota; class Cyanobacteriia; order Cyanobacteriales; family Nostocaceae; genus Nostoc. The sequence goes on along the minus strand of NZ_JABXKF010000090.1, from coordinate 28,564 downwards.
AATTACTGGAAAAACTTCCAAATTCTGGCGCATCGGTGGTTTGCCTAAATAGAGATTGGCAGATAATTCAAAGCGCTAGTGATCAGAATCCCCCAACAGCCTTGTCAACTGACAACTTAGCATATACGATCTACACTTCCGGCTCCACAGGTAAACCAAAGGGAGTGATGGTCAGTCATCGCAACGTTGTCAATTTCTTTACAGGAATGGACGGTAGTATTGGAAACGATCATCCAGGTACTTGGCTAGCAGTTACCAGCATTTCCTTTGATATCTCAGTGTTAGAGTTGTTGTGGACGCTGACACGCGGTTTTCAAGTTGTGATTAATGGTGATCCAAGACCTACTACTTTTACTACTGAAGTAGACCAAAAAATCACAGATAAAGAAATGGCATTTAGCCTTTTCTATTTTGCTAGTGACGAGGTACAGGCAGGCACAGATAAGTATCACTTACTACTTGAAGGTGCTAAATTTGCCGACAAACACGCCTTTGCAGCCATCTGGACTCCAGAGCGACACTTCCATGAATTTGGCGGTCTATACCCAAATCCCTCCGTTGTCAGTGCAGCGATCGCCACAATTACAGAGCGTATTCAAATTCGTGCTGGTAGTATTGTTTTACCCTTACAAAATCCGATCCGAGTTGCTGAAGAATGGTCTGTAGTTGATAACCTTTCGCGAGGCCGGGTTGGTATCTCCTTTGCTTCCGGTTGGCACGCCAATGATTTTGTCCTAGCACCAGACAAGTATAGCGATCGCTTCCAAATCATGTTTCGTGACATCGAAACTGTCCGCCAACTTTGGCGCGGAGAATCGATAACTCTGCCAGGAGGTAGTGGCAAAGAAGTAGAAGTGAAGATTCATCCCCAACCGATTCAGCCGGAAGTGCCGATTTGGGTTACAGCAGCTGGTAGTCCAGAAACTTTTCGTCGGGCGGGTGAAATTGGTGCCAACTTGCTTACCCATTTACTCGATCAGAATGTAGAGGAACTAGAGGAAAAAATTGCGGTTTATCGCCAATCCTGGCAGGAACACGGACATGGACTGGGAGCAGGTCACGTGACGTTGATGATTCACACCTTCGTGGGTGAGGACATTGATGTTGTGCGAGAAAAGGTGCGGCAACCTTTTTACCAGTACTTGAAAAGTTCTCTGAGTCTGTTGAATAACTTAGGAAAAAGCTTAGGTCACGATATTAATGCAGAGAATTTTACTGCACAAGAGCAAGAGCAACTGCTGAATTACGCCTTTAATCGGTACTTTGAAAGAAGCAGTTTGTTAGGCACACCCAGCACTTGTTTGCGGATGATTAACCGACTCAAGGCGATCGGGGTGGATGAGGTTGCATGTCTGATCGATTTTGGTGTGGATGTGGAATCGGTGTTGTCTAGTTTACATCACCTAAATACAGTCAGAGAATTGAGCAACAAAAAAATAGACAAAGATGACACTGACTATTCCCTACCTGCTCAAATTGCCAGGCACAATGTGACACATCTGCAATGCACTCCGTCTCTTGCAAGAATATTAATTCAGGATAATAAGGCGCTGAGTGCGATGGGTTCACTCCGCAAATTGATGCTTGGTGGTGAGGCGTTACCCGTTTCTCTAGCAGAACAGTTGCGGACTCAACTCTCGGCAGAAATTTATAACATGTATGGCCCCACCGAGACGACTATTTGGTCTACAACCTATCCCCTGCAAGAAGTCGGCAATACGATACCAATCGGACGCCCCATTGCCAACACAGAAATTTATATTCTCGATCGCCATCTACAACCAGTACCTGTTGGTATTCCTGGTGAACTCTACATTGGTGGCGAAGGCGTGGTGCGTGGCTACTTAAACCAACCACAGTTAACCATAGAGCGTTTCATCTCCAATCCCTTTGGGACAAACCCAAACAACAAACTGTATAAAACTGGAGACTTGGCACAATATCTACCCAACGGTAACATTGAGTTTCTGGGTCGTGTAGATCATCAAGTGAAATTCCAGGGATATCGGATCGAATTAAGTGAGATAGAAACTATCTTGAGTCAACATCCGGGAGTAGTGGAGGCTGTAGTTGTCTCACGAGAGGAGCAACCAGGAGATAAACGCCTAGTAGCCTATGTTGTTCCGATACAACAAGCAGAAGGGACACAAGTCACACCCACAGAAAAAACACACCTACTGGCTGACGAAATAATAGCAAACAAACCCACCCTTTCGATCGGCGACTTACGAGCGTTTATCAAAGAAAGATTACCTGAGTATATGGTACCCTCAAGCTTTGTAACGCTGAACGCCCTACCTCTAACACCCAACGGCAAAATAGACCGCAGTGCATTACCTGCACCAGAGGCTTCAAGACCAGAATTAGAGGTATCCTATGTGGCGCCGAAGACCGAAGTTGAAAAAGTGATTGCATCTATTTGGCAAGAATTACTTCAAGTAGAAAGAGTGGGAATCCATGACAATTTCTTTGAACTTGGTGGTAATTCATTGCTCTTAATTCAAGTTCCTAGCAAGTTGCAAAAAGTATTTCAGCGAGATTTCAGCTTGGTTGAGATGTTTCAATATCCGACTATCAGTCACCTGGTTAAATATTTTAGTCAGGAATCTAGTGAAGAAACATCTGTTTTACGACCTGCTCATCACTCGGAGAGCAGAACAGCTTCAGTACAGAGGCGAAAACAAGTTAGGAAAGAGCGCCGAGCAGCAACACAGTAACAAGATGTTTAGTCTCAACAAGGCGATTGAAGAAGAAGGGCGATCGCTTCGCTGTAACTGTAGAATCGAAGATTTTAGAGAAAAGCAGGCAAAAGATTCTTCCTGCAAAAATGAAATAAAAAAATTGCCACCAACACAATATGACATCAAGCAAACAAGAAATGCTAAACAAAAATTCTTTTTTGGAATCTGAGCAAACATTAGATAATGAGATAGAAGAACAAGTAATGCAATTGTTTGCTTCATGCAATCAAGCAAACTCTATAGAGAAACGAATCGATGAAATAACTGATAGCTTATCGCAAGATTTTTTAAGCACAAGTGATTCTAATACCAACATTGATTTAGAGTCACTATTAGAAAAATTTTCTGATAGTAAAATTCCTCTTCAGCCGACTAATTTTGAGAACTATCTCAAATACATAGGCAACAATGTTGTTGCTCATTCAATACATACATCTTCGCCACGATTTATAGGTCACATGACCTCGGCACTTCCTAGTTTTGTACGCCCTTTGGCTAAACTAATGACGGCGATGAACCAAAATGCCGTCAAAATAGAGACAGCTAAAGCCCTAAGCTTTTGCGAACGTGAAGCTTTGGCTATGTTGCATCGACAAATTTATAGTTTCTCTGATGGTTTTTATACTCAACATATTCAAAACAATTTGAGTACACTTGGAATCTTGGTTTCTGGTGGAACAGTGGCAAATATCACAGCAGTTTGGTGTGCGCGAAATGCTTTACTAGGACCGAAAGATGGATTTCTTGGTGTAGAAAAAGAAGGTTTAGCAGCTGCTCTAGATTTCTATGGCTATAAAGGAGCAGTGATTATTGGCTCTGACTTGATGCATTTCTCTTTTGATAAAGCTGCGGATTTAATGGGCATTGGTACGCATAGTTTGATCAGAATCCCTGCTGACTGTAATAATCGAGTTGATATAGAAGCACTGCGCCAAACTGTTGCAAATTGTCGTGCCAAAAACTTGCTAATTATTGCAATTGTGGGAGTTGCTGGTACAACAGACTCTGGTGGAGTTGATTCCCTTACAGATATTGCAGAAATTGCACAGGAAGCTAATGCTCATTTTCACGTAGATGCTGCTTGGGGTGGTCCGCTGATTTTTTCTGAGCAATATCGGCATAAGATTGCTGGTATAGAAAAAGCTGATTCAGTCACTATTGATGGACATAAACAACTATATCTACCAATGGGCATTGGTATGGTCTTTTTCCGTGATCCATATCTGCCTGGGGCGATCGAAAAACACGCTAGTTATACCATGCGTAAGGGATCGTTTGATTTAGGTAAACGCGCTTTAGAAGGTTCTCGACCAGGCATGGCTTTATTTTTACACGCGGGTTTAAAGCTAATTGGAGTTAAGGGATATGAGTTTTTGATTAATGAAGGAATCCGAAAAACTCAATACATGGCTGCTTGTATTTCGGCTATGCCTGAATTTGAATTGCTGGCAGAACCTGATACGAATTTGTTAACTTATCGCTATATTCCAAAACAATTTAGAGAGGCGCGTGCTAAAAATAAATTGACAGAGATAGATAATCAAATTATCAATAGATTTAATGAATGCTTACAAAAAAATCAGCGTCAAATTGGTCATACTTTTATTTCCCGAACGACAAAAAAAGATATCCTTTTTGGCAGTGGAATTCCTATAATTGCTATGCGTGCAGTGATTGCTAATCCGTTAACGACAGAAGAAGATATTAAAGCGGTTTTAAATGACCAAATCCAAATGGCTGCAAAAATATCAATTTAATAGACCTCTTGCAAAAGTCTTTCTTTGCGTTCTCTTCTCTGCGCCTCTGCGTGAAACAAAAAAATATTTATTCAAGAGGTCTAATATTCGATATAAGTTAAAATCAATATTTGATTACGTTGATGTTTAATAAAGTAACATGATGGAAATGAATAAATTAAATCAATCTGAGAACTTAATTGGCGAAGATGAAATAGCTGTTATCGGTATGGCAGGGCGTTTTCCTGGTTCAAAAAACATTGATATTTTTTGGCAAAACCTGCGGGATGGTGTAGAGTCAATTTCTTTTTTCACGGATGAGGAACTAATATCTGCTGGGGTAGATCCATCATTACTCAACGATCCCAATTACGTGAAGGCAAGCGGTGTATTAGAAGATATAGAGTTATTCGACGCTTCATTTTTTGGCTTTTCACCTAGAGAAGCTGAAATTACAGATCCACAACACCGCCTTTTCATGGAATGTGTTTGGGAAGCTTTAGAAAATGCTGGCTACAACTCTGAAACTTATAGCGGTCAAATAAGTCTTTTCGCTGGTGCATCTCCAAATATGTACCTACTTTTAAACTTATATTCCAATCGAGATTTGATGGAATCAGTAGACAGCTATCAAATTTTGCATAGAAACGAAAAGGATTTCTTGCCCACACAAATTTCTTACAAATTGAACTTGAGAGGACCAAGTATCAATATTCAAACTGCTTGTTCCACATCATTAGTTGCTATCCACATAGCTTGCCAAAGTTTACTAAATGGTGAAAGTGATATTGCTTTAGCAGGCGGTGTTTCTACTACAACGGTACAAAAAATAGGTTATCACTATCAACAAGGAGGAATTCATTCTCCTGACGGTCATTGTCGAGCTTTTGACGCAAAATCTAAAGGAACTAATGGTGGTAATGGTTTAGGTATAGTTGTCTTGAAAAGATTAGAGGATGCCATTGCTGATGGTGACTTTATCCATGCAGTAATCAAGGGTTCAGCTGTTAATAACGATGGTTCTTTAAAGATTGGATATACAGCCCCTAGTATTGAGGGTCAAAGGGATGTAATTTTAGAAGCTTTAGCCTTAGCTGAAGTCGAACCTGAGACTGTTACTTATGTAGAAGCACACGGTACAGGAACCATTTTGGGAGATCCGATTGAAATCAAAGCTCTCACACAAGCTTTTGGTGCCAGCACAAATAAAAAAGGCTTTTGTGCTATTGGTTCAGTAAAGACCAATGTCGGGCATTTGAATATAGCAGCAGGTGTGACAGGATTCATTAAAACAGTCCTTGCACTAAAACATAAACAAATACCTCCTAGTTTGCACTTTCAGGAGCCAAATCCACAGATAGACTTTGCCAATAGTCCCTTTTATGTCAACACCAAATTATCAGAGTGGGAAACCAACGGAACACCACGCAGAGCAGGTGTAAGTTCTTTAGCCATTGGTGGGACTAATGCCCATGTTATTTTGCAAGAAGCTCCAGTGATTGAAGCTTCGAGTCCCTCGCGTCCTTGGCAATTGTTACTGCTCTCAGGCAAAACCAGCACGGCTTTAGACACTGCAACAGCACAACTGCGTGATTATTTAGAGCAAAACCCCGATATTCCCCTACCAGATGTCTCTTACACCCTACAAGTAGGTCGTCGAGCTTTTGACTATCGCCGCATGGTAGTTTGCCAAGACCTAGATGATACCGTGAAATCGCTTAATAGCAAAGACCCACAACGCATTTTTAGTCACTACTATGAGCTAGGTCACTGTCCAGTTATCTTCATGTTTTCAGGACAAGGGTCACAATATGCAAACATGGGTCGGGAACTATATGAAGTAGAACCGACGTTTAAAAAACATGTAGATACTTGCGCTCTGATTTTGCAACCCCACCTCGGTCTTGATATCCGCTCCCTACTTTACCCCAGTGAACAAGATACCGAAACTGCTGCAAAGCAACTACAACAAACAGCCCTCACCCAAAGCGCGTTATTTGTTACAGAGTACGCCTTAGCTCAGTTATTGATGTCATGGGGGATACATCCAGAAGCAATGATTGGTCATAGTATTGGGGAATATGTCGCAGCTGTGATCGCAAATGTATTTTCCCTAGAAGATGCCTTATTCATTGTGGCAAAAAGGGGACAGTTAATGCAACAAGTACCCAGAGGAAGTATGCTGGCAATTAGGCTTCCAGAAAAAGATGTGCAGTTGCTGGTGTCTGCACAGATGTTGTATAAAAAATATCTACAAATTGCAGTTATTAACAGCCCATCGTCCTGTGTTGTTTCTGGAACAGACGAGGCAGTTGCTATACTAAAAAATCAATTATCCTCTCAACAAGTTGAATGTCAACTGTTGCATACATCTCATGCGTTCCATTCCCAAATGATGGAACCAATACTAGAAGCATTTATTCAGGCTATCAAAACAGTCAAACTGAATCCACCACGCATACGCTTTATTTCTAATGTAACTGGTAGTTGGATTACGGATGAGCAAGCCATAAATCCTAACTACTGGAGTCAACATTTACGAGAAACTGTGAGGTTTTCAGATGGGATCTCGCAACTGTTAGGGCAGTTTGAAGGCGTTTTTTTGGAGGTGGGACCGGGGCGGACACTAAGTACATTAACAACACAGCATTTAGATAAAAATACCAAACAACAAGTACTAAGTTCATTAAGTCATGTTAAAGACCAACAATCGGATGTTAGCTTTTTATTACAGACATTAGGTCGGTTGTGGCTTTCTGGTGTAGAAATAGATTGGTCGGGATTTTATACCCACGAGCAGCGTCATCGTCTACCTTTGCCGACTTACCCCTTTGAACGACAAAAGTACTGGATTGAACCCAACAAGCAAGGACAAGGCGATCGTCACACTCCAGCATCACTGGCTAAAAAACCTGATATAGCTGACTGGTTTTATATTCCTTTTTGGAAACCTTCTTTACCCCCTGTACAAATCGGACATCAAGAATTAGCAACTCAAAAATTCTGCACTTTGGTGTTTATCGATGAGTGTGGCTTGGGTAGCAAGTTAGTCAAACAATTAGAAACACAAAATCAGGATGTAATTACTGTAAAAGTTGGGGAAAACTTTACCCTACTAAATAAGTCTCAATATACTATTAATCCGGAAAATAATCATGATTACGATCTTTTAATCCAGGAGCTTTTTAAACAAAATAAGTTCCCAAAAACGATTGTTCATTTATGGAGTGTCACACGTAGTAGTGACCAAGAATTAGCAATTGAGCAAGTTGATAAAGCTCAAACAACAGGATTTTACAGTCTCCTATTTCTTGCCCAAGCTTTGGGAAGACAAGAAACTACTGATGAAGTACAAATCACAGTTATTTCTAACGACCTACACTCAGTGACTGGAACTGAAATACTTTGTCCAGAGAAAGCCACTTTGCTCGGACCAATTAAAGTTATTTCCCAAGAATATTCAAATATTAATTGTCGTAGTATTGATGTTGTCCTACCCCCCGAAGGCAGTTGGCAAGAAGAAACACTTGTAGAAAAAATACTGGCAGAACTAACGGTTTCTGATTCCCAAAAGCTAATTGCTTATCGAGGTTTGAATCGTTGGGTGCAAACTTTTGAACCAGTGCGCTTTGATCAAGCTAAAATCGAAAAGCCTCGACTAAGAGAAAAAGGAGTTTATTTAATTACAGGTGGACTCGGAGGTATCGGACTTGTTTTGGCAGAACACTTAGCTCGAAGTGTACAAGCAAAACTAGTGTTGATAGGACGTTCTGGTTTGCCAAAAAAAGATGAGTGGGAAAAATGGCTCACTACTCATGATGAGACTGATAGCACTAGCTGCAAAATTCGCAAAGTTCAAGAACTCGAAGACTTAGGTGCAGAAGTTTTGATGATGAGTGCTGATGTGAGCAACATAGAACAAATGCGAAGTGCTATTGCTCAAGCTCAACAGCAGTTTGGTCAACTCAATGGTGTTATTCACGCTGCTGGAGTTTCTGGAGGCGGTATAATTCAGCGAAAAACTCAAGCAGAAGCAGAAAGTATTCTGGCTCCCAAAGTCAAGGGGACAATAGTTATTGATACAATTGTCAAAGACATTCAGTTAGATTTCTTGATTCTAGCATCATCAAAAAGCTCAATTTTAGGGGAATTTGGACAGGTAGACTATTGTGGAGCAAATTCTTTTCTTGATGCCTTTGCTCATTGTAATGCTTCCAAAAAGGGCAGATTTACTACAAGTATCAACTGGGATGCTTGGCAAGAAGTTGGGATGGCGGCGAACACAGAGTTGCCCCAACGACTCCAACAATTGCGAATAGAAAATCTTCAACAAGGTATATTGCCTAATGAAGGTATAGATGCTTTTCTACGCATTTTAGGAAGCACAATACCTCAAATTGTAGTATCTACCTCTGACTTCTTGGATACACTCAAACAGTACAATTCTTACAACGAAACACAAGTCCTAGAATTTTTAGAGACTGTCAATCCATCGTACTCCAAATATCCCCGACCTGAACTAAGTAATGATTATGTTGCTCCTCGAAATGAAATTGAGCAAAAGATTGCCAATATCTGGCAAAATCTTCTGGGAATTGAACTGATAGGAATCTATGATAACTTCTTTGAAGTTGGTGGTGATTCTCTTATAGGGATTCAAGTTATTGCAACCTTAAATAAGGAATTTAATTCAAAGATTTCTGTTGCCAAACTTTATGAATGTCCGAACATCGGCTCTATGGCAAAGACTTTTAGTCCTGAAGAACCCCAGGAAAATACTTTTGAACAAAGACTAAGCCGAGGACAGAGAAGAAGGCAGATAAAAATGCAAAGTAACTAAAAAATGTTAATTTAATTTATCTGGTTCAGTAAATTATGAGCACCCAAATAAAACAAGAACAAACAGCAAATCTAGATATAGCAATAGTGGGAATGTCCGGTCGGTTCCCTGGTGCCAAAAACCTTGATGATTTTTGGCATAATCTTCAAAATGGTGTTGAGTCTATTTCATTTTTCTCCAATCATGACTTAGTAGATTTAAATCTGGAAGAGGAAGTTATAAACAACCCCAATTATGTTAAAGCAGCACCTGTACTAGAAGATATTGAGTATTTTGATGCTAGGTTCTTTGGTTGCAGCCCTAGAGAATCTGAAGTAATGGACCCCCAAAATCGCCTCTTCATGGAATGTGCCTGGTCAGCTCTTGAAAACGCTGGATATGATCCAGAAACTTATAAAGGTTTGATTGGGGTTTACGCTGGTGTAAGTACAAATAGTTACTTTTTTCACAATATATATGAAAACGTTAATTTAATAAATATTTCTACTAACTATACTCTGAATAAAGATTTTTTGTCCACAAATATTTCGTATAAATTAAATTTAAAAGGCCCAAGTGTAGGTATCCAAACTTATTGTTCTACTTCATTAGTTGCTGTACATTTAGCCTGCAAAAGTCTACTTGATGAAGAGTGTGATATTGCTTTAGCAGGTGGGGTGACGATTGTAGTTCCACAAAAGTCAGGTTACTTCTATCAAGAAGACGGAATTTTGTCGCCTGATGGTCATTGTCGAGCTTTCGATGCTAAAGCACAGGGTACTATTTTTGGCAGTGGACTTGGAATAGTTATCTTAAAAAGATTAAAAGATGCTATTGCAGATAAAGATTATATTCATGCAGTTATTAAAGGTTCAGCAATCAATAATGACGGTTCCTTAAAAGTTAGCTATACAGCACCTAGTGTAAATGGTCAGGCTGAAGTTGTTGTAGAGGCTCTGGCAAATTCTGGAATTAATGCTGATGATATTTCTTATATAGAGACTCATGGAACTGGAACAGCAACTGGTGACCCAGTCGAAGTTGCTGCGCTCACCAAGGCTTTTCGTGCTTTTACACAAAGAAATAGCTTCTGCGCCATCGGTTCAGTAAAACCAAACATCGGACATCTAGATATAGCATCTGGTGTAGCGAGTCTTATCAAAACCGTTTTAGCATTGAAATATAAACAAATACCTCCTAGCTTAAATTTTGAAGCTCCCAATCCTGAAATTGATTTTGCAAATAGTCCCTTCTACGTCAATACGAAACTTACCGAGTGGAAAGCTAATAATACTCCCCGCCGAGCAGGAATTAGTTCCTTAGGTTTTGGTGGAACTAATGCCCATATAATTCTGGAAGAAGCTCCTGAAATTAAATATTTTGATGGCTCTAGACCTTGGCAGTTACTCTTATTATCAGCTAAAACTACTTCTGCGGTTGAAACTGCGGCTACAAATCTGGTTGATTATTTCAAACAATATCCAGATATAAATCTAGCTAATGTGGCTCATACTCTACAAGTGGGTCGTAGAGCTTTTAACCATCGCAAAATGTTGGTGTGCCAGAACATTAAAGATGCTGTAATTGCTCTGGAAACACAAGACCAACAACGGGTTTTTAGTGCATATCAGGAGCATAGAGAACAGCCAGTCATCTTCATGTTTTCAGGACAAGGGTCACAATATGCAAACATGGGTCGGGAACTATATGAAGTAGAACCGACGTTTAAAAAACATGTAGATACTTGCGCTCTGATTTTGCAACCCCACCTCGGTCTTGATATCCGCTCCCTACTTTACCCCAGTGAACAAGATACCGAAACTGCTGCAAAGCAACTACAACAAACAGCCCTCACCCAAAGCGCGTTATTTGTTACAGAGTACGCCCTAGCTCAGTTATTGATGTCATGGAGAGTACAACCAGAAGCGATGATCGGTCACAGCATCGGGGAATATGTCGCCGCGACTGTTGCAGGTGTATTTTCCCTAGAAGATGCCCTATTGATTGTGGCAAAAAGGGGAGAGTTAATGCAACAAGTACCCACAGGAAGTATGCTGGCAATCAGGCTTGCAGAAAAAGAAGTGCGATCGCTGTTGGAATCAGAGACGTTGTATAAAAATTCTCTCGAAATAGCAGCAATTAACAGTTCATCTTCCTGCGTAGTGTCTGGTACAAACGAGGCAGTTGCTACACTACAAAATCAATTATCCTCTGAAGAAATTGAATGTCGGCTGTTGCATACATCTCATGCGTTTCATTCACAAATGATGGAACCAATACTAGAAGCATTTATTGAGGCTGTAAAAAAAGTCAAACTGAATCCACCACGCATTCGCTTTATTTCCAATGTCACTGGTACTTGGATTACAGATGCACAAGCCACAAATCCCGATTATTGGTGTCAACATTTGCGACAAACTGTGAGATTTTCAGATGGAATATCTCTACTGTTAAAGCAGTTTGAAGGTGTTTTTCTGGAGGTGGGACCGGGACGAACTTTAAGCACGATTACGACACAGCATTTAGATAAAAATGCTAAACAACAGGTATTAACTTCATTACGCCATGTTCAAGATCAACAATCTGATGTTAACTTTTTGTTGCAGACATTAGGTCGGTTGTGGCTTTCTGGTGTCGAGATTGACTGGTCAGGATTTTATACTCACGAGCAGCGTCATCGTTTACCTTTGCCTACCTATCCTTTTGAGCGACAAAGATACTGGATTGATGCTAAACCCCCATCGCCTTCTTTAAATAGTAAGTCAGTAAAATTAGATAATAAACAAGATATTGCCAACTGGTTTTATGTCCCTTCATGGAAACGCTCTTTGCTGCCTAATTCATCCTCTGCTCAAATAGAATCTACACAAAACGAGTGGCTATTTTTTATTGATGACTTGGGAGTTGGTGAAAAATTAATTAATGCGTTGAGCAATCAAGGTAAAAATATCATTACGGTTAAGCAGGGAGAGCAGTTTAGTAAACTAAGTGATGGTGTATATACAATTAATCCATATAGATGCGAAGACTATGATGCTTTGTTTCAAAAATTAATTTTATTCGGTAAACTTCCCCAAAATATTGCTTATTTATGGAGCATCAACAAACCAGAAAATCGTCAATCTAGAAAATATTTAGAATTCAACAGTCTGCTGTTTTTAACGCAGAGCCTTAGTAAACTCAAAAATAGCGATCGCACTCTTACGGAAAATCGCTTACAACTTTGGGTTATATCGAACAACATTCAAGAGGTCAATGGTAATGAAAAACTAGACCCAGAAAAAGCAACAATATTAGGTTTATGTAAAGTTATTCCTCAAGAATATCCTAATATTACCTGTCGGTGTATTGATGTTGCCTTAACAAATCGCCAAGGATCTGAGGATAGAGAGGGAAATTATAACAGTAATATTATTGACCAACTTTTAAGCGAGTTCATGGCTCTATCCTCAGACTTGATTGTTGCTTATCGTGATTTCTACCGTTGGGTACAAACATTTGAACCAGTTTGCTTAGAGTCAGTAGTTGAAGAAAAAACACCGTTAAGAAAACAGGGTGTTTACCTGTTTCCTAGTGGATTAGAAAGTATTGAAGTTGTGCTTGCAGAATATTTAGCAAAATCTCTACAAGCACAACTCATATTTATCGAGGATTTAGATTTTCCAGAAAAGGATGATTTCTCGCAATGGCTCGAAGCTCACACTCCAGAAGATGAAGTGAGTTGCAAAATCCAAAAATTACTAGCATTAGAGGAATTAGGTGCAAAAGTTTTGGTGGTGCGTTCAGATATAACTAATTATGAACAAATCCACCACAGTCTTGCACCTGAGAATATTGGTCAAATTCATGGGGTTATCTATTCGACTGGAATCAAGCGTGAAAATATATTTAGTTCGATTCCAGAAATTGGTAATATAGAATTGGAAAACCTATTTTACTCCCAACATGATCAGATTACTCTATTAGAACAAATCTTACAGAATATAAAATTAGATTTTTGTGTCGTTTTTTCTTCTTTGTCTTCCATTTTAGGAGGATTTGGGTTAGGTTTATATTCAGCAGCGAATCATTTCATAGATACCTTTACTAACCGACACAACCGAACTCATTCTTTACCGTGGTACACTCTAAATTGGGACAAATTACAGATCAATACGACCCAAGAACAAAAAGCACTGGAACAAGTATCTGGGGTGGAATTAGCCATTACTCCAGTAGAAATTGTAGAAGTATTTAAACGAATATTTTCTCTAGATAAAGGAACTCAGGTTGTTGTTTCGACAGTAGATCTCAAAGCTAGGTGCGAGCGCACATTTGACCTCGACTCTCTACCAGATTCAAAATCTTCTTCTCAAATAGACTCATCCTCGCGCTACTCCAGACCTAACCTTAGTAATTCCTATGTTGCTTCGACAAATGAGTTGGAAAAACAAATTACGGAAATATGGCAAGAGGTACTTGGAATTGCAGAAATTGGTATTTACGACAACTTCTATGAGTTAGGAGGAGACTCCCTCATTGCAACTCAACTAGTTTCTCGATTGCGAGGAAGATTTCCTGTAGAGCTACCACTGCGCGACCTTTTATTGGAAGCAATGATACCAGTCAAACAGGCAGAAATGATTGAGCAACTTCTGTTGGAAAAAATTGAAGAGTTATCTGAGGAAGAGGTAGAACTGCTTTTGGCTAATCGTGCAGATATTGAGCTCTAGAGACTTTAAAAGGCAAGGCACTCCTCGAATTCTTATGAGCTTGTATACGAGTTATAAGCGGGATAAAAAACATTGCTTTTCTTCTCACTTTCCCAAATGAATTGATTTGAAACCTTTACTTAGAAACAGGAAAAACAGTTTATGTCTTTAGCAAGTAATCCTCTTATGTCTTTAACCAGCAATCCTCCAAATTATGATCCGATTGCTCGCTTACAGAACGAATTCAAAAATAAAAGTCAATTTATAGTGGAGGATGTAATACCTTGTTTAGAGCAAATACTGTTTCCATATCTTTCTAAAGAAGCGCGTATTCTCGACCTTGGTTGCGGTTGTGGAGATTTAGTGCAACAGCTTCACCTTAAAGGGTATCAAATGACTGGGCTTGATGCTTCTGAAGGACTATTGCGCTATGCCCGAACAAACGCACCTGAAAGTGAATTTATTTTTGGTGATATACGCAACTTAGAGTTGCCATCCACCTTCAATGCTATTGTTTCAATGGATCTTTTACTTTTCATCCTAAACAATGAAGACTTGACAACCGTCTTCCGAAACGCATATGCAGCACTACAGGACAATGGTCTGTTCGTGTTCACGATAACGTTAATAGAATTGATGCATAAGCTTGCTGAAGAAAGATATTTTAATCATATCTATGTCAATGATGAATGCGCTTTTCTTGAGTTATTCTACTACAAACCGGAAGAAAGGATGTGGGAAATCAAAGTCACTGGGTTTGAATTGGTAGACAAAACTTGGAAGCGTTCAGACACTACTTGGCTAAGAAAAGATCACTTATTAACAGATGTTCAGTTAGCTTTAGAAAATGTGGGCTTCACAGAAATTAGTCATTTTGAACTTGGAGAGGGAACAGGTAGTGCTTGCTTTGTTTGTCGTAAACATCTCTAGTACGATGGTAAAATGACAAAGTTTTTGCTGTAGTCGGAGTTAATTAGGACTTACGCAAGAACTCTCTGAAACTCTTATTCCTCGGTGTCCTCTGCGTCCTCTGTGGTTCGATTTTCCGTTACCTGTGCGTAAGTCCTGTTAATCAATTCGCGGAAGTTACTTATTGAGAAATGAGGTTACGGCACTTCAATTATTATTTAGAATTATCTAGCTAAAAAAGTAAAAGTTGCAGTTAGTGAGTCTTCAGATAACTTTTAACAATGAATAAACAACACTCTAATTTATCACCTGCGAAAAAAGCTCTTCTAGAAAAATGGAAGGGAGGAAAATTTAAAGCTGATACTATTCCCAAACGTCAAATTTCTGAGAACATTCCCTTATCTTTCTCCCAACAAAGACTATGGTTTATTGACCAACTTTATCACGGCAGTTCCTTCTACAATATTCCCATCGCTTTTCATATCAAAGGAAAGCTGAATATTACAGTACTTCAGCAAACTCTGAATGAAATTCTCAAGCGTTATGAAGTTTGGCGCACAACTTTTCCCGTTGTAAATGGAGAGCCAGTACAGGAGATTGCACCCCAATTAACTTGGGATTTACCCATTATTAATCTTGAGCATTTGTCTGGTAAAGATTGGGAGTCTGAGGTTAAACAACTTGTAGCAGAGTCAGCGAAAAAACCTTTTAATTTAGGTAAAGGACTTTTAGTCAGAGCAACTTTACTTCGCTTGAGTGAAGAAGAACACATTTTGCTTGTGACGATGCACCACATTATCACAGATGGATGGTCTTGTGGTGTGTTCCTGCGCGAGCTGTCAACGCTATACGCTGCTTTCTTTTCAAATCAACCTTCCCCCTTACCCGAACTCCCCATTCAGTATGCAGATTTTACCATTTGGCAACGCGATCGCATCCAAGGTGAATTCCTCGCAACCCAATTAAATTATTGGAAGCAACAACTCAAGGGTGAGTTACCTGTACTACAATTACCCACAGACCGTCCGCGACCTAATGTTACTACTTTCACTGGTGCCAAGCAATACTTTACATTCTCGAAAGCTCTGACTGATGCATTGAGACAATTAAGCCAGCAAGCAGACGCTACTTTATTTATGAGTTTGCTGGCGGCATTTAACATATTATTATATCGCTACACAGACCAAGAAGACATCTTAATTGGTTCTCCAATTGCCAACCGAAACCGAGCCGAATTAGAAGGAATGTTGGGTTTATTTGTTAACACTTTGGTGTTACGTAATAATCTCAGTGCAAATCCTAGCTTTCGCCAACTTCTACATCGAGTACGTGAGGTGACTCTTGATGCTTATGCACATCAAGATTTACCTTTCGAGATGCTTGTAGAAGAATTGCAACCCGAACGAGACTTAAGTCGAAATCCACTTTATGAAGTCATGTTTGTCCTGCAAAACAGTCCAGTGTCTGTGCAGGAAGTTTCTGGTTTAACCTTGCGTACTTTAGAGTTTGATAGCGGTACAGCTCAATTAGATATTTTCCTATCGATGTCTGAATCCCAAGAGGGATTAACAGGGTATTTGGAGTACAATACAGATATTTTTGATTCAACAACGATTACCCAATTTATCAACAACTTCCAGACTTTATTAGAAAAGATCGTTACTAATCCAGAGCAACGCCTTAGTCAGTTATCGTTACTAACTACTTCTGAGCAAGAGCAACTATTATTTAAGTTTAATCAAACTCGTGCAGATTATCCTCAAGATGCATCTCTCCATCAATTATTTGAGCAGCAAGTTGAACTAACACCTGACTCTTTAGCATTAATTAGCCAGTCTGAGGAACTGACTTATCGTCAACTTAACCATAGAGTTAATCAACTTACACATTATTTACAAAAACAGGGTGTAACAAAGGAAACTCTCGTTGCTCTATGTCTGGAACGCTCTACAGAGATGGTAGTGGGAATTTTAGCTATCCTCAAAGCTGGCGGTGCATACATTCCCCTTGACCCAAGTTATCCAGTTGAGCGTTTAAATTTTATGCTCTCTGATTCTCAAGCATCGGTATTAATTAGCCAACAAAAGATATTAGAAAAACTCTCATTATCTTCAGCTAAAACCGTTTGCTTGGATATCCACAAAAAGGAAATTGCTGAAGAAAGTTCTGAAAATCCCATTAACATCTCTTCATCTGATAATCTCGCCTATGTTATCTATACTTCTGGCTCAACTGGAACTCCTAAAGGTGTTCTTGGCACACATCGCGGTACGGTAAACGGCTTACACTGGTTATGGAAAACCTATCCTTTTACCCAAGGAGAAGTTTGTTGTCAGAAAACAGCTATTAGCTTTGTAGATTCTGTGTGGGAAATTTTTGCTCCTTTACTTAAAGGAATTCCGACAGTAATTATCAAGAATGAAACTCTACTAGACCCGCAGCTATTTATAGAAGCTTTAGCACATCACAAAATTACCCGTATTATACTTGTACCTTCACTACTGCGCTTACTTCTAGATAATTACAGTCATCTAACCAAGAAATTATTGCAACTGAAATTATGGATAACTAGCGGGGAAGCACTATCTGTTAAGTTAGCTCAAACTTTTCAAGAATTGATACCATTTGCCAAACTAATTAACCTTTACGGCTCATCGGAAACTTCCGCTAACGCCACTTATTATGACACCAGTTTATTGCCAGAACAAGCAAGCAGTATCTCCATCGGTCGTCCTATCGATAATACTCAGGTTTATGTTTTGAATCGCAATTTACAACCAACACCTGTAGGAGTTATTGGTGAATTTTATATTGGTGGTGACGGATTAGCGAGGGGATATTTGCATCGTCCGGAATTAACTCAAGAAAGATTTATTGATAATCCCTTTATTCCAGGAACTAAACTTTACAAAACAGGCGATTTAGTCCGATATCTCAAAGATGGTAATCTTGAATATTTTGGTCGCTATGATGAACAAGTAAAAATCCGAGGATTCCGAGTAGAATTGGCTGAAATTGCAACTGTTATTGCCCAACATCCAGATGTGCAAGAATCTGTTGTAATTGCTAGCGATGATGCTCAAGAAAATCAGCGTTTGATTGCATATATTGTCACAAAGAAACAGGATATAGCTGTAGAAATCTTGCCAGATTTGCAACAGAAATTGCCTAATTACATGCTACCGTCTAGTTTCGTTGTACTGGATGCGCTCCCACTGACACCTAATGGGAAAGTAGATAAGCGCTTTTTGACAACTGATGAAGTTATTCGACCAAATACTACTCAATCCTTCCTTGCTCCTCGTAATTTTACAGAATTATCATTAGTAAAACTTTGGGAAAATCTCCTAAATACTAACCCTATCGGGGTAAAAGATAACTTCTTTGACTTGGGTGGTCACTCATTTTTAGCTGTACGCTTAATGGCTCAAGTTCAGGACAAATTTGGGCATAATCTTACCCTATCTACTCTTTTTGAAAACCCAACAATTGAAAAATTAGCGATTATTCTTAGTCAGCCATCCCGTGAGAGTTCTAATTCTCCTTTAGTAGCAATTAACTCTTCTGGTGACAAGATACCTTTCTTCTGTATGCACGGCGCTGGCGGAGGTATTAATAACTACTTTGGATTGTCCAGAAGGCTTGGTGAGGACTATCCATTTTATGCCTTGGAACATACTCTAGAGCAAGACCTACCTAAAATTATTTCAGTCGAGGAAACGGCAACTCGCTACCTCCAAGAAATTCGTCAAGTACAACCAAATGGCCCTTATTTTTTAGGCGGTCATTGTTACGGCGGTGTAATTGCTTTTGAAATGGCGCAGCAATTGCAAAGGCAAGGTCAAACAGTAGGTTTGTTAGTTGTTATCGATAACATAGTACCAGAAACACGTATTGAATCTACAAAAGATGACGATGCAAAATTCTTACTCCGCATGGCAGAATCGATAAAAACCAATAATAATATAGATTTTTCAATTCCTTTTGAGGAACTTCGAGTTTTACCACTAAATGAGCAATTTCATTTAGTAAATAAAAAAGCAAACTTTATCTTTAGCCATACAGAAGTTGAAGATTTTCTCAATTATTACAAACTTTTCAGAGCGCATGTCCAAGCTATGCGAGATTATGTTCCCCAGGTTTATCCTCAATCCATCACTCTATTTCGAGCTAAGGACGAGATTATTCATGACTTTGACAATCCCGAATGGAGTACTGAGGACCCCTTACTAGGCTGGGGTAAATATTCTAGTCAACCTATTCAAGTAATTGAAGTTCCTGGCGATCATTTCTCGATTTTCGTTGAACCTCATATTCAAGAATTAACTAAACATCTGAGAATTTGTATCGATAATTCTGTGTGTAATATCAATCAATAATGGGAGTAAAAGAGATTCATGAAAGTACCCCCAGGACCGAAAACACCTTTCTGGTTGCTAAATCTGCAATTCGAGGCTGACCCCTTTGGTTACATGGATGCTATTTCCAAACGTTATGGTGATATTGTCACTCTAATGTCTGGTTCTACACCAATTGTTTATGTTAGCAATCCCTTAGGAATAAAGGAGGTTTTCACAAATACCAAGGAAATTGCAGCTAAAGGTGCATTAAACCAAAATTTTGCCTTAGGGACAGGAAATCAAGGAGTTCTTCAACTAGATGGCTTAGTTCACAAAAATCGACGCAAACTCTTAATGCAATCTTTTCACGGAGCGCGAATGCAAGCCTGTGGGCAACGTATCTGTGAACTCACAGAAAAGATTATGAGTAAGCAGGTGATTGGAAAACCTTTTGTTGCATACCCGACAATTGAAGATATCACCTTACGAGTGGGTATAGAAGTTGTAATGGGTTTGCAAAAAGGAGAATGTTCTGACAAAATCAAACATTTATTTGTGTCTTTGCTTAGAGATGGAAAATCTCCTATAGATAAGATTCTTAGGAGTATTTTTGGACAACGGGATTTAGGTAAGTGGAGTCCAGAGGGATACCTTCTTCACCTGCGGCAAGAACTTTTTCAATTGCTATACACTGAGGTTGAAGAACGACGATCGCAAGCAAATTTTTCACGCCCTGATATGCTTTCCGATCTGATATTTGCTAAAGATGAAACAGGTCAACCGTTAAGCAATGAAGAGGTGCGTGACCTATTATTATCGCCTATATTTGCAGCTGGTGATGCTTCAGGAACTGCGATCGCTTGGTCTTTATATTGGATTCACCGTTTACCTAATGTTCGCTCCCGCCTTTTATCAGAACTCGACAGCCTTGGTGAAAATCCAGACCCTATGAGTATTGTCGCACTACCCTACCTAAGTGCCGTTTGTAATGAAGCTTTGCGAATTTACCCAACTCAGTTGTTTGCATTTCCCAGGTTGGTAGAATCGACTGTTGAGGTCATGGGTTACGAGTTGAATCCCGGTACAGTACTTATTGCTAATATTTATTCGACACATCAACGTGAAGATTTATACCCTGCTCGAAAAGAATTTCAGCCAGAGCGCTTTTTAGAAAAACAATTTTCCCCCTACGAATTTTTACCTTTTGGCGGTGGTTCTCGTGTCTGTATTGGCGGAACTTTTGCCTTATTTGAAATGAAACTTATATTAGCAACTATTCTTTCACGTTATCAATTGGAGCTAGTTAGTAAGCGTCCAGAACGTCCCAAATTTGGAGGTCTGATTTGTTACCCAGCTAGTGGCGTGAAGATGGTTATGTGCGATCGGCGTCAACATCAAGGACAGTCGCAGACATTCGTTGTTGGTTCAGTTTAACAGCGATATTTTAACATTTACCTAAAAATACTAATGAAACTACCAGATGGACCAAAAACTTCTCCCCGGTTGCTGAATCGTCAATTTAAGACCGATCCCCTTGGCTTCATGGATGCTATGAGCGATCGCTATGGTGATATTTTCACTATTATGGCTGGTTCTACACCTTTAGTTATCGTCAGTAACCCACAGGGGATAAAACAGATTTTTACCAGTGCCAAAGAGATTAAAGCTTCTGGGAAGTTGAACCAAGGCGGTGCGGCTCTAGTGGGAAACAATGGGTTACTTATGCTTGATGGCTTGCGCCATAAGCATCGCCGTCAGTTGTTGATGCCTCCCATGCATGGGACTCGGGTACAGCTATACGGGCAGCGTATCTGTCAAGTGACAGAAAAAATCATCAATGATCTGGCGCGAGGCCAAGCTTTTGTTGCCTACCCGACTGTGCAAAAAATTACCCTAGAGGTAATACTGCAAGCTTTGTTTGGTTTATCTGAGGGAGAGCGTTATGAACAATTTCGGCAACTACTTTCCAATTTATTAAGTTTTTCCCGGTCTCGCTGGCTGGGGTTATCTCTGTCCTATCCCTTTCTGCAAAAAGATTTAGGTCGTTGGACTCCTTGGGGATATTGGCTTGATCTGCAACAACAGTTTGATAAACTACTCTATGCTGAAATTGCACAAAGGCGATCGCAAGTAGATCCTACTCGCACCGATGTCCTCTCAGAACTACTCTTTGCCCGTGATGAAACGGGTCAACCAATGACCGATGAGGATATACGGGATTTGTTTCCATCATTATTACTGGGTGGTCAGGATGCGTCAGCCACTGCCATAACTTGGTCATTGTACTGGATTCACCGTTCAAAAGATGTTCGCGATCGATTGCTAGCAGAACTTGATACTCTTGGTCAATCCGCAGATCCTATGGCTATTGCTGCGCTACCCTACCTCAGTGCTGTCTGTCATGAAGCACTACGAATTTACCCGACTCAGGTAGTCACATTTCCACGGCTGGTAGAAGCACCAATTGAGGTGATGGGCTATGAATTGAGTCCAGATACAGTCACCAGAGGCTGTATCTATCTGACACATCAGCGTGAGGACTTATACCCACAACCGAAGGAATTCAAACCAGAACGGTTTCTGGAGAGACAATACTCTCCCTATGAATTTCTCCCATTTGGGGGTGGTGCTCGCCGCTGTCCGGGTGAGGTGTTAGCACTTTTTGAAATGAAGCTAGTCTTAGCAACAATTCTCTGTCGTTATCAACTAGCACTAGCCCATGAAAAAAGAGTAGAAAAACCCAAGGCTATAGGTGTTAACTATCCCCCTGCTAGTGGCTTAAAAATGATTCTGCTTGGTGAACGTCCACGCTCAACAAAGCCACAGCAGTTCGTTGCTAATTCAGCGTAAGATGCGTTTGTCTTGCGGTAAGAAATTACAATGTTAATCTCAAAAAATACTAAATAAAACCCATGATTAGTAAAATCGAGTCATTAGGAACAGGAACAGGAAAAATAGTATACAGTACTAACGATTGTGAAGATATTTTACGTCTTTCTAAAGCGGAAATTCTTGAGCTATTCAAGTCATCTGGAGTTGTTCTTTTTCGAGGTTTTGGGGTAACTCCCATGCTGATGAAAGAATTTTCTGAAAAATTCAGTTATAGCTACCTTAAAGATCCTACGAAAACAAGTATTGACTCGGTTGATTTTGTTAATTCAGTAGATAACGGAATGGGTGCTAGTCCTGCTCATACCGAGCATGGTTCTAGTCCTCATCAACCTGATGTTATTTGGTTTTGCTGTAAAACGCCTGCACAAGAAGGAGGCGAAACTCTATTTTGGGACGGTGTGCAACTATGGAAGGAAATGAGCCAACATCTGAAACAGTTATTTGTTGAGAAAAAACTAAAATTTACTTTTGAACATTTGCCATTAGATATGTTAAATCAATGGATTGACGGTGGTGAAACCATTGATGATTGTAAGCAAGTTTTGGATGGAAATTTTTGAAGATGGTTCAAAGCTTCATGAGGAAGTTGCCGATGAACTTGAGAAACTTTACGACAAATTTACCCAAGAAATATCGTGGCAAGCAGGCGATCTAGCTATGATCGATAATTCGAGATTTATGCACGGTCGCCGCGAATTCAAAGATAATCGACGGCAGGTATTCACTACCATAGCTAAGATTTTAGACTAATTCATCCTTCTTTCTTATAGTCGTTTGCAAAAGAAATTAGGACTTGATTAAGAAATAGATTTAGTTTGATTGAACGCATAATTTTTTGGGAATTATGAATGATTAATTATCAGGGCTTGGATTTAAGAAACATGCCCCAATCTTTTTTCAGGAGCGATTAAATTGCAAACTCAACAGACCGATCAACTACCCATCAAAGATTGTCGTTTTTGTTCACAGGTTTCCAAAGCTAACGGAGAAGACCCCATTGGTACAGCAGGTACTTGTGACCACTGGTTGATTATGGAAATTCCCCAACCTTGGCCGGAAGATATTTTTGATAAAAATCTAACAATCAAGGCATTAATAGATTTTTTTGAAGAGGTCATCGTCAAGCATAGAATTAACATCAGACCAATGCTAATTGCTCCCGATCGCGAGTACTCTCGCCCAGGCTTTACCCGCGTGCTGTACTACTATCGTCCTGCCAAACTCTTTTCTCAGTTTGAGAAACAAGAGTTTGTTCTCCCAGAGGAACAAGCAATTACTTTAGTAACGGCAATATTGAAACAGTTGATACAACAGCCCAACAATGTATCAGAATTTCAGCAGTATCAGCAACAAACCAGTCACATTCGCGAACTGATGGTTTGCACACATGCTCAAGTTGATCTTGCTTGTGGCAGATTTGGGACTCCCCTATATCGCCGATTACGAAAGGAATATGCTCCTGCTGCCAACGGAAATTTAAGAGTATGGCAAACAACTCACTTTGGCGGTCATCAATTCGCCCCCACCTTAGTTGATTTACCCCAAGGATGCTTGTGGGGACATTTAGAACCTGAAACCCTTGATTTACTGGTAAATAGAAATGGTTTAGTTGCAGACTTGCATAAATTCTACCGAGGATGGACGGGTTTAACCAAGTTTGAGCAAATTGCCGAGCGCGAAATCTGGACACAATTGGGTTGGACTTGGCTTGACTACTTGAAAACTGGCAAAGTACTTGCTATTGAAGAAGTTGCTCAAGGACAAGAGGTCGATTGGGCAGAAGTTCGTATTGATTTTGCTGTCCCAGATGGCAGCGTATCTGGTGCCTATGAAGCCAGAGTTGAAGCCAGTGGTGAGGTCATCAGCACACTTAACTCTGGAAAAGAAATGGAGTTGAAAGCGGTGAAGCAGTATTGCGTTAGCCGTTTGGTCAAAGTTGAGTCAACAGCATCAAGCTAAGAACCTAAAAATGACTTCCCAAAAACAATCTCAAGTGACAAATGAGATCCTCCAAGGCAATCTCATTAAACTGATGTTCAAGTTATCAACTCCTGGTATTTTAGGAACGGTGCTACTAAGCTCAAGCACTTTTGTTGATGCTTTATTTGCAGGACGACTGATTGGTGAAACTGCTGTCGCTGGTATATCTCTTGCTTTACCACTAACTTCTCTTATGGCTGGTTCTGCTTATTTAGTTGGAGTAGGTTCTGCTTCTGTTCTCAGTCGAGCTATTGGTTCTGGAGATATCAAAACTCAGTCCAAAATATTTGGCAACTTAATAGTAATGGGTGTTGTTATCTCCTTTGCGCTGACAATCATTGGCTACAGTTTTGGTGAAAAATTAGTTGTATTCATGGGAGGAAGTGGTGAAGTTGCCTCAGATGGAGCAGAATTTTTTAAGACTTATATGCTTGGTTCAGTGTTTTGTATCATAGGGGTTTCTGCTAACCATCTGATCAAATCTGAAGGTAAACTAAAACTATGTATGATATTTGCTGCTATTTTTCTTATCATTAATATTATCTTAAATAGCATATTTATTAGTATATTTCACTGGGGAATTCGGGGATTAGCCCTCGCTACAGTTATTGCAATGTTTGTTTACTGTGTTCTCATATTAACCTATTTTATTTCTGGGAAAAGTTCTATCCCAGTTCATCCGATAAAATTGGTTCTAGCAAGAGATTTACTACCCGATATTTTATCAGTAGGAATCTCAGAACTACTGACTCCATTTATGAGCTTAATTCAAAGTTTTGTAGTTTTTCAATCCATCTCTCATTATGGAACACAGAATGATATAGCCTTGTTCGGAGCTACACAGACATTAACTTTATTAGCATTCATTCCCTTAAATGGTTTTACGCAAGCCTTACAACCTGTGATAGGCATAAATTATGGAGCCATAAATTACGATAGGCTTAAAAAAGCTTATTTAACTTTTATAATTGGTGTCATTGCTTTGTTAACATTATTTTGGCTGCCTCTACAATTATTTCCACAAACGTTTCTAGGCTTGCTGTTGCCAAACCTTACTTTTACTAATGATGATTTACTTCACTTTCGTATTTTTAATTTATTGATACCATTAATGCCATTCATTTCCTATGGTGTAGTTCTCTTTCAATCTATAGGTAAAGGGAAAATAGTTGCTGTAATAGTTATTTTAAGAAGTTTAATTTTATTTATTCCAAGTGTAACAATATTCTCAATTTTAATGGGTTTAAGTGGTATATATTATGGAATAATATTGACAGACACTCTAATTATATTAATTGCACTTAAATTAACAGCAAAAGAGTTTAATTACTTTACTAAAATGCAAATAAAAAATACCATAAATACAATTATATGAAAAAATATAATGATTTTTTTGAATTTTTATCTTGCAAATAAATAAATGTCCTACCAATTATGAGGGTCACAAAAATGGTTCAGGGAGAAAAAGGTGCTGTTTTGATTACAGGAACATCGACAGGAGTAGGTCGAGCAGCAGCGAGCCTACTTGAGAAACAAGGATATCAGGTCTTTGCTACAGTTCGTCAGGAGAAGGATGCTGAATCACTGAGACAGGAGTATAAATCTGGAAGTTTGACACCTATCTTGATGGATGTTACTAAAGCAGAAGAAATTAAATTTGCCGCCGACATTGTTTCAAAATCTGTTGGCAATCGAGGATTGGTTGGATTAGTGAACAATGCGGGTTTATTGGTGGACGGGCCTATTGAGTATGTTTCAATTGACGACCTGAGATGGCAATTTGAAGTTAATGTTTTCGGGCAAATAGCAGTTACACAGGCATTTTTACCATTAATCCGAAAAGCCAAAGGTCGGATAGTCAACATTGGCTCAGTCGGCAGTCAGATTTCTCTACCATTTATCTCTGCCTTGTGTGCTTCCAAGTTTGCATTGGGAGCATTTACAGACGCTCTCAGAATGGAGTTAGAACCTTGGGGAATTGAAGTTATTTTGGTTGAACCAGGCTCGATTGCTTCAGCTGCCCCTGATAAAGTGGAAGAAAGCTTTCAGAAAAATTTTGCCAATATGTCACCTGAAGCTAAAGCTATGTATGGTGATGCCTACAAATTTTTTGTCGAGGGTTTGATTACATCAAATCGCACAGGAATGCCACCTGAACAAGTTGCAAGTGCAATTCTAGAGGCTCTGGAAGCTAGTAAACCCAAAACACGTTATTTCTTGTCTAAAGGACAGATATTTCTAGTACTTAATTTAATGCTAAAAAAATTGATTCCCGATCGTAGTTTTGATGCAAGAATATTAAAAGGTTGGAAGTTAAAAAATCAGAATTGAAGCTATCTCTTTGTATTGTACCCAACTGAATACTTGAAGCCAAGGTAAATTCAATTGCAATGCTTTGAGAATAGCAACACTCAATAAATTTAAAGAAAAATCATGGTTTTATTAGACTACAAGCCTAGCACGTTTCAATCTCCCTTGACTGTGGAACAATGGGTATACGCCTACTGGGTTTCACGATGTATCTATGTTGTTGCTAAACTTGGCATTGCTGATTTGCTCAAAGATGGTTCCCAACACTGCGATGCTTTAGCTGCTGCAACAAACACCCACAGTGATTCTCTTTATCGAGTGTTACGAGCTCTTGCTGCTCTCGGAATTTTTGCTGAGAGACAACCGCGATGTTTTGAGCTTACTCCACTAGCAGATTGTTTGCAGAGCAATGTGCCTAACTCTATACATAATGAGGCAATCATGCGGGGCGAGGAGCATTACTACAAATCCTGGGGAAATTTGATGCATAGTGTGCAGACAGGGGAAAGTGCCTTTGAAGATTTGTATGGTATGGATTTGTTTCAGTACAACAAGCAAAATCCTGTTGCAGCAGAAATCTTCCATCAGGGTGTCGCTTCGATCGCTAAAGAGGCACATATTCCACAATTGTCGGCTTATGATTTTTCGTCAATTACAAAGCTGGTTGACGTTGGTGGTGGCACAGGTAGCTTTCTTGCTGCTATTCTCGAAGCTAACCCCACCATGACCGGGGTGTTATTCGATCTCCCAGAAGTGATTGATGAGACCAAAAATTCACCCGAAACAGCATCTGTTAGCGATCGCTGTCAACTGATAGGGGGCAGCTTTTTTGAGGCTATTCCGTCAGGTGGAGATGCTTATTTACTTAAGCATGTTATTCATAATTGGGATGATGAGCAGGCGATCGCCATTCTTAAGTGCTGTTATCAAGCCATGAAAGAACAAGGGCGATTGCTAGTCATAGAGTGCATAATATCTCCTGGAAATGAGTTTTCTTGGACCAAGTTTGGAGATGTTAATATGTTAGCCATGTGCTCTGGTGGAAGGGAGCGAACTGAAGCCCAATACAAAGACTTGTTTGAATCTTCAGGGTTTAAACTCAGCAAAGTTTGCCCAACAGAATGGGATTTCAGCATTATTGAAGGAGTTAAAATAGTTAACAATGGCGTTGTTCCATGGTAAGGATTCAGGTCTAAAATTGCAGAAGCAAAGAAGGACGAGACTGATAATTATTAGAGTCAGCAATTAGAGCTTGTGCAAAAAAATCAATTGCCTTCCTACCTTGACGACGACAGGTTTGAACCACCGTCAACAAATTGGCAGTATGACAAAACCGCTCCATCGAACCAGAACCACCACTTACCTTACGTTTTGTCACAGCCAAACGCAGCGATCGTTCGGCCTGATTATTATCAGGAGGAACTTCCGGATGATCAAGGAAATACCACCATTGGCTTGCTTTATCGCGCAAAGAACGTAAAAGGTTTCCAGCCATAGCGCAAGCCTTGTTAATCCATTGCTCGACAGAGGATTGCAACTTGGACTTGAATTGATTGACCCAATGGTTGTAACTGGCGCAGTCAAGAGTCTCAAACCATTGGGCGTAATTTCTAAAAGCTTCATCAATTAAATCAACAAATACTTCACCAATAGCTTGGTTGTGAAGACCTGGAAGTTGAATTAATTTTTTGAAGTGACGACGTAGATGAGCCAAACATTTCTGTTGAGCAACAGCTTGATAGCCATTGTAAACACTAAAATCGTCACTGCTGAGTACACCTGTATATTTAGTCCCTAAAATTGCTTCTAATTCAGTTCTAGAGCGAGTATCAGCCGCAGTAAACAGGCAGAAATCAGAATTGGCAACTACCCATAACCATTCTTTGATTCCTTTAACCGACCAAGGTGTTTCATCTACATGAATGTTAGGTTGTTTCTGTTTTAGCCAATTACTCAACTCAGTAACGCTCGGTTCAATTGCTTGTTGTATTCGTTCATTAGTTGCTACTAAAGTTCCTACCCCAATTTTAATTTGTCCTAATTCCCATAGCATTTGTTGCTGTTTTTCATAGGGCAGATGTCCGTAATTATCTAGCGTGGCAAAACTTACTAGAGAAGAGTGGAAATCCTGTAATCTTAACCTTGT
>NZ_JABXKF010000092.1 GCF_017115165.1 Nostoc sp. LPT | reverse complement strand
CCTACCTTAATGGATTATTGTCGGTTTGAGGCACTTCAAAAACTGAGATGCTCCCGAGGAAATGCTTAAACTTTCTATTCGATTAGTAATACATTATCTCAAGTATGGTTCCGTGGCGCTGCGGGCGTGTAGCGCCCGCAAGCTTGAGGCGATCGCATGATTCATACTTGGATTCAGCAACGCCCAGAATTGGTATAAGTCTTGTTTGGTAAACCACCTTGAAAGCTTGAACTGTTTGTATTGTAATCTCAGTACAGAAATTTTAAAGATGCTAAAAGCCCACACTATACCTGTTCAAGAGTACAGTGTGGGCAAG
Organism: Nostoc sp. LPT; assembly: GCF_017115165.1. GTDB lineage: Bacteria > Cyanobacteriota > Cyanobacteriia > Cyanobacteriales > Nostocaceae > Nostoc. Next base: position 11,257 of record NZ_JABXKF010000092.1, on the reverse strand, counting down.
TTACGCTAATATAGCAAAAGCCTTGGTGATTAGGACATTAACAGATGATAAAAATTAGACATAAAGCTACTTTTCACCCAGTCCCCAGTCCCTAGTCACCAGTCCCTTGCTATAACACGAATCACAGTTTAGCGGAACATACTACTAACTGAAGTATCTTCATGAATTCGCCAGATAGTTTCTCCCAACAGATTAGCTACTGACAGCACCACTAGTTGTGAAAAACGATTGTTTTCTGGTATGGGAATGGTATTAGTGACAATGACTTCCTCAAACAAGCCACTAGACAACCGCTCCATCGCTGGTGGAGAGAATACCGCATGAGTTGCACAGGCATATACCTGACGCGCTCCTTCTTCACGCAGTAATCGCGCTCCTTCTGCGATCGTGCCGCCAGTGTCAATCATGTCATCCACCAACACTGCTGTTTTGCCTTTAACATCGCCGATAACATTTAACACTTCAGCAACATTATGTGCCTGACGACGTTTGTCAATAATCGCCAGTGGTGCATCATCCAGTTTTTTCGCAAATGCCCTAGCTCGTGCTACACCACCAACGTCAGGAGAAACAACCACCAAGTCTGGCAGTTGTTTGCTGGCTAGATAATCCAGCAATACTGGTGAACCATAAACATGGTCAAAGGGTATATCGAAATAGCCTTGAATCTGAGCCGAGTGTAAATCCATTGCGAGAACGCGGTTGGCACCGGCTTCGGTGATCAAGTTAGCAACCAGCTTGGCGGTTATTGACTCTCGTCCCGCTGTTTTGCGATCGGCACGAGCATAACCATAGTACGGAATTACTGCCGTCACCTGTCGCGCAGAAGCTCGACGACAGGCGTCAACCATAATTAATAATTCCATCAAATGATCGTTGACGGGTTGACAACATGGCTGGATTAAATAGACATCACAACCCCGAATCGATTCTTGGATTTGAACGTAAAGTTCTCCATCCGCAAATCTTTTGCGAATCATTGGCCCCAAGTCCATGCCCAGATAACGAGCGACTTCTTGAGACAGTTGTACATTGGCAGAGCCAGAAAACAGCCGCAGGCGATGATTATCGTTCAGTCCTGTTGCGGATGGTTGCACTTTGAAAGTTGCAGAACTGAGCACAGCAGATCCTCTATGTGCATTCATAGCAATATTATCATTAGAGATTTCATAGATTTAACCAAGAAATAGCCTAAAAAAACATCTGTAAGCTTTGTTGAAGCTTCCATACAAAATTTAAACATTTTTGTATAAATTTATTATTCGCTAATTATCTAGTCTTCTTGGCAAACAAGCTATTGATAGCTTAACTGACATCAAGTCCATCCACTAGTACGCCAGGGCGTAAATAGAGCAACCATTTAAAATCTCTAAAAAGAGCATTCCATAATACTTTTGACTTTTGATTTTTGACTTTTGCCTTGCAGTACTAGGTCTATAGTTCAATTTTTTGGTTGAGGTAAATAACCCTAATCGCTTAAACATTATTTGGTGTGGTAGGTTCTTCTAATTACCTCATTGATAGCTGAAAGTAAAGGATTGACAACTTTAGTGATATTAAAGAGTTTGTCCTCACACAGTATAGCACCTCTTTCTAAGTAGGTAAATAGTAGTTTATTACTCTATAGTCTACGCATTGACAAAAACGACAACTATAGAACCTAGAAGACGCTAGCTGTGGACAAAATTTATCCAGGCACTAGCAAGTTTTTAGATAAAGTTTGAATAAAGATTAAATAAAGATTAAATAAAGAGATTTTTTTTGCTCCTAAAACATTACTTAATAAAAATAATTCTATTTAAGTAAAGTGTTGTAAATATTTTTACTGAAAAGTTTTTAGTTAAATATAGAAAAATTGTTCAATATCAATAAATATCCTAGATGTTAAATCTGTCTGCGAACATCCTGTCACCTGTAAGCTACCAATCACCACTGAATTAGTTAGTACCCATATTGTTGCTGGGATAAAATTAATACTGTTGTGTATGCTCTGATTTTTGGGTGGTTGCGATCACTCCACTTGGGTGCAGCAATAACTGCATCCGTCCTGCGACTCAAACGGATGATAATTTTGGATGTTGGGGCGATCGCCACTCAAATAAATTTGGTAAATAGCCCAATGGCAGAATTTTTATAACTTTGCAGATGAAAATTGTAAAATTTTTTTGATGAAGTGACCCAAATTAGAGATCAAAGAGTAGCACCATAGACTTCCACAAAGTATCCATACACTAGCTCAAATAAAAATTGACAAAATTAAGATTTGTAATGCGAAAGGAATCATTCTTGATTTAGATAACACTATTCTTTCTAAAGACGATTGCTAACCATTTTATTGTGCAGAAGCTTGGCTTACACAAGCACAGTTAGCCGGATTGCAATTTTTTATTTTTCCACAGGATTGATTGAAAAAGAGATGAGTGATTTGTATAACTTGGATTCTCAAGTTAATTTTGCGTATTTCAAAATCTATCATTTTCCCAGGAAGAGAAATTGAATTGAGGATTGGGGACTCTGAAGTTATGCAGTAGGAAACAACCTTGCTCTAGTGGAGTGTAGTTGTTGAGTATAGTAGAATATTGCCGCAGGTAACTGTCCGTCGCCTCTTGGACTTAATCTTTGTGGGTGACTTCCTCTTCAGTTGCTACTACACTCAATCAATCGATCATGCAACCACCGATTACAGTTGGCACTGTCTTGCAAAACCGTTACCGCATAATTCAAATTCTCGGACAAGGAGGATTTGGTAGAACCTATCTGGCAGAAGACCAGAGGCGCTTTAACGAACTTTGCGCGATCAAGGAATTGAATTTAACAGCAAGGTCGGCTTTGGATTGGGAGAGGGCACAAGAGCTTTTTCATCGAGAAGCTGCCATTTTATATCAAATCGAACACCCACAAGTGCCGAAATTCCGGGAAAGATTTGAGCAAGACCAACGCTTATTTTTGGTGGAGGACTACGTTGCAGGTCAGACGTACCAAACTCTATTGGCTGAACGTCAAGCTGTGGGTAAAACTTTCACAGAGGCTGAAGTATTGCAGCTGATAGAGTTGTTGTTGCCTGTTTTAGAGCATATTCACAGTCGAGGGATTATTCACCGGGATATCTCGCCAGAAAATATTATTTTGCGAGATAGTGATGCTAAACCTGTGTTAATTGACTTTGGAGTGGTAAAGGAACTGGCAACACGTTTACGATCGCCAGAGAGTACAATGCCAAAAACCACTGTAGGAAAATTAGGCTACTCTCCTAGCGAACAAATGCAAACAGGGGGAGCATATCCTAGTAGTGATTTGTATGCATTAGCGGTAAGCGCGATTGTTTTGTTGACTGGTAAAGAACCAAAGGATCTATTTGATGAAAATCAACTAACTTGGAATTGGCAGCGGTCGGTAAAAGTGAACCCACGATTTGCTATAGTGTTGAATCGAATGTTGAATCATATACCGAGCAATCGCTATCAAAGTGCTGCTAGTGTATCTCAAGCACTACAATCTTTACAGGAAGTCAGTCTTCCTAATGTAAATGTGTCTAACTTGCAGACAATGGCAGTTGGCCGTCGTCCTGACTTAGTAGCACCAGCAGCTTCACCCAAGAACCCCGATCCTGTGATTCCACCAAGTCCCAGTAGCTCAATTTTGGATAATCCGTTAGCGATCGCCGCAATTGGCATTGCTGTCGTGATCGTAGCAGGATTTGGTTCTTGGGCAATAGTCAGTTCCATCCGCAGTCAGTCGAAAACACCAGATGAGACGCTTCCACAAAATTTCCCTTCACCAGTAATTTCTGGTGGTACTACATTCACACCGACACCGACACTCACACCGACACCAACACCGACACCTACACCTACTAACGATCGACCTGTTGTATCTACTAAGCGCCTCAAGCTTACAGCGTCTAACCCAACCACGGTTGAAGGTACTCTCAAAGCAAATCAAATCATCCAGTACAGCTTTTTTGGGCGAGAAGGTGCTAAATTAAACACGTTTATTGACCCAGGAAGCAGCATTCTGTTAACAGTCTTAAGTGCCGATGGACAACCAATCGAGAATACTGCCCAACAAGTCACATTTTATCAAGGCACATTGTTGGTTACTGGTAGATATACTATTGAATTAACTTTGCTTTCAGGAGTTGCCGAAAGCAATTACAACCTCAATGTTGCATTAGAAAAACCAGTTAAACCAACATCGACAGAACCACCCTTGCCAATTCCGACAGAACCACCCTTGCCAATTCCGACAGAGACACCTTTGCCAATTCCCACAGAGACACCCTTGCCACTTCCAACAGAGACACCTTTGCCAATTCCCACAGAAACACCTTTGCCAATTCCGACCATTACTGAAGCGCCGACTTTGCCGCCGACTGATGGAACCCAACCATTTTCTGGCCAAAGAAATTAATGTTAAACACACTACTGATTACTGGAACTGATACGGAAGCTGGTAAAACTGTTTTAACAACAGCGTTAGCAGCCTATTGGCAAAAATATTACCCGCAGCGTCGCTGGGGAATCATGAAACCGATTCAATCGGGAATTGGCGATCGCGAGTGGTATCAAAAGCTATTTGTGCTAGAACAATCTGCTGAAGAAATTACACCTTTATACTTTCAAGCACCTCTTGCTCCTCCTATAGCAGCAGCACGGGAAAATCGCCGAGTAGATTTAGCACTTGTGTGGCAAGCTTTGTCTAAATTGCGATCGCAGCGTGATTTTGTACTTGTAGAAGCCTTGGGAGGGTTAGGTTCGCCAATAACTGAGGAATTAACGGTAGCTGATTTGGCGGGGGAATGGCGTTTACCAACGGTATTGGTAGTACCAGTGAGATTGGGTGCGATCGCTCAAGCAGTGGCGAATGTAGCATTAGCTAGACAATCGCGCGTCAATCTCAAAGGCATTGTTTTGAACTGCGTACAACCCCGAACGGATGCAGAAATAGCCGACTGGACACCATATCAATTGATTCAATCACTCACTAACACGCCAGTTTTAGGCTGCTTACCCTATCTAGATAATCTGACTGATTTAGATAAACTTGCTCAAGTAGCATCAGATTTAGATTGGGAAACACTAACACTTGAAAATGATTTAAATTGACATTATCGAAGGAAGGCAGGAGGCAGGAGGCAGGAGGAAGGCAGTAAAACTTTTTATGTCTGATTATTAAGTCCTGCACTTTGTACCTCATCTACTTGAAAACTGCTGTATATCCTACTAACTCAATTACGATACAGCAACATTTTTGAGGATAGTCATCGGCCCTTGGGTTTTGAGAATCTCCATTTCTGCTGCATTTCGCACCAACAGCGCACCAGCGAATCCTAATGAATTCACAGAGATAGATTGGAAATGCTCTTGCGATCGCGGTACGATTAACATCCATTCTCGTGTCGCTAGCAGATTGTAAGCACCAAATTGCTTTGCATCTAAACCTACAGCGTGACGCAAAGTGTGATAAATTTCCAGTGTTGCTTGGGCCCCTGCAAATGGCGATCGCACCCAATTGGAATTTAGTGATGCGAAAGCATGTACAAAAGGAAGCTTTGCTAAAGTTGCGTTCGAGTTTTGAAATTGTGATGATGTTAGCAAAGGTTCAATTGGTATTTGCAACCCTGAAGGGGCAAGTGGTAGGGGTACTAATTGTAAGTGCTTGTGTCGCTGACTAGCACCTGCGGTTTTGCTACTGTTGTAAAATGCTAAACCATCGAAATCAGCCAAACACGCCCACATAGCCGTAAAATCTTCTAGGGTGAGTAAGCTTTCTTGTTCCTCAAAACCACGGGTGATAATTAACAGATGATAATCAACAACATTGAATTTATTTAAAATACATACATGGGTATCGGAGATATCCGCCACAAATAAATCCTCTTCGTAGGGCAAAAAAGGATTAAACTCTTCACCAGAAGTAACAGATTGTTTTTCCTGTTTCTTCTTAGCTGCTTTTTTGCGATTCAGGTTAGACAAAATCCGCACTAAAAAGCGCACGCCATCCTGTTCAACAAATTCAAATTCTGTCGGAATCGACAGTAGCGCCCCGCATTGCAAAGCATATTCAGTCCGTTCTTTAACACTTGTCCATAAAGTGCCAGGTTTAAGTAAGATTTTCCCCTGTGCCATTTTTATTCCTTCAGGCATGATGAAGAGTGCTGAGTTGTGTTAGCGGAAGCAAGGCGTTTAGCTCGTGCTGAGTTCTGAGTTGAAAGACCGCCCACAAGGGGTCTTGCTCAAACCCAAGTACATAAATTACTGAGTAATTCTTAATTTACTCAACACTGAAGTTTGGTAAAGAGTACGCAGCGATGTACGTCTCTACGAATGACTATATTCCAATACGGTTCAATAAAATACCAAAGCTTTCACAACAACGCAATACCTCCGCAACAAAACTGTCACAAATCATATCTACATTAGTAATACATTTAAATATCCTTCCAGACAGCAATGCAAAACCAATCTCGCGACAGAGAACACCCATCAAATAGCATTTCACATAACACTGCTGATGCCAAATATCATAAACCCTGGAGAAAGGCTGCCGCCTCTCTATCGCTTGTGTTGCTGGGATCAGGTATGACATTGGCAGGCGGCTATATGGCTGGACACTCTCAGCAGGTGTCTGAAAGTGCATCTAATTTGGCAGTAAGTCGAGTAAATGCCGCTCCTCCATTACCAGCTGCCACAGATCCTAACTTTGTGACCCGAGTGGTGCAAAAGGTAGGACCGGCTGTGGTGCGAATTGACTCTTCCCGAACCGTAAAAACACAGTTACCAGATGAATTTAACGATCCGTTTTTTCGCCGCTTTTTTGGTTCCCAACTGCCACAATCAGGAGAAAGGGTAGAACGGGGTACTGGTTCAGGTTTTCTTATCAGTGCCGATGGTCGGATTCTCACTAACGCCCATGTGGTAGATGGTGCTGATACGGTGACAGTGACACTCAAGGATGGGCGCACCTTGCAAGGTAAGGTGTTAGGAAAAGATGAATTAACCGATGTCGCTGTTATCAAGGTTCAGGCACAGAATCTACCTTTAGTAGCCTTGGGTAACTCAGATCAACTGCAACCGGGAGAATGGGCGATCGCGATCGGCAACCCCCTTGGATTAGATAATACAGTAACTACCGGAATCATCAGTGCTACCGGACGCAGTAGCAATCTAATCGGCGCTTCTGATAAGCGAGTAGAGTATATTCAAACTGACGCCGCAATTAATCCCGGTAACTCCGGCGGTCCCCTGCTAAATTCCCGTGGCGAGGTAATTGCCATGAATACAGCCATTATTCAAGGGGCACAAGGATTAGGCTTTGCTATTCCTATCAACACAGCACAACGCATTTCCAGTCAACTAATAGCTACAGGCAAAGTAGAACATCCTTACCTGGGAATTCAGATGGTGGGGTTAACACCTCAGCTCAAACAAAATATTAACTCAGATCCTAATAGCGGTATGAGTGTGAATGAAGATAAAGGTGTATTAGTTGTGAAAGTTGTGCCAAATTCACCAGCTGCTAAAGCAGGAATACGTGCTGGTGATGTGATCCAAACACTTGGAGGTCAAGCAGTCACAGATGCCAGCAGTGTCCAAAAGGCAGTAGAAAATAGTCAAGTCGGGAGCGACTTACGTATGGAATTACGTCGCAATGGGCAGGATATTAATATAGCTGTGCAACCTGGTGCTTTCCCCACCCAAGTGCAATAAAAGTTTTACTAATCAATTGAGTAAAAGTAAATTTTCTGGGATGGGTATTTTGCCCGCCCCTTTTTTTTAGGTGGCAAAATTGAGTTGCAGTAAGCGTATTGCCCTCAGGTAGGCACTGCCACAAACATGAAAATCGAAGTTTTCGGTATTAACACTACCAGCTTGTAAAAATAGTTTTATTCAATAGCAAAGTCATGTTTACATTTTTTATCCATGACATTAGTCACGGTTTAAATAATGACCTTTATCACTAGTGTATAGGTCTTTTCAACCCTAGTATTTATTTGTCAAAGCAATTAATATTTTATGAAAAATTAAGTTCTTTGATGTCAATATCATAAGAGGGATGTTTGCGAATGAGTATTAAAAGAATACTTGCTAGTGCAGCACTGATTTTACCAATTGCTGTTACCTTTATTCCTTTTCAAGCCGATGCTCAAATCAGACGACCAGTTAGGCGATCGGTTCCAGTTAGAATAATCAGAAGACCAGTGCGATTTAGAGTTCATACCCCTGTTCAAGCGAGGAAGATATTGCTTCCTGGACGTTGGGTTCAAACAAATCGTGGCCGCCACTGGATACCTGCTCGCTATGTATATCGATAAAAAGTCTTACAATTGCAAAAAAATATTGTCCATCAATGTTGATTGCAAATTTATTTTTTCATAGCTTTAGTTAGTGTTTAAAAATCCCCTTTAGAAATCTTCTAAAGGGGCATTATTTCATAATTACAATAAATAGGTAGGCATAATTAGACATACAAAAAAATCCTAGTTTGTGATGAGCGATTTCTCGCTTCTTTGGATTTATCAAAACTCAAGTCCTGACTACAAACTTTAATTTATTTATGCCTAGCAATAAGTTGCAACTGAATTTTAAGCTAGAGCCACTGCTGGTTGTTGCCAGCGTCCCACCGCCTTACCAATTACTGCCAATTCTTGCATCAAGTTATCGAAACGATCTGGTGTCAAAGATTGGGGCCCGTCCGATAAAGCTTTGGCAGGATTAGGGTGAACCTCTATCATCAGGGAATCTGTGCCAGCTGCGATCGCAGCCATTGCCATTGAAGGCACAAACTCAGACCAACCTACGCCGTGGCTGGGGTCAATCATAATTGGCAGGTGAGTCAGCTTTCGCAACACGGGCACTACTGATAAATCCAGTGTATTTCGCGTATATTGACGGTCAAAGGTACGTATTCCTCTTTCACACAAAATTACATTAGGATTGCCAGATGCCAGAATATACTCGGCTGCCATCAACCAATCTTCAATAGTAGCTGCCATTCCCCGCTTCAAGAGAACTGGTTTCGGCTGCGCTCCCACTTTTTTGAGCAAGGAGAAATTTTGCATATTTCTTGCTCCCACCTGAATCACATCAGCAACTTCGGCAATTTTATCCAGGTCTACGGCATCCATCACTTCTGTAATAATACCTAGTCCGCTAACTTCCCGCGCCCTTGCCAACAAATCCAAAGCACTCTCGCCATGTCCTTGAAAGGCATAAGGTGAAGTCCGGGGTTTGTATGCCCCTCCGCGCAAAAATGTGGCTCCAGCCGCCTTGACGCGCCGCGCCGTTTCCACAATCATTTCCTCATTTTCTACGGAGCAGGGGCCAGCAGCGACTACCAAAGGCTGATGTTCGCCAAATACTACTGCTCCATCAGGAGTATTAACCACCACTTCCGAAGCTTCACCGTGGCGGTACTGACGGCTAGCTCGTTTGTAAGGCTGCTCTACCCGTAACACCTGCTCAATCCAGGGACTAAGTTCCTGAATTTGTAGCGGGTCTAAGCTGGCAGTTTCACCTACTAGACCAATAACTACTTTGTGTTGACCAACAATTTTTTCTGGAGTTAGCCCCCAGCTAGTTAGTTCCTCATCAATGCGGTTTATTTCCGCTTCTGGAGAACCACTTTTCATTACTATAATCATCTGAAAGTTCCTGATTAATTAATTGAGTAAAATTTTCTGTAAATCGGCTAACTTTATTGTTGCCTATTGACCTAATTACAAATAGTTAAAAATAAAATTTGTTTACAAAATAAATAGACAAAATGTAGCGCTCAGTCAGTAGTTTTACTACTAAATAACTGGATATGGGGTATAAAAAGGATTGTATAATTTTAATTAGCAATGTTGAAGTTATAAAATTTCAACTTCAACATCCACTTTTTCATTTACCCTATACCACAGTTACTTAATACCTGAGCGCCGTTCATTATAAGTTTTTTTGCCGAGTTTCGCGCCAAGCTGCCACCATTCGTCCCCAATTGGTGTTGAACTCACCCAAACCCAGCAAACTTCCGACTTTTTCTTCATCCCAAGAGGCAGAGAGAACGCCATAAGTTATCCCTAAAACCCCCAAACCAAATAATCCCATGTTCACCAATAACACGGCGATGGGAGGTAGTCGGATGTCGGAGTAGGTAGCAAGCAGATAGCTAGCAACCAAGGCGCTAATGCCCAAAGCTGTTGGTACACCAGAGAACCCAGCTACCCGTCGGATCATTCGTTGGCTTACTACTTGGGGAATTGCCATCTCTTGTTTGGTGTAAACCACTTTTTTATCAGCCTGTTTGACGGATTCTTGGGGCTGTGCTGCTGGTTTACTTGGAGTTTTTGCGGGTTTTTGGCGCTTTTTGTTTGGTTCAAAGGGCAAACGACTGCGTTCAGATTCTTCAGCAGACATAAGCGGTAGTCCTATCCACGAATACCGAGACGAGCAATCAAAGCTTGATATTTCTCCCGGCTTTCTTGCGATATATAAGCTAGAAGACGCTTGCGCTGGCCGATTAGCTTCAACAGTCCCCGTCGGGAAGAATGGTCTTTTTTATTTGCCTGGAGATGTTCGCTGAGGCGGTTAATGCGCTCAGTTAGCATAGCAACTTGGACATCGGCCGAGCCAGTGTCAGTTTCGTGAACTTGGTAGTTGGAAATTATTTCTTGTTTCCGCAGTTGCGTGAGGGCCATGGTCGATTCAGTTTCTAGTTTTTCTAAAATGTATGCAGCAGTCTCCTATAATATCACAGCCCTCAAGCTGGATGTGGAATGACCTTTGAAGTAATATTTGTAATTTTTGATACTATGTTTTAGAGGCTAACTCTCAGTATACTTCGTTTCAATCCTTGATAGGGATTTTAGTTGATTGCGATGCTACTTTGAAGCAAAGTTCGATTATTTAATACAGCGTTTCAATCCCTAATAGGGATTTTAGTTGATTGCGATCAGCATTGGTCACATTAGCCATGATCGTAGCTGCGTTTCAATCCCTAATAGGGATTTTAGTTGATTGCGATGAATGGCAATTGTGCTAGATGTAAATAGCTGAAAGTCAGTCTACATAAGGTGCGCGGATGGTTTCAAGATGTTACAGCCTTCAAATCCTTGCATATACGGCAATTTAGCCATTTTTGTATTCCCCCCTTCCTGAACACCTACCCATCCGCGCATTTCGCGAAAAAACTAATCCGCTTGGAAAGCTGTTTACTTAGCCCTCTTCTGTCACTTTCCGGGGCAAGTAAGTAGTAAATAAACTAAACTATCCAG
>NZ_JABXKF010000005.1 GCF_017115165.1 Nostoc sp. LPT | reverse complement strand
ACTTCTCGCTGTGCTTGAGTCTCAAGCTCTTAAATACTAATTAGATAGTCAGGGAGCACTGCCTTGAATCTTGATCGAGCGGAATAAGTTGAAGTGGCTGATTGTTTGCGGCCCTGTAATTGGAGTCACTTTGGCGACTTCATTCAGTAGCACCAGATTACCACCTCTGGAACGGACATTGATTTGACCAATATTGTCTGGAGAGTTGCGAAACTGTTCATCGGCTTGGATGTATACGCGGTAGCTGCGCTGGGAGAAGGTAAAATCGTTGACATACTGCCCACCCATGTAAGCGCCCAGCGTATTCATTGCGTGACTAAAATCGACATCAAGGGCTTCTAAGCGATCGCGGTTAATGTCAATCTGGTACTGGGGGGTGCTAGCGGTAAATTGAGTGAACACTTGGCGCAAGGCGGGATTCTGATTGGCTTTGGCAATCATCTGTTGCGCGATCGCCAGAAATTGATCGATACTCAGTTGTCCGTTGGTGCGGTCTTGAAGTTGAAATTCAAAGCCACCTGTTACCCCATAACCAGAGACGGCGGGCAGGTTGGAGGTGAAGATCAACGCATCTTGATTCTGGGCGAAGATGCCATTCAATCTTTGCACGATCCCCTTCACCGAATGTTCTTCACCCTTGCGTTCTTTCCAATCTTTCAGCTTAAAGAAAAATGTCCCTTGATTCGGCCCATTGCCGTTAAGACCAAAACCGGCAATAACGAGAGACACTTCCATCTCCGGCACTTCTTTTTGCAGAGTTTGAGCCACAGTGTTAACAACTTTTTCGGTGGAGGCGAGGGAGACACCATCGGCAGCCTGAATAATACCAACGATAATACCTTGATCCTCATCTGGCACAAATCCACTAGGGACGGAAATATACATAAACGCTGTTGCCGCCAGTCCGAGGATAAATAGCCCGACTACGAACATACGGATGCGGATCAGAAACTTGCTCAGACGCTCGTATTGCTTCAGTACCCAGCTAAAGCCCCAGTTGAACTGACGAAAGAACCAGCCCAGCGGCCCTCGCCTTTCACCCTCGGTATGATGCAGGAAGAGTCCAGACATACTGGCAGTGAAACTGAGGGCATTGAACAAAGAAATGCCGATGGAGAAGATAATGATCAGTGCGAACTGCCGATACATGATGCCGATCGCGCCCGGAAAAAAAGACACCGGGATAAATACCGCCATCAACACCAAGGAGGTGGCAATCACCGCCCCTGAAAGTTCCCCCATCGCCTCAAAAGCAGCTTGTCGTCGGTCTAAGCCTTGTTCCATCTTGGCAGCAATCCCCTCAACGACGATGATTGCATCGTCTACCACCAAACCCGTTGCCAGTACCAATCCAAACGTGGTTAACGTGTTGAGCGAGAAGCCGAAGAGATATGCAAAGGCCAATGCACCAACCAGAGATACAGGAATAGCGATCGCCGGAATGATCGTCGCCCGCCAATCTTGCAAAAAAATGAAAATCACCACCACCACTAGGGCGATCGCTTCCATCAGCGTCTTGACCACTTCTTCAATTGAGACTTCCACAAACTTGGTGGTGTCGTAGGCGATGACGGCTTTCACCCCTGGGGGAAAGTTTTTCTCTAACTCTGCGATTTGCGCTTCCACCGCTTTGGCAGTATTTAGCGCATTGCTGTCTGGAAGCTGATAGATCAACATGGCAACGCCCAGTTTGCCCTGTACCAATGCCGATGTTGTATAGTCCTTCGCGCCTAACTCGGCTCGTCCCACATCCTTGAGTTTAACCAGTGTGCCGTTGGTGTCAGACTTGATTACCAAATTCTCGAATTCTTTGACATCTTTTAATCTACTATTGATGCGAAGTGGGAAATTCGAGTTCTGATCCGTCTTCGTGGGCGCTTGACCAATCGACCCTGCCCCCACCTGAACATTCTGAGAAGTTAGCGCACTGCTGACATCCGTTGCCGTTAATCCCCGACTGGCTAAAGCGTTCGGGTCAAGCCACAGCGGCATCGCATATTGGCGTTCGCCTGTCAGCATTGCATCCGCTACACCAGGGACTCGCTTGATGGCATCGGTGACGTACAGGTCAACATAGTTACTCAAAAAGATATTGTCATACTCGCTATTTTCGGCATAGAAGCCATAAACTAGCAGAATGCTGTTGGAACGTGCTATAGTGGTTACCCCAGTTTGCCGCACAGACTCAGGTAAAGTCGGTTGGGCGATCGCAGCTCGATTCTGCACGTTAACTTGGTTAATGTTACGGTTACTCGTTGGGTCAAACTGAGTTGAAATGGTGCTGGAGCCGTCATTACCACTGCTTAAAGTCATGTACTGCATCCCCTCAACCCCGTTTACTTGCCGCTCAATCACGGTTGATACGGTATCTTCAACGGTTTGGGCATCTGCGCCAATAAAGACGCTGCTGGTTTGCACTTGAATGGGGGCAATTTCCGGTAAGTTGTTAATCGGCAATAAAGGAATACAGATGCCACCAATCAGCAAGATTATTATGGTGCAAACCGTTGATAAGACAGGTCGCTTGATAAAATTGTCTGCAATGGACATGATAATTACTCCTAATACCGTTTTTTTATAAAGCTGCGCCAAATCCTAGCTTTTTTTCAACGCAAAGGTGAGGCAGCGCGGTCTTGGGGGTTTCCCCCATGAGCGACTGCCGACGCAGAGGTTAGTGCAAAGGTACGCAGAGGTTTTATAATAATTAGACGCATCTTCATAGAGAATTGGTATAAGTACAACTTTAGTGAATTCTCCGTCCCTCTGCGCCCCTTTGCGTTTAAACTAAGATTCTGGTTGAATGGGGGTCTGATCTCGCAGTTTGAGAATGTTAGACACCACTAGGCGATCGCCTGGTTTAATTCCCTCTAAAATGGGATAGCGATCGTTCTGCACCTCACCCAACTTCACAGGTTTTTGATGCACGACGAATCGCGGCTTTTCCTTTGACTTGTCTGGTTCCACCACCTTTTCGGTTGACTTGTTTTCTTCCACCACATAGACAAAACTCTGTCCGCCAATGCGAGTCACTACTTGAGTCGGAATCAAAATTCCCGGCTGCTGGTTCCAGATAATTCGGGCGCGAACATATTGCCCATCCCGCAATTTGCCGTTTGAATTAGTAAATCGAGCTTTCACTAAAATAGATTGGCCAGATGTATTCACTTGCGGCGAAATAAAGTTAATACTGCCGGTGGTTAAACGCGTTACCTGTGTTAGCATCCAATAGCTCCACAGCTAATCCCCGACGCAATTGGGCAGCATTGTTGGACGGCACCGAAATTCGCATATCCAGGAGATCGTTTTTGGTAATTGTGGTCAAGTTGCCGCCAGTATTCACATAATTGCCCACTTTGACGGAGAAATCGCCAATGATACCATCAAGTGGTGCAACTATCTGCTTCTGGTTCTGATTAACTTGACTTGAGGCAACTTGAGCCTGGGCTTGCTGCACGTTGGACTGTGCCTGATTGATGCTGGCTTGTCCTGCATTTACCTGCTTTTGGGCAGCATTTAGGGTGGCGATCGCTGCATCTAGGTTATTTTTAGCAATATCGAGTTCTTGCCTTGCCTGTGCGCCTTCAGTTACAAGCATCTTGGTTTGCTGGAACTGCACTTGCTGTAATTTCACATCTGCGGCAGCTTTGACTTGATCGGCTCGTTTAGCTTCTAGTTGTGCCTGGGCGGTTGTTACAGCCGGCACTGTTCTTCAAATCATGAGTTTGATCGGAAGATCCAGATATAATTAGGCGATCGAATGACATAAGATACTTAACTCCGTCAGACAATTTTAGATTTTAGATTTTGGATTTTGGATTTTGGATTAACCATCAAGGAATCATTGGTCAAGATTTGTAATTCAGATGAAATCTGGGTTTCCAGGTTTGAATATGTCGTAAATATTTTTCAAAAATGTTGACAGTTTAATCTCTGCGTTCAGCTGTCATTTGCCAAATTCTTTCTAAGGTTTGAATTTGCCGTAGCCGGATTGCTATTAATTGGTGATGTCTTGTATGCCGCCTTCCAACGGCAACTCCGATATAGAAGAAGCCTGCTGCAACACAAAGACAAGCTATAAGTAAAAGGCTTCCAGACAAACTATCAATCTGGTCTTGTGTGTAAGTGAGGTTAGTTTGATCGGGTTGTTGAGTAATTGAAGCTGCAAATTGAGGGTGTGCTGTGATGTCAGCGAGAGAGAACCTATTCATAAGACTACACTTTTCTTATAATTAGCTATTACAGAAACTGAAGTTGGCTTTATACGCCAACAATCCGCTTCAAAATCTCCTCGGTAAACCATTCCGTCCGGTTGACAAAGTTGCGGGCTGGAGTCGGCATAAGTTCGAGATAGGTTGCTAGGCGAATTGCCTGACCCAACTGGCCTTTGATTTCGTAGCGATCAAAGATTTCCACAGCGCTCTCGTGCAGTCCCACTTTCATTAACGTACCCCGCAGATTGACTGTTGCAGAGGTAGGAGATTTACCGCCAATCAGCGCCTTGATATTGTGAGCGATCGCCGCTCCTTGCTGATAGGCAACCTGAGCGATAGCAGGTTGTGGATTCAAAAGATTGATCGCACAATCTCCCGCCGCAAACACCTCTGGAAATTCTGGCAGTTGCAAAGTCGGTTTAACCTGGAGGCGATTGTATTTATCCCGGTTTTCAGGCGCGATCGGCAGTGCGTCAATCACGGGATGCGTCGCATTCCCAGTTATCCATACCACTGTAGCGGCTGCTAATCGCCACCATTGTCCATTGCGCTCAAACTCTACGGCTCCCGGATCAACCGCTTTGACTTCAGATCCTAGCAATACCTCGACGGAGGCAGTTCGCCCTTTCAGCGCCGACTGTGCAGTTTCACGGAGGCGATCGCTTGTGGACTCTTTGAGAATCTCTGAACCACGCTGCAAAATCACAATCCGAATTTCCTGGGGGTTCCCGCCTAAAGGAATGTACCAGGTTGGCAGCAAATCCACCAGGGTTGCCGCCATTTCCACCCCAGATGCACCAGCCCCCACAATCGCAACAGTCAGCAAAGCACGGCGTTCCTCTATATCTTCGGTTTGGGTTGCCAGCTGCAAGCGGTTTCGTAAGTGCTGCCCTAACGCAAAGGCATCATAAGCGGTGCGGAACGATCGCGTATGTTCTTTTGCCCCAGGTATCCCAAGGTAGCTTGTAGTGCTGCCCAATGCCAGTACCAAATTACGGTAGGAATACTTTAAGCCAGAGTCGAGCTTGACTTGCTTTTGATCCAGGTCGATCACCTCTACTGTCCCAAGTACAAAGGTAATATCGCTCTTGTGCAGCAATGCATCGTAGCGGGGACAGATTAACTCTAGCTTGACTTCGCTACTGAGCAGTTCATACAGCAGTGGCTTAAAGACGAAGTTCCACGATTGGTCAATCAAAATAATCGGGCGGGAATGTGAATCTCTCAGATGGAGTGCTGCGAATAATCCTCCAAAACCACCCCCTAGAATCACAATCGGTAGAGCATCATTTGTTTCATCAATCTCTGCTGGCGATCGCATAGTTCAATCTCCCTTGGAAAAAATTGGAAAATCACAATAGTTGATCTGTTGATGTTGGTAAGGGACTGACAAATAAAAAAATACTCAACTACTTCTTGTGGGGTGCGCATCTTGCCATAGGTGTCAAAGGCGGGCGAGACGCCCACCCCACAAGATTGGATAATTTATTTGTTGGAAGTCCCTAATGGTGATTTCAAAACTAAACTGTTTCGTTTTGACTATAAAAAAATTAAACAAAACAGTTTCGTCTTGTCAATGGGTATGATAGAAATCAGTCAATAGTATTAGTGGATACCCAGCAAACCGGGAAAATTGAGTGATGAGTAACGTTAAGAGTGTTGAGCGGGATTTATCCCCCGAAAAAACTGAAGCGATTCTGCGTGGAGCGATGCAGGAGTTTCTGGAGCATGGCTATGCAGGAGCCAGGATCGATAAAATTGTGGCAGCCGCAGGGGTTTCTAAAGCCACAGTCTACCGACGCTTTGCCGATAAGGAGACATTGTTTACCGCCCTAATCCAACGAATGGCAGTGAGAGTAAACTTTTTTCAGCAACAAGACTTCCCCTCATCCCAAGAAGAACCCGTTGTATTCTTGAAACGTCATGCTACTAAAATGCTTAACTGTGTTGCTCAAAACCCGCAAGATGTAGCACTTTTTAGAATCGTCATTGGTGAATCAGGTCGCTTTCCAGAACTAGGACGCGCTTTTCTCCAAAATGTTGAGAAACCAAATCTTGACTTTATCACCCAATACTTTGCTACTCATCCTAAACTTCAGCTTGCCGACCCAGAAGTTGCAGCCCGAACGTTTATCGGAACGCTGATCCATTTTGTGATTACGCGAAATCTACTGCATGGTGGAGATATTATGTCAATAGAGGAAGATCGCCTCATTGATGGCTTACTTTCACTGATTATTCATCCAAACCAGAGTGTGAGATTATGACTCCGGTAAAAAATCAGAGTCAAGGACTTGCTCTAGTGTAAAGGGAGATTGTTCAGGGAAAGTGGCGATGTCTACGACGGGCTACGCCTACGCTAATCCAGTTTTAATTACAGCCAGTCGTCTAGCGGTTTGATAGCTTTCATCGAAAACTTGATCAAAGTGAGGCTTCAAACTCTGACTTTCCTTGAGTGCCTTTTGGACTCGTCTGCGGTGTTCCAAAATTGTGTACTGCCAACTTTTTGAGCGCCTTTCAGTTTGAATTTGATATTTGAGCAGATGCATCAGCAACACTTCCAGATTGCTCTCCAATGCCCGCTTTTCACTTCTCCCCATCGTTTCAATTTCTTCAATCAGGTTGTCTAAGTCCAGTTGTGTGAAATTCTTTTGTTTGACGAGTTCTGCCGTGGTTTGAATCCACAGGTAAAAGTCTTGCTCATACAAAGAAGAACCAGATGTTGTTTGAGATTGGGGCAGTTGGGCAGTCACGTCGCTTCTCTACGAGACGCTGCGCGAACGCTCCGAATTCAAAATTTAAAATTCAAAATTCAAAATTCCCATAAACAGATTTACTTGGTCTGCATCATAAGTCTGTTTCGGTAACAAGCATCTTTAGTTAGCATCGACTAAACCTTATGGTAGCCCATTCTCAATCACTGTTTGGTCATTTGATAGAGTATTGCGTTAAAATAAGCGATCGCTATCCTAGTTAAGTAATGCCCGGAAATTCCCGGAGGTGTGATTGACCAAGTTTATTTTGAAAATTCTGTGGTTAGACGAGAACGTTGCTCTAGCAGTCGATCAAGTTGTAGGCAAAGGCACCAGTCCCTTGACTAAGTACTTTTTTTGGCCCAGAAATGATGCCTGGGAAGAGTTAAAAAAGGAATTAGAGTCCAAACATTGGATTACTGATCTGGATCGTGTCGAGTTGCTTAACAAAGCGACAGAAGTGATTAACTACTGGCAAGAGGAAGGCAGAAACCGTCCAATGGCAGAAGCTCAGTTGAAATTTCCAGAAGTTGCCTTTACAGGTAGCGCTTGATATTACAAAATTAGCTATTGTCCTGTTCTACAAGCTGCCACAGTTTGATAGTCTTGTCCCGACTCCCGCTTGCAATTAATTGTGTAACTTTGCTCACAGCAACAGCAGATACTGAGTCTACATGACCAGAGAGAGTAGCAATCTCTTCTGCTGTGCTTACCCTCCAAAGTTTAACTGTTTTGTCGCAACTTGCGCTTAGGAGCGTTTCACCATCGGCAGTAAAAGCCACAGCCACCACAGACCAAGAATGGCCTACAAGTGTGCAAATTAGCTGACCAGTGTTTACCTCCCACAACTTAATAGTGTTATCATCACTACCCGTCGCCAAAATTTGACCATCGGGACTAAAAGCGACTGTCAAAACCGCCCATGCATGACCCGAAAGGGTGCTTAACAAGCTATAGCATGGGCGGTTTTGAAGTTCTCTCTGGGAACCTTTTAATGCAGCTATCTGCCACAAGCGAATTGTTCTGTCATAACTAGCGCTGGCTAAAAGCTGTCCTTGGGGACTAAATGCTACTGAATTTACCTGTAATTGGTGTCCAATGATGGTGCAAATCTCTGTGCCAGTATTTACATCCCAAAGTTTGACTGTCTTATCCCAGCTACCACTAGCGAGAATCTGCCTATTTGGACTGAAAGCAACTGATTTTACTGCGTGTGAGTGTCCTAAGAGGGTGCAGATTTCCTTTAATGTCTCAATCTCCCACAATTTGATAGTTTTATCGTCGCTAGCAGTTGCCAGAATTTGACCATCAGGACTGAAGGTAACTGATTTTACAGCTTGGGAATGTCCTGATAAGCTAGCTAGAACTTTTTTGCTATTTAAATCCCACAATTTGATGTTTTTGTCATCACTAGCACTGGCTAAAGTGTAACCGTCAGGACTGATGGCAATGGTATTCACCCGACTCAACACACCAGAATCTCCACTCAGAGTATGTAAGCATCGCCAAGCAGGAGTTGGTAATTTAAAATTTTGATTACATTCCATACCCATTGCTTGCATAACTTCATCAGCCAATTGAAAGCGACGGTTAACAGAATTTTGCAGCAGCTTGTCGAGGATTTGCGCCAAGCGCTCGCTAACTTTGGTAGTAAGATATTGTTGCCAAACCCAGCAATCATTTGCAATATCAAATAAATCAAAGGGAGAAATCTGAGTAAGTAAGTAAATACAAGTTACACCCAAGCTATATAAATCACTAGCAAAAACTGCTTTTCCCTTCGTCTGCTCTGGTGCAGCGTATTCTGGACTGCCGATACTGGTTTCAGATGTTAACCGATCGATTTCTGTGACGATTTTCGCAGTGGAAAAATCGACTATGACGAAATCCCCCTTCTTGGTAATTGGGGATCTACGGATAATATTTTGGGGTTTAATATCGCGGTGAATGATGTGGCGATCGCTCATAAACTGAAAAACTGGCAATAAATCTTCTAAAAGTTGCCAAATCTGAGTTTCATTAAAAGCGCCTTCTTCTTCAACTACCTGAGCTAAATTAGTGCCTGCAATAAACTCCTGCACTAAATAAAAATGCTTGTTATGCTGAAAATAAGCCAATAAAGCGGGAATTTTGGGATGCTTTCCTAATTCTTCTAGCTGTTGCGCCTTCTGCTGAAAATTTTTAAATATTTCGTATTCCAGCGATAATTCTTGAACGACGCAAGGAACTGGCGGAAACTGACCTTCGTCTATTGCGAGGAAGGTTTTACAGAATCCCCCTTTACCAATCTGCTTGAGTAAACGATAACGTTCTTGTAAAAGCAAAATTTCTTTGCCTACATAGCATCCACAATAAAATATAGCTGTTTTTAGTTACCCTGAACTCGGAACTGCTTACGAGCAAGTATAAAATCAAGATGCAGAAATTCTTAGGTCTAACCGTTTGCTTATCTGCTGTTATCTCATTTGTGCCTACAGTAGCCTTTAGCCTTCCGCTCTCAGGAAACCAGACATTAAACAATTTAGCTGAAAAAGCTAAGTTAGAGGTTTCTAAGACTACAGGAATCTCGGCTGACCACCTCAGTGTAGCTAACAAAGCAACTCTAGCTGATACTGAAATCACGCAGTTTAAGCTAATAGATCCTCAAGGCAATATCTATGGTGTATCCCTTGATGCTGCTGGCAATCAAATTAGTCAGGAAGTGTTAGAGCAAGCTATTCAAGCAATCAACAATAAGGGCTTCGTTGGCATAATTGGAAGCCGAATTAGCGAATCGCATTAGTCAAGGAAGCAATAGCCCTATCAGAGTCATTTTTCATCTAAAAGAAGAAACAGTTCAGCCTTATCGAGGATCGAACCGCACTGAGCATCAAAATCACTTGAATACTCTTAAATCTCACTATGAGGCAATTCAGCAACCTCTTGTAAACCAACTTAAGGAAAGTAACCAACGGGTCATTTATCAATCTCTTTATACACCAATTGTGGTGGCGGAAGTTACTCCTTTGTTAATCCAAACGATAGCTGCTCGTTCTGATGTAGAGCGAATCTATCTTGAGCGACGGACAATTAGAAGGTAAAACGATTGAATTTTAGTTTGGGAGAAGAGGCTGAACGTAGCTCGTTGCAACTATTTCCTCCCTTGCCTCCTCTGCTTATCCAAACCGTATTGGGGGCGCACATATCTACGCCCCTACCAGATGTTGCTAATGTTACTTATCTACAGGAAAATTCACAACTATAGGTGGATAACCGTTTTCTGAGGTTGGTTGTGCTTGGGTAACTATCGGTTGTGGATGCAAAGGTGTTGGTGTCAATTCACCCTTACCAGTTTGATTCCATAAAATCATCGATAGTAGCCCATCCACTAAGCCGTTATTGCTGCCATTGCTGCCAACTAAGACATCTGGAATTAAGCGGACATTGCGATCGCCGATAATCTGCATCAGTTGCATTGCTGTATAACCTTGTGGTCCCAAAGCTTCCACACCAGCGCGGTAGGTTTCAGCTTTGGCGTTACCTGTGGCCCGAATACCTTCAGCCTCAGCAATTGACCGGAGTTTTGTCCCCTCGGCTTCACCAGTCGCCTGCTTAATTTGGGCTTGGGCTTTGAGGTCAGCAATATGTACACTCTGCTCTGATTTCACCATTTCTTGCTGGATATTAGCCAGTGCCGTTTCCCGGACAAGTTGCTGCCGTTGGGTTTGCGCCATCTGCTGGACTTCATAAGTCTTGCGTTCTTCTTCAGCAATTTTCCGGTCTGTCTGTGTCTGCATTAACGACGCTGGTGGCTGAATATCACCAATCAGGGTGTCGATCGCTTGCACGTCATAAGCCCGTAATGCTGTTTTAATATACTCAGCAGCCTCAGCTTGCCGTTCACTCCGAGCAGTCAGAAAGTCTAGTACAGTATAGTCTTGGGCTGAGTTGCGGAAATAATTACCAATAGTTGGTTCTAATACATGGTCTACCAGATTTTGCATTGCACCAACGCGAGAAATTACCTTCGGGGCATCTAAAGCACCGACATGGATAATTTGTGCTACTTCCAAATCAAAGGCAAACCCATCACGCGATCGCACTGTTAAAGAAGCCAGTTGAGCATCATAGCTGTGACGTTCGGTGCGATCTGACCAATTTAATACAATGTTAGTCGTTGGCACGAGTTCCATCTTCATGATCCGGGAATTAATCGGGTGCTTACCAGGATATAGCGGTTCGACCCACACACCCTTATGTCCAGGATTCACCAAGTTACCGTGGGTGAAAGCTGCGCCGCTGACATCTTGATGTGCCTTACCCACGAAAGAAATTACCACACCCACATACCCAATCGGAATTTCCGTCATCGGTACTTGCTCAACCTGGACAAACCAAGGATTCAAGTTCCAAGAACCCGAAAGCAATATCTGTTCTTGTAAACCTCGCCGTCCACCGCCATCAATAAATTTTTGACCATTTTGGAAGTTGTCGTGTCCGTCAATTGTCGGTCCTGCGAGTTCACCGACAGAGATTGGTAAACCATCTAAGGTAGTGACAATGCCAACTTTGTCAGATGCCAGACTGTACACCCGCAACTGTTCTGGAGTCATGCCATGAGTGCTGGCATTTGCTGCCATGATCACTTTGAACAAGGCAGTGTTAATCCGGTACGTACCAGCCGTGAGAAAACCCATTTGCCGTCCTTTTTCCCCGCCTTGGGTGAGGAATTTTCGAGCATCTTGGAAGTTGTCACAACTGACAATTTTACCCAAAATCCGCTCTGGTGGGTTGGGTTGACCATCTGCTGCCACAATCAAAGCGATTTCCCCTTGGGAAACGACAACTACCGGCTCTTTTTTTACAGAATACTGCCAAGGCCAATAGCCCCAATGCCAGCCAGGAGCTAAAGTATCTGCCTGCAAGCCAGCTTCGCCGTTGAGGGCAATCAAACTTCCAGCGGGGAGTCCCCGCCCGGAAAGGGTAAATTTTCTAACTACAATACCGACTTCACGTTCGCCAATTACTACAAGTCCGCCAAAGAATAGGGGGACAAATATAACTAAACCCCCGACAAGGACGATGGGGATTAGTACAAAAGGATCGATTCCAGCAGCTTGATATTGAGTCCTGCTAATTTGTAACTGGGAAATATTTGGTTTGGTCTGATTTAGCTGGACTGATGCAGTAGTTATTTTTACAGGAGCCGCATTGGCAGAGTGAATATTTCCAGCGTTCGTTAAAGACGTTGACGCAGCGATCGCTAAGGTTGCTACGACAGATGCTGCAAAGCGAGCTACCTTATTTTGTTTACGAGTACCAAGTAAAGATGAAAACCTTTTCATAATCTGTGCCCATCTGGGCAACTAATTAGCTAAATTAACACTTCACTAAGGCTTGCCTCGATTTCTTAAACTTGATGTAATTTTTTTAAATTTAATAAATATTTTGTAGGTTGGACATTGCCCAACCTACAAAGTGAAAATATAAAGTTAAATTAGACCGAACCGCCAGCAGCTTGAAACCGAGCGCGGGCCCGTTTGAAGGCTTGGGTTGCCTGAATTTGGGCTTGGCGATCGTCTGCGGAAACTTGATTCAGACGTGTTTCTGCTTGGTTGTAAGCAGTACGAGCTTCATCAAGGTTAATTTTGTCGCCACGTTCAGCACCATTAACCAGAATTGTCACTTCATTTTCTTCAACTTCGGCAAAGCCACCCAAAAGGGCGATCGCTTCCCAATTCTGATTTTTAGCGCCACGAACTCGCATGACACCAGTATCGAGAGCGGTTAAAAGTGGTGCATGTCCAGTTAGGATACCTAGTTGACCAGTAGTGCTAGGCAAAACGACTTCTTCAGCTGGAGCATCCCAGACTGTTTTATCTGGGGAAATTACACGAACAGTTAATGTCATTTGTCTTTTGTCCTTTGTCCTTCGTCATTTGTTACTTGTCTTTTGCCATTAGCCATTAGCCATTAGCACTTGAACTAATGACTAATGACCAATGACTAATGACCAATGACTAATGACTAACCTTTGATTTTGTCAGCTTTGGCGATCGCTTCGTTAATATCGCCAACCAAGTAGAAAGCCTGTTCTGGTAAAGCATCTAACTCACCAGACAGAATTTTTTGGAACCCTTTGATGGTGTCTTCCAACTTCACGTACTTACCAGGAGAACCAGTAAATACTTCTGCTACAAAGAACGGCTGAGACAAGAAACGCTCAACTTTCCGCGCCCGCGCGACGATCAGACGGTCTTCTTCAGACAATTCATCTAGACCGAGAATGGCGATAATGTCTTGGAGTTCTTTATAACGTTGCAGAGTTGATTGTACCGCCCGCGCAGTATTGTAGTGTTCGTCACCGACAATATTGGGCTGGAGCATGGTGGAAGTTGAACCAAGGGGGTCAACTGCAGGATAAATTCCCTTAGCTGCCAAACCGCGAGACAGTACTGTGGTTCCGTCCAAGTGGGCGAAGGTAGTAGCAGGTGCGGGGTCGGTGAGGTCATCCGCAGGTACGTACACTGCTTGAATGGAGGTAATGGAACCCTCGGTAGTTGAGGTAATCCGCTCTTGCAGTTCACCTACGTCGGTTCCCAATGTGGGCTGATATCCTACCGCAGAAGGCATCCGACCCAGGAGCGCCGACACTTCCGAACCTGCTTGCACAAACCGGAAGATATTATCAATAAATAGCAGCACATCCTGCTTGTTCACATCCCGGAAGTACTCTGCTACCGTCAATCCTGAAAGACCAACCCGCATTCTCGCTCCGGGTGGCTCGTTCATTTGACCGTAAACTAGAGCAATTTTTGATTCGTTGAGGTTCTCGTTATTGATAACCCCAGACTCAATCATTTCGTTGTAGAGGTCATTGCCTTCACGGGTGCGTTCACCCACGCCAGCAAAAACGGATACTCCACCATGCTGAGTAGCGATGTTGTTGATCAACTCCATCATGATCACGGTTTTACCAACACCAGCACCGCCGAACAGACCAATCTTACCGCCGCGTCGATAGGGAGTCAGAAGGTCAACAACTTTAATCCCAGTCTCGAACACCGAAGGTTTGGTTTCCAGGTCAGTGAATTTGGGAGCAGAGCGGTGGATGGGTAAACTTGCCTCAGCATTTACAGGTCCCCTGTTATCTACAGGTTCGCCAAGGACGTTGAAAATCCGGCCCAAAGTGGCTTTACCAACTGGCACGGTAATGGGAGCGCCTGTATCGGTGACTTCAAAACCGCGCACTAAGCCTTCGGTGGAACTCATCGCAACAGTCCGCACCTGGTTGTCGCCCAGCAGTTGCTGTACTTCAACGGTGATGTTGATTTCCTGTCCAGCTTCGTTGGTGCCAACGATTTTCAATGCGTTATAGATTTGTGGCAATTTCCCGCCGGGAAATTTAACGTCTACAACTGGGCCAATGATTTGGGTAATGTAGCCAATGTTTGTTTTTTCTGCGGTTGTTACCATGCTGCGCCTAATGAGTGAAGCTAGATTTCAGATTAAGGTCGGAGAAGACATAAAATTAAACAATGTCACCTTTCACTTTAGCACCGCACGGGGACATAACTCTGTTAGTAATTCCTTAAAAAGAAGCTTGGCAGCCTTGGTTATAACTCTGATTCTGACTGTGTTGAAAATCGGGCATTGGGCATTGGGGAGCCAGTTTGGGCAGGCAATGCCCGACTTGTTTGCTCTTAACGTTCCCGCAGCAACTGGCGTCATTGGTCATAGAAAGAGAGATTTTCAATCCTTCATTGTGTAATTCATCACATAGAGTTCTAGCTTGTTTAGGTGGACAGATAAATGCTCTTTCATAACTTGATTTTTAAGCTGCGATCGCTTTAGTTCAAGCCGCTGGAATAGCGGCAATTTTCCTTAGCAGGACTTAAACATTTTTGAGGGAGAAACAAGCCTCAAACCTATGCAGGATAAGGGAAATACACCAAAGAATCAAAAATTTTGATTTACTAAATGTACAAACTACATTTCCAAATCTTCTGAATATCCATAAGATAAAGATAGATACGAAAAACTGCTTTTAGCCAAGCCGTGATGCCTGTGGTTTGAGCTAGTCTACGCTTCATCTTCACACCTCCACCGAGCAATAGCTTATGAATTTCTCGTCAGCACGACAATATTTTTACCAGGAGATTCAGCAGTCTGACGAGCACATTGACCTAGCAAAGGCAGCTTTGTATATTGCACTAGAAGAATATCCCAACCTAGACCCAGAGGAATACCTCAATGCCCTTGATACAATGGCGTGGGAGCTTCAAGAACGCCTGCCTGATTCACGTTATCCTTTGCGGATAGTTCAAAGTATTAATCAATATCTCTACGAAGATTTAAAGTTTTCTGGTAATAAAATTGACTATTACGACCCACGTAACAGCTTTTTCAATGATGTAATTGACCGCCGATTGGGGATTCCCATTACCTTAGCGCTGGTTTACCTGGAAGTTGCCCGACGGATTGATTTTCCGATGGTAGGTGTGGGAATGCCAGGACATTTCCTGATCCGCCCAGATATTCCCGATATAGAGATTTTTGTGGATGCTTTCAATGGCGGTGAAATAATATTTGCCCAAGATTGTGAGGAACGGCTGTCTCAACTTTATCAGCAACCTGTGACGCTACAACCAGAATTTTTAGCTGTAGTTAGTAATCGGCAATTTTTGACCCGGATGTTGACAAATTTAAAATTTATTTACCTCAAACAGCAAGAGTTAGAAAAAACGCTGGCAGCAGTTGAACGAATTTTGTTGCTGTTTCCTGGTTTAACTTTAGAATTGCGCGATCGCGGTTTGATTTATTATCAACTCGGTTACTACCCCCAAGCCGTAGACGACTTACAAAATTATTTAGCAAAAGTTCCCGATGCCGAGGATGCATCTGTGATTCGGCGGCTACTTACCGAATTGGGTAAGAATGGTTGAATCAAGTAAAAGGACTGGGTGAGAAAGATACAATAGCTTTAATTGCAACTTAAGTATCAAAATCAAAAATGCTGTGTCAGCAACATATTGACACAGCAATGGTTAGTTAAATTAAACGGCTTAAATAAAAATTGATGCTTATGCCTTAACTGCGGCTTGTTGTTTACGCTTGCGAACAGAGGTAATGCCGAAAGCACCTAAGCCTAAGATACCGATGAGAGAAGCGGGTTCGGGAACAGAAGCAGTCTCCTGGTTTAGGCTGATAGAGTAACTGTCAGAAGAAAAACCAGGACTAACAGAACCATAAGTAGGACCAGATTCGGCATAGTTGGCGAAGGATGATATTCCCAACAAGTACTCACCACTATCTGCAAACAGGTTGAGAGTGGATTGCAGCGTCAACTCAGAATCGTTCTCGTTCTGAGCGATTAGCGTACCTGACGAATCAAACAGTTGTAGTATGGTATCGAAGGTGAAGGGTGTACCACCGACTGTCGTAGCGTTGAATAGCCCACCACCCCAAGAGAAAGAAAAGAGGTCAGCATCGTCGCTAGAAGAGATAGTTCCTTGGATGACATTAATGCCACCAGGAAGATTTTGGGCGGTATTTAAAGTCTGACCTGCATCACCCACTTCAGTAAAAGTTGCAGCTTGTACGGTTCCTGCTGCTCCCAGTGCAATAACTGCTGTTCCCACTGTAGACAGTGATAACTTTGTCAAAACATTTACATTAGCCATTCCGTTATTTACCTTATAAACGAATCTTTTTGTCTGCCTTCAACGCTTCAATCCTAAGAGGATGTTTGAAAAGTCTTAATTGGTGTATCAACGTTTTTTACCTCACCCTAACCCTCCCCGTATGTATTGGGGAAAGAACTAGATTTTCCAGTTTCCCCCCTTTACAAGGGGAGATTAAGGGGGGTAAAAATTCGATTAAAATCACAGCCAACCACTTTTCAAACAACCTCTAATACGTGTTTCTAATGAGTAAAAACCTTTTTAGCTATCTTACAGAAAATTAACTGAGAAATAAAGCTATTAATGTGCGGAAAAAAGGTAAAAATACATGTTTTAAAAAGCTTGTAACCACATATACCAGAGGTTAGAACCTGTGTTTATACTTAAGATAATGATCAAGGAGTATTCTCAACAACTCAGTTGCTTCTCTGTTAAAGACGCTCTTGCTAGCTTGCTTCTTTGTAGGAGTACAAGTCGGGAAACCCGACGCCAGTCGCTCATGGGGGAAACCCCCAGACGCTCGCGGACTCGAAGAGGCTGCGCTATGCGCGGCATCGTCTCCCCGCAGGAGTTGACCGCGCTGGCTCCCCAACGCACTGACTCGACTTCTCGCTGAATTGTGAATGCTGAGTCCTAAGTGCTAAGTCAGGAGTCAAGAGTTATTATTCTTCCCCTGCTCTGTGTGCTTCTCTGCTTTCCCTGCCTTCTCCCTTCTTGCACTAGTACCGCTGCGCGGAAGTCACGCATTCAAAAGTATTGTAT
Organism: Nostoc sp. LPT; assembly: GCF_017115165.1. GTDB lineage: Bacteria > Cyanobacteriota > Cyanobacteriia > Cyanobacteriales > Nostocaceae > Nostoc. The sequence goes on along the minus strand of NZ_JABXKF010000005.1, from coordinate 147,986 downwards.
TCCGGGCTTTCGCGTCATTTTGAATGGTATGTTTATTTACGCGCCCGTTGTACTAGTTAGCCACCGACAGCTTTTGGCACGAATACTGGGGAAAACTCAATACCAAATGACTAATGATCGAATTATTCTTGTCCTTCTGCGACTTGTTTAAGGCGGCGTAGCTGGGCTTGCATATCTTCTTTTGTCCAAGACGCAGCAAAGGTGTTAAAACCCCAACTAATTAAAGGGTTAGGGATATCGTACTCAAAGCGGTTGAGTAGGCGCGTTCCCTTTTCTGTTGGCTGACATTCCCAGCGATCGCGCCCTTGAAAAAACCCTTGAAATTCCCAGACTACCAAACCCGGTTGTCGTTCTACAACTACGCTATTCAACGTGGGTTTGAGTAGAGGAATTTGAATGATAAAACGACTTTCACTGCCGACATCGGTACTCCAAGCTTCGCCTACAGGTTCGCAACGCAGGACGGGGTTGAGCCAGCGGTGCATAAGAGCTAAATCGCTAATACAGCGCTCTACCACCGTAGCTGTAGCATTAATTTGAATTGATTGTTCCAAAACTTGGGACATTCCACATCTTTGATGCTGTTGCTGCAATTAGAGTAACGCAAAATTCAACAAAGTGGGAGATGAGGGAGTAGGGGAGTAGGGGGAAATGAGGGGGATGACGGAGGACAAGGGGACAAGGAGATAAACAAAACTCCTAACTCAGCACTCAGCACTCCTAACGCCCAATGCCCGTATATTAAATCAAATATGAGTAAATATGTATGTTTTTACTGGTAAATTGATAGGCAAAACACTGACTCAGTGTTTGCGGCGAATACTTAAGCATAATTCCCGAAAACTATGAACGCAACTTGGCAAGAAATAACTCAGGTGATGTCTACGACGGGCTACGCCTACGGAGTTGGTTTATCCACAAGGGTGCAGCAATTTTTGGCACAATCATCGCCCAGTCTGCAACCAATACAACCAGCAGTGAATCAAGGAATTGCTGATGTGCAAGGTATTGTTCAACAGTTGATTCTGTTTACGCCTCGTCTTTTAGGGGCGGTAGCAATCTTACTAGTAGGTTGGCTGATTGCAGCGATCGCAGCAGCGGTGACGCAAGGAATCCTCAAGCGCACAAATATAGATAACCGCATAGCCGCTGGGATAACGGGTCGTCAAGATGTTCCCCAAGTGGAGAAATTAATCTCCAGCTTAGTTTTTTGGAGCATTATCCTGTTAACTGCGGTAGCTGTTTTACAGACATTGGATCTGGAGGTAGCCTCTCGACCCCTGAATAATTTTCTCAATCAACTTATTGGCTTTTTACCAAAGTTGGTTGGTGCGGGAATCCTTTTGGTAGCAGCCTGGTTTTTGGCGACCATTGTGAAGATTATCACTGTGCGCTCATTACAGGCATTTAACCTGGATGAGCGTTTGAATCCAGAACCAGCAGACAGGGCACCCAGCCTCAATCAGCTGTCTCTAAGTGAGACGATCGGCAATGCTCTGTATTGGTTTATATTTTTACTGTTTCTCGCTCCAATTTTGGATGCTCTCGGACTACAGCAGGCTCTACAACCAGTACAAGCTCTAATTACAGAAGTTCTGCTAATTGTGCCGAACATTTTAGCGGCGATCTTAATTGCTGTAGTTGGCTGGTTCATAGCTAATGTAGTGCGGCGGATTGTGACGAACTTGCTGGCGACAACTGGTATCGACAATTTAGGTAGTCGGTTAGGTTTATCTGCAAGTACGGGGGTGCAACCTCTATCGAGTATTATCGGTACAATTGTCTATGTTTTGATTTTGATTCCTGTGGCGATCGCAGCGCTGAATGCCTTGCGAATTGATGCAATATCAATACCTGCGATCGCTATGCTGCAACAGGTTCTCAATGCCCTACCTGCCATCTTTACAGCCGTGGCAATTTTGATTGTTGCCTATTTCGTCGGGCGGTTTATTGCGGACTTGGTTACAAGTATCCTCACCAATTTAGGGTTTAATAACATTTTCACTATTTTGGGTCTGACAACACCCAGCAGACGAGTTGTAATTTCTACAGAATCAACAACCCCCCCGATTCCAACCCGCACGCCATCGGAAATTGTAGGCATTGTTGCCTTAGTGGGGATCATGCTGTTTGCAACGGTGGCGGCGGTGAATATCCTGAATATTCCAGCCCTGACGGCATTAGTGTCTGGTATTGTGATCGTATTCGGGCGGATTTTGGCAGGATTGATAATATTTGCCATTGGCTTATTTCTGGCAAATCTAGCTTTTAATATCATTACCAGTTCCGGCGACCGTCAAACCCAGATTTTGGGACAAGTGGCGCGGATTGCCATCATTGGCTTAGTCTCGGCAATGGCACTGCAACAGATTGGAGTTGCCAGTGATATTGTGAATTTAGCCTTTGGACTTTTACTAGGTGCGATCGCAGTTGCTATTGCCCTAGCTTTTGGTCTTGGAGGGCGCGATATTGCACGAGAGCAAGTTCAAGAATGGCTAAACTCTTTCAAAGGTAGAAACTAAAAATTGATGAAGGCGCAATTTCGTCTGTAAATCTGGAAAAGTGCAGCCGTAAGCATCAATAGTGCAGAAAATCTATCGGCAATTTTGCTTAAGAGGTTGAAAGTTAGAGCTTAGAAACTCGGAGTTTGAGTGTAAAATTTGACGTTTCAAGTTCTAAAGCTCAAATTCCGAGTTCTGAAGCTCAAGTTTCGAGTAAAAAGGTCGAAGTTTCGAGTTCAAAGGTCGAAGTTCGTGAGTTAAGAGTCGCGCAATCGAGTATTCACAATATTTTTGTAACTTGAAAAATTAAATTAATAAATTTCAAAGGGTATTTTTAGTGCCGTTAACTGCGATCGCATTGAAGAAAGTTCTATCTGGCAGCAGAGTATGATCGTGGAACAGAGTAACCTCCACAAATTTTTAACTTTGGTAATAATTCTTTTAATCCAAAATCTCAAATTGCTGGTAAAACTAGTCGGATAGTTCAGTTTTTGAAACAACGATAGATACACAAACAATATAAAGTGATTACTATCTCTTTAAAAACTTTGGAAGTAAATTCGTTATGAATGCTGAGGTGTTTCTTAGTTGGAAAAAGAGAAACTGGAGCAAACACTCTACAGCAGAAATTAAAGGTTACTAAAACATGGATTTTCTCAACCAAGCACAGAATTTGGCAGATACCGTTAGAGATAAAGCTCAAGAAGCAGCCAACAATGTAGTAAACGGGATGAATGAGGTAGTTGATGGAATCAAGAACGCTACTAGCGATATAACGACTTCAAGTGTCCGTGCAGTTAATGATTTACAAAGTTTGTCAACCACCGCAACACAATCAGGTTTTCAAACTGTTCAAAATGTTAGTAAAACATTTCAACAAACTGCTGTTGGAGTTGCCGCATCTAGCATGGTTATGGCTGATGCTTTGCAAAATTTACCAAAGACAGCTGCCGAATTAGCCCAAGAAATGCCCAAGATTGCAAATAGGTTGAGATATCGTGCTGGTGTTCGGGTGGGAGACTTACCTCGCTCTGATGCAGATGTCATGAAGCTTTTTGAGAAAATTCCTGGCACATCAAAGCTTGGAGGTAAAGAATATACAATTCGTCAATTTCTTAGAGATAAGCATGGTAGCCACATCAATCCACGTTCCCAAGGTGGATCGAATGCTGCTGATAATATCCTTTGGGAAGTAGGTGTTGATAATCTCCGCCGAGGAGCCAAAGTCATGACCGTTGGCGAACAGTTTTATATTCGGGTTTATAATGCGGTAGATTCAATTGTCAGCAATTCTGGGACAATTGCAAAACTTGGGATTACTGCAACAGGAACAGCTATTCTCACTCAGGTTGTAGTAACGGCGATTTCCTACTCTTTGGATCTTTATCGAGGCGACATTACTGTTGAAGAGTATCAAAATCTAATTTTTGAAGCAGCAAAGGCAGCAGGTATTGCTACACCAATTGTTTTTTTGGTCTTGGTAGCTGTGTTAGCTTTATTTCCAGAATTTACAGTTATTTTGTCAGCACCAATTGTTGTTGCAGGCTTCAATGCTTTATTTGGTATTAGTATTGCTACACCCATTATTCAATCGCTAGTTCGTCATGTCGAAGCTGGAGGTTTTGGCATAGAAACTGCTGATGCTTACAAAACTGCGTTTGATGGTTCTGCGCTCTGAAATCAGCTATTCCAAATTGAAATTGCATAATTAGGGTGGGTATCTCGCCTGCCCGTAGCCAAATGCAGGCTTTTCAGTCCATCTGACAAGATTGGATAATTGATTTGTTGTAAACTTCTAAATAATCTAGGACTTATGCAAAAACCCTCTCAAACTCTTATTTCTCCGTGACCTCTGCGTCCTCTGTGGTTCGATTTCAGTTATGTAGAGTTGCGGAATTTTCGATAAAAGCAATGTATAGCCGTAGCCACATAGGTTAGGACAATGTTGATTGCTAAAAGCCTTGATTTAACTGGGTTTTTACTCAGCACGGGCTAAACGCCCCGCTATCCATGTACAGCACTCAGCACTTTGTTATATATTCAGTTACATGGGCAGAGTAATAATAAATTTTGTCCCCTCACCAGGTACTGACAAGCAGTTGACTTGTCCGTTGTGTTTGTCAACAATAATTTGGTAGCTGATCGCTAATCCCAGCCCGGTTCCCTTACCTACGGGCTTGGTTGTGAAAGATTGCTCAAAAATTCGAGATTGCACCTCAGTAAGCATACCGGGGCCGTTATCTTGGATGCAAATTGTGACGGTTTGTTGTTGGGGATTAACCGATGTGGTAATGGTGATGATGTTCGGGCAAGCAGCAATCTCTCGATCAGAATGATTTTGATGGAGTTCATCAAATGCATCAATGGCATTGGCGATGATATTCATGAACACCTGGTTCAGTTGTCCGGGATAGCAACTGATTGGAGGTAACTTACCGTATTGTGTGACAACCTGGATTTTAGTGCGATCGCCATTGCCTTTGAGTCGATGTTTCAACAGCATTAAGGTGCTATCAATTCCTTCGTGAATCTGAAACTCCACCTGAGATGAAATATCTGCGCGAGTAAAAGTTCTCAGAGAGAGACTGATCTCTTTAAGACGGGTAATTCCCTGGTGCATTGATCCCAGTAGTTTCGGTAGATCCTCTGCCATATACTCCAAGTCAATTTCTTCAACAAGCTCTTGAATTTCTTGGTCTGGCTGAGGTAGCTTCTGCTGTTGCAGGTTCACCAGGCGAAGCAGATTATTTACATGTTCCTCAATATAAGATAAATTTCCGCCAACAAAACCAACCGGATTATTAATCTCATGACCAATACCTGCAACCATCTGCCCTAAAATGGACATTTTCTCACTCTGGATCATTTGTAGTTGGGTTTGCTGTAACTCCTGTAAAGATTGAGTTAATTCTGTGGTGCGTTCTTGCACCCGTTCTTCTAAAGTGCGGGTAAGATGGGAAATTTTTAGGTGTAACTTTAAACGGGCAATGACTTCTTCATGTTGAAAAGGTTTGGTAATATAGTCAACTGCACCTATTTCCAATCCGGCCACCTTGTCTGTAGAATCGGATAGGGCAGTCATGAAAATTACTGGAATATTCTGAGTGATGGGATTGGTTTTCAGTCTGCGACAAGTTTCAAATCCATCAATACCTGCCATCATTACATCTAAGAGAATCAGATCGGGATGAGCATATTCTGTTTGTTCGATGGCTGACTCTCCATCTGTTGCCATCAGGGCTTTCCAGCCACACCTCTGAATCGCTTCAGATAACACCTTGAGATTGTTGGGATTGTCATCCACTAACAGAATATGTATGGGTTTCGAGAGAGGAACAGCGATCATGGATGTAACTCCGTTGTGACAAATGATTTGAGTAACTTACGGATTTTTCCGGTTTGGAAATTGGCAGTGAGTTTGCTTAACTCTGCTGCAAAGGGAGCTAGTTGACTATTTTGCTCAATTAGTTCTTTTAACATTCCTTCAATCGCCGAGATATCTCCCATCATTGCCAAATGATAGAGTTGTTGCAAAACATCTTGGGATGGTAGTACCCATTCACTAGCACCGATCTGCTCACCTTTGGGAGGCGAAGATTCGGCATACATCCATTTCACTCCCAACAGCGATCGCAGTCTATTGAGTAGTTCCTCAATCTGGAGAGGTTTGGGTAGGAATGCTGTTGCCCCTGCCTCTAAACTCCGCTGACGATTTGACTCAAAGACGCTGGCACTAGAGACGATAATCGGAATAGAACAGGTTTGGGGATTCGCTTGCAGGTGAACCATTAACTCAAAACCATCCATATTGGGCATGGCTAAATCGAGCAGAATCACATCTGGATTGTGTTCAATTGCCACCTGTAGCCCTTGTTTGCCATCGGTTGCTTCTAGGGTTCGACAGCCAATTTCTTGCAGCAGATTGGTCAACATGGAACAGTGGTTGCGATCGTCATCGACAATTAGAATTTGAGGCGCACTACCCTGAATCCCGATAATTTTCTGGGGAGTTGGAGTGTAATCCGTCGTAAACATCGCTCCTCCACGCCAGTCATGAACGAGTGGTATTGATACTGTCAAATCTAGCCAAAACAGACTTCCTTCGCCCAAGTGACTCTGCACCTGAATTTGGCTCCCCATCAATGCCGCAATTCTTTGGCTAATTGCCAATCCCAAGCCAGTACCTTCAGATCGTTGTCCTGCTTCACCCACTTGCTCGAACGGCAAAAAGATTTTCTCAAGTTGCTCTGGTAACATTCCAATACCCGTATCTTCAATCTGAAAACGAATATTTTGATGTGTCATTTGTCCATTGTCATTAGTGAGCCACTGCGTTGGACGGGTTTCCCGGCTTGTAGCAAGTGGCGTCATTTGTTTAGACTCTTGACTAATGACTTCCACTTTGAACGTTACGCTACCGCTATTTGTAAATTTGATTGCGTTGCCCAGTAAGTTAATTAACACTTGCCGCAGCCGTTTTTCATCGACTTCAATGGCAAGTGGTAAGCGATCGCTAATTGAGATATTAAATCCAATCCCTTTCTGTTCAGCCCGGATACCACAAATCTCAGTTACACCATGTAAGAAACTGGGCAGATGCACACTAGTGACAACCAAATCCAATTTCCTGGCTTCTATCTTCGAGAGATCGAGAATGTCATCGATCAGCATCAAAAGATGCGAACCGCATTGGTAGATAATGCTAACTCCTTCGAGGTTTTTAGCTGTCATGTTTGGCGATCCTTCTAGTACCTGGGCAAAACCAAGGATGCCATTAAGAGGTGTGCGTAGTTCGTGGCTCATGTTGGCGAGAAACTCACTCTTAGCCTGATTGGCAGCATCGGCAGCTTGCTTTGCCTCGACTAATTCATGAGTTCGTTCTTCGACTTTCGTCTCTAGGGTTTTGGAATAATCTAATAGTTGACTGTTGGCAATTTCCAGTTGGCGATTTGTTTCTTCTAACTTCTGCTGTTTATAGGCATTAGTTGTTGCAATCACACTACCGATAAACGCCGCTAAGGTGGGTGTTACCGGAATTAAAACACCATACAAAAACATTCCATAGCCACACAATATACAGGCTCCACTGATGCCTACAGTTGCCCAAAGAATTTTGCCGCCGGGAACCCGCAGCTTGCTACTGGATAACAACCAACTGCCTGTAGAACCAATAACAGACCACAAAACAATCCAGAGTGATAAAGAAATGCCAGAAACACCGTGCAGACTGGCTTTTCCTGTTTTTGCTCCTCGAACTAGTTGATGAGCAATATTCGCATGAACAACCACACCTGGAGTCGGTTTTTGAGCAGATATCCAGGAAGAGAAGGGTGTGCTGAAGAAATCATTGGTACTGGAGGCAATTGACCCAATAAATACCATGCGATCGCGCATCAAATCTACGGGAATTTTCCCTGCTAAGACATCGCGCATCGCAACTGTCCGAAATGCGGCATCTGTTCCATGCCAATTCAGCAGAATTTGATAGCCTCCTAAATCGGCATCGGTATAACCTGCTTCTTGATTTTGCAGTGGTAAGTAAATTTCCTTACCCAAGTGAAACTTTTGCTGTTGGGGGTCAATGCTTTCTAAGCTAATTTTTTCAGCTTCGAGGTACTTTAGAGCTACAAGGGTTGCTAGTCCGGCTTTAATGGTGTTTTTCTCTTTGGCATCTTCAGCTGTCAGCAGCGCACGACGTACAAAGCGATCACCATCTAACACTAAATCTGCTAATCCTACCTGATCCTGTTTTTTCAATTCCGGTGGGGGATTAACGCGTTCGCCAGTAATTTTTTCAACTCCGAACAAATTGGGAGTGTTGCGAAAAACTTGAACAAGTTGCTCGTGTCCGCTTCCTTCCGGTAAATCTCGATAGAGATCCAAGCCAATGGCTCTCGGCTGCTGCGCCCGGATTTTTTCTAGTAATCGTGCTAGCGCCCAGTCTGGAACTGGCCATTTACGCACCGATTGGATATCGCGCTCATCGATTGTCACAATCACAATCTCATCAGTGATCGCCTGTGGCGATCGCTGACGAACCCATTCGTCGCGAATTTTCCATTCCGGTAAATTGAAAAGTCCCAACGATTGCCCAACCATAACCGTCAAGGCAACGCTGGGAGTAATAATCAAAACGCTGCGAGTACGTTGGACAAAAGCCTGGAATTTGCGCCACATATTTGTACTATATAAATGGGGATTGGGGACAATACGCTTGGGTTAAGAAGAATAGCTTTGTTGGGTAACGCTTACGCTCAACCCAACAAAGCCTTGATAATGTTGGGTTTCGTTCCTCAACCCAACCTACGCCTAAGCCGAGGAACTCGGAACTGTTTTGCCCAATACCCAATACCCAAACTGCCATTAGTTAGTAGATGCTAATAAGTTCGCTGTTACAATCTCCTTCAAACTCACTGAGGATAGAAGTTCTTCCCATTGTTTGCCAAGAGTTGGATTGTGAGGTTGAGCGGTGTATACCGATGCAAGTGTTGCCACACAGTCATACCAAACACCGTTTTTACCCAAAATAGTAGCCCGCTTCAGAGCATCTTGCTCTTGGATTGCTGTTGCCAACTCAGCGCCAGGCTGGATACGCTGAACCCAACCATTGACGTAGGGCGTACTTGGACTGAGTTGCCCATCTACTTTGAGTGCTAGGAACCATTGATAGTTTTTACCAACAGCTAAAGCGGCCGCATTGGCTGGTAATTCGATCGCGATTACCCCAGTTTTCCCTGCAACTGAAATGTTCATCTGATGTTGCATATTGCCAGCTTCATCCTTGAGGCTGAATACTGCTTCTTCGGCATTGGAAGCCGGGAGATACACCAATATTGTGGGACGTTCAGATACTGTTGTGCCATAGAAATTTTGAGGCAAGAGGGCGATTAGCGCTGCTGGTTGCGTTGTATTTATGGTCGATGGATTCAAGTAGTAAGTACCAACGCGAGAAGCACCCGCACTTGCTTGTTGGGGAGCGCCTTTGCCAACAGCAGGTGTAAAGAGCTTGCCGCGAGAAGCTCCTCCAGTTGCCTGTCTGGGCGTACCTTTCCCGTCGGCAGGTGTAAAGAGGTTGCCACGAGAAGCTCCTCCAGTTGCCTGTCTGGGCGTACCTTTCCCGACAGCAGGGGTAAACATACTACCGCGAGAAGCTCCTCCAGTTGCCTGCCTGGGCGCACCTTTCCCGACAGCAGGGGCAAACATACTACCGCGAGAAGCTCCTCCAGTTGCTTGTCTGGGAGAGCCACTGTTGGCGGGTGGGGTAAATGTAACAGCATGAGCACTAGTCCATGCACTGCTAGCGATCAAAGCGATGACGCTTAATGTACTAGCTAAATATCGACGTTTCATAATGCTTTTCCTTATGTCATTGAAATGTGATACAAACAAAATACGTTTCTTTTGACTATGGTCAGAAGTTCAAAGAATAAGTCTAAGTAACAATAAAGTCAGGGAACTTCTACTAGCAGTATAGGCGAGCTTAAGCTAAAAGGCTGTAAAAAATAGCCTAAATTATTTGCAATATAATCCGTTGTATTACTTAGTTAAATCCAGTTGCCGATCAAAACAAAGCCAGACCAAAAGAACGGTTCGTGGAAATCAGTTTGGCGAATTAGACTAATTTGTGCTTGTCTTAGTGCTTCGGCTTTAGTGATTTTGGGTTGTCGCAGTTGGTCATAGAAGCGAGTCATGAGCATCGCGGCTGCCTGATCTTTGACGGGCCATAGGGTGGCAATAGTTGAGCGAGCGCCGGATTTAACAGCCAAGCCTGCTAGTCCGAGGACGGCGCGATCGTCTCCTGCTGCTGTATCACAGGCACTTAGTACCAGCAACTCGATGGCTTTCGATGGATTGTTACCCCGATTTTTCAGGAGTTCAGATAACTCCTTAACATTGACTTCTCCATCCCAAGTGAGCAAGAAGGTGTCTTCGAGGCGGGAACTAAACTGTCCGTGGGTTGCTAAGTGAACAATACTTGCACTACTAAATTTCACACGTTCAGCAACGGCTTGACTGGTGAATTTCTGGTTCAGCAACACAGAGGAAGATACTGCCTTGGAGATTTGTTTCACTTCTGATTCCACGGCGGGTAAAGCACTAAAGCCAGCGCGAGATTGGCTAATGCCACCCACAATCGCACTCATCTGGTTTTGATTTTGCGATCGCGTAGCCATCAGTTGCAATCCTGGTGAGAGCGCCACAGCATACTTCTCGATCAGATATTGCTTACCGTCAGAAAGAGCTGCTATGGGAATATTCCGCAACCGACCATCTAAAACAAACACCAATGTCTTGGTATCAATGAATGCTTGATCTGCTTCTGCTGGACGAATCAACCAATTATAAATCTGTTGAGACACTCGATCCCGGTCTTTAGAATCTGAGACAGGGTTAAGAGCAACCAAAAAGTTGTCTAGAGTCTGCTGAATTTCAGCTTGAGATTTGTGAATGACATAGGAACGGAGTGGTTGCCCTGCTTTCGAGAGGATTACTGTTAAACGATCTGGCAGGATGATGGGATAAAGGACGGTTGCAGTGGGATCGACTCGATCAATTTGTTGAGTTCTATCTAAACAGGCTTCCCGAAAAAAGTTATCAAGTTCCGCAATTTGGAGTGCCTCAATCAATTCACGAGCTTGTATTAATTCTGCTTGACTCGGTTGATCCTCTAGAAGTAAATCAACCAGTTCCCGGTAGACCGGCTCTACACTGGTGCGAAAAGAGAACTGGACATCAGGGTTGATAGCCACCAAATCTCCCCGCAGTGCCTTTAAGGCGTTGACTGCCTCTGTATAGGTGGTAATCGCTTTTGAGCGATCGCCTTGTTGTTTATACAACTGTCCCACCTGCCAAGCAGATTGAGCAATGATATCGTTAGCTTGGAGTTGGCGGGCAATGTTGAGGGATTTCTGAGTTAACTCCTGTGCTTGGGATAACTGCTGTGTACGCTGATAGAGTTTTCCCCACTGATTTAGTGCGTGAGCTTCGGCTTGAGTATCCTGGATTTGCTGTGCAGATTTGACTGTGACTGCCATCAGTTGTGCCAAATCTTTCAGCGGTAGGATTGGGTCAGAATTTGACTGGCGGTTGAGGGCGGCAACAAAATTGATCGCTGCGTAGAGTGAAGTGTGACTGGGGGGCAGTTCCCGGAGTTCTTGGAGTAGTTGAGGTGCGAGTGGGTTAACAAACTCTAGTTTGTCGTAATTGAGGAAAAGTTTGAACTGAGCTAAACGCGCTTGTAACCGATCGCTTGGGTTAGTTGTTAAGAGTTGAGCCTGTTCAAAGTAATCTAATGCGGCTTCTGGATCTTGCAAGTCAACGGCAGTTTGGCCCAGGCTGATCAGAATAGAACTTAACTGGGGTTGGGCTGAAATTTGGCGAGCGATCGCTAAACTTTGCTCTAAAATCTGTTGACTTTTACTATCACCAATTATTTGCAGAGCTAAACCAAGCGATCGCAGTCCACTGACTTTGATTTCATTATCCGGCATCCCTTGGAGTTTTTGAGTCAGTACCTCTAACTGTTGTTTAGAACGGCGGTAAAATCCTAAAGTTTGTAAAGCTTGTGCCTGGTTGATTTGACTACCCAGGCTTCCCATTGTGTCGCCTGCTTGCTCATAAAATTTTTCAGCTTGTTGCCAACTTTCGAGGGCGGTTTCGGCTTTGCCAGTGTGCAATTGCAAATTTGCTTGGGTATTGAGTACCTGTGCCCAAAGAATTGCATCAGCAGAGGGAATAGAAGTTTGCAATAGTTTCAGACTTTGCTCAATAGATTGTTGGGCTGCTTGCCATTGATTAAGCTCCTGTTGTGTCAATGAGAGGTAACTGAAACTTAGAGCTTCGTTCAGGCGATCGCCTTGGGTATGATACTGTTGTGCTGCCGTTTGCCAAATCGTTACTGCTTCTGCAAAGCGTCCCGAACGGTAGAGGTTTCGCCCCTGTTCTAGCCAATTGGTCGGCTGGGAAGAAGTGGATACTGACACATTCAGGATAGAAGTTGTTGGTATTTGCAAAGATGCTCTAGCAGGTGTAATGGTTACTGCCAAACACAAGCTCAAAATACTCAGACTAATATATAGCCAACGACGTTGTTTAATAAGGAAAATCATAAAGAATTACCGATAATATTTTTAATAAATTGTATATTTTATTACTTGTTTTTAATGAACTTGGTTACAGAATTCCTGGGCAAATTAACTTTTTGGAACAGCTGCACAAGTTAAGGGCGGCTGTATATGTGCAGGAGATTGCGCCACAATTAACTCAACTTTATTGCAGAAGCATAGAAGCTGCCAATATTCGATTAAGCAAACCCAAGCAAACAGAAAAGACCTTCATGAAAAAGCCTCCTTTTATACCCAATTTAATATTCCCTAAATGGTATTGCTTTTAACAGCAAGCACAAAGAAACTCTTTGAGCGCTCTTGTGTACTTGCGTAGGCGCGAACGCGAGTGCGTCTCGTAGAGAAGCAGCTTGTCGTTAGACATCGCTTGGCATTAAACCGTTTGAATTCCTGGGGCAAATTAACTCCTGGCAAACGCAGCACAGGTTAAGGACTGCTGTATATGTGTGAGAGATTCGACTAAATATGGTAGTAATATTTGGTGTGTTGATTAAATCAAAAGTCGCTGAACCACCCGTAATATCATGTCCGGTTAAAGACTTATCATTAAGAAGGCAGTTCTTGCTGGGGGAGAAAGAGTTTTCAGATTTTTGCACAGATGCAAGAATCATAACTAATCAGCCGGACATGATATAAATATAGAGAAATTACTGAAGCTGTGAAATAAATTCTTACCTTTTTGTATACCGTTAAGAATATTAAAATTATTACCACTTGGGTTGACACTGGTATTGGTAGTACCATCAGATGTCACCTGAGCGATCGCCCTTAGCATCATCCCTGGAGTTAATAAGCCACTTGTGAATATAAATAGAAAAGCGTAGACGCTTCGCGGTGAAGGGGTCGCAGTCTTGTCTTGGCGGTTCCCGTCGATTGCGATCCCCCGAACCCGTTGGCGCAGCCTCTCGTAGAGAAGGGCTTGTCCTTAGACATCGCTCTCATAGCATAAATACTTCCCTTGAACTGATAGTCTTAGGATTCCCGAAATAATCGTGTTGGTAACACCCTTGCGTGGAATCAAAATAATTAGCAGCTATTATAATTTTATCGGGAGTTTTCTGGAGTTGTAGATAAAAAAAGGCTCTACAAAGCACCATTAAAAATCTGATTAGCAGTCAGTTTCAAATCTGGAAAAGTAGGGGATATAATACGTTCCGAATTCTGAAATTGGGTGAATTGATATTCTTCATCAACTAGATGATAAATAGAAATAGTTGGTTGTTTCGGATTCCCAATAAACTTTCTTGCCCCCAAAGCTGCATAATCAACAATCCAATATTCGGGAATCTTCATTGCTTCATAATTACCTAATTTGGTGTAATAATCGTCTTCCCAGTTTGAACTTACTACCTCAATAACCAAAGGAATGGATTTACTTTGAGTCACCGTAGATTCTTTTTCCCATAATTCCTCATTCTGTAAATTAGCATCGTTGATTAATACGACATCCGGCGAGTAACCCGATGATTTTCTTGGTGGTTTTACTAACACTGTTTTGGGGATAAAGTATGGCAGTTTCAAGCGTTTAATACTCAACAGTAATTTCTCCTGCTAAAAATCCCGTAACTTTTTCATGTTTTCCACTCGGCTGAGGCATTTCAACAATTATCCCGTCGTGTAATTCGTAACGCTTAAGAGTGTTTTCCGGCAGCCATTCGATAAATTCTTCAAAGGTAAATAGTTTGGGTAAAGCTTGAGCCATATCAAAACCTCCGCTTGTTTGGACTTTACCATTTCCAGCGTCGTGACTGACTAATTTGACACCGTAGCACAGGTTAAAGATGGTTGTACATGGGCTGGTTGAACCGCAATTAATTCAATTTTACCGTCAGCATTGCGATGCCAGGTTGTGGCTTCGACGAGAACCTTTGAGGATGCTGGAATCTGGGCATTTAGCTCACCCGTTTTGCGGTAAGCAGACAAATCTCGCACATCATCCCAGGTGCGTAGGCGTAGCCCATCGTAGACATCACTCGTCACCTGTTGATTGGGATTTTGCGGTATACCACCTCGTCCCGTTGCCACAAAGCGGCTGCCTTCATTGCCTTCACAGCCTGTAGCAATTTGCTGGGATGGATCGGTGACATTTACTGGTAGTTCGACTAAACCCGAATTTGGATCGATACCGATAGTATTAACTTGAACCGTGCCACTTACCCCAAATTGGGAACTGGCTGTAATATCACTATCAGGAGTGAGTTGGTTGCGGAACTTCAGCCCAAAGATGCCTTGAGTGGTGATTTGGATATTACCACCTCTGCCTCGCACTGCATTGGCAATAATGTCGCTGTTTTTTAAGCCAGCGATGATCGGTGCATTGATGTTTATATTACCTCCATTCCCTGAACCCATAGCTGTTGAGGTTATTAGGCTATTGTTTTGCAAAAGCAGCAGGTTTTTGGCGGACAATGTAATATTGCCACCATTACCGGATTCTGTTTGTGCCTGGATAAACCCTTGATTCTTTAATTGGATGGTATCTGCACTGATGTTAAGATTGCCACCATTTCCACTACCTTGATTGGTGACACCGACTGTCCCGCCATCCGTCAGCGTTAAGTTCGGTGTGGTAATGCTCACAGTGCCGGCATTGGCTGTTAATATATCTGGCAGACCGAATCGTTTGCGCAATGACGGATTGGGTCGGATGGTGGAGGCGTTAATGCTACTATTAGTTGCCCGACCTTGACCACTGATGACGATCGCTTCAGTAGCATTGATGCTCAAATCTCCCCCATTACCTGCAAAAAATGAGGTGGTGGCAACTGCTCCCCCATCCAGAATTTGCAATTTGGCAGTATCCAGGGTCAAGGTTTTGGCACTTCCGGTTGCAAATGTAGTTGAGCTAATGTTGCTGTAAAGTCCAGAGGGACTTTCTCCGATCACCGTGGTATTGGTGTTGCGAATTATCACTTTACCGCTAGAACCACTGCCAAAGGTAGCCGAAGATAGTGAGGCTCCGCTTGATATTAGTAAACTATTACCATTGACGAAAACATCACCAGCATTTCCAGTGCCCAGTGTAGTAGTGTTAATTGTGGTCACGTCAGCAGGATTAGTGGGTGAAAAGCCTGACAGTTCAATGGCGGTAGCATTGATGTAAATATTGCCACTGGTAGCTGCTCCAAGAGTTGTGCTATTCAACCCCGCTCCCCGATTGATGGTCAGTCTGGGAGTAATCACGCTGATATTACCACTAGCTCCGATACCCAGAGCATCACTACGCACTCCGCTCCGAATTGTGCCATCAGCTGTTTTGGCAATCAGATCGATGGACTCTGTAGCCTGAAAGCGAATGTCACCACCGGGGAGATTGCCAAAATTTTGCGCCAGTACCAGAGAGCCATCGGTGAATTGAATTTGCCTACCCTGAATTTGAACGGAACCTGCATTCACGCCGCTGATATCTAATAGCGATCGCTGTGCCAGCTGAATATCGCCAAAGCTTTGTACATCCTCATATCCCAGTGTATAGCCCTGTACGGTTGGTATCAGCTTTACCAATCCTGTACCGCTTAAACTACCCAATTCAACTCGCCCTCTTTCGGCAACCAGGTTTGCCCCATTTAGATGTAAGTCGCCACCCACTAAAGCTAACGTGTTTCCCGGCTGTACCCGCAGTTTTGTAGAACTAGGAATCTGAATCGGAGGAACCAGTGCTAGTCCACTGCGATTAATCAAAGAGTGTCCTGTGCCTTGAATGTTGATGGGTGCGGGATTGTTACCCAGTTGCAACCCAATAGGAACATTGATACTTAACAACGGGGCAGATTCAGAATTAATTACACTAAACTCAACGCCATCGGCAAATTTAATACTGCCGGCAGTTGTACCAATAAACGAACCCCCAATGTTCAGTTGAGCATTGGCTCCAAAGATTATCCCACTAGGGTTGATCAAGAAGAGACTAACAGGGTTTTTGCCGTTAATCGTCTGAATCAAGCCATCAATGTTAGAGATATTACCGCCAGTAACACGGCTAAAGATGTTAGAAATGTTGGGCGTGTTCGCTAAATCAAAAGTAGCCGAACCGCCAGTGAAAACCGAAAACTGCTGGAAACTATGAAATAAGTTACTGTTGGCGGCACTACCGTTAGTAATAGTGAAATTATTACCGCTTTGGGAGACAGTAGTATTGAGGGTGCCATCGGGAGTTACCTGGGCGTTGGCAAAGCCGCACCAAAGTGGCATTACCATCAACGGCACTATTCTACTGCACAGACCCAACCAAATGGAAGTCGTTGTCATTGCCAAGCCTTTATTTATACCTTGTATTTTAGGTTGCCCAAAAAGGTATAATCTTGAACCATTAACAAGGTGATCGCTTTCCTCAAAATGCTGAGTAACTCACTGAAAAATACAGTCCATTTTCCTGGAGCGATCGCTTTTCACCGTCCACTGAGATTAGGGGAATGCCCCAATCTAGGCGGGCCAAGAAGTCATCACCCTGTTTCCACAACAGCCCCAACCCAGTACTAACAAGGGTACTCGGTGATGAATTTTCGCCTTTGGTATTCCAGCCTTTACCTACATCAATGAAGGGTGTCAGTTGCAACACTTTGCCAATTTTGGCAGCGCGCACAATTGGCAATCGAAATTCCGCCGAAAATAACAGACCATTATCTGTGAGTAATGCGTCTTGGCGATACCCTCGTACACTTAGCTGTCCGCCAAGACCAAATTGCTCCAAAGGTACTAAGGAATCTGCTGCCAATTGGAAATCGCCCCTAGCTAAAAATAGAGTATCTGGTGCTAATTGCCGCACCCACTGCGCCTGTCCCCGCCACGCGAAAAAGCGGCTATCTGGTTCATTATCGCTGACATTAGCATCGAACCAATCTACGCCAAAACTCAATTACGATCGCGCCGCAAATACATACTGGTTGCTTCGCTGGGTATATTCTTGAAAAAAGTGCAGAACCGAAATATTGGTTTTTCCGTTCGCATCTGCACCTGGAGAGAGTCGAAACGGCCCAATGTTATCAATACCCAACTCAGTTTGGCTTGACTGGCGCGAGAACGATAGCCCCACTGCCAACTCTTGGGTTGGTTTTTGCACCAGTGGTTGCCGATAGCCCAATTCATAAGACTGGGTATTTGACTGAATATCAAGGACGCTGAATGGTTCTTCAATTACGCGGTTCCATCCTTGGTTAAATACACCCACAAAACTTGAAGTTTGGTGGTTTGCAAAACGTTGCGGACTCGCTAACGCTACGGGTAAGCAAGCTATAACAGTCCTAAATGTGAAATATTTTTCTGTTGGCAGTCAGCCCCTTCTGGTGCGTCCGCTACGCGAACGGGGAAGTCAAAAGTCAAAAGTCAAACATTTTTAATCCCCATAAATAAATTTAGGGGCAAGTAAACGGACGCCGTATTTCTCGTGCAACGCGTCTCGAAATACATTTTTTTCTCCATAAATAAATTTAGGGGCTTGTATCATGAGTCTTTTTCAGTCATTAGTCATTTGTCTTTGAATCACAAATGACGAATGACTTATGACCAAGGACGACCGTGACAAAAACTTTCCCAATCTCATTTAGGATTGCTATAGCAAGAGCATCTTAATTCTGAATTCTACCTTTTCTTTAATTAATTTGATATTTTTAATTATGCAAATGTATCAAGATGATTGCACCATATCCAAAGCAAAAGTCAGAGCGAAGATTTCCTCGGCTCTGAACTTTGTAAGAGAGTATTTTTCTTTAAATTCCCTAACTTTAGTTATGGGGATTCACTGTTAGCTGATAACTGTTAAGCAGCATATTTCAGTCACAAATTAAAATGTACTTATCCTGTTTGATTTTTTTGCAGTCTGATTCACGAGGTTTCAGAGGCTTTTTCATCTTTAGGATAAAGAGAGCGAATTAACTCTCGAATTACATCAGTTGCTGGTCTCCCCGTTGTTGAACAGTATTGTTCAAGCTTCTGTGCCTCGCCTGATGTGAGATTGATTGTAAGTCGTTTAACAGCCCATTTTTTATTCATGTACTAGACAAGGTATGTTTTTAAACTACTTCTCTAATATCAATCATCTAAACTGCTCTTACAATGGTATAAGTAAGGACATTTAGTTCAAGTAATCATGAAGTTAAATAGGATATTTTTCCAAGCAATAATGAAGAGGTGAAGTTTATTCTAGATTATAAAGTTAAGCTATTTTCCGGGCAGTAATTCTAAATAAAATGTAAAAATAACATTAAGTATATCAATACACAATAAGTATTCTCACAGAACAATTGGGGATAATAATATAGAAAAAGTTGGCTGCCCTAGCAAATAGAATTCGCGGCTACACACATCAAACCCACCTCCAGGGGTTTTCAAGCCTGGATTTTCTTTTAGACTAGCTGGTGAGCAGGACTTGCCTAATTGAGGGTTTGAGTTTAAACGCAGAGGGACACAGAGTATAGCGCAAAGGAGCGCAAAGTTTGTTTGAGTCCATTCGCTACGAACTTCAGGGTTAGCTGTACTTAGTTGGTTTTAATTGTTAATAAGTCATGTGTTGATAATGTATCGGCAGCAGATTTAATCACATCAAATGACATTCCAGACCTTTCTGAAATATCTAATAGAGTATGCTGACCGTCAGATAAATTTAAAACCCACAGGATTGCCATTTCATTTAGTCCACTATCTTTGTTACCACCAAGTGTCCGATATATTCCTCTTTTACCTAACTGGGGCTCACATTTAGGATTTTTGTTGTAGTAGATTTCGTTATTGTTGAGGATATACAACATCGAATGACATTGAAAGAATGACTCGGCAAGATATTGGGGTTGAACGAAATTTAAATCATCAGCTGAAGTATGGTATTCAGGAAAACTACCATGAGGCGATCGCATGAAGCAACCTACAGCTAAATTAAATCCAGGTGAGCAATATTGTCGCTCATCATAGCCATAGGGGAAGAAATCTATAATTTTGTGATCTTGTTTTGAGTTTTTGAGTACATAAGCAGCAACTTTATCGATTTCAGTGTCACCTCTACGGCTTTTTTTGTAGGTAAAGTTGCCTGAATCTCCTAAACAAGTTAATACTAAGCCATGTTTAATGTTATTGACTTTAGCTTCATTGAGAGCCAACCATGTAATTGAGCCAATGGTTCCAGGAATCCAAAGAAATCTATAGGAATATTTTGGTGTAGTTTGACTTAAATATTTAGCGATAAAAGTAGCGATCGCAATTCCCGAAAGATTATCATTACACAGTGAAGGATGACAGGCATGGCAAGAAATCAAGACTTCATCGGTACTGTCTCCTGGAATATAATACTCCCCATAAGTCAAATAACCTGGTTTTAGAGAAGAATCAATACATACTTCATATTCTTCATCTTCTAGTTGCAAATATTGATTGTGAGTGAGGCAAAAACCCCAACTTTCTTTGTAATATGAAGTTCGGTAAGGAATCCAATTAGGATAATCGGCAAGTGTAAATAGATGTGATTTCAGTTCTTGAAAAGATAATTTTTGATGTATGGGAATACTATAGTTAACAACGTGCAAATTTGAATTAGTAAAATCTACAATCTTTTCACCTTGAGAGTTTTTAATATAGGCATCTTTAATATTCCACTCATTAGGAACTGTCCAATCAAATACCTCAGTTCCTGTTGGCACTTCATGAACTGATAAAGGAATATACTGCTGGAGAATTTTTAAAGTTTCTCTAAAACCATTACCTGTAATACTACGGCAAATGGGATATAGCTGGAAGATGAGTTGATAAATTTCCTGAGCAATGTGATCTGAAAGTGTTGTGATCGGGTTAAGGCTCATGTCTTTGTCAGTTTCAGCTATTTTGAACTTTGAGCAAATCAGGGTTTCACGAATGGTCTGAGGCTAATATCAGTAACTTCAGCAGTTCGAGGTAAACTCAGGGCGTTAATGACTACAGCGGCCACGTCCTCTGGTTGCATAAGACGTTCAGGGTAATAGGGTTTACCCTCCATCTCGTGAATTATTGCTTGTCGAGGAGTAGCAGTACGTCCAGGAAACACGCTCATGACCCGCACTTGGTCGGCATTAACTTCTATACGGAGAGTGTCAGCGATCGCCTTGAGGGCGTGTTGAGTAGCAGCAAATAGTCCTACATTTGCTCTGGGACTCATAATTACACTGGAGTTGATAAACAAAATTTGTCCCTGACTGGATAAAAGCATGGGGAGTAAAGTTTGTGTCAAGATATAGGGCGCACGAACATTGGCCCGATAAAGCAAGTCAAAGTCTTGAACAGAACTCTTTTGAAATGTCCCCATTGAGAACATACCTGCACTTAGAATGAGCTGGTCGACCTGTTCAAAATCTCGCTCAAGACTTGTTTGTAGTTTGCTGATATCTTCATCAACCATCAAATCGATTGCATAACAAACAACTTTAGGGGAAGTTTCCTTAGCGATAGCAGCAACTATTTGTAGGGTTTCAAGGTTGCGTCCTAACAAACAAAGTTGTACACCTTGTGCCGCTAAACCCAAGGCGATCGCTCTACCGATACCGCTACTAGCTCCTGTGACAACTGCAACCTGACCTATTAAAGTTACCATGATGAGAGTACTATTGTTGCAATTCAGTTTTGGAGTAGTGTTGGTGCTGGAGTGTCATACAAAGCCACTAAAGATTCTGGAATAGAGTAGAAATCTCTGCTTCGTAAGAAGTCGCCTAAAGAAGTTCCTGTACAAGCTGAATCAATATTTGGCGCACCCTGTTGAGCTATGACATCATCAAAATGTACAGTTCTAAAGTCAATACTGAAACGGGTATAGCCTGATGTGTTGGGAATAGTTGAGTGCATCTGCGCTCCTGAAAAGAGAATCATGCCACCGACTTGTGTAATTAACCGCAATTGCGGCTCCATTTCTAAAGTTTCTTCCGCATGGGGTTGCTTGCGCGTATCTGTTTTAATGTGCTGTGCCGCATTTTTGCGACTTTCTTTAGTCCACTGAGCGTAGTTATAATCTCTTGAGCTATTCTTAACTGGTTGACTCCAGTAGCGGGGATGGAATGCCATCGTATTCTCTGAGGTAATATCGTAGACAGGAAGCCACCAGTTGATCTGGCACTGAGGAGCAGAATACCAGGTGTCACGATGAGGATGGAAAGCGTAAGCAATACCAGCAGTCAGATAGCGATCGCTAGTTGCTGTTCTCAGGCGAGGTACATCGAAATAGGTTTTGTTCAAGTCACATCCACTCTCTTTCAAGATGCTTTGAATGAGTTGTTTAGATTCAGGATGATGGATAAAAGCTGGCTTGAGTTGTGCTAAAATCTCAACGTATTTCTCTACAGGCAAACTATGTTGTGCTTCTCTCGGATCTAAAGGGGCAAATGCTTCTTTAACCATGCCACGAGCAAAATCACATAGAGCGATCGCACTGGCGCAAGGAGAAAAAACAAATATTTGTCCATTGTAGAGATGCTTGCGTCTGATTTCATCACTAAAAGTCGAATCAAAATAAATTGTATTCACTTCCCCCCCTCATCTGCTGTAACAAAGTTTGAACACAGTGTTGAGTATAAAACTCAAAATTCAATTTTTTAAATTCTGATTTTCTGTGTCTCTGTGCCTCTGCGTTATACTAATCCTATAGAAATTGTTCTTAAAAGCATTACGTCACCGCAGGCGTTACAATTTTTTTCGATTCAAATAAACTCCAAGCCCTATCTTTTTCCGAAATTTCAGTCACAGGTAGAGGCCATTCAATACCAAAAGCTGGGTCATCGTAGCGATACCCACCAGCATATTCTGGTGCATATAAATCACCCATTTGATACATCACCTCCGTCTCATCGCTCAGAGTTTGAAAACCGTGAGCACACCTATCTGGGATATAGAGAGCAAGACGATTTTCAGCAGTCAACTCTATACCAATATGAGATAAATAGCTAGGAGATTCTGGACGCAAATCGATAATTACATCATAAATAGCTCCCCTGATACAACGCACCAATTTTGTTTCCTGAGAAGGAGGCATTTGATAATGCATACCCCGCAACGTTCCTTTTTTATAGTTAAAAGATAAATTGCATTGGGCAATAGTAGATTTTAAACCACGATCTTGAAATTCCTGAGTACAGAAACTCCGAGCAAAAAAGCCCCGAATATCTTGATGCAACTCTAAATCAACAATAAATGCTTCTTTTATTTTAGTTTCAGTAAATATCATAAATTTGTAAACTTGAGAGAAAATTCAAATTCTAATTTTTCAGAAAACTATTTTTCGACAGTAAAATGCTTCAGCATATTTACTCGGTGAATTTGATTCAATTCCGCGAATTCTGAGAATTGAACGAAAAGTCTCTTCTGTAAACCACTGCTTATTATTCTGGGTAGGGAACGCATCCAAAATATATTGAATTTTTCGACAGCAGAGTGTTTCATTTAAATGGACAAAGAAATTAGGAATACCCAAATCACCATCATATTTGGGTATTTCATATTCCAAAATTAAATGATTTCTAAAGGTATTCCAAGTAAAGTCAGAAATTAAGCGATGATCTTGATGGCGATCGTCTCGATGATGAGTAAAGATTATATCTGGTGAAAATTCTTGCTTCAACTGTTCAAAGCATTCCTTCACCTCTATCCCTTGAAAAGGTAGAAAGCCATCTCGAAAATTTTTAATGATAATTTTCTTGACTGGGATTTCTTTTAAGAAGAGACTAGCGCTTGTGGTTGCTTCCTCTGCTCTTTGCTCATTGGAACTAAAGACAACCCAATAGATAACAACATCTTGGTAATTCTCTATCAGCTTTAAGATTGTGCCTCCACAACCAATCTCGATATCATCACAATGAGAACCGAGACAAAGGATTTTGTACTCAGATTCTTCTATCTTATTCAAACTAAGTTGGATCATACATGGTCGACTTGTACTTGTTCATCTCCCCAAACTTCCCAAGGTCTTTTGCCTTGAGCATACATATCATCCAACTGTTGTTTCTCTTTAAACGTATCCATTACTCCGAAAAAGCCAGTGTATTTATATGCAAAAAGTTCTTCTTTGGCAATCAATCTTTGAAAAGGCTCAAGGACAAGTTCTTCACCATAATTTATATAGTTAAAAATATCTTTTTTAAAGATAAAATATCCTCCATTAATCCAAATATCACATTGTTTTACATCTTGGATATTTTTTACCAACCCATCCTCTTTCATGTCAACTAAGTGAAAAGTTTGGCTCGGTCTGACACATAAAAAACTACCGATTTTATCACGCTGATGAAAATTATTAATATACGTTGGTAAATGTAAGTCTGTCAAACCATCACTATAATTAGCTAAAAATACTTCTTCTCCTTCTAGATACTTTTCTACTGCTTTGAATCTTTGACCAATGTTGGCAGTTAAGCCTGTATCTACAAATGTAATATTCCAATCTTGAATATCTCGATTAAACAACTGAATTTGGCTACCGTTAGAAAGGGTAAAGTTATTTGAAAGCCATTCATTGTAATTCAAAAAATAGCTTTTAATTAGGTCAGACTTGTAACCAAGACATAAGATAAAATCTTTGTGTCCATAGTGAGCATAGTATTTCATGACATGCCATAATATTGGTCTATAACCAATATTCACCATTGGCTTAGGAATACTTTCTGAATATTCTCTCATTCTGGCTCCTAAACCACCACAAAATAAAACTACTTTCATCTCAATTACCCCTTGTTGACGATCAAAAATATTAAATACTTAAGAGTAGACATTAACTTCAGGAATTGGTACAACAAATTGACCTCCCCAATCCCGAATGTAAGCTATTTGTTTCATAATTTCATTTTTCAGATTCCAGGGCAAAATTAGTATATAGTCAGGCTTTGTTTCGGCAATTTTATCTGGATGAAAAATCGGAATATGAGTTCCTGGTAAAAATTGACCCTGTTTATAAGGGTTACGGTCTACTGTATAGTCAAGAAAATCTGTGCGGATACCGCAATAGTTTAAGAGAGTATTTCCCTTACCGGGAGCACCGTAACCAACAATCGATTTTCCCTCTCGCTTAACTTCGATCAAAAAATCTAATAAGTTGCGTTTCGTTTCTTTAACTTGTTCTCCAAAAGAAAAATAGTATTCTAATTGCGTAAAACCAGCTGCTTCTTCTCTATTTTTCAGTTCTGATACTTGGTCAGTAATAGGTTTAGAAGAATCTTCATTATGGCGGGCATAAATTCTCAAAGAACCACCATGAGTAGTTAATTCTTCTACATCAAAAATTGTCAAACCGTGAGCAGCAAAAATCTTGTCTACAGTCAGAAAGGAAAAATAAGAGAAATGCTCATGGTAAATAGTATCAAACTGATTTTCCTCGATTAACCGCATCAAGTGTGGAAATTCCATAGTAATTACACCATGCGGTTTGAGAATAATTTTCATTCCTTTGACAAAATCATTGAGATATGGTGTGTGAGCAAGGACATTATTTCCGAGTAATAAATCTGCCTGTTTGCCCTTAGCAACCTGTTCTTTTGCTGTCTCCTGACCAAAAAATTTGACAACTGTAGGAATACCTTTTTTAATTGCTACCTCAGCAACATTTGCTGCTGGCTCTATTCCCAGCGCTGGGATGCTTTTGGCAACAAAGTATTGCAGTAAGTAGCCATCATTACTAGCAATTTCTATTACTTGACTTTCCTGGTTTAATTGGAAACGTTCTACTACCAAATCAACATATTTTTGAGCGTGTTGTAACCAGCTATCAGAGTATGAAGAAAAATAAGCATAGTCACTAAAAATATTTTCTGGGCTAATGTATTCTTGGAGTTGAACTAAAAAACACTTCTCACAAACATAGACATGCAGAGGATAAAATGGCTCTAATTCATTGAGTTGTTTGAGACTGCGATAACTTTCGCAGGGAGGAGACATACCTAAATCTACGAAGGTATGGTGTAAGCCTGTCCCACAGAACAGACAGTTACCAGTTATTGGTTGATTATTTGTTGATTTTAGTAAATTCATAACTTATATTTTAAACAGTCTGCCAAAATAAATCTCGATTGATTTGCTGAGTGCGAATGAGATATTCCAGTTGTTTCAGACGAGTAAAGCCTCTAAATTCAAATGTTTCTCGATCCATATCAATTTGCTGGAAGACATTATAGAGTTGTTGGGCACCGCGCTGGGCATCCCATTCACATTTGAATCCTGGTAAATTTTGGTTAATTTTATGAAATAAAACCCGATAGCTGCGGTTGTCAGGATCATGTTTACCAAAGCTCAATTTACAATCTGTAAAAACTTCTGCAACTATTTGAGCAATTTGTTTGACTTGATAGTTGCTATTTGTATCACCGACATTGAAAATTTGGTTGTGAATTACATCACGCGGAGCTTCTAAGGTACAGATAATTGCTTTGCAGATATCTAACAGATGCACTAAGGGACGCCAAGGTGTACCGTCGCTGTTCATCTTGATTTCTTTAATTGTCCATGCCCAACCTGCTAGATTGTTTAAGACGATATCAAAGCGCATTCTCCCAGAGGCGCCATAGGCTGTGGCATTTCGGAGAAAGGTGGGAGAGAAGCTATCATCAGCAAGGAGTTTCACATCCTGTTCGACAAGTGCTTTGCATTTGGCATAAGCTGTTTGGGGATTGATGGTAGACTCTTCGCTAACGTAGTCTTCAGTGGCAAAACCATAGACGCTACATGATGATGTATAGACAAAGCGTTGGATTCGGGCTGCTTTCGCCAGCTTCGCTAAATGTACTGAGCCTTTGTGGTTGATATCGTAGGTGATATCAGGGGCTAACTGACCTAAAGGGTCGTTGGAGAGTTCTGCCATGTGAACTATTGCTTCTACGCCTTGCAGGTCTTCTGTTGTAATGTGACGGATGTCTTTGTTGAGGGTTTTGGCAGTTACCTTGGTGCCGTTATATAGCCAACCTACTTTATAAAAGCCAGTATCCAACCCAATAACTTCATGACCTTGTTGGATTAAGAGGGGAGCTAATAACGAGCCGATATAACCTTCAGTTCCAGTTACAAGTATTTTCATATCCTATGGTGCGATCGCAGTTTGTGGGGATTTTAATTCAGTAGGAATATTGTCTGGAATATTTTCTCCAGGAACAGCAAGCAACTTGGCAGCAATCTCATCTCTGAGGGGAGCGGCTTCATCTTGAGTCAACCAGGCAAATAACTTTGCTACCGCTTCAGGAGACCGATCGATTTTTAGAGCCTCTTGGAGCATACGCAAAGCACCAGTCAGATTACCAGCTTTGAGAGGAATGATTACCCTCCTTTTTAGAATATATTCAAAGTTATAGCTACGGGCTTTTGCTGTAATCTCTGTACAAAAATCAGTAGGAAGATAACTCTCTGTAATCTCGATGGCACGGCGAAGAAATACTGCGTGATTTCCTGTCAAAAAAAGCTTATTCGACATTTTGTTAGTGTACCAACTCGTATCTACGCGATAACAAGCCAAAATTTCTGGTTCATACCAACAATCATAAAAAGTAGCAATCCGTTTACACAGTTCCCACCCGTTAAGATCGCTCAACTCAGAACAATATCCCCCTAGTCTTTCATAGGTTTGCCGACGAACAACTATTGCCGAGGGTCTCAACGGATTTGTCACTACAATCTGTGACAGCCAATCTTGAATAATACCTCTGTCTTCTCCATACCAGTAAAAAATATCCCCTTTGGAAAGAAACACCCCTTTTTCGTCAATATTATCAAAACCTGTGAAAGCTGCTCCAACAGAATCCGAACAATCTTCCAGACTCTGCTTGAGTTGGGAATAAAAACCAGGGAGAACATAATCATCATCGTGAAGTATGTGAATCCATTGCCCTCGACTGAGTGTAATACCTGTGTTATGGTTTCCTACTAACCCAATATTTTGCGAATTACGGTAGTAGCTTACTATACCTCTGCCAATAGCATTCACTAGATCGAAGAGTGGCGGCGTACTGGCATTGTCCATTACTAAAATTTCCATCTCCTCTTCGCCAGTCCATTGTGCTAAAACACTAGCTAGACATTCGAGAAGATAGTCAGTACGTTGATATGCAAGAATCACCACACTCCAGAATGGCCTCTTCTTTTCACTAGCTGCAACTGCTGGAATCTTGGGAAACTTATAGTTTCTCACAATTACCTCTCCTTGAGGAAGTTCCGGTGTAATCGGTACTTCCTCAGCTTTTTCGGTTCCTGGTTCAGCTATAAATGCTTTGAGGTACTGGGGATTGGTGAGCTTCAACCCTTGTTGATAGGCAGCGATTGCCTCTGGTAATTTGTTTTGGTCTTGGTAAATTTTGCCTAATTTGAAGTAAATTTCTCCGTTGTGAGGATTCAGTTCCAATATTTTTTGATAAGAGATTATTGCCTCTTCAAAATCACCTTGTTCTTGAAGCGCAACTCCCAAGTTATAGTGAGCATCTAGTAAATCAGGCTGTAAAGCGATCGCAGCTCGATAGAAAGCCACAGCAGTTTTCAAATCTCCTGCTTGTTTCCGGGCAACACCCAACTGGTGATTCAATTGAGCATAGTAGATTTGTTGTTCTTTTGAAAGCTGGCCTTGGGCGTGGAGTGCATTACCCAAATTTGCCTCGGCTTCTGTAAAGTCTGGCTTCAACTCTAAGGCTTTTTGATAGTAGTTAATTGCTTCATCAAATAGTCCTTGTTGTTGCAGAGCAAAGCCCAAGTTGTTGTAAATTGGTAGTGAGTCCGGTCGTAGAGCTAAAGCTTGACGATAAGCGATCGCTCCTTGTGAGAACTGCTCTTGAGCCAAAGACAAATTACCTAAACTAAACCAAGCTTTAACAGAATCTGGTTGCACTTGAACGGCAGCACTCAAAAACTGCTCTGCCACCGCCAACTGACCGTTTTGCTGCGCCAGCATACCTAATGCGTATAAAGCCTCAGGGTGGTCTGGTTGTTCTGCCAGTATCTGACGATAACTCTGTTCAGCCTGGGCTAAACGATTGGCACGATGATGCTGCACAGCAAGTTGGAGGTTTGAAGAAATGGTGTTCATATCAGTTTTTGAAAAGAGCAGCATTAAGAAGGTGATAAAATATGGGTGTTTATAAGGGTTTCAACCGTTTTCCGATATTCCTTTGCAAATTTTTCTCTGGTGTGATTAGCTCTAGCAAACTCCCATGCCTTATGGGACATTTGCTTAAGTTGTAAAGCAGGAAGGTTAGCAATTTTCCGTACTGAATCTTTGATTTCTTCAATGGAAGAATTTTTGAGTATCACACCGAACTGGCTCTCCACATCCACACTTGCTTCGTAGCTAACAATTGGAATTAGCCCAGCGTGCATACAAGTAATCACACTGCCACCACCACCTTCTGAACAAGAAGGATAAACTAGCCCAATACAAGTGTTTGTAAGGTTTATAAACTCTGGACTGCTAATATCAATCCAACCATAAGTATGAATATTGGGAGTTTGATAAAGTTCTTGATCAAAAGCCTGCTCGAACTCCTTCTCTTGTTTTACCGGGCCACAAACAGTGAGATGGTACTCTGGCATATCTACAAAAGCATCTAAAACTAAGTCTAGCCCCTTATGCACCATTCCAGCTCCACCAAACCAAAGAAATCGCTTTCGGCAAGCTTCAAAATCTTTCGATTCTGACCAGGGATAAACCACTGGTGTCGAAATGGGAATGCGATAGATTGGTTTATTTGCATATCGATAGGTATTGACGGTGAATTCGTTGCCGAGAACAGTAGCACAATCAGCATCTTCAATACCTAGATTAGACATTTCGTGCTTTTGATGATTCAAGGTGATGCCTTTGCGCTGTTGTAGCGCTAGAAACCGATTAGCTGCTGCTGCATTCTGGAATAAAATATGAGCAGTATTTATATGAAATATTTTTATACAGTCTTCGTTAAGTAGTGGTGTTAGCCTTGCAAGATTCCAGCGGATATCAATGAAAAACGAGTAGTGTTTTTGAGGAATAAATCCTACATTTCTATGGCTAATAACATCAACGCAATAGCCAAGCTCTAAAAATGTTGTAGCGATCTGAAACGACTCCCAGTACTCGGTGTGATTATGGGGGATAGATTGACCAGTCTTTAATAGAAACGGATTAATAATGTATGAGAGAAGTACGTTACCTCGGCTATTTTTTTCTGGCTTGAGTGATATGACTCCTAGTTCGCTATGCAGCTGATGGTAAGATTGAGTCATTTTCAGGAGTTGTTGATTAATTGATTCTGTGTAGCTCGAATTGAGTTCCAGAACTTTTTGATAACAATCACTTGCCTTGTCTAACTCGCCTTGTTCTTGAAGAGCAGTTCCTAAGTTATAATGCACATCTACCAAGTCAGGCTGCATAGCGATCGCCTGCCGATAATAACTAACAGCAATCGTCAAATCATTTGCTTGTCTGCGGGCAATGCCCAACTCATTGTTTAATACTGCATAGTGGGCTTGTTGTTCTGTTGAAAGTTTCCCTTGGATGTATAGTACATTGCCTAAATTCACATCGGCTTCAGTGCAGTTGGGCTGCAACTCCAGGGATTTTTGATAACAGGCGATCGCCTCGTCAAGCTTACCTTGTTGTTGGAGGGTATAGCCCAGGTTATTGTAAATAGGAGCTGCGTCTGGCAGAATGGCTAAGGCTTGCTGATAAGCATTTACTGCTTCAGGTAAGCGTCCTTGAGCTTGATGGAGATTGCCTAAATTGAACCAAGCCTTGAATAAATCTGGTTGGGCTTGAAGAGCTACCTTAAACAACTTCTCAGCAGATTGATTCTGACCCCTTTGCTGCGCTAGCAAACCTAATCCGTATAAAGCCTCAGGGTGGTCTGGCTGGTTTTCCAAAATTTCACGGTATACCTGCTCAGCTGCGTTTAAGTGATTAGCTCGATGATATTGCTTTGCCAGTTCGAGGGCTTCAGTAAGCATTGCCATATAAATTCTCTTTTGTTATGAACAGTCTTCAAGTTGTTGCTACACAATTATTCAAAGGTAGTGAGGTCAACCTTAAGGCTATCTCATCCCGTAACGGAGCTGCCCTATCTTGTTCCAACCAAGCGAATAACTTTGCCAATGCTTGAGGAGAGCGATCAATTTTGAGAACCTCTTGAATTGTGCGAAAAGCTCCAGCAATATGACCAGCTTTTAAAGGAATTTCTATATCTGCTAAACAACTAATAAAGTAATGTCTACGTGATTTTGCCGTAATTTCTGCACAAAACTCAGCCGGAAGATAGCTCTCAGAAATCTCAATAGAACGACGGATGGATGCTATCCGATCTCCAGATAAGGAAAGTTCAGTTCTCATACTTTGGGAATGTACACGATAATGAACCAAAATTTCTGGCTCGTACCACCAATCATAGAAGGTGGTAATACGTTTATAGAGTTCCCAGTCGAGAGTAGAGGTTAATTCTGTATGATATCCACCTAGCCGTTCATAAGTTGTTCGACGAATCACAACAGCAGGCGGATTCAATGGGTTTGCTACACCAATAACTTGCAAGAAATCTGAAACTATACCTCTATTTTGCCCGTACAATTGTTGGCGGAAAATAATTTCTCTTGTCTCATTGATATTTTCATAACCTGTAAAAGCTGCTCCAACGGAATCTGGACAACCTTCTAGACTCTGCTTGAGGCGAGTATAAAAACCTGGCAACACATAGTCATCATCATGAAGTAAGTGAATCCACAATCCTCGACTATTACTAACTCCTGCATTCCAAGTTCCCTGCTGTCTAAGATTTTGCGGATTGCGGTAATAGCGTACTATTCCTCGCCCGATCGCATTTACTAGTTGATACAGAGGTGGCGTACTTGCATCATCAATCACAAGAATTTCCATTTCCTCAATACCTGACCATTGAGCTATGACACTGACTAAGGACTCTAGCAGATAATCAGGACGTTGATATGCAGGAATAACCACACTCCAAAAAGGTCGCTTGTCTTCCGTTTCCGATACTGAAGGGATTAGTGGAAAGTAATACTCACCTATTTGCACCTCTTTTTGAAGAAGTAGGGGAGTTGCTGATATCTCATCTTTGTTTTCTTGGGTAGCTGCAAATACTTTGGCATAATGTGGATTAATTAGCTTTAACCCTTGTTGATAAGCAGAGATCGCCTCTGTTAAATTATTCTGCTGTTGGTAAATTTTGCCTAAGTTGAGGTAAACTTCTCCATAGTTGGGATTAAGTTCCAAGAGTTTTTGATATGATGCGATCGCCTCTTCTAATTCTCCTTGTTCTTGCAGTGCTAACCCCAAGTTATAATGAGCTTCTTGCAAGTCTGGCTGTAGTGCGATCGCTTGCTTGTGACAAGTAACAGCATTTTTAAAATCAAGAGCTTTTTTCCGGGCAACACCCAATTTATTATTTAATTGTGCATAGTGCATTTTCTGATTGCTGGAGAGCTTACCTTTAGCGTGTAGCGCATTGCCCAAATTCGTCTCTGCTTCTATAAAGTCTGGCTTTAACTCTAGAGCTTTTTGATAATAGTTAATTGCTTCTTCAAATAATCCTTGTTGTTGCAGAGTATAGCCCAAGTTGTTGTAAATTGGCAGTGAGTTAGGTAACAAAACTAAAGCTTGCCTATAAGCTTTCTCTGCTTCTGAAAACTGTTCCTGGACTAAACGCAAATTACCTAAACTGAACCAAGTATTAACAGAATTTGGTTGAACATGCGAAGCCGCACTTAGCCACTGTTCAGCAGTTTGGTATTGCCCCATCTGCTGCGCCAACATCCCTAAACCATATAAAGCTTCAGGGTTGTCAGGTTGTTTTTCCAGAACTTGAATATATAGCAGTTCCGCTTCCACTAAACGATTGTCTCGTTGCTGTTGAACTGCTAGTTCGAGGATTTCAGCTACTTCTGTTTTATCTAGCAATTCAGCATCATTCTTTTGACCTGACTGATGCTTCTGCACTGCAATTTGAATAAGAGATTTAACTTTCGATTCTGAAATATTTGTAGTATCCATAACTTGATTAATTTGATATTAAATTGTTATTGTTATAGATTCTAGTATAGCTTCAGAAAATAGATGATAACTATCAAT
Organism: Nostoc sp. LPT; assembly: GCF_017115165.1. GTDB lineage: Bacteria > Cyanobacteriota > Cyanobacteriia > Cyanobacteriales > Nostocaceae > Nostoc. Next base: position 115,350 of record NZ_JABXKF010000005.1, on the reverse strand, counting down.
AAAATAAATAATATTTTACCTATTTTTATCTGTTAATAAAGCAAGGCTATTTCATTAGACAAGGGAGATATTTTGTCAACAGTATGTACGAAAAACTAGCCTGAAATCAGTAATCTAAAAATTACCAACTCAAGTAAATTTCGGTACGTACACCATAGGGGTTACTGTTGGCAAAGTCTCTCCCACAAAAGCTATCAACATTTTATTGTCCAATCAGATTTTTTACTTACCTGATTGTTTTGACTGAGATGCTTGTAAATCAGAGTCTTTTAAGGGATGAAATAGCTCTGCTTTTTCAGGTGAGAATTATCCAGAATCAGAGTAGTTTTTCTGGAGAGCAATTAGCCTTAAGCAAATTATATTACCGAGCTGATCTCACTGGCACTGACGTTTGAAAATAGTATGCTTTGTTGAGGATTATTAAAGAGAGACAAAGAATTACCGAGAGACAAAGAATTACCGAGAGACAAAGAATTATCGAGAGACAAAGAATTTAAGGTGAGAAGAGCGCCATCGTTGGTATCTGTGATGTTACCTCGACTTACCCAGCCATCTAATACAAGCTTATCAACACCAACCTGGAAATCTTGAATGACATCAAAGTCTTTTTTAAGCAAGCTATCGGTACGTTTGAAAGTAAATGTGTCATTACCATCGCCACCAACTAAGACATCATTACCACTACCACCATTCAGAGTATCATTGCCTTTACCGCCATAGAGTGTATCATTGCCATCGCCACCATTTAGCAAATCATTACCTTGTCCGGCGTCGAGGTCATCATTACCTCTGTTTCCAGATAGCTTATCATCTCCCAAGCTGGCATAAAGTTTGTCCGCCCTGTTGGTTCCCGTCAGATTATCCTTCTGAATCGTGCCATAGATAACATCTTTACCCAGGTTGCCGATTAAAGTATCTCCTGCCAATTCCACAGAACTAGTATTAATTTTAACTATAGTTAGGTTGGTATCGCGATTAAAATTCCGCTCATAAGTCCCAACAGCACTACCATTCAAGAAGTCAGTACCATTGTCGCCATCAATATCAGAATCTTTATCACGACTGTCAATTGTGACATTGCGACTACGACCAAATTTTAGATCCCCGATTTGATCTGAGGAGACTAATTTACCCTGAATGCCAAAATAATCTAAAACTCTGGCCTTGTTAGGATTTGTGGTATCTAATACCAAAAAAGTGGTTGTAGACTGACCCTTATTATATTCAACGTCAGGATTTTCAATTTCTTTAGCTGCCAATTTTAAATCTGCTGAAAAATCAAAAGAGAAGCTTTCTTTACGAGCAACCGCAAAACTAGCAAGTACCTTTGCTTCGCTGTTGGAAGTACCTTCAAATTGACCACTTAATCCAACGACAGCAGCCTGAGTGAAAAGTGATGAAAAAGTTGGATCAAAACTTGCTTGAGCATCAGCAATTGCAGCAGTTATGCCACCTTGAACTAATGTATCTGCCTGGGTAGCAGTTAGAATGCTTGCAGCACCTTCACTATAGTTAGAAAAAGTAGCATCCCCTTCAGCGGTAGCAAAATTAGGACTAGGATCGGGCTTGGGATCGGGTCTATTATTGAGATTAGTTCTACCATTGAAAGAAAGTAACTTTTGGGTCGTCAGTTTTAGACTTACTCTTGATGCCATAAAAAACCTGTGTTGATTTTGTTAGTTAACAAATTTGTGCGTAAATATTCGGGGAGTAATTCTCTCCTAATTTACGAGCTAAATCTCTCGATATCCCTACCCTAATAAACCTGTCAGCTTTTATCCAGGGCTTGCTTTGCTTTTAACAGCACTTTTAAATAGCTTAATTGACTATTCCAAGCTGAACGTGGAAGTAGTGGGATTTTCTCTAATTCTTGAGATGGTGATGACTTAAGGTCAGTTTTGTTCTCTGAAATTGTGGTAATTTCTGAATTTTCTGCCATGATTTATTATCTGACAAGAGAGTAATAAAATTCGGGTTTTTGTTGCCAACTTTCCGACCACTGAATACTGTCAGCAGTAAAGTGTAATCGATCGTTTGCTGGCAATAAAGTATCTGTAGACTCGACAATTAGCTCAAATTCGCCATTATCAAATGGCAATCCTTGCGCCTTTACTTTGGGAACTACACGCTCTCTCATTCCTTGTTTGGCATGAACAAGAGCGCGATGATGACAGTAAGGATTATTACCTCTTTTATTAAAGAAAACATGGGCAGTCCAACTGCAACCCCCACGACAAAGTTCAGCATATTCGCAAGTTTTACAGAAACCCCACAGGTGTTTTGTGCCTTCAGGTGTTCCTGCTCCTAGATTGAAGCGTAATTCTTCTGCACCTTCGATAATATCATGCAAGGTTTGTTCTCGAATATTACCACCTGTATAGGCAGTAGTCGGTAGTGAGGGACAACCTTTAATCGCTCCGTCAGCTTCAATTCCCAAAGTGGAGAGTCCTGCACCGCAACCTTGCCAAAATGAGAAGTCATGCTCCTTTCCCCGTCCCCGCAACAGTCGTTCATAAGGGCCGTAGTAACCAATGTTATTTCCCGCCTGAAGTTGCACGCCTTCTTGGTAAGCACGACGCGCCACACGGGCAAGCATGGGGTAGATATCTAACAGTTCATGGGGTTGGAGGAGGATATCTGCGTTATCGGCTGCATTTCCCATTGGTACAGTTAGCTGAACTTGCCAAGCACGAGCACCAGCATCACGAATGCATTCATAGATGCACGGAAACTCTGGCGCTGACAGGCGGTTAATTTGGGTGTTGCAACCAAAAGAAATACCCACTTCTCGCAGATGACTCATGGTTTTAAATGCATATTTCCAAGAGCCTTTCTTTCCCCGCAGGCGGTCATGAGTTGCTTCCAAGCCATCAATAGAAACAGAGACGGTACGAATTCCTGCTTCCTTCATTTTTTGGGCGGTTTCTAACGAAATGCCATAACCGCCCGTAGTCATACCACATAACATTCCCGCCTCGTTAATCGCTTTGGCAATTTCCAGCCAGTCTGGACGCAGAAATGCTTCACCACCAATGAGAGTAACTTCTTTAATTCCAACTTCTGCCATCTGCTTGACGAGATCCAAAGCTTCCTCTGGGGAAAGTTCTTTGGCGCGCTCATGTCCTGCACGGGAACCACAGTGACTACAAGCTAGATTGCATTTTAAGGTAATTTCCCAAACTGCATAGCTTTTGCGGTGATATGTCATAGGTTAACTCTCAATCTCAACCCTCAAAATAAACGAACGCATTCTATTTCTTCATCGTTTTATCGGGTTATTGTACTTCTGTTGAACTAACAACTGCTCCATATAACGCTTGCACAGGTGGATCTATTGCTTTGCAAGGAAGTGGCCATGGCTTTGGATTTGGTTTAGGAATCCATTTACATTTAATTGGTGGTTTTCCACATTCTTGGTCGACAGGTGGAGGTGGGACTACAACACCATACAATGGTTGAGCGACTGTGTTTGTAAGCCCGCCAAAGGCTCCTACTAATTCCTCTTCACTGAGGTCGTCAAACTGACCTAATTCTTTTAATTCCAATATTTTAATGGAGGCTGTTTCAAATTCTTCTTGAGAAAAATTATAGCCACCTTCTTCAATTACTTTTATTACTTCGTCAAGTTTATCACTCATCAATTGAGTGTAAAAAGCTTCGTCTTTAACTAGTCTGATCAGGAACTCTTTAACTCTCTCAAAAATTGTTGATGACATAATTTCTCCTGTTTTGCTATAGTAATTAGATTTTTGTTTCCTGACAATCGCATGAAATAACACGTCTAGCCATAAAATTTTAGTGGGTTCACTTGTGTAACTTCTTGTTGCTGGGTTTGGTAAATCTCTCCTAATTTCATGTTGGCTTCCTGGTGTTGGGGATTAAACTCCAAAGCTTTTTGATAGCAAGCGAGCGCTTCTTCTAGGTTCCCTTGTTCTTGCAGTATTACCCCCAAGTTATAATGGGCTTCTATCAAATCAGGCTGTATTGCGATCGCAGCTCGATAGTAAACAACAGCAGTTTGCCAATTACCTGCTTCTTGGTGGGCAATACCCATCTGATAATTCAATTCTGCATAATAGGCTTGTTTCTCTGTTGAAAGCTTCCCTTGAGCAAAAAGCGCATTCCCTAAATTGATTTTCGCTTCTATGCAGTTGGGCTGAAATTCCAGAGCTTTTTGATAGGATGCGATCGCTTCCTCCCACTTACCTTGTTGTTGCAAGGTATATCCCAAATTGTTGTAAATTGTCCCTGCATCTGGTCGCAAAGCAATAGCTTTTTGGTAAGCAGCTTCAGCTTCTGGTAGCTGTCTTTGGACTTGAAGCAAATTGCCTAAACTAAACCAAATTTTCACAGAGTTAGGCTGAAATTGCGAAGCTGCACTTAAATGTTTGTGAGCTTCCTGCAATGCACCTTTCTGCTGTGCCAGCATCCCTAAACCGTATAATGCTTCTGAATAGTCTGGTTGCTTTTCTATCACCTGACGATATAGCTGTTCGGCTGCATCTAGATGATTAGCTCGATGAGCTTGAAGTGCAAGTTGAAAGAGTTCAGCAACATCTTTAGCGTTAAATTGTCTTGGTTTATTAACCAGCTGTAAAATGAAATCTTCCAGCGCTCTAACTGGCTTTAAATCGCCATATAATTTATATTTATTTTCTGCAACTTGCTGGGAAATATATTGCCGATAGTTAGCATCTTTCCCTAGACGGATGGCGATTTGGACGTATTCTGATTTATTTGAAGCGATCGTCTCTTCTATACCCATCATCTGCAAAATTGCCAGAGAATGCCGCGATCGCATCAGTTCTCCTGGTAAAGTGACAACCGGAATATTATAAGCAATAGATTCAAGCGTGGAGTTACATCCAGACCAACCAATACTATCTAAAAAGACATCTGCTAAGGCTGTAGTCCCAGCAAACTTCCTTTCATTCAGGGGAGACAAAAATAAACAGTGATTTTGATAATCCAACCCTAATGCTGCAAAAGCATGGTTTAAGCGCTGGCGAAATACTTCTGTAAGCTCTTCAGTTGGGTTTTCAATAAACACAAATTTAGAATTCCCTAACTCTTTAGCAATGGAGGGAAAAACATCATCATGATTAGGTAAATATTTATACAGGGACTGACAACACCAGAAGAAAATATCATCCTCTTTTAAACCTATATCTGGTTTCTTAATTTCTTGGGGTTTAATTGCTAAAGGTATGTAATGAATCGATATATTTGGTAATCTAACTAATTTTTCTGTATAATGTTCTTGAGCATTTTCTGGTTCCATTAAGTCACTGCTCAAGTAATAGTCAATTGTCGGCAGTCCACTAGTCTCAGGGTGTCCCCAAGATGTCATTTGAATTGGTGCTAATCTCAGACAACCCAGTTTGATTGTCATTAAATCCATGCCAAATTCTGGGAAAATCAGGATATGTAATTTATCTTTTGTTATTACCTCACACCATTCTTCAACTGAGCGAACACCTTGGACAAATTTATCAAAACTCTTGTTGGCACTGATTGTTGAAGAATCTTTTTTGACGGCAGTGTGATAACCAAATAATTCAAATTCACTTCGATCTAGATTTTCTACCCAACCTTTAATAGGAATTTTCCAATTAGAATGGCTAGAGAAAAACCCAGAGATAATACCAACACGAACCTTTTGATTTTGATCTAAATTTGGCAGAACAAGCGGCTGGCTATCTTGGGGATAGCAACTCGACATAATCTGGGAAATCATTTCCCCATAAGTTCGCTGTAAATCTCGGTCATTTAAGCCTTGATATGCCAAATAAAAAGGCTGAAATGTTCCCACTGCATCAGCTGCTTTTGCCCGTTCTTCCTGATTAGTTAATTCATAACCTTTAGCTAAATTTTGTAAATACTGTTGATACTGATTTCGTCTGAATGCAATTTCATCAACACTAGAATAGATAATTGGTAGTTGGCTGATACAAGCACCAAATTTAGCTGTATCATAGTTTGGCGTCACCTTTACGGCTTGTTCAAATGCCTGGACTGCTGCTTCTATTTTGTTAGCAGGTATAAATACTGTTCCTAAGTTGCAATAGATGTAATCAATATCAGGTCGAAGTTTAATAGCTTTTTGATAGTATTCTATGGCAGCACCAATTCTATTTTGTGCCTTCAGAATATTTCCCAAGTTGTTATAGGTTACTGCCAAATCAGGTTGAATGCTTAAAGCTTTTTCATAAGCTACTATTGCTTGCTCAAAATTCCCTTGTTCCTCGAAAAAATACCCTAAGTTGTGATAAGTATCGGCATCATCTGGCTTAATTTTGATTGCTTGCTCACAAGATTTGATAGCATCATTTAATCGCCCTTGTTTTTGGAGTACCTCTCCTAAATTATTATGAGATTTTACCAAATCTGGCTGCAATGCAATAGCTTGGCGATAATATAACTCTGCAAACTTGAAATCGCCTGCTTGGTGTCTACCTAAAGCAAACTCGTGATTTAAGTATGCGTAGTGGACTTGTTCTTCTGGTGACAGCTTTCCTTGAGTATGGAGAGTATTACTGATGTTGATTTGCACTTCTATGGAGTCGGGGAGAATGAAGAGTGCTTTTTCATAACAGGCGATCGCTTCTTTTAGTTTGCCCTGTTGTTGCAGACTAAACCCCAAGCTGTTGTATATTTTTGCTGCTTCTGGCTGTAATCGCAAAGCTGCTTGAAAAAATTGTTCTGCATTTTGATATTTTTCCTGCTGCTGTGCCAGCATACCTAATCCATATAATGCCTCTGACTGCTTGGGATTTTTGTCTATAATTTGACGATAAACCTCTTCAGCCTGGGTGAAGCGTTTGGCTCGTTGATATTGAAGAGCGAGTTGAAGAGCATCAGGAATTGTGGTCACGTCGCTTTGCTCCGAGTTCAAAATTAACAATCCCCATAAATAAATTTAGGAGTTTATATCCTTTTATTTAGGGGTTATAATTTATACAATTATTTTTATTTAATGAATGTGTCTTTTGTTCCTATATCTGCAAACAACTCAAGTTTTTGAAACTTATAACTGAATTCGTTTCAAATCAAGTGATATCATGTCTGCTTGATTACTTACTAAACTTAGTTAAAAGGAATTTTACGCTTCTCTACCTTTCGGGGATCTATCAAGAAGCTTACGGCTACGAGAAAGTGTTTCACTTATGACTATCAACCCAGAGTTTTAATTCAGGGCTGGCAAACATTACAGACAGTAATACCAATTCAAAATTCATGCATTAAGAAAGCCAGACAGAACAAAGGTTTGGGAGTATGTATCTGTCGCATTCTTTTTTCAAATTAGTGTAACCTGAGTTGAGAACTAAATGTTAGGTTGTAAAAATTTATTGCGGAAATAGTTTTTTGAGACTAAAGGGTGTATTTTTGGTAAAAGCCGAAGGCTCAAATGAGCAAAGAACCTTCGGCGATTTATAAAATCTATTAGGCTTTCGAGCCTAACTCTACTTGCAGGAGTTAATACTTTTTGCGAGTAGAGTTTAATTATTAGTTACTACTTAGTAATAGCAACACTTTTTGAAGCACTAACAGAAGAATTATTAGTGGTTTCGGCGAGAGTCGCGGTAAAAGTGAAGGTGTTTTTGCCTAATGCCTTAGCAAATGCGTCTGCAAAAGCCTTGTTGGCTCCACCAACAATTTCTTCAGAGGTATTTTCCAAGTAGTTTAGATCAGAAATAATCATTTGAGTTTCTCCTAAAATTTGTAACTGTTGTTGGAAATCTTTTGTATAACCAACTTGTTTTGTTTGGCTACATACTTAATATACCTCATTTCTCAAAGAAGTCAATACTTTTTTGATAAAATTTTGATTAGCAAAACTAATACATTTAAAGTTAGAAATTATCACAATATAATATTAATTGAATAAGAAAAAATTGCATTATAAATTTAAGCAGTAATTTAAATTATTGCTGTCTAGCAAGAGTTATAGCGATTTAATTTGATTTTTTAACAACGCTAAATTAGCACTTTGTAGATTTATTCAGAAAACACTAAAAAAGAAAAATTAGTATGTTTTTAAGCAAACAAAACCTGCATTTACAACATTTTTGAAGATTAGAGACATCTACTCTAAGTCAGAGGAGATAGTTAGCAACAAAAAGATTTTAAATCCGATAAATTATTTAGTTTTAGTAAATATATCTACTAATTCTTCATGCGAACCTTCTGAATCTATTTGAGTAACTATTTTCATCGTGGTGATTTGTTGCTTTAACCACTCAGAAAAGGATTCTGTAATGATTTTTTGGCGCAATTGTTCATCTAATTGCGGTTGAATGATTTCTTCCACCCAAATTAAATACACTCCCTTGGAAGTCGTTATCGGTTTGAGAGCTTCTGGTGGTGCAGCAGCAAAGACAGCGGCTGCAATCTCTGGACGAAAATCTTTGCGGTATCGGAGTCCTTTATATCCATAAGCACGACGGGCTTCGGGTTCTGAGATATATAGACGAGCAATATCTGGAAAATTGATTTCGCCTTCTTCTAGGGCATAAAAAAGCTCTAAAGCCAAGTCTCGATCCTCGAAGACAACTTCGTAGGTAACGGCGGCGATATAATCTAGCTGATGTTCGTAAAAGTGCTTTTCCAGTTGATTGGAAAATAGATGATTCGCTAACTTCCGCGAAAGGATGTTGTTGTAGGCTAATTCTTCAAACTGATTCACAGAGAGGTGGTGTTTTTCTAGCCATGTCCAGGTGTCTTTAGCTTTGACAAGCTTTTTGGCGAACCTTAAGTTATCTCCTTCTTGCTGTAGTTCTTCTGGCGTGACTGTAATTCCTGTCGCTTGAGCTGCTTCGGCAATAATACTTTGCGATGCGATCGCTTCCACAACAGCAGGTATCTGACAGGAGAGTTTAAGACTGTGAATGATATCTGAGGTGGAAATAGTTAAATTGTGAGGCATAACACTATATCTCCAATAATTAAGCGGATCGGGGATTGGGCACGGGGCATTAATTATTCCTCCAATCTCCCTTCTTTTATTTCCTGATTCCAATGCGATACCTTTAACTACATCTCCAAACCGCCCTTTTTCAGTTTCTTGAACGGATCTAGAACAAAGTCAATTACTCGCCGTTGACGAATGATGACTTCAGCATTTGCTGTCTGACCGGCACCTAATGGAATACGTTTGTTGCCATTTTGGACATACTGCTGGTCTAAGATAATTTCTAATTCATAGGTTTCGATGTTGCCTTGGGGTGTTTGGCTAACTTTCGAGTCAGGCGAGATCCAAGTAACTTTTCCTTGCACGATGCCATACTCTTGGAAGGGATAGGCATCAAACTTAACTTTTACTGGCATTCCTACCTTCAAGAAACCGCTATCCTGATTAGGCATATTTGCTCTGAGTACGAAGTCTGTTTTCGTGGGTGCGATTTGAGCAATCCTTTGACCGACTTGTACCACCGCTCCTGGCTTAGTGGTGGGTAATTCAAAAATCACCCCATTAATTGGCGATCGCACCACTCGCTGCTGAATTTGCAATCTTGTAGATATAAGCTGGCTTTTAGTCTGAGCGATTTCTGATTGCGTTGCTGTTATTTGTGCCTGTATGTCTTTTAACTGCTCCTGATTTTTCATTACAGCCAGTTCTCCGGCTTGCATGGCACTTTTATAGCTACTTTGTTCTTCTTGCAGTCGGAGTTTTGCCTGTTTGATATCAGACTCCAAGGTTTTGATAGTTACTTGATAATTATTTAGCTCTTGGGTTAAACGCAATTGAGCTTGTTTTATATCTGATAAAGACCTGTTATAGAGTCGTTTGCTTTCTTGTTCTTCTTTTTTGAGTTGATCAACTTGGGTTGCAGACACTGCACCATCTTGAACAAGTTGGCTATAACGTTCGACTTGCCCAGAATCTATACTCAAACGGGCTTTAGCCGATTCCCGGTCATCTTTACTGGTGGAAATTTGCTCCTCTGCTTGCTTAACTAATGATTGTTTTTCTAACTTTTGGAGGTTATAGCTACTCAGTTTGGCATCCAGGTTTTGCTGCACCTGGTTAACTTGAGCCATTTTTTCTAATTCTTGGGATTTATTTTGTTGTTCTAAAAGACTCGTTGACATTAGGAGTTGATTTTTCAGGACTTCCAGTTGGGATTGCCGATTTTGTAGCCCTTGCAATTTGCTCTGGACTTGTTGCAGTTCCGTTTGTAGCAACTCAGAATCCAGTTCCAGTAAAACCTGCCCGGCTCTAACTGTATCTCCTTCTTTAACTGTAACTGCTTTGACACTCCCAGCAGCTTGAGCATCTAATTTTTGAGTTGCGCCTTTAGGTTCCATACGCCCTCTGGCGCTACCAGTTTCATCTACTTTCGAGAGAGTTGCCCAAGGCAAGAATAGACCAGCAAAGCCGATGAGCGTATACAACAAACCACGAGTCCAAATTCGAGGTAAGGCATTGAGTAGTTTTTCTGTACCGTAGTACAAATCTTGACTTTCATTTTCTGCCTCTGTCTGCTCGTCAAATACTGATTCTTCTTGCTGTTTGTAACCCTGATATTTATCTTGCTCATCTTGGGGAAGTGGGGACGATCTATTGGGATGTGGCATGGTTTTATTTCCGATAACAGTAGATGGGGAGTGGGGGAGAAATCAATTCAAAATTCAAAATTCAAAATTGTATCCTTACAGGCAAGCTAAGCTACGCGCACAATCTCGTCGAGAAGAAGACTGCCCAATGCCCCATCAACTAACTTGAGACAGCTGTTGTTGATTCAGGTAGTAGTAATGACCTTTTTTAGCGATTAATTCGTCGTGGGTACCGCTTTCTACTAAAATACCTTGATCCAAAACCAGGATTAAGTCGGCGTTGCGGACTGTAGAGAGGCGATGGGCAATAATTACACTTGTGCGTCCTTTAAGAATTGTTTTAAGGTTGTTTTGAATAATCCGTTCTGATTCTGAATCTAGGTGACTAGTGGCTTCATCAAACAGTAATAACCGAGGATTTCCGAGCAAAGCACGAGCAATAGCTAGGCGTTGGCGCTGTCCCCCAGAAAGCATTCCGCCGCTTTCACCAATTTCGGATTCGTAACCCATCGGTAATTTTTGAATAAATTCATCGGCTCCGGCATATTTTGCTGCTTGGCTAATTTCTTCTAAAGAAGCATTTGAATTAGCGATCGCAATGTTTTCGCGAACAGTCCCACCAAACAGAAAAGTATCTTGGTCTACAACGCCGACTTGGGAACGGAGTGATCGCATCGATACACTGGTGATATCGTTACCATCAATGAGTATTTTGCCATCTGTCGGTGGGTATAAACCCAAAATCAATTTACTGAGAGTTGTTTTTCCAGAACCGCTGCGCCCTACGACTGCAACCATCTGTTCCGGCTGAATTTCAAAGTTGAGATTTTCTAATACGTTAGTGTCACTTTCTGAGTGATAACGAAAGGTAACATTCTGAAAACAAATGTTACCGCGGAGTTTACCCAACGACTTACGGGGTTTATTTGCTAAGTCTTCTTCTGGTTCCGCCTCCAACACATCATTAATCCGTTCGGTAGAAATCACGATTTCCTGTAATTGATTCCACAGCAAAGCCAGTCGCTGGAAAGGACTCAAGACGTTACCCACCAACATATTGAAAGCAACTAGTTGTCCAATAGTTAGTTCGTTATTAATTACCTGGGTTGCTCCGTACCACAGCAATGAAGTGTTTACAAAGGTGTGGATGACGCCACTGATAATTTGCAAGCGATTGTCAATTATTTGAGCATTAAAGTCTTTTTTGATTAAATCATTCAGCAATTCCTCCCAACGCCAACGCACTGTCTGTTCAATTGCTAATGAGCGGACGGTACGAATTCCGTTTAGGGATTCTATGAGATAGCTTTGTTCTTTAGTACCTGCATTAAAAATATCTCTGGAGATGCGGCGCAAAATACTTGTGCTGGCCAGCGCCAAGATAAAAAATGGCGGTACAGTACACAGCACGAATAATGCCATCCGCCAGCTATAGGAGAACATCAAAGCCAGATAAACCACTAATGTCAGCATATCCAACACAATGGAGAGTGTCTGACCAGTGAGGAAATGCTGAATTTTCTGGCTTTCTTGGATGCGCGAGATTATATCCCCAACGAAACGCGACTCGAAATAAGCAAGGGGTAAACGGAAGGTATGTTTGATGAAGCCTACGAGTAAGGCGATACTAATGCGGTTAGCAGTATGAAATAAGAGATATTGCCGTACACCGTTAACAGCAACACCAAACAACCCAAAAACAATCATTCCCAAACCAATGGCGTTTAAGGTTGGAACGCTACGTTGTACAAGTACTCTGTCGAGCAACAACTGGGTAAATACTGGCGTTACTAACCCAAATAATTGAATTATTACCGAAGCTATGAAAATTTCTACCAGTGTTCGATAGTGAGGTTTGACTAACTCAAAAAATTTCCAGAAGCTTCTACTTTCGTCCTTAGCACTTTTTAGTAGAGCTGTAGGTTGCAGTAACAATGCATAACCAGTCCAACCTGCTTGAAATTCAGCTTTTGTCAGACTGCGTTGACCAAGAGCTGGGTCACATACAATCACCCGCTTTTTAGTGATTTCATAGACAACAATAAAGTGTTTACCTTCCCAGTGAGCAATTGCGGGTAAAGGTTGTTCTGCTAATTTATCAAGAGTAGCTTTCACTGGACGGGTGGCAAAACCCAAATATTCTGCTGTTGCTGCCATCGCCTTTAGGGATGCACCGTTGCGAGTGACATTGGTCATATCCCGTAGGCGATTGATACTAAAATGTTTGCCCCAATAGTTACCAATCATCACCAAGCAAGCAGAGCCACAATCAGCTGCACTTTGTTGGGCATAGAAGGGATAGCTTTTGGTGATGCGTTTCCACCAATGCCCCATTTGTACTTTCGGACTGGGAAAGTAAAAACGTGATTTTTTTGTTGGCTGTTCTTGTGACTGCTTCTCTCTTTGGGGAAAAGGAATAATTTTAGATTTTGGAAATTGGGAAGTTTTTTCTCTAGTACCCAGTCCCCAGCGATGCACTGAGCCGGTCGTTGTGTCCTCAGTCTCCGATTCCGTTTCGCTGACGCTCATGGCAAAAGCCCACTCCCCCAACTCCGGGAAGTATTCTAGTGCTGTTTGCATCTGGTCATTTTTCAGAATGTAAGCAATCGTTGGTTGCGTTGTTTGCCAATCTCCTTGTTTTGGTTGAGCAAAGATTGTACCTGGTGTCAAAGAATGGCCTTCAGAATGCCGCAGTTGACCTTTGTATAATAGCCACAACTGTGAATCTTGGGATATTTGTGGACTTACAGAGCCAGTTTCTAACTGGTGTCGCTCAAACAAAGATAAGGCTTTGAGCATTCCTGAAACTTGTGATGTATGGCGTGGAAATTGTGATACTTGGCGACATAACAACAATAAATCCCAAAGTTCTGCACGGGCGAATAGGCGATCGCGAATGTTAGGATACTTGTCTATCAACCTTTGCAATGCTTCCTGTCTGAAATAGCCAAGTTTTAAGCTTGTCGAAGCTCTAACTACATAAGGACTAAAGTTAGCTTCGGGAAACAAAGTCAATTCACCAAAAACAGACCATGCACCAAAGGTAGTAATTAAATTCTCAGAACTATCTAACAGTCGAACTTTACCTGTAAGAATAATGTATATACCAGGATTCGTCTGTGCAGATTGCCAGAATTGCTTTGCTGATGGTGGCTCCACAATTTCCATTTCTGCCAAGAAGTTCTCTAATTCTTTTTCTGAAAGTTTTGTATCCAAGGTGTACAAAAGTCTTTCACCCACATGTTGCTCAGAAAGCACTGGTGGCATTTTCTAATCTCCACAAAAAAATTTAGTTATCAGTCTAAATGCAATTTCAAAATTCATTAAAAATATTATTATTTAATCCCGTGTTTTCACCGAGGAAACTATAAGCTTTCTTAGAGTAAAGTTAGAAAGAAATAGCCTGGTAGCAAAGCATCTATCTTTTACATATAAAGTACATTAAAGGATTTTTATGAAGTGGACAACCCACTTGTTGCAGCCAGTTATTGATGTGGCAATAACTAGTCTAAATGTCAAAATATCGAGCTATAGCTTTGTTTACCTACATTCAGCTTCCAGAGCAACTAACTGCATTGACATACTCCACACAAATATGGATTACTCATTTTGGCAATCAGCGGCGGTTGTAAGTGATGATTAAGAGGAATTATTTTCGGAGCGTAATTTGCTATATGCAACAATAGCTATGCAAAGTATTTTATTTCTCAATCACAAACTCTCGAAGTTTTTTCTAGTTCGGGACAATTTTCTGGCTGAACGTTAGCTTTCATCCTCTTGAACAACACCTGACTCGGAAGAATTTTTAAAAGAATGTTTTCAGACATTCCTAACTTTTTAACAGCATTGTCTGGACTTATGGTGTGACATAATTGTAGTTATAAATTGTATTGAGTCGTAAATTATGGAAAAAGGTAATTCATTGCAGTTGTGTGAACAAAGCCTGACAGCAAAAAAACCACAACTACAAATCTGACTAACCTTATAGTGTTAATCAGAAATTTACGCAATGTGTAATTAGCTCCCGGCATATTCCCTTAGTGCTTTGTAAGTCTGGGGGATTAGTCTCCGGGATAGCCTCATCCTTATCGTGCAACCTCGATCAAAACAGGGTTTTGAGTAGGCTACAAGAAACAGATAACTATAAAGCTATAAAAGCACATCGCAATTTTTGTTTAATGTAGTATTTTACCAATTAAGCAAAACTCCACTTAAACAAATATTGATTAAGTTTGCTTGGAGATTCCAAGATGGATCTTTTCCCAGCACTACTTAGTATCTTTAATGGAACATCTAGCAAGTCATTTAACGTTTGTATTATACCTCCTATAGTGTAATAAATGCAAGTTACTAAAAGAGACTTACTAACATCATATTTACATACAAACATGATATTTACATAATTAGTTTACACTCATTAGCTCTTAAATTTAGATATTTTAGGAGTTTCTTAATGTAAATTTTCTGACAAGTCACTTAATAGATGATTTTTAACACAAAAAATATATTTCACAACCATTTATACATTAAATCTTTAAATAGCTAGGCGGCATAACATGATGAGAGTCATAACGGCGACTATTGTTTGCTTAAAAGTGATATTTTAAGTTGTTTGAATTAGCTGTGAGATAAAACACATGAATGTTGTGATCGAGCACACACACTAGTTAACTACGGTAATCTTAGCATTTTTTTTCCATCAAGGGCATAGCAGCAATACATATTACAGCTTGATAGAAGTTGAGAAATAACCGTCATGTTTAAATGTGCCTATAGTTCAAAAAATGACAATAAGTCGCAAATTCGTCTTTTAAAACCGAAGATTGCGATGCGATCGAGTAAAGTAATAAATGGATAAAAATGGTGGTTATAGAGCCAGTGCCCTGACGAAAGTGTGACACCATAGATTTGGTAAAATATCGGAAATCATCTATAGCAGTTCTCAATCAGATGAGGTACATCCTCAAAGTTAAAAAATTTATATATCAGGTCCAGTTATACCTCAGTAGCAGAGAAACCGCTATCAAAGCAACCAATATCACGTTGGTTGCGATCGGCAATGCCGTTGCTGCATATTTATCCATTGGAAAATCTACTTGATGATAAAATTATCCCTCTGTTATGCAAAGATATTTAATATTATCTCAACAGAGAATATTAAACGCTTGTTTCTCCGTGCTTGGTTCCAAACTAGGATTTTTTAGCTTTGCCGCTTGAGTAGGGCTTTGAAAAAGACTCAAACCTACATCTATCTGAGAGTTCAACTCTTGTGAGTTGGAGAGGCTATTTACAGACTGAGTACTGTGATTCACCGCTCAACGAATCGCACGTTATGATTCCCTTTCTCTATGCAGAAAGCTCAAAAACCCCTCCCCTCTGCACCTGGAGCGGACAATCATGATAAGTCTTTAACCGGACATGATATAAGCTGTTTACGGACGCGCTTGCTTCCGTTATTGATGGAAGAAATAAGTCAAATCCTCTTCCCTTCTGCCTCCTGCCGACGCTCTCTACGAGACGCTGCGCGAACGCGGACTCGCTTGCCGCCGGCGCTATCCTGCCTCCTGCCTTGTTTCTTAAGAGTTGTGGGACGATCGCTGAATTCTCTGCTTGGCTTGCTCTATGAAAGTAGTTTGTGTCATACTTACAGTAATTACTAATTACTAAATTCCGGTCGATTTTAAGTAGGATTTTCAGGATCGCTAGAAGTAATACAGTTAGCACAATCAGGATTGAGGATTGAGGGGAGACTGCCGTTGTGCGAAAAATTGATGTTCCTGCAAACTTGAGATTCCCATATTGAAAAACATCTCTGGTTTAGTAGTACAGTGAATTGTGAAGGAGTATTTATGTCACAGTTGGAGCAAGCAGTGCCAGACACCTTTGTAGCCAAAGGCTTAGAAACTCTCCCTCATATTTTCGACCGAGTTGAGGCTCTGGCCAAAGATTTTGCCACCCGCGCAGGGGTACACGATAGAGATGCTTCCTTTCCCTTCGAGAATTTTACAGCTTTGGATGAGGCAGGATTGCTCAACCTCACCATTCCACGTGAATTCGGTGGTCAGTATTTGGGGTTGGCAACTATCTGCCGGGTGATTGAAGGGATAGCGCGTGGCGATGCTTCGACCGCATTAGTACTGACAATGCACTATCTTCAGCATGCTCATGCAGCCCGTAGCCGTCGCTGGCATCCAGAAGTCTATAAGCAGCTGTGTCGTGAATCAATTGAAGGCATTGCTCTGCTGAATGCTGCCCGGGTTGAACCAGAGTTAGGAACGCCAGCTAGAGGCGGATTACCTGCGACAACTGCCGAACGAACAACAGAGGGCTGGCGTTTAACAGGACATAAGCAATACACCACGGGCAGTCCCATCCTCAGCTATTTTGTTGTTTGGGCACGGACAACTGAAGATGAACCACAAGTTGGGAATTTTCTAGTTCCGCGCGATCTGCCTGGTTTGCGAATTATTGAAACCTGGGATCACTTGGGAATGAGGGCTACAGGCAGCCACGACCTCATTTTAGAGAATGTATTAATTCCCTCAGAGTATGCTCTAAATATCAACCCCATATCTGCTGCGCCATCTTTTGATCCGCTAATTTCCACTTGGGGCAGTTTGACAGTGAGTGCCTTATATCTCGGTGTTGCGATTAGTGCGCGAGACTGGCTTGCTAAATATCTTTGGGAGCGATCGCCTTCTAATCTCCAAGAGCCACTGGCAACTCTGCCACGCTTCCAAGCTGCCGTGGGTGAGATAGAAGCACTGCTATTTGCTAATAATAGATTGATTTATAGTTTGGCTCAAGATATTGACAAGGGTGAATATGAGCCTAACGTAGGATTACAGGCACAGGCTGTTAAATACCTCACCACAACAAACTCGATTCGTGCTGTGGAGATTGCCTTAGAACTAACTGGTAATCCTGGTTTATTAAAAAGGAATCCTTTAGAGCGTCACTACCGTGACGTTCTATGTAGCCGTATACATACACCACAGAATGATGTTATTTGCCAGTCATTAGGGAAGTCTGTACTGAAAGTCAAGTGATTAAAGACTAGGGATTAGGGACAAAGAGCAGTCAAAAGAAGCAGGAGAGAGAGGCTGGGACGAAGCTTGTAACCCCTCCCCAGCCGAGCGCCCTGGAACGGCGGGGCTTCTCTTCTCTACGAGAGGCTGCGCCAACGAAACGCTCCGCGAACGTACTCATGCTCCGCAACGCTTGGCGCAGAGTGTTGGGCTTGCTCAAGAACTGCTAAGAGCCCCCTTACCCTTTGCCTCTTCGGTGAGCAGGAGAAAGGAATCTTTCTCCATACTCAATGCTCAGTTCCCTTAAAACAATTCAGTTCCCTTAAAACAATTAGGACTTGGTTGAGTTAAGTTACTAATTAGAGCCGATGTAAGTAAGTCGGTGCAATAAAACCAAACTGTGTGAAGAAAAGTAAAGAAGCCTCAAACTCTTTCTCCCCCTGCTCCCTGCTCCCTGCCCCCTCCCTTATCCCAATAATAATTATTTACGCCGACCTACTTAGTTAAACCTTGACTTGTTGTCGGAGTTAGCTTTACTCCTGATCAATTTTTTCGATATCATCAGGTGTACCAGTGGCAGAAATTTTTGATGTGCCAGATTTGCCTGCACCTGAGTTGCCGCCAGAAGCGCCAGCACCCCCTGAGTGTTTAGAATCTGTGTTGCCTTGTTCTTCTTGAAGCTGTTCAAGGCGGTTTTTTTCTTGAGCTTTATCTTTTTGGTCAGCCATATCTTATTTACATTTTTTGCATAGCGATCGCTATATACTCTATCATTTATTTTTATTCAAGCGACATAACGAAGCAAATGCTTTTAATTGAAGCTTCTGGACTACGTTGCTGGCAATAGCTGACTCCCTTTAAGACTAGTACCGCAAGGCGGAAGTCACGCATTCAAAAGTCACGCATTCAAAAGTATTATGGAATGGGCTTTTTAGGTATTTTAAATGGTTGCTCTATTTACGCCGTGGTGTACTAGCTTGTTGATTTTTGGGTTATGAGATTGCCCAAATCCCTTTGCACACATCGTAGTGCCTCAATATTTACGTGCTATCGCATCGTTATAGGAGCAATAATTAATTTTTTGGAATTTTGAATTGCTCAGTATCCTGCTTGTTTGTCTACGACATTCCGCAAGGGCTGACCGGTTTGATAGCGTTTGAGATTGTCGATAAACAGTTGTGCTATGCGATCTCTCAGGCGTGGCGACAAGGCTGAACAATGGGGTGTGATAAAGGCGTTCGGCAACGACCACAAGGGACTTTCCGGCGGCAGAGGTTCGGTTGCAACCGTATCTAATCCAGCACCCGCAATCCATCCCTCACGTAGTGCGGTAAGTAATGCGGCTTCATCCACGATCGCACCACGAGCAATATTAATTAGGTAAGCAGATTGACGCATAGAGCGCAATACAGCTTCATCGATCAAGCCTTTAGTTTGTGGAGTCAGTGGTGTAGCAATAACTACATAGTCTGCTGACGGCAAGAGCGATCGCCACTCATCGGCACCCACAACTTTGTCAAAATTCGCTAGGGGTTCGGGATGGCGGCGACTACCCCAAACTGTGACTCCAAAGGCTTTGGCACGAGATGCGATCGCCTGACCGATATTTCCTGTACCGAGAATTAATAAAGTCGCGTCTGCCAACTCTTCGAGAAACACTCCTCTTACCCAAGTGTGTTCATCCTGCAAAGTTTGCAATTTCCGCAGATTCTTGGCGTGATAGAGCATGAATGCCAGTACAAATTCCGAAATTGGAATTGCGTGAACCCCTGCGCCATTGGTGAGGATAATCTCCTTTTGTAAAAAAGTTGGCGTGAGGATGTGATTGACGCCAGCACTCGGTGACTGTTGCCAACGCAGCGCGGGTGCTGCTGTCAGTACTTTGTCAAGGGTAGAGGTTTTCAGGTAAAATCCATTGACATAAATCTCTGCATCACTGGCATCACCATCAAAATTACCTTCACTATCCACCTCCACGACATCTATATTAGATGGTAGATGTGGCTTTATATCTGCAATGAGATGATCGGGTAAAATTAGTTTCACCATTAGTTACTCCCTAATTCCATTTTGGATTTTGGATTGTGCAACCCAATCGGCAGCACCTCTTCATTTTTAATTTTTAATTGTTTAGTATCCTGCTTTTTTATCTACTACATTTCGTAATGGTTGACCAGCTTGGTAACGCTTTAGATTGTCGATAAATAGCGCTATTGAACGCTGTTTACTCTTGGGTGAATGACCGGAAGTATGAGGTGTGATAAAGATGTTAGGAAGTGACCACAAAGGACTTTCTGGTGGTAACGGTTCGGAGTTAACTGTGTCTAATGCTGCACCTGCAATCCAGCCTTCTGTAAGCGCCTTTATTAATGCCGATTCATCGATTACGCCACCACGAGCAATATTAATTAGGTAGGCATGATTTGGGAGCGATCGCAATACAGATTCATCAATAAATTCTTTGGTTTCGGGAGTTAGAGGTGTTGCAATAACTACATAATCCACCTCTGGCAGGAGCGATCGCCATTCATCAGCACCCACTACTTTATCAAAATTTGGTAACTCTTGGGGATGACGGCGACTGCCAATAATTCTTAAGCCGAAGGGTTTAGCACGGGCGGCAATTTCTTGACCAATACCACCAGCGCCGATAATTAGCAAAGTAGCATCTGTCAACTCTTGGATGGCAAAGCCTCTTTTCCAGTGACGTTCTGCTTGTAAAGCATATAATTCCTGTAGATGCTTGGCATGAGCCAGTATATAAGTGATCACAAATTCTGCGATCGGAATTCCATGCACTCCCGCCGCATTTGTAAGGATGATATCTCTTGACAAATAAGTTGGTGTCAGGATGTGATTCACGCCTGCATTTGGTGCATGATGCCAACGCAGTGCAGGTGCTGCTTCTATTATTTTATGCAGCGTCGGAGTTCTGGATAAAAACCAACTGAAATAAACTTCAGCATCACTAGCATCCCCGTCTAAATTCCCTTCAACATCTACCCTGACAACCTCTGTATCAGGTGGTAGATGAGGTTCAATGTCAGCAACGAGATCGAGCGGTAAGATCAGTTTCATGGTAGATAACCTTTTTCCTATTTACAGGACTATCTCTAGAAATTGCTTCTGTTTCACTAATAAATTAAGTTCTATTTTCTACTAATATTAATTTTAATAATTATTTTTAATTCTATCGGACTTACGCATTGACAGGAAAGACTAAATATGTATGATTTGAAAAACCACATCTTTCGTAGGGGCACAGCAATGCTCATTGGTGTCAACTTAACGTGAAAGCCAGCCTAGAACAAGCTTTTAGATATTGTCTCGTTCCCAGTCTCAGACTGGGAATGCCAGCAAGAAAGGCTCCCCCTCTCTTGCTGGCGGCAGAGCCGCCAGGAGCAGCATTTCCTAGCAAGAGGCTGGAAACGAGGTTTTAAAGGAGTTTCAGCTGAAGTTGACACTTGTAAGCAATGCTGTGCCCGTAGGGTGCGGGTCTATTTACCATCAAAGAATGATTAATAAAAGCCTGAAACGACCTATTTTTGTAAATGCATACCATGATTAATTTGTACAGTGCGTAAGTCCTATTATGTATAAAGTCTTTAGTACACTGTGGCGGAAATTTGCCTATCTTTAACCAGTTGCTTGAGTAGAGGCAATTCATGAATTGCCTCTACTTATCTAGTTAATTGAGATGGTAGCTCGATTTACGCGCCCGCTGTACTACTACTTTGTAAAGCTAGTGCAAGAGGGTTTGTAGGAAGTACAAAGCGTGCTTAAAAAATAAGGACTAAAGTCCTTACTACGAACTTGCTTATTTATCATTTTAAACTTGACAGACTACTAGAAGCAAGAATGATCCCATTAAATTTTACAGCCTCTTTCAAAACTAGAATATCCTAAGATATTAATAATATTGATTCTCAAAGTAGCCTATTTTACTGCAGCTACCTCAAGCATTATATTAATCAACTAACGAAAGCTAAATCTCAACTACTCAACTGCAACAATTGGTTATTTGGCTGAGTATCTTCATGGCTCATTACTCGCTTGAGAATTGCTTCTCTGATATTGACAAACACTTCGCTACTCCTATCTCGCGGGCGTGAAAGTCTCACAGGCAGATCAAGAGAAATTTGCCCTTGTTCAATCACTATCACTCGGTCTGCCAACGCCACAGCCTCTTCCACATCGTGAGTAACCAAAAATGCAGTAAATCTTCGCTCTTGCCACAAGTTTTCAATCAAATGCTGCATTTCTTGGCGAGTTAGAGCATCCAATGCTCCCAAAGGTTCATCTAGCAACAACAAACGGGGCTGACTGACTAACGCTCTTGCCAATGATACCCGTTGCCGTTGTCCACCAGATAAGACATACGGCCACTCATCAGCCCGATCTTTGAGTCCGACTTTATCGAGTGCCCACAAAGCTTTTTCACGCCAATTACCTTCCAAGCCCAACCCCACGTTCTGAACAACGTGCTTCCACGGCAGCAAGCGGGAGTCTTGAAACATCACTGTTACGGAGCGGCTGAGTTTATGCAGTGGTTCTCCATCTAGTAGTATTCCGCCTGCAGTTGCTTTATCTAATCCTGACACAAGACGCAATAAGGTACTCTTACCGCAACCACTACGTCCGACAATAGCTACAAACTCACCTGCTTTAACTTCTAAATTCAGCGAGTTTAAAACAGTTTTCTTGCCGAAAGCCTTCGTCAAATCCAAAATACTTAGTTGTGTACCTTGTACATTAGGACTCACTTGCAAAATCTCCTTTTTTAGAACAATCGGGATTTGATTATTTGATGAGGCGTTGAAGAAAGCAAATCACACTCCAAATGAATAGAAGTCAAAAGTTAAAATCAAGACTTTTCAACTTTTGACTTTGGGAACTTTGGCATTTATGACTTTTGATAATTGGGGTTCCAAGCCAAGAATTTTTTTTCTAATCCTCTGGCAACAGCATCTGCTAATTTACCCAGTAATGCATAGATCACAATACTCAAGACCACAACATCAGTTTGCATAAACTCACGGGCATTCATTGCCATGTAACCAAGACCGGAATCTGCTGCGATCGTTTCTGCCACAATTAGTGTCAGCCACATAATCCCCAAAGAAAAACGGACACCAATGAGAATCGAAGACAAGGCTCCTGGAAAAATGATTTGCCACAGAAGTTGTGGTGTTTTCAATCCATAAACTTTTCCCATTTCAATCAGTCCAGGGTCAACACTGCGGATACCATGAAATGTATTGAGATATATCGGGAAAAATACCCCCATAGACACTAGAAATAATCTAGCTTGATCGCCAATACCAAACCAGAGAATTACCAACGGAATTAATGCCAAATTAGGGATAGTCCGCAGCATTTGCAGGGAACTATCTAATAACTTTTCTGCTACACGGGAAAAGCCATTGAGCAATCCTAAACCGAACCCAATACTGCCACCAACTATAAAACCAGATACTGCCCGTCCAGCACTAATTCCTATATGTTGAAAAAGTTCTCCAGTGGAGGCTAGTTTAATCGCTGTAGCGATTACGCCACTAGGGGCTGGTAAAATTCTGGTTGAGAGTAAACCAGTTTTGGAAGCAAGTTCCCAAAGTACTAGCACTAGAACGGGGACAATCCAGGGAACTATTTTCTCGATTTGCGGGTTGTCTAACACCTCGCTCAGGGATATATTATTGTTGCTTTTGGTGTGTTTAAAGGTAATAGTCATGAAGCACTCGTTAGTTGTTTAGCAAATTTTTCATTGGTGACAATTTCGCCAACAGGACTCAAGACTGGTGGCGTTAAAGGTGCAGGTTCGCTCTGCAAAGGTAGGCGTGGAAATAATAATTCAGCAGTGCGATACGCTTCTTCTAAATGGGGATATCCAGAGAAAATGAAACTTTCTATGCCCAAATTGCGATATTCCAGCATCCTAGCGGCAACAGTGTCGGCATCTCCAACTAGGGCCGTACCAGCACCACCCCGCACCAATCCAATTCCTGTCCAGAGGTTGGGGCTAATTTCTAAGGCTTCTCGACTACCACTATGTAGTTGACTCATGCGCTGCTGTCCTTCAGAATCAGAAATAGCTAAGTCTTTCTGAGCTTTAGCGATCGCATCCTCATCCACATACTTAATTAACTCATTGGCAGCATCCCAAGCAGCAGACTCGGTTTCTCGCACAATTACATGCAAGCGAATCCCAAAACGGACTGTTCTACCTTGTTCAGCCGCCAATTTCCTAACTTCAGCAATCTTTTGGGCCACTTGTTGTGGAGGTTCGCCCCAAGTCAGGTAAACATCTATATGTTTAGCAGCAACTCGCTTGGCAGCAGCAGATGAACCACCAAACCACAAAGGTGGATAGGGTTTTTGAACTGGTGGGAATAGGAGTTTACCACCTTTAATATCCAGGTAGTTTCCTTTAAAATCGACTGTTTCCCCACTGACGATACCCCGCCAAACTGTGAGAAATTCATCGGTTAAATCATAGCGATCATCATGACTAAGATGCAAGCCATCCCCAGCCAGTTGCACAGGATCTCCACCTGTCACCACATTAATCAACAATCTTCCTTTAGAAATCCGGTCAAATGTTGCTGCCATTCGTGCAGCAGCACCTGGGGAAGTAATTCCTGGGCGAATTGCCACGAGAAATTTCATCTGCTTGGTGACAGATATGAAAGCGGCGGCGGTTATCCAAGCATCTTCACAAGAACTCCCTGTGGGTAACAATGCGCCCGTGTAGCCTAAACTATCCACAGCTTGGGCAATTTGCTGCAAATAATCAGGTGTGGCAACACGAGAGCCAATATCTGTGCCTAAATAGCGTCCGTCATGAGATCCAGTAGGAATAAACCAGAGAATTTGCATGTTTGTCAAGGTATGAGGGTTTATAACTACGGCAAATCGACACAATTACCGTAGTTTTTAATCAGTATTTTACAGGAAATTATTTAAAAAACCAGTATAGATTAACGATTCATAAAGAATAACTGCCTACAAATTGACGTTTTCACACACAAACTTGATAATCATGACACTTTTGTTGCAACAATGGCTGTCGTGAAGAATACAAGTTTTGTGTCAATTACCCAACATTTTTGTGACTTGGAAGTGTTCGCTTCCGGTTTCATCGACAGAAGCCTTGCTACTTTGCAGTTTCTTAGTCTGTGTTTTAATAAAGGTTGCGATCGCGGATGATTGGACTCCTTTAATACATACAGCAGTTTTTAGGTAGATAAGTCAACAGGAAAAAATCAAACTATGTGAAGAAAAATTAACTAGCCTACAATCCTCTTCCCTTCTGTCTCCACCAACAACTACCTTATCCCAACTACAAATATTTACGCCGACCTACTTAGATGAGGTACAAAAGACATAAAGAGTTTCTACTTCCTGCCTCAAAACCCATAGCTTTGTACTTTATGTAAAAGAAAACTGCTGTATTTCCTCTAGTACAATGTGGCCACACTACGAATTTTTGAAGAAGAATTCACAATTCAGAATCAAGACGCTCGTTCGCGTAGTGTCTCCCCTTGGGAGAAGACTCGCTAACGCAACGCTTATAGTGGGGGATTTAGACCCGCCACTGAATTGTTGCACCACTAAATGTTCTCTTTCAGAGACGCTCTTGCGTTCGATAAGCGTGGGGGTGCAAAAACGCCCTTGATTCATCCGCTCTTTCGCACAAAATTCATTCTGAATTCTGGCTTCTGACTCCTGAATTCTGTTTTGATCAAAATTAATCTAGCAAAGTACTAGTTTCCAGAACCAAAGTTTTCAAGAATTAATTAAAGGGGAAATTTGAGAAAGATGGGTTGGGTTACAAAAAAAGTAGGAGTATTCTAGTGTGGAACTTGAAAGCTGGTATTTTGCTACTCACACTGAGTTGCATAATTGCGACTGGTATAGCAGTATATCTTCTTGGCGGCATTGAACCAGCACAAATTCAAGCTTTGCTGAAATCTTCTGGTATCTGGGCACCTGTTATTTATATTGCTTTGTACGTTGTAGCAACTATGTTAGTTTTGCCCTCAACGGTGCTTAATTTGACTGGAGGTGCAATTTTTGGGCCTTGGCTGGGTACTGCCTGGACTAGTATGGCAGCAGTGATTGCAGCAATAATTGCCTTTGTTTTTACTCGGACTATTGGACGCCAAACAGTTGCAAAACGATTAGCAGGACGCTGGCAAGTGATGGATGCTGAGGTGCGACGTGGAGGGCTTTTTTATATGTTTGCCATCCGATTAGTACCGATCATGCCCTATGGTTTGGTCAACTTTGTCGCGGGACTGACTTCGATCAGTTTTAAAGATTATGTTCTAGGTACAACACTTGGTACTGTTCCCAGCGTCTTACCTTTTGTACTATTGGGTAGTTCTGGTCTGAAGGCAGTGAATACAGGCGATTTTTTGCCGCTAATACTTGCATTAGGTTTAACTGGAACGCTAGTAGCAGGGTCTACTTGGTATCGCCATCGTCGGACTTTTCCCAAAAAAGCTGTAGAAAGTCTTAAAGAATCAGATTCTTCAGATAACGTCAACGCGAAGAAGAAATAAATTATGGGAATCTAACTTGAGTCTTGCTAGGTATACTGTGAAGCAAACCTTTACGATCGCAAGCAGTCTGTTAGCTTGGCTGTTCAAAAATTAAACCATATTTATAGATGCTACCAAAGTATTCATTCATTGTTCCAATTTATAACGAAGAAGAAATTATTCCAGAACTATACCGCAGACTGAGTGCAGTAATGAATCGGATGGATGGGCTTGTCGAATTAATTTTAATCAATGATGGTAGCCGCGATCGCTCCCTACAATTACTACGAGACCTTCATCAAAAAGACCCGCGCATTTGCTATCTGAGTTTTGCTCGTAACTTCGGTCATCAAATAGCAGTTACTGCTGGTCTTAATTTTGTCCGGGGTCAAGTTATCGTTATCCTTGATGCCGATCTCCAAGATCCACCAGAACTAATTCCCGACATGGTTGAAAAATGGCGACAGGGCTATCAGGTCGTCTACGCTCAACGCACTCAACGCCTTAAGGAAGGATGGTTTAAGCGTTTTACTGCCTACTTCTTTTATCGCATCCTCAAAAAGCTTGCAGATGTAGAAATTCCTACTGATACAGGTGATTTTTGTCTAATGGATCGGCAGATCGTAGATATTCTTAATTCTATGCCAGAACGTACCCGTTATATTCGTGGTCTGCGTTCTTGGGTTGGCTTTCAGCAAACAGCAATTCGGTTCGAGCGCAACCCCCGCTTTGCTGGGGAAGTTAAATACACTTTTAGCAAATCCTTAGCCCTTGCTATCAACGGTCTAGTGTCCTTTTCAATAGTGCCACTGCGGTTATCAACTTACTTAGGGTTAGTAGCGGCGGCGGCGGCCATCTTCATGGCTTTATTAGTTTTGTATTGGCGTCTTTTTGTCCCCCATTCGCCTTTAACTGGGTTTACGATTATTTTGATGGCAATTTTCTTCCTCGGATCTGTGCAGTTAGTCAGTGTTGGCATCTTAGGCGAGTATATAGGGCGCATCTATGAAGAAGTTAAAGCCAGACCCCTCTATACATTGGCAGAGGTAGGTGGTTTTTATCGCAAATCCTCTAACTCAACGAGTAATTCTGACAAACTAAATAATTTAGAAGATCCTAAAAAGACCTCACTCTAAATCCCTCTCCCAAGCTTGGAGAGGGATTTTGAAATTGGCTCCCCTTCTCCCAAAATTGGGAGAAGGGGTTGGGGGATGAGGGCGAATTTTCCATTTGTACAAGAGGTCTATTCGTTTTTCCCGACTGACTATTTCCGGCGATGTCTACGACGGGCTATTCGGCGTCGCAGTTGCTGGAATTGACTTAGCCAAGAATTTTGACATTTCGCCTTATGGAAAAATACTAGGTCTTGCATTGTACCAAGCTCTATGCAAAGATAATCCTAATAATATACGGTAAGTCGATAGAAGTATCGTACTTAGATGATTGATGCTGTCAAAATATAGCTGATTACAAAATAGTGTTTTCAACTAATGTTAATCGGCAAATAATCGCTTGAATTGAAATCAAGCTTTCGTCAATGTCAGTAGCCATTGATGAACTTTGTACAGCATAACTAGAAAAATGGACTTTAGGATGTCTCAAAAGTATCAGTTCATATAGTGTGTGGTTGAGTTCCTCTTAAAAATAGGAAGTCTTTGCTAAGTCCATTATTGTCTAATATCAAGACGTTTTTAGGATTCTTTTAAGCATCAGAATGCTAGTTTGCGGCGAATTCTGGATTGGACATTAAAGTACTTAGTATTGATTTCGAGATTTATCATAATCTTGCGCTTTTTTCAGCAGCTAAAGCTTTGGTGAGTCTATGTTCTAATCGTTTTATATAAATATTAGAACCATAATTTGCCTTGGTTTTCCTGTCTAATCAAGGGCTAACTTATTCATCTTTAAGGTTGAGGAGTTAAGGAGTCATGTCAAAATTTCGCTGGAATTATCGCTCTATAGTGTTCCTGGTTTTGTTGCTAGATATTCTAGCTATCCTGGTTTTTCATCCAGCCAAAAGTCAGGCTGAACTGCCTAAATCTGATGTATCTGCGACTGAAGTAGAAGAGAACAAAGCTCCAGAAGCAGTTGTCAATCAAACAGTAGACACTTCAATTGCACCAGTCACTCGTAAAAAAGCTCCAAACGATCTCCGAGATCGAGTGACACCTGTCTCGCAATTGTTGCAAGTTGCACCGCCAGCTAACAAAAAAGTTCCAAATAATGCAGCAGGGCAAACAACATCCGTCTCACAACTATCAGATATTAAGCCGACAGATTGGGCATTTCAAGCATTACAGTCTCTAGTTGAGCGCTACGGTGTAATTGCAGGATATCCAGATGGTACATTTAAAGGCGATCGCTCCCTAACGCGCTATGAATTTGCAGCTGGGTTGAATGCAGCTTTAGATCGCCTCAATGAACTAATAGCGACTTCGACAACAGATTTAGTCAAACGCGAAGACTTGGATACCATCAAAAAACTACAAGAACAATTTTCTCCAGAACTCGCTCAACTTCGGGGACGCTTAGATAGCTTGGAAGTACGAAATGCGAAGTTAGAATCAACTCAGTTTACGACCACAACCAAACTTATAGCTCGATCTCAGATTGTCCTTGGCGAACTTATAGCAGGCAATAACGTCGTCACTAAGAGACCAGCACCTCACAATGTCACACTTCAAGGCTCAACTTCTTTACGGTTAAACACCAGTTTTAACGGTAAAGATTCACTAGGTATAACAATAGGAGGTGGAAATATTGAATCATTGGGACAAGCACCACCTACTCAGCAAAATCCAACAGGTGGATTATTGGGAACTTATGAGGGGAGAACTGCTGATAACTCCAGTATTACTTTTGCACGCAATACTATTATTCTCAGTGGTGTTCGCTATCGGTTTCTACCTTTTCCAAATACTCAAGTCAACATTTATCCCTTGTCTGACGGAGCTAGTGAGATAGGTCTTTCTGGTCCGGTTAACCCATATTTTGAATCGTCTTCTGTGACTGGTGCTAATGGGATTTCACGATTTTCACGGCGGTCTTTGGTCTATAACTATGGAGATAGCGGCCCCGGAATTGCCATACTCCAGGGATTAGGCAAACAGCTTCAATTCGGGATAGCGTACAGCGCACCAAACGGTGGTAATCCCACACCTAATAACGGCTTATTTACAGGCAGATATTTAGCTTTAGCACAGTTAATATACTACTCCGGTAATAGGAATTTTCGGGTAGCTGCAACTTACGTTAATACCTATAGTCCACCAAATACCATAGGTTTTAGCGGAACAAATTTCGGCCCAGCAGTCGGGAGTAACCTAGTAAACAGTACCGTGCCTGGAGTAGCAACTCTAGGCAACCTTTATGGTCTACAGGCGTTCTATCAAGTTAGTTCCAAGTTGGCAATCAATGCGTGGGTAAGTTATGGGGTACACCGCTATTTGGGGCGCGGAGATGCTGAAGCTATGGATTGGGCCGTAGGACTTGCATTCCCGGATCTTTTTAGTGAAGGTGCTCTAGGGGGGATTTTAGTTGGTATGGAGCCAAAACTCACCAGTCTTAGTAATAATGTAAATTTGGGAAAAGGTTTAGGACAAGCGGACAGAGATACTTCTCTGCACGTTGAGGCATTCTACCAATACAAAATCGGAGATAATATTGAGGTGACGCCAGGTTTGATCTGGATTACTGCACCTGATTCGGATGCCAGCAATCCTGATAGTTTATTTGCTTGGGTTCGTACTGTCTTTAGGTTTTAACCGAATGGTACTCCCCGGACTGAATAAAAATTTTTACATTTGTTTAATTAAAAGTCCGGGGATTCTTAAGTCTTAAGAGAGCGATCGCTCTTAACCCAATACTCTTGGGTTAAGAATATTTGTAGGTTGGGTTGAACGAAGTGAAAACCAACAAACCCACAAAAATGTTGGGTTTCGTTCCTTAAACGCCACATGCTTCTCCCTTGGCGCTAGCCTCTCCCTTTGGGAGAAGGGGAGACGCTGCGCGTAGCTTGCTTAAGAGCAGGGGTACAAGCAGGTGTTCCCGTCCAACGCAGTGGCTCCCCAACCTACGCAAGAATCAGGTTTTTAGCTCTAACTGAACTGTATTGGCTTTTAACCCACAAATGAGACACGTTACACAAGACAAAGCCCAATCCAATTTCGCGTCTCTACTATCCAGACAAAACCGTTTAGAAAAATTTATTAAAATACTGCAAATTTATCGAAATTTAGTATTTTATTATTTTATGAACAAAAATTGGAGAAATCACAAAATACGGTAAAAAGCAAGTTATTGAGAAAAATAACTGCGTTGAGTTTACATAAATTTATGTTTGAAGCTGTTTAGTAAAATGCTTGCTTTTTGTCGCAAACTGTGAAAAACTTTATTATGTTAAACTACGGTTTACCGATCAAGATAAAGTATTTATGCATTATCAAGCTAGTGAGAACCTGTATTAAGGATCGCAATTCCTAGATTTTAAATATTTATTTTGCAGCATGGATGGGATGAAGACTTGATGCTTAAGACTTTATAAGTGGGGGGAAATGGTAGATGCTGAAGACGTTAACAAACGATTTTGAACTCGACTTAGAAGCAGATGTGCTTGTAATTGGAGGTGGGCCAGCTGGAACTTGGGCGGCATGGAGTGCTGCATCAAATGGAGCTAAGGCGATCCTTGTAGATAAAGGGTATTGCGGCACAACTGGATGCGCTGCTGCATCTGGAAATGGTGTGTGGTATGTGCCACCCGATCCAGAAGCACGGGAAACAGCAAAGGCGAGTCGGGAATCGTTGGGTGGGTTTTTAGCCGATCGCAACTGGATGGATCGGGTACTGAATCAGACTTATATAAACGTTAATCAGTTAGCAGAGTGGGGTTATCCCTTCCCTACCGACGATGAAGGTAAACCCTATCGGCGATCGCTGCAAGGGCCGGAGTATATGCGGCTGATGCGGCGGCAAATTCAACGCGCTGGAGTCAAGATTTTAGATAACAGCCCCGCCTTAGAATTACTGGTTGATGACGATGGTGCTGTTGCTGGTGCAACAGGTGTGAACCGTCAGACTGGTGAGAAATGGATAGTGCGATCGCAGTCCACAATCATTGCTACAGGTGGCTGTGCGTTTCTCAGTAAAGCGTTAGGATGCAACGTCCTGACAGGGGATGGTTATCTGATGGCGGCAGAAGCAGGAGCCGAGATGTCGGGTATGGAATTTTCTAATGCTTACGGCATCTCTCCCGCCTTTTCTTCAGTCACCAAAACCCTGTTTTATAATTGGGCAACTTTTACCTACGAAGACGGTACTGTGATTCCGGGGGCAAGTTCTCATAGACGTTCAGTAATTGCCCAGACATTACTGCAACAGGCAGTTTACGCCATCATAGACAAAGCGGCGGAATCGATGCGGGCATCTATGCGTTTAGCACAGCCCAACTTCTTTTTACCCTTTGATCGTGCAGGTATCGATCCATTTACTCAACGTTTCCCTGTCACCTTGCGCCTAGAAGGAACTGTGCGCGGTACGGGGGGAATTCGGATTGTAGATGAGAGTTGTGCCAGTTCTGTACGGGGACTCTATGCGGCTGGAGATGCCGCTACACGGGAACTAATTTGTGGCGGATTTACTGGCGGTGGTAGTCATAATGCAGCTTGGGCAATATCTTCTGGCTATTGGTCGGGGAAATCGGCTGCTGAATACACCCGCAGTTTGGGGGAATACAAAACTCAACGCCATGTTAAGGGAGTTGGAGAAGTAGGATTACAGAGTGGGAGCGATCGCTCCCAAACTTTGGCAACTGATGAAATTATTCAAGCAGTCCAAGCCGAAGTATTCCCTTACGAAAAGAACTATTTCCGTACAGAACAAGGCTTAACCGAGTCTTTGGGTAAGCTAAATCATCTTTGGCAAGAACTCCGCAGTAGCCAGGTAACATCAAATAAAGAGCTAATCCGGGCGCGAGAAGCTACAGCAATGGTAGCCACAGCGCGATGGATGTACAGCAGTGCCATTGAACGTAAAGAAACTCGTGGGATGCACAAACATCAAGACTATCCAGAACTTGATGCTAACCAGCAACATCACCTGATTAGTGGCGGATTAGATCGAGTCTGGGTGAAAAGTCAGCCTTTACAAAGTACAGAAAAATCTTTATCTAAAATAGGAGCAGCAGTGTGATTGAGTTGGTCAGCGAATCGCGGTGCATAAAATGTAATATCTGCGTGAATATTTGTCCAACTAATGTGTTTGAAAAAGTACCTGATGCGCCGCCAACCATTGCCCGACAAAGTGACTGCCAAACCTGTTATATGTGCGAATTGTATTGTCCAGTTGACGCTCTTTATGTAGCACCAGAAAGCGATGTGACGACTTCAGTCAACGAG
Organism: Nostoc sp. LPT; assembly: GCF_017115165.1. GTDB lineage: Bacteria > Cyanobacteriota > Cyanobacteriia > Cyanobacteriales > Nostocaceae > Nostoc. Next base: position 82,830 of record NZ_JABXKF010000005.1, on the reverse strand, counting down.
GCAGAATTGGCAGAAGTTGGGCTACTGGGTAGTTATCGGGAAAACGTTGGTTGGGGACATAAACGCACTTCAACAGCCAAAACGGATCAAACATTCCAAATTTTGAAGCAAATGAAATAGTGCAGCCAAGAAAATAGTTATGCTGTTGTTACCAGTAGGAACAGGTTCTATCAGTAAAAATAAACTTACTTCCAGATTATCAACCTCAGTGGCTTGTGTTCTATTGCTACTAACTACAGCATGTAGCCAAGGCGAAACTAAATCTGCTCAATCCATTGAGGCTGTTAATGTCAACAATGCTGTCGCTGCATCTAATAACATTTCTACCCTACGAATAGGTTATGTAGGTAGTGCAGAACCTACAGGGTCACTTGGTTGGGCAAAAAAAAAGGGAATATTAGAGCGCGAACTGCAAAAAGCTGGGTTTAAAGACATTACTTTTGCAAGATTTCCTAACGGGCCGGATCTAAATGAGGCGCTTGTCGCCGGACAATTAGATGTTGGTTCTTTAGGAGATACACCAGCCATAGTTTTGAAAGCTAGGGGTCAGGAAACCCGACTGCTGCGAATTAGCCAATTTAATACAACGGCCTGGTTAGTAGCGAAAAAGAATGGGGCGCGATCGCTTGCTGAACTTAAAGGTCAAAAAATAGCTACCCAAAAAGGCTCTTATATGCATCGATACTTGCTGGGTCTGTTAGCTGAAGCTAAAATTGCCAAGGATGTAAAAGTTGTTCACTTGATGACTACTGAGGCAAAAGCTGCTTTAGAACGTGGTGATATAGCAGCTTATGCAACTTCAAGTGATCTGGGGCCTTTTCTGAAATCGCAAGGGTTTCCAGTGATTGATTCTTCAGCAAATCATCAGGGTCTTTCCGGGACATCATTAGTTGTTGCAACAGAAAGCTTTCTGGCTAAACAGCCTGATTTTCCCCAAAAATTTAATGCAATTCTCACAGAAGCAGCTAAGGATTTAAAAGCTAATTCTGAAGAATATTATCAGTACCATGCTCAAACTACTAAATATCCCATCGATATTATCAAAGTATCGTTCCCACTCAAACAGGTCTCAGAAGAACCATTACCAGCTGAGGGAGTGAAACTTTTAGAGGGAACAAAGAAATTTTTAGTCTCGCAGGGTTTAGCAAAGTCGGACTTTAAATTAACAGACTGGGTTACTGAAGAAAAATAGGAAATGGGGAGTGGGGGAGATGAGGGAGATGAGGGAGATGAGGGAGATGAGGAGGCAGAAATCAGTAACTTTTTTCAGCAAGAAAAACAAATTTCTGTAATTAAGTCTTTCAAAGGTTCAACTTCTAAGCTCAAAGGTGCAACTTCCAAGCTCAAAGGTGCAACTCCCAGGCTGAGAGGCTCAACTTCCAAGCTCAAAAGTGCAACTTCCAGGCTGAAAGGCTCAACTTCCAAGCTCAAAGGTGCAACTCTCAAGCTCAAAGGTGCAACTCCCAGGCTCAAAGGCTCAACTTCCAAGCTCAAAGGTGCAACTCCTAGGCTCAAAGGTGCAACTCCCAGGCTCAAAGGCTCAACTTCCAAGCTCAAAGGTGCAACTTCCAGGTTCAGAGGCTCAACTTCCAAGCTCAAAAGCTTTTTGTTTTTCTCCTGGCTCATGCCTTTTGACTAATTTATCTAAAAATTCAGGTAAAATGCTATGACTATTGCACTAGACCGTCCACAGAAAACCAAGTCTGCTCAAATTCGGGAAAAACTGGGTTATCCGATCATCGATACTGATGTGCATACCCAAGAATTTCCCCCAGCATTCTTAGACTATTTAGAGCAAGTTGCTGGAACTGCGATCGCACAGCGTTTTCAGGAACATTTACCCGGTGCATCTCGCTCTAAATGGTTTAAGCAATCTTGGGATGAACGCCGCGCTAACCGCACCGCCCGCCCTCCCTTCTGGACTCGTCCCACTAACGATCCGCTAAATTTAGCTACCGTTAGTTTGCCAAAGTTGTTGCACGAACGCTTGCAAGAAGCTGGTACAGACTTTGCTGTTGTGTACCCCAACTTGGCAACGATGGCACCCCACATCGGCAATCAAGAGATGCGGCGGGCTGTTTGTCGGGCAGCTAATACTTACCACGCTGATATTTTCCGCCCTTATAGCGATCGCTTAACACCCATTGCTTCTATCCCGATGAATACGCCTGAAGAGGCGATTGAAGAGTTGGAATATGCGGTGAAAGTGCTGGGACTCAAAGCAATTCAAATCCCCGGACATATCCGCCGTCCGATTCCCGCCTTCGAGAAATATGGCGAAGAAGTAGCCAACGAAGCCATCTGGATTGACACCTTTGGCTTGGATAGCAAATATGACTACGATCCCTTCTGGGCGAAGTGCGTAGAACTGAAAGTTGTACCCACCACCCACTCTTCCGGTATGGGCTGGATAAATCGGCGTTCGATTAGCAATTACCAATACAACCATATTGGTCACTTTGCATCGGCTGCGGAAGCACTATGTAAATCTCTCTTCTTTGGTGGTGTAACTCACCGCTTCCCCACACTCAAGTTTGCCTTTTTAGAAGGAGGTGCAGCTTGGGGTGCTAGTTTGTACACCGATTTGATTTGGCACTGGGATACCCGCAATAAAGACCATTTGGTGGAAAATAACAATCCCGCCAATGTTAATTATGAAGAACTGGTAGAATTCTACACCCGCTATGGTGGTGAACTAGTACATGGTCGTTTGGATCAATTAGGCAGTGGTTTAGGTTTCCACGCTGACTTGGTATCTCCCCTAGAGCCAGGTGATTTGGATGAATTCGCTGTTGCAGGAGTAACGAAGCCAGAGGATATTCGCGATCGCTTCTTGAATCACTTCTACTTTGGTACAGAATCAGATGATACCCGTGTAGCTCAAGCTTTTAACCGTAAAGCTAATCCTTATGGGGATCGTGTTAAAGCATTCTTGGGTTCTGATTCTGGTCACTGGGATGTACCTGATATTACTGCGATCGCTGCCAATACCTATTCAATGGTAGAACGCAAGATTATCACCGAAGAAGATTTGCAATATTTCCTGTCAATTCATCCCTTGGAGTTATACACCAGCCTGAATCGTGACTTCTTCAAAGGTACGGCTGTCGAGAAAGCCGCAGATGAATTTTTGGCAAGCAAGGAGTAGGGGGAGATCAAGCAAACTCATAACTTATTACTCTTGGTTGGCTCATTTTTTCAGCGTTGAAGAAATTGGCTAGGAAATAGAGACTGAGGACTAACAAAGGGATGATGTATGGCGACAGACACCAAAAAATCACAAGTCATGCTCCGTGCTTTTGATTCTAGAAATTTTAACCTGTTCTACACAGGTCAAGCAATTTCTCTGATTGGTACGTCAATGACCCAGGTAGCTACTAGCTGGCTGGTATATCGCCTTACTGATTCGGCTTTGTTATTGGGTGTAGTGGGTTTTGCCAGCCAAATTCCCACATTGGTTTTAATTCCTCTGGGTGGAATCATCGCCGATCGCTCCAAGCGTCACCATATTCTCCTTGTCGCCCAAATTTTGGGAATGCTGCGGTGCTTTAGCTCTAACCTGGCTAGCCCTAAGCGGTACGATTAACATCTGGTACATTGCGTTTCTTGGTGTGTTGCAGGGGATAATCAACGCCTTCGATATTCCAACTCGACAAGCCTTTTTACCGGAAACAGTCAGTAAGGAAAATCTCGGTAATGCGTTTGCCTTGTACTCTTCCCTGGTGAGTGTCACCAGTATGCTGGGGCCAGCGATCGCAGGTTTATTGATTGCGGCTATAGGATCAGGGTTGTGTTTCCTTGTCGATAGTATCAGTTACATTGCTGTAATTATTGCTCTTTTAGCAATAAAGCTTGATCCCAAAAAAGCTGTCATTTCCAGACGCAAACCTCTAGAAGAATTGAGAACTAGCTTTAACTACGCCATAGGGTTTTTGCCAATTCGTTCTATCTTGATTGGTTCGTCTTTAGTCTGCTGCGTCTGGGGATTTTACTTAGCTTTGGGGCCGATTTTTGCCAAGGAGGTTTTACAAGGCGGGCCTAACACCTTTGGTTTCTTGATGACAGCTTCTAGTTTAGGAACCTTAGCTGGTGGTATCTATTTAACTAGGCAAGGAAATGTCAATGAATTAGGTAAAGTTTTGGTACTGGGCATAGCTTTTATGGGAGTGAGCCTGATTGTCTTTGCCCTATCCCGTGTGTTCTGGCTTTCGTTCCTCTCACTTTTGGCGGCTGGTTTCGGCTTTATTTTGCAGATAATTGCTGGACGAACTCTACTTCAGTTGTTAGTGAGCGATGAAAATCGTGGGCAAATCACGGGTCTTTACGTTATGGCATCTACAGGCGCAGTACCTATAGGCAACTTGATAGCTGGTGCACTGGCAAGCCGCATCGGTGCTGTCAATAGTATCATCCTTGGTGCGAGTTTCTGTATTCTCGGCTCACTCTTTTTTATGCAGCAGATTTCTACTTTCCACGAGCAAGTAATGCGTAATTCATAAACTATTACTCATTACTCACCACTTATGACTCAAATTAGGACACTATCATGACGATCGCTCTAGACCGCCCACAAAAAACCAGGTCTGCTCAAATTCGGGAAAAACTTGGTTATCCGATAATTGACACCGATGTACATACCCAGGAATTTGAACCAGCAGTCTTGGATTATTTAGAGCAAGTTGGTGGAACTGCACTTGTCGAACGTTTCAAAGAGAATTTACCAGGAGCTTCCCGCTTCAAGTGGTACAAACAAAGTTGGGAAGAACGTTTTGCTTATCGCAGCAATCGCCCTAACTGGTGGGGTCGTCCCACAAAAAATACTTTGAATTTGGCTACCATTAGCTTACCCAAGTTGCTGCATGAACGTTTGGAAGAAGCAGGTACAGACTTTGCCGTTGTGTACCCCAACTTGGCAACAATGGCTCCAAATATCGGCAACGAAGAAATGCGGCGGGCTGTTTGTCGGGCAGTTAACCACTACCATGCTGATATTTTCCGCCCTTATAGCGATCGCCTCACACCCATCGCCGCCATTCCCCTGCACACTCCCGAAGAAGGGATTGAAGAATTGGAATATGCGGTGAATGTTCTCGGACTCAAAGCGATACAAATCCCCGGTTACGTTCGTCGACCAATTCCTGCCTTTGAGAAGTATGGCAAAGAAGTCGCTAACGAAGTGGTTTGGATTGATAACTTTGGCTTAGATAGCCAATATGATTACGATCCATTCTGGGCTAAGTGCGTAGAACTGAAAGTTGTACCCACAACTCACGCTTCTAGCCAAGGTTGGACAACACAGCGTTCTGTCACCAACGCCCAGTACAATCACATAAATCACTTTGCCTTTGCAGCGGAAGCATTATGCAAATCGCTGTTCTTTGGTGGAGTTACTCGCCGCTTCCCGCAATTAAAGTTTGCCTTCTTAGAAGGTGGTTCAGCTTGGGGTGCTAGTCTATACGCTGATATTATTTGGCACTGGGAAACCCGCAACAAACAACATTTGTTGTCAAATAACAATCCTGCTATTATCGACAAGGAAGCACTTGTTGAGTTGTACACCCGCTACGGTGGCGAACTAGTAGATGGACGCTTAGATAAAATTGGTGACGGTTTAGGATTCCACCATCAACTATTGGCTCCAGAAAATCCAGGCGAACTCGACGAATTTGAACTAGCGGGAATTGATCAGCCAGAAGATGTGCGCGATCGCTTTTTGAATCACTTCTACTTCGGTACAGAATCAGATGATACCCGTGTAAGCCAAGCTTTTAATCGTGCCGCTAATCCCTTTGGAGACAGAGTTAAAGCCTTCTTAGGTTCCGATTCTGGTCACTGGGATGTGCCTGATATCACCGCCGTTACTGCTAACGCCTACTCAATGGCAGAACGCGAAATCATTACCGAAGAAGACCTCCGTTACTTCCTCTCAATCCATCCTTTAGAGTTGTACACCAGTCTTAATCAAGACTTCTTCAAAGGTACAGGTGTTGAGAAAGCCGCAGATGAATATCTGTCATTAGTCATTAGTCATTAGTCATTGGTCATTTGCAAAGGACAAATGACTAATGACAAAGGACAATTTTTTACAACGTTCCATGTTCCATTTCCTCTGTTCACTTGTAGGGTGGGGTCTTACCCACTCTGCATTTCTCCTAAATTCTGCATCTAATGCCAATTTCACAAATAGGACTTATAGACACTTACCGCAGGCTACCGCAGAAGACAGAGAGAAATAAAAGCTTAAAAAATATTCCAAAACTGACGCAAAAATTATCTCTGTATTCTCTGCGCCTGTGTGGTTCGTTTATTTTTATTTTTGGGAAATTCCTAAGTTCTATTAATAAGCATTTTTCTGTGTTTGCCCTAATTACGAATTATAAGGATGATTTGATTATGGTGCTAGATATTACAAAAACAAAGGACTACATTGACATAGCAGCTTCTTTATCCAAGGAACTTGCTCAATCCGCAGTTGAACGGGATGCCAAAGCTGGAATTCCAGAAGAGGAAATTAATCGATTGCGTAAGACGGGCTTGCTACCACTGATTGTACCCAAGCAATATGGTGGCATTGGTGCAACTTGGATTGATGCCTTGAAAATTGTTAGAAAGCTATCAAAAGCAGATGGATCAATTGGTCAATTATATGGTAATCATCTCAATTTGACAGCTTTAGGTCATGTTTCCGGCACGTCGTCTCAAAAGGAAAAATATTATAGAGAAACTGCTAAAAATAACTTATTTTGGGCAAACGCCATCAATACAAAAGACACTAGGCTGAAAATTAATCCAGAAGGTGAGAACTTTCGGGTTAATGGTGTTAAAAGCTTTGGTACAGGTATTTCTGTTGCAGATTATCGGGTATTCTCAGCTTTGGAAGATGGTGTAGAATTGCCCTTCATATTCATAATTCCCAAAGAAAGGGAAGGGTTAGTTTCCAATCAAGATTGGGACAATGTTGGGCAACGTCGCACTGAAAGTAGTAGTTATACATTTAATAATGTCCTAGTAGAAAAAGATGAGATTTTGGGGCCACCAAATCCTCATGATAGTGCCTTCTCAACTTTTCTTGGCATTATTGCCCAGCTAACAAAAACCAACGTTTATCTGGGAATTACCAAAGGAGCCTTCGCCGCCGCTCGTGAATATACTAAAACTACTACTAAACCGTGGATTACATCGGGGGTAGATAGTGCTACTCAAGATCCATATATTCTGCATCATTACGGTGACTTTTGGGTGGAAATTCAAGCTGCGATCGCTCTAGCTGACCGAGCAGCCGAGAAGGTGCAAGCAGCCTGGGAAAAAGATGTAGACCTCACTCATCAAGAGAGGGGAGAAGTAGCGATCGCAGTTTCTGCGTCTAAGGCATTAGCTAGCCGTGTAGGTATAGATATTACTAACCGCATCTTTGAAGTTACTGGAACTCGCGCCACAGCAACTAAATATGGATTTGATCGTTACTGGCGGGATTTACGAACCTTTACCCTCCACGATCCTGTGGACTACAAATTGCGAGCGATCGGCGATTGGGTACTTAACGAGCAGCTACCGGTTATCACGCAATATTCTTAGGGCATTTGTCATTAGTCATTTGTCATTGGTTATTTGTCATTTGTCATTTGTCATTGGTTATTCTCCTCTGCTCCTACTCCCACTCCTCACTCCCTTTTACCAATCTAAAATCTAAAATCCAAAATTGATATGACTCAACTAAAAACACTTCCTACCTACGACCCCAGTTTATTTGAGGGAGCCGCAGAGGGCTACGCTCAATATAGAACCAAATACCCACCGATTGTATTCGACAAAGTAGCCGAAATATTTCATCTCAATGGTCAAGGACGACTCCTTGATTTAGGTACTGGGCCAGGATTAATTTCAATTCCTCTACGAACTAGATTTGAGGAAGTTGTGGCGATCGATCCCGATCCAGAAATGATTGCAGAAGCCAAACGGCAAGCAGCAGCAGTCGGAGCAAATAATATTACTTGGTTAGAACAAGGAGCCGAATTCATCGATTCTAGTTTAGGGAAATTTAAGTTAACCACTATTGGTAGAGCCTTCCACTGGATGGAACGCGAACTAGTGCTTGAGCGCCTTTACGAATTGCTAACTGATGATGGTGGACTAGCACTGCTTCAGACTAATGACAACCCTTGGGAAAGCAATCTACCTTGGAAACAAGCTGCTGTTGGAATAGTAAAGAAATGGTTAGGTGAAGAACGCCGAACTGGACAACGAGGACAAGGCACTCGTAAGCCAGTCGATCCTCCCCATGAAGTCGTCATTGGCAATTTGGCTTTTGTTCGTCAAGAAACCTATGAAGTGCCATTTGAAAAATCTTGGACTGTCGATAGCTATCTTGGCTACTTATACACTACAGCCTTCTCTCTAAAAATTTTCTATGGTGATAACGCTCCAGCATTTGAAAAGGATCTCAGAGAAGCGCTACTAGCAGTTGAGCCGTCTGGACACTTTACAGAAGAACTCAAAGCTACAATTTTAGTCGCTTGGAAGCACTAGCAAAATTGAACATGATTGAAGAATTTAGAAGTCAGAATGGGCTAAACGCCCCGCTACCGCTAACAGAAGCTGAACCGGAGACGCTCCGCCTTTGGTCAGAATCAAGACGCCACAAATTTCAATCTTCCACTAGCACGACCCTGGAGTGGGCCTTTCTCACTCCACTTCCTAAATTTTTCCCTCTCAACTCTTAAATTCTCAGTTCCTCGAGTCGTTATAGGGTGGGTAATACCCACTCTCTTTTCTATTTTAGACATTCCAAAATTCAGTCTAACAAAATAAAAACTCAAAATATCCACTTACCTCAAGAAATTAGATTTAATCATGTTCATAAGCTACAGAAAGTCATGGTTGCCTGCGAATATAGGTCGTTATTTTTTGCTGGCGTTTACGACTTTTCTGTTAGTTACAGGCTGTAGCTCTCCAAGCACTCAAAGCAATACTCCCCAAGTTGAGCCAACTACTGCAAGCTCAAAAAAACTAGAAGTTATCAACATTGGTCATCAGAGTGGTACACCAGGTTTGAATCTACTCAAAGCTCAGGGCTATTTGGAAAAGCGCTTTGCTTCTGATGGTATTGCTATCAAGTGGATAGAATTTCGGGGCGGTCCTCCAATGATGGAAGCAATGGCGGCAAACAGTGTTGATATTGGCAACGTTGGGAATCTACCACCAATTTTTGCTCAAGCTGGTGATAATCCGATTGTTTATGTTGCTGCAACTGGCTCCAACGCAGGCGCTCAAGCAGTTATTGTCCGTAAGGATTCACCAATCAAAACTCTTGCTGAACTCAAAGGTAAGAAAGTTGCTATCCAAAAAGGAACTGCTCTGCAATATTTGCTTTTGAAAGCTATAGCAAGTGCCGGATTAACTCTCAATGATATTCAACCTGTTTACCTGACTATTCCAGAAAGTCAGGTTGCTTTTGAAAGTGCCAGGGTTGATGTTTTACCTACTAGCGATCCGTTTTACGCTCGGAAAGAGCGAGCAAATGAAATACGAGCTCTAGCCAAAGGTTCTGATGTCGCTCCCCAAAGAGCCTACTATATCGCTACACGCAATTTTGCTGAAAATCACCCCGACTTAGTGAAGGTGATTTTGGAAGAACAAAGGAAAGTAGAAGAATGGGCTAAAGCTAACCCCAATGAAGTTGCTAGGTTATTAGCAGCGCAAACTAGACAAGAACCAGAAGTTTGGAAATGGGCTTTAGAAAAACGGCCTATCTTTGGGGTGTTTGATATAACTGATGAATTTGTCGCTGAACAACAGCAGGTCGTTGAACTTTTCTACAATCAAAAACTGATTCCTAAAACTTTTCAAATCAAAGATGCAGTATGGAAACCTAAAAGTTGATTTATTAAAAGAGAATTCAGAATTCAGGAGTAACCAAGCTTCCCTGTCTTCTTATGAGAGGTCTTAGGGGAAAGGAAGAGTTCTTGGGATTATTTAATTCGCAATTAATCATAATCGTTTTAACCACCGATAGAGGAATAAATAAAACAACCCATGCCAGCGTTAAAAGGAAAGTTTGAATTCAGGAAAAACCAGAGAGCAACACGCCGTTCGTTGTTGTTTGCTCTGGGCTACTGCTTAATGCTATCGACGGTCTTATCGAGTTGTGGTGAAGCCAAAAATAACACTCAACAGTCGGCAACTTCGCCTGAATCGGCTGCTTCATCTAGCACTACAGAGAAGTCAACACAGAAGCAAGTAGTGCGGATTGTACGTTCAAAACAACTTACCGCTTTAGCAGTTTTAGAAAAACAGGGTTCCTTAGAAAAGCGATTAGAGCCTCTGGGTTTTAAAGTGCAGTGGGCTGAGTTTGCGGCTGGTCCACAACAGTTAGAAGCCGTGAATGCAAATGGACTGGATATCGCATCTACAGCCGAATCGCCTCCTGTATTTTCACAAGCAGCAGGAGCGCCTCTTGTTTATCTAGCTACTACGCGTCCTAGTGGTAAAGCTATTTCACTTTTAGTTCCTGTAAATTCTCCAGTTAAAAGTGTTACTGATTTGAAGGGTAAAAAAGTAGCTTTCCAGAAAGCCTCCATCGGCCACTACTTATTAGTTAAAGCATTAGAAAATGTCGGACTGAAACTGAGCGATGTCCAATCAGTTTTTTTACCACCAGCCGACGCAAATGCCGCATTTAGTCAAAATAAGGTGGATGCTTGGTATATTTGGGAGCCATTTGCTACTAGAAATGTACAAAATAAAATCGCTCGTGTTTTAGCAGATGGCGGGAAGTTGAGGGATACGGGCAACTTTTACTCAACCTCGCGCCGATTTTATCAGGCTCATCCTGATGTAATCAAAGTGTTTTTAGAGGAGCTAGAAAAGAAAGAAATCTGGACTAAGGATCATCCCAAAGAAGTAGCACAACTGCTTGCTCCTGTAACTCAGCTAGATCCGCCGACTTTAGAAATAATGCATAAGAAATATGATTATGGGCTAGTACCAATTACCGAGAAAACTATTATCAAGCAACAGGAAGTTGCAGATAAGTGGTACAGCCTCGGACTTATCCCCAAAAAGGTAAATGTTAGAGATGGCTTTTTAACGCCTGAAGAGTACAGCAAAATCACTCCCTCTGACGTTCTAGCGAATAAGTAATTATCTGAAGAAAAAATTAAAGCACAGGAGAGTATTATGGCTACCTCGACTTTGACAAAGGTTAAAATTAACCCTATTGATGCCCCTTTGGGGGCTATAGTTACCGATTTTGATGCCAGTCAAGCGATCGCACCTGAAGTTATATTACAACTTAAGCAAGCTCTGCGCGATCGCCACATCTTAATATTCAAAGACCAAAAGCTCTCTGATCAACAGCTTTTGAACTTCGCTCTATACTTTGGGGCACTATTTGTACCATCTGATGAAACTCCAGTCTTAGCTTCTAAACCGGGAAAAACCCCAGTGGTAATTCCGATTTCCAACGTCGATGGCGGCTATACCGGTACTGGAGAACTGACTTTCCATTCTGACCACAAATGGACTCCTACCCCATCTAGCGGTTCGCTTCTTTATGCTTTAGAAATACCAACTCATGGTGGAGATACTTATTGGTTAAACACCAATTTGGCATATCAAGCATTAGATGAAGCCACCAAAGAACGGATTGCAGATTTACAGCTAATTACCTACAACCCATTCTTACAAGACCGGAATGCACCGCGCCCTTTATATCGTTTGGATAAGAATATTCCTTTAATCAGTCCTGTTTTTCCCCATCCTTTAGTTAGAACACATCCAGAGAGTGGTAAAAAGCATCTTTACTTAGATGTTGCTACAGAAGTGGAAATTGTCGGGTTAGAGCCAGAAGAAGGATCTAAACTGATTGAACAGTTGAGGCAACATCTAAATCAACCCAAATTCTACTACCAACACAAATGGTCTGTAGGCGATATTGTCTACTGGGATAATCAAGCTACCTTACATTACCGCCAAGCATTCAATCCGAATGAGCGACGAGTATTAAAGCGGGTTAGTCTTGCAGGTAGTCGTCCCTTTTAGGATTATATAGCTCAGAAGATTAAGCTAATGGGCGTTTAAATATACATTTTATTGGTCAAGAGTCAAGAGTTATTCTGGACTATTGACCAATAAAACTTATCTGAAGATCGTACTTTATGCTTGTAAATCAAAAATAGTAAAAAAATATTTTTTGTTTCAAAACAAGTGTTAATGAATACTTTATTCTCAGACCAAACTTGATACACTCTAAACTGAAATTGATAGTTGTTAGCACTTATTAAAACGCTCCAACAAAAATCATTAAATTTAACTACAGAAAATATATATTATGGGGCTTTTAAAATATTTGCAAAAGCTAAAATTGTCTAGCAATAAAACTCCACAATCAAAAATTATAAATACCAAGATGGTAAGTGAGTACCGCTTAAACATTAAACCTATAGAAACCAAATATAAAAGTGAGCCTAAACATATATCTTTATTAATCGCTGCTTGCACTCTCACCATACCAATGGTTATAGTTGGTTGTAGCCAAGAAACTAAAAAGACTCAAAACGAACTATCCCCAATTAGTACACAATCTCAAAGTAAAACAGTTTCTAATACTCTCCAAAAACAAGAGCTACGAGTTGTTTCTTCTAAGCTTGGTTCTCTTGCAGTGATGAAAAAGCAAGGGACTCTAGAAAAAAGTTTGGCAGCAAAGAATTTTACTGTAAAGTGGCTAGAGTTTGCTGCTGGCCCACAAGCTTTAGAAGCGTTAAATGCTGGTTCCCTTGACATCGCAGCTACAGCTGAGTCACTACCAATATTTGCCCAAGCTGCAGGTACACCTCTTGTGTATATTGCAACGACTCGATTTAATGGTGGAGCAGTTTCTTTTTTAGTACCAAAAAACTCTCCGATTAAAAGTGTTGCTGACTTTAAGGGCAAAAAAATTTCCTTTCAAAAAGCCTCTATTGCCCACTATGTTTTGCTAAAAGCGTTGCAAAAAGAGGGACTAAAGTTAAGTGATGTAAAATCTCTTTTTCTCCCACCTCCAGATGCAAATGTGGCTTTTAGTCAGGGAGGAATTGATGTTTGGGTAATTTGGGAACCTTACATTACCAGAAATGTCTAAAAAAATCTTGGTCGTGTATTAATAGATGGACAAGGGCTTCAGGATCTTGGTGGCTTTTATACTACCTCACATAAATTTGCCAAAGAGCATCCAGAGATTCTCAAAGTTTTTCTAGAGGAGTTTATCAAAGCTGAAGATTGGTCGCAGAAAAATATTGATAAGTTAGCAGAACTTGAGACTGGTGACGTTGGTATTGATGTACCTACTCTCAAAACAATTCATAGTAAAGCAGCATATGGTTTGCTACCAATCACCGATGAAGTTATTAAAAAACAACAACAAATAGCTGATTTGTGGTATGCACAAGGACTTTTACCAAAAAAGGTTAATGTCAAAGATGGAGTACTTACTCCAGAAGAATATGCAGCATTCACACCTGATTCAATTAAATCTAATAAGTAAATAATTGTAATCAACCTTAAAAAATTGAAAAACTTACGTTAATAATTAATGTTTTCAATCAGTAGTTAATCAAAAATTGAGGTGCAAAAATGTTTAATAATTTCGGAAAAGCTAAGACAACAGTAATCAGTCAATTCGCCTTATTTGTAATACCTGGTTTTCTAGCTTTATCTACTACTTTAATCAGTTGTACGTCAACTGTATCTAACACAAATACAGGAACTGAGCCAAAAGCAGAACCAGCAGGGGCTAAAACTATAACTTTTAAAACAAAGTTACTGCGAATAGGGTATCAAAGCTCTGGTGATTTAGTTAGAGTCAGAGGAGTTTTGGAAAAACGTTTGGAGCCTTTGGGCTTGAAAGTAGAGTGGTCACAATTTGCTCAAGGGCCACAGCTGATGGAAGCGATGAATGTGGGCAAAATTGATATTGGCTCAGTTGGAGAAACGCCTCCGATCTTTGCCCAAGCTGCGGGTGCAAAAATCATCTATTTGGCTGGTAGAAGACTTGGTCCTAATTCAGGTAAAGGTAGTGCGATCGCAGTTCCTAAAAGTTCTCCAATTAAAACTTTAGCTGATATCAAAGGTCAAAAAGTAGTCTTTCAAAAAGGTTCTGCTTCTCACTATTTTATCATCCAAGCCTTAAAAGAAGTAGGTTTAAAATATAGTGATATTCAAGTTTTGAGTATGCCCAATGTCGAAGCTCATGGTGCATTTATTCAGGGTACTATTCCAGTTTGGGTAACTGGTGATCCTCATTTAGCTTTGGTAGAAAAACTCCACGGTGCGCGTGTGCTGAGAGATGCAACCAATATTGGCACTCCAGGCGGATACTATGTAGGAACACGAGAATTTGCTAAGGAAAATACCGAATTAGTTCGCATCATTTTAGAAGAAATTGAGAAAAATGGTCAATGGGCAGAAGCGAATCGTAAAGAAGTAGCGAAACTCATAGCACCTGTACTCAAAATTGATTTACCTATTCAGGAAGTAATTTCTAGCCGTGCTACTTATCGCTTAAAAGGAATTACTCCAGAACTAATGCAAGCTCAACAAAATGTTGCTGATTTGTTCTATAACGAAAAAATCTTACCCAAAAAAATTGATGTTAAAGAAGCATTACTCACGCCTCAAGAATATGCAGCTATTACTCCACCAACACTGATAAGTGAAAATTAGAGAATAATCAGATATGAAGTTTGTTTTTTTTTAAACAAACTCAAATACAAATTTACTAAATGAAAAAGGAGATTTGTTAAATTAGCATAATCTCAAATTCTTCTCATGAATTGGTGTTTTAGGAGGTTTAAATAGCAACTTCCTATTATCTTACTTGCTGAAAGAAAGTAAGACTGACAACTAAAAGCTAAAACTTACAAGGAAAATCACAACTGATGAACAAGTCATTTCAACCACAACGCCGTACAGTTTTAAAGCGTATTGTCCAATATTCTGCATTGGGACTGTTTACTTTATCATCTTCCTTGGTGGGTAGCCTTGTGCAAAGTACCCAAGCGCAGACAGCCAAAGTAATTAACTTGGCTTATCAAGCTTCTGGTGATATTGTCAAGTCCAAAAAAGCTGTTGAGCCACGTTTCAAAGCATTGGGTATAACCGTGAATTGGGTTGGGCCATTTGCAGCAGGGCCGCAATTGATAAAAGCGCTGAATGAAGGTAAAGTGGATATCGGTACTCTCGGAGAGACACCTCCAATATTTGACCAAGCCGCACGCCCAGGCCTCATCCCTAATGTTGTCTATCTTACTGGACGCACGCCCACCGATGGTACAAACCAAGGTATTGTGGTGAAAGCTAATTCTCCCATTAAGAAAGTAGCGGATCTTAAAGGTAAGAAAATTACTTTTCAGGTAGGGTCGAATGCACAGTATTTACTAGCAAAAGCGTTGAAAGAGGTAGGGTTAAAAATTAGCGATATTCAAATCGTTGCTTTGACTCCACCTGAAGCCCGAAACGCCTTTCTTCAAGACAAGGCTGACACCTGGGTGGGTGGCGATCCCCTTTTAGCTGCTGTGGAAAGTACTACCCCGATTCGGAATCTGAGAAATGCAAAAGGAATTAACACTCTCAACGGGTTTTATATTGGCAGGCGTGCATTTGTCACCCAAAATCCGCAATTGGTGCGAGTGTTTTTAGAGGAAGCACAGAAGGTAGGAGAAGCGGCTGAAAAAGATCCAAGCGATTATGCCAAAATTTTAGCTGATGAACAGAAATTACCTCTAGCAGTTGCACAAAAGGTGGCAAGCCGTCGTACTTATAAATTGAGAAAAATTACACCTGCGATCATTGCCGAACAGCAGCGCGTTGCTGATTTTTATTTTGATGAAAAAGTCATCTCGTGTAAGATAAATATCAAAGAAGGGATTCTTTTTGATCTAGAATATAAAGCGATCATACCTGGTAATATCAATTAACGGTAAACAGGTAGAGGCAGGTTTATTTAGCTATTAACTTAGCTAGCTATTACACTGTAGCGAAAGTTTGCCTAACTTTAACAAGGGGCTTAACAAGTTGCTCAACTAACTTGTTAAGCCTATTGTCTGCTTAAGTAAAAACTAAGGAAGAAACAAGCGATCGCGAATATTTTTACAAATATGATTTGGGATTGACAATTAGTTTTAACTAAAATATTCCAGTGATGAAAATACCATTTATTCCACAACGCCGCACAGTTTTAAAACGCATTATCCGATTTTCTATATTGGGATTGTTTACTCTATCAACTTCCTTAATAGGCAGCTTAGTAAATAACGCTCAAGCACAAAAAAAAACTGGTTATACTGCTAAAGTCATCAACTTGGCATATCAAACTTCTGGCGATATTGTCAAAGTCAAAAAAGTTGTTGAGCCACGTTTTAAAGCATTAGGCGTAACCGTGAATTGGGTTGGGCCATTCCCAGCTGGCCCGCAATTAATAGAAGCGATGAATGCAGGTAAGGTGGATATCGGCAATGTGGGAGAGACACCGCCAATATTTTCCCAAGCCGCAGGTATCACAGAAGTTATTTATATTGCTGGACGCACACCCAGTAAGGGTGAAAACCAAGGGATTGTAGTCAGAGCTAATTCTTCTATTAAGAAAGTAGCGGATCTTAAAGGTAAGAAAATTGCTTTTTAAAGGGGGTCGAATGCACACTATTTATTAGCAAAAGCCTTGCAAGAGGTGGGGTTAAAAATTAAAGATGTTAAAATTGTTGGTTTGACTCCATCTGAAGCCCGTGACGTTTTTATTCAAGACAAAGTTGAAGTTTGGGTAGCTAGTGACCCCTTTTTGGCTCTTGTGGAAAAAATTATCCCAATTCGTAATCTGAGAAATGCAGCAAGAATTAACACTCTAGGCGGCTTTTATCTTGGTAGGCGTGCATTTGTCAGCCAAAATCCCGAATTGGTGCGAGTATTTTTAGAAGAAGCAGACAAGGTAGGAGAATGGGCTGAAAAAAACCCAACTGGAGTTGCCAAAGCTTTTGCTCCCGAACTGAAATTAGAGGTATCAGTTTTAGAAAAGGTGGCACGCCGACGTACTTTTAGGTTGAGAAAACTTACACCTGCTATCATTGCCGAACAACAGCGCGTTGCTGACTTTTATTTCCAAGAAAAAATCATTCCCCGTAAAATAGATATTAGAGATGCAATCCTTCCTACTCAACTAAATGTAGCTATTACGCCTGCTCGTCTCAAATAACGATCAGCACTTATAGCCGTAGTCACCAATGTTAGGACAGTGTTGATCGCTCAAAGCCTTGACAAAACTGGGTTTTTACTCAGCACTCAGCACGGGCTAAACGCCCCGCTTCCGCTAACAGCACTCAGCACTTTGCTATAGAGGCAGGGGACAAGGTAGCCGGAAAAGGTACAAACCTCCCTCCTTGTGGGCGAAGGCACTGCCAGTGGGCGTGGTATCTCAAGAACTAATGACTAATGACTCTCGCGTTGCGGTTTATTCAGCGATTAAGTTGGCGATCGCATCTATTAACTCGCTTGGCTCTACTGGTTTGGCAATATGCTTGTTAAATCCGGCTTTTAGTACCTGTTGAGCGTTCATTTCTCCAGCATAGGCGGTAAGTGCGATCGCTCGAATTTGCCCCCCCTGCTCTGGTGGCAGTGTTCTCAACTGTCGCATAAACATGCATCCATCTACTTCTGGCATCCCAATATCGCTTAAAAGTATATCTGGCAGGGATTGGGCTAAAGTCGCTAGGGCTTCATTGGCTGATGTTACTGCTGTCACATTTGCCCCATACTGTTCTAGTAAGAAGACAATAAATTCTCGCGTATCTGTATCATCATCCACTACTAAAATTTTCACACCATTCAAATTTGAAGATGGCTCTGAGTCGCTACTGTCTTGTTTAATCTTTAATTGATTTTGGATTAACGGTAATCTGACAGTAAAAGTTGCTCCTTGATCTTCGCCCTCACTTTCTACCTGGACTGTGCCGCCATGCAGTTCGACTAAGTGATGGACAATCGCTAATCCTAACCCCAGTCCACCAAATTTTCTGGTGGTGCTGCTGTTCTCTTGGCGAAAATATTCAAACACGTAAGGCAGAAAATTGGGGTCGATGCCTTTCCCTGTGTCGCTGACTTGAATGATTGCTGAGTTGGAATTTGACTTAGGACATGATGATAGTCGAATATCAACCCGTCCGCCCTCTGGTGTAAACTTAACTGCATTTGAGAGCAGGTTCCAAACGATTTGCTGCAATCGGCTGGAGTCTCCCAAAACTTGTCCCAAACTTGGTTCCAGGCTGATGTGCATCTTAATTGACTTAGCTTCTGCCGATAGCCGCACTGTCTCCATTGCTGCGGAAATCACAGATGTCAGATCGACTGGGTAGATATTCAAGCTGATTTTACCCTGTAAAATCCTGGAGATATCCAGTAAGTCTTCAATCAGTTGAGCCTGTAACTTCGCATTTCGCTCAATAGTCTTCAGCGCTTGAGGAATTGTCTTTTCATCAAGTTTTTTAGTTTGGAGTAGCTTTGACCAACCTAAAATTGGGTTGAGTGGCGATCGCAATTCATGAGAAAGTACTGCCAGAAACTCGTCTTTAATCCGGTTGGCGTTTTCTGCTGCTTTCCGTGCGGTTTGCTCTGCCTCGTATAGGCGGGCACGTTCCATCGCTTGAGCGCATTGCTGTGCTAGTGCCAGCATAAAGGCTCGATCGTCTTGATTAAACTTCTGAATCTCGGTAAAAGCTAGAGACATTCCCCCGATAGCTCGTCCCTCGATGATCAATGGAATCGAAATCCAAGCGCCGTAGTTGTACTGGGCGTATTCCTGAGGCAGATTTGAGTAACGAGCCATCCTTGTTTCGATTGGCTTTTGCCAAATAGGTTGCTTAGTTCTTACTGCTTCTGCCAGTGGCGCGGGTGCATTAATCGAGAATCGACGCGATGAATCGATTATTTCTTGTTGATCGCCAACAGTTCGGACAATTTCTAATTCAGTGCCGCTTTGAGTCAGTAGTGCGACAAAAACAAAGCTAGCTCCCAAAGCCGCTATACCTTGCTCTACAATTACTTCAGCGACTTGTGTCGGAGTTAGAGATTCAGAAAGGGCTGCGGTAATGGTTTGCAGGCGGGTAGTGCGAGATGCTGCGTGTAAAGCCGCCTGTTGAGATTGCTGTGCTTCTTTGTAGAGTCGGGCATTATCAACAGCGATCGCCGCCCGCCCAGCCAACTCCTCAGCTAACATCAGGCTTTTGATGTCGTAGCGACGACCTGAAGAAGATACCAAAGTCATAACTCCCAACACCCGTCCCCGAAGGATTAGCGGTACACTCATACCAGATGTCGGATTTAGTTCTTGCAATATTTTTAAGTGACTGGCGTTGTAGGTTAACCCTTGGATCTGTTGATCAGAAATAAAATGAGTAATTTGTGATTTGCCTGTATGTATTACCTCAGCAATACCTGCTGTTTGGGCCAAATCAGGCGGATAATTTTGTAACTGTTCTACCAATTCTTGTTTCCCCGGATTGGCATGGGCTGCTGCAACCCGACGGAGTAATTGATTGTCACTAATGATATCAACTAAGCACCAATCAGCGATTTCCGGCACTGCCAAACGCGCTAAACCTGCTAAGGTTGTCTCGTAGTCTAATGATGCAGCCAAAATCCCACTAGCCTCAGCCAGAAAACGCTGCTCTTGTTCCACCTGTTTGCGCTTAGTAATATCTCGCGAAGATGCTTGCATCTCTAAAATTTCTTCAGTTTGGCGATCGCGAATCGCTCGAATAGTTGCTTCCAACCAGATATAATGCCCCTGGTGGTGACGCGCACGGTGGGTAATAGTATAAATATCTGGTAAATCGCCATTGACTGGGTAATTTCTCGCAATCTCTACCAAATCGTCAGGGTGGACTAACTCATGGCTGGGATGACCGACTAATTCCTCTGGTTGATATCCCAGCACTGTGTAGCAAGCTGGTGAAATGTAGAGAAGAATTCCATCGACTGTATGCCGGGAAATAATATCAGTTGAATTCTCAGCCAGTAGCCGAAAACGCGCCTCACTCTCGCGCAATTTGGCCTCAGCCTGTTTGCGTTCGGTAATATCGACGCACATTCCCACCCATTCGCGGATTTCACCTGTTTCGTCGAGTATGGGCACACCGCGTATATTCATATAACGGTATTCGCCGTCATGCCGCAGAACTCGATACTCAGCAACTGCAACCCTGCGTGTAGGAAATGCCTGTTTCCAAATTTCCGCTATCGAGGCACGATCTTCTGGGTGCAGTGCCTTAACCCAACCCCATCCTTTATATTGTTCGGGATTTTGCCCTGTGAACGCCTGCCAAGTTGGAATATCATCAACAACGTTGCCCCAAGGTGCTGCCCTCCAGACAATTGATGCGCTTGCCTCTGCCAGTGAACGGTAACGTGCTTCACTATCGCGCAGTGCAGCTTGCTGTTCGCTCAAATATTGCTGCAATTCAATAACCTCTTGAGCTTTCAGGTTCTCACTCATTTTAAAAGTATTTGGCTAAAAGCGACTCATCAGGTTTTCTCATCTGCTGTAGTAGTTCTTTAATTTGTTTCATCGCCAGTAGCGAAGATTGTATCCGTCTATTTTTCCATTGATTTCTATTGTGGAGGGGAACCTCTAATATCGTTGCCAGTTTTACCTGTGTAAATTTAAGGCGCTGCCGAGTCTCACGAACCAACTGTCAATCCTTGGCTGTTCGATTGCTGGCATAAGCTCAATTTAAATATATTTTTATTTTTCTAATGCAATATAGCAGATGCTATAGTTCTAACTGCACCCATCTAAGGTTATAGAGGTTGTAAGTTGGTGATTATATACTACATCAACTATCGTTCAAGCTATTTAAGCTAGTAATAGAATTGTTTCAATTCAAGGGATAAGAATATGAAGGTTTGGCTTTCCTGCTTTTTAGTGCTGTTTGCCTTAGCGGAACTATTTGACTGGTTGCAAGAATTTAATCTGCCATTACCTATCTATATTTTGGGTGGCGCTTTTTTAGCTGTTGCTTCTAACTATGATAAGATCGTTGGCTCCTATTTTGCTGATTCAAGCATGGAAGCATCACTTGAACAACCCCAGTTAGATTCACTAACTCCATCTACTAATCCGATTTCTTTCCCAATTACCAGTCCTGTTGAAGATGTTAAAACATCTCAAACAGATAATTAGCGCTTGTCTGATTCTATAGTTGACACAGGGCGTAAGCTTACTTTCAAAGTAAGAATACGTCAAAGTCTCTAACTAGCAAGTAAATTACTACATTAATAGGAGCTTCAGGTTAACTAGCTTTTAACCTAGATTCCGAAAATTGACTTCTGCGCCTGCAACATCTACCCAATTCAGGCTACCGCCTCAACGCCGTGATTAGTAGACTATTAGAAAAACTCCGTGTACCTTTTGTCAAAGTTCAGGATTCCCGTGAAACTTCTAAGAGCACATGGCTGCAAATTATTTTTGTTACCAGTATAGGAGTCACCGCCTTTATCTGGGGAGTTCGAGAACTCAAATGGTTACAACCTTGGGAGTTAAGAGTTTATGACCAGATGTTGCGATCGCGTCCCCCACAAGCACCCGATCGGCGGATTTTGCTAGTAAAAATTACTGATGAGGATATCAAACGAGAGAAATGGCCCATATCAGATCGGACAATCAATCAGCTATTAAAGAAAATCGAGTCTTATCAACCGCGAATTGTTGGTTTATATCTTTTCCGACCAGAAGACAATAATTTGGCGGCCAATCTCCAAAATCAAGATAACATTGTCACTACCTGTTTGTTCAGCAGCTTGGGTAGAAATGAAATTCCCCCACCGCCGAATGCTCCTATAGATAATGTTGGGTTTAGCGATGTAGTTCCTGACAATGAAAACGACCAAATTCTCCGCCGTACTTTATTATTTGCTAACTCTACAGACAAGTAATGTACAACATCATTTGCATTTGGTGCATTAATTGCAATTAATTATCTGGACAAACAAGGCATTAAATACGATTTCACTGAGAAAGGAGATTTTCTGTTAGGTAAAACCCTGTTTGTGCGTTTACAACCTAATTCTGCTAGCTACCAACATTTGGATGCACATGGCTATCAAATATTATTAAATTACCGTCACCCCAACAGCCTCGCCGACCAAGTAACCCTTACAGATGTTCTTAGTAGTCGAGTCAACCCCAGTTTATTTAAAGACCGTCTGGTAATTATTGGCACTACAGCGGCTAACATTCCTCCAGGTGGCTTTTATACGCCCTACAGCGCTTTACCAGATCAACCAGCCAGAATGCCTGCTCTGTTTATTCATGCACAGATAGCAAGTCAACTCATCAGTACAGTGTTGGATGGGCGACCCTTGATTTGGTATTGGCCTGATTGGGCAGAACTTATTTGGATGTGGGGCTGGTCGCTATTAGGTAGTGTTTTAGCATGGCGGTGGCAAAATCCGTTGCTGTTGCTAGTGATGGAAGCGATAACTCTACTTGGCTTAGTAGTAATCTGCATTGCTTTGTTTTTGCAAGCTGGATGGGTACCATTAATTCCCTCTGCTCTTGCTTTAGTTATTAGTAGTATCTGTGTAATTGCTTATACTAGCTACCAAAATCAACGACAAACTCAGGTGATTGTTCTGCAAGTTGAAAAACAACAAGAAGCGATCGCCCAATTAAATGTACTCTTAGAAGATAAAACAGCACTTCCCGATTCCTCTGTTGACTTTCTTCCCCCAATTGATTCACCAGAAACAAAATCAGGTGATTTGCTTTTGAGTGGACGCTACAAAATTTCTAAAACTCTTGGTGCAGGTGGATTTGGTCGGACTTATTTAGCACAGGATACTCAACGACCGGGTAATCCTACTTGTGTAGTTAAAAAGTTAATGCCAGCCCGTCAAGATACACGATTTTTGCAAGTCGCTCGCAGGTTGTTTCATAGTGAAGCTGAAATTTTAGAAACTTTGGGTAAACATCATCAGATTCCCGAACTACTTGCTTATTTTGAAGATAACCAAGAATTTTATTTAATTCAACAATATATTGAGGGACATACTTTAAGCGAAGAATTACCACCTGTACAAAATGTGCAAAACGAATTATTTGTGATGGAAATGCTCAAACAAGTTTTAGAAGTTCTAGAATTTGTTCATCAACATCGAGTGATTCATCGCGATCTCAAACCGACTAATATTATCAGATGCGTTCAAAATAATCGGCTGGTATTGATTGACTTTGGTGCTGTCAAATTGATGCAACCGCCGAGTAGCGAGCAAACAGAATTAGCGACAGTAGCCATCGGGACACGGGGTTATGCACCTCCAGAACAATTTGCTGGTCATCCCCGTTTATGTAGTGACATTTATGCTTTAGGAATGATTGCGATTCAAGCCATAACTGGGATACTACCGCAAGAACTCCACCCAGATCCAGAAACAGGGAATGTGATCTGGCGACAAACAGCGCCAGTCAGCGAAGAATTAGCGGCAATTTTAGATAAAATGGTTTGCTATCATTTTAGCGATCGCTATCAATCAGCCACCGCAGTTTTACAAGATTTGAAACGTTTTTCAACTAAGTGAACTGGTGACTGGGCATTAGGGACTAGGGATTAGGGACTGGAACATACAGCAATCCGATTTGATTCGGTGAATTACTCGTAGAGACTGGGGACTCTTAAGAAGGAATAAAGGTGTACTGAGTTTTTTTCACGCAATCAAATATGAGTGAGTCTTATATATCATACTTCTAACGCACCCAAAGCTTTTAAAGTTCCTACCTCTGCTTCAGTCAACCCTTTCACCCTAGTAATAATCATGCCTTCATACGGGCGGGCTGGTTTTAACGTTTGCCGACATTGCCCTGTAGTCATATCCCAACAGTTGATTGTTTCATCCCAGCTACTACTGAGAAGAGTTTGAGCATCTGGGACTAGACTAAGCGACCACACCCAATTGAAATGATTCTGTAGTGTTGCAAGGCAGTCTCCAGTAAGTGTATTCCAAATTTTGATCGTGCGATCGCCACTACTGGTAATCATGCGATCGCCATCATCGGCGAATAGAATACAAAGTACCTGGCTGGTATGTCCAGAGAATGTACGCAGACAAACCCCTGTGTCAATATCCCACAGTCGCACTAAGCAGTCATCACCACCAGTAGCAACGTATTGAGTATCTGGACTTACCGCAACTGCCCAAACACGGTTGGAGTCTGCCTCCCAACTATGAAGACAGGTTCCTGTTTCAATATCCCAGTGTTTAACAATCTTTTCATAGCCACTACTGAAGAGAGTTTTTCCGTCAAGGCTAAAGGCGATCGCCAACACAGAACCAGGATGACCTTGCAATGTTTGCCAACATTCACCAGAACGCACATCCCATATCTTGATTGTATGGTCGTAGCTGGCACTAGCAAGAAAATTACTGTCTGGACTAAAAGCAACTGCCCAGACCCAGCTAACATGACCATGCAAGGTTTTAAGGCATTGCCCTGTATGGGGACTCCAAAGCTTAATAGTCCGATCTGCACTGGCGCTGGCCAGAAACTGTCCATTGGGACTGAAGGCAACAGAGAAAATACGATTGCTATGTCCATGTAGCACACGAAACGGCTGGAGGTCAAGCTTTAAGTGTTGCGGAGAATTGACATCCCAGAGTTTAATTGTCTGGTCTTCGTGTCCACTAGCAAGTAAGTTTTGCTGCCAACTGTGTGCGATCCCATAAACAGCATTACTGTGTCCTTGGAAGGTTTTGGTACACTGTCCCGTCTGAAGTTCCCAGACTCTAGCCGCGTGATCGTCTCCACCACTAGCAATTAAGTGCCCTTGAGGGTGAAAAGCAACTGACCAAATCCGATTTGTATGCTTTTCCAATGTATCCAAACATTTCCCTTTGTTTATGTCCCAAATCTTCACGGTTTGGTCATAGCTGCCACTTACCAGATGTTCACCCTTGGGGCTGAACGCTAGCGAGGTGACAACTCCTGCGTGTCCCTGCAAAGTTATCAAACACATCCCGGTATGTAAATCCCACAGTTTTATAGTTTGATCGAAACTGCCGCTTGCTAACATTTGCCCTTCTGGACTGAAGGCGATCGCTTTTATCCAGTGCTGATGCCCTTCTAGGTTTTGCACACAACATCCAGTTTGTAAATCCCACAGCTTGATTTTGTTATCTTCACCAGCCGTTGCTAAGATTTGATCTGTGGGATGAAAAGCTACACTCCACACACAAGCATCATGTCCTTCTAGAGTTTGCACACATTTGGCTGTGGCTAGATGCCAAACTTTAACTGTGCGATCATAGCTAGTACTGGCAAGTAATTGACCGTCAGGACTCCATGCGATCGCTGTGACAATGCTAGCGTGATCGTATAGCGTTTTGAAACATTCTCCTGTGGTTGTATCCCAAAGTTTTATTTTATGATCTTGACCGCAACTAGCTAAAACTGGGTGGCTAAAAGCAATATCCCAGACCCAACTGTTATGTTCTTTACAGCTAAAGAGTTGTTTGCTATTGGTAACATCCCAAACATGAATTTCACCATTTGTATCACTGGTAGCAAGGCAGCGCCCATCTGGACTAAAGGCAACGTTAGTAATGCCGCCAAAGGTCGCAGCAAAAACACAATCTCGAAAGGTGGTTTGGCTAAAGTTTACCCGATGTAAGTTGAGCGAGCGCAAATCGCAGTTACGGATAGTGAGATGCGAAAAATCATACCCAGTTAAATTGGTTTCTAATTGTGTCAGTAAATTCAGCAGATTACCGCCACCATACCCAACTGGATCTATAACTTCATTTTGGAGCCTTCTAACTAGTCTGCCAAGTTTATACTCAAGCTGATGAGCAGAGCCAAGGGTTATTTGTACCTGATTTAGGATCGGTCGCACAATTAAGTGAATTTGACTATCACGGATGTAGTCTTTTGACTGGGCTTGCATCAAAGCATGGGTTAGCAGGTATTGTGGTGATTCTGTGACTATTTCCTGGCAGACTTGTTCAATCAAGCAGTCTGTCACGTATTCCATCACTACAGGTTGCTGTGTGAATCCTCCAGTATTGCTTTCTATCAAGCTACACCAGCGTAAAGATTCTAGGACTGACATTAACTTAGGCTTAGGCAATGTTGGTGTGAAGGCTGTTTGCAATTCTGTCGAAGAAAGCTTTTCCCGATTAATTGCCAGCCAGTACATCACTTGCTGCTCTAAGGTGGAGAGTCTTTTGAATTGCTGCTCTAGAAGATTGCCAATGCCCTTAAATACGGTTGTGCCTTCAGAAAAGAAACTGGCGATATTGCCTTCATGTAAGTCCCGAATGGAGGTGGCGGCAATTTTTAAAGCTAGTGGATTACCACGATAACACTCAACTAGTTGGCGGGTTTCTTCTTCGGAGCCTGATAGTCCTTTGAGTGTCAAAATTGTTTGTCCGGCTGCGACTTCTAATCCTAATAAAGCAAGGGTACGAACTGGCAAAGCATCACCTTCCAAGGCGGCGATTTCAGTAGGTTTTTCCCGGCTGGTGAGCAGGACACAGCTTTGATGCTGTGTTTCTCCCAATCGCCACAGCAGTTCACCGTAGGGTTCGTAACCCTCACAGTAACAGCCTGTCCCTTTACCTTGCTGCAATAATGTGTCGAAATTATCCAGAATCAGCAAGCATCGATATCTGCGGAGGTTCTCGATTAGACAAGTAATTTGCTCATGAGGAGAAGCAGGCAACGTGGTAACTCGTTGATGAGAAAGGATTTTGATCCAGTCCGTCACCTTGTCATAGAAAAAAGGTGCGTGCCGGAGCGATCGCCAAATGACATATTCAAATTCTCCCTGTAATTGTTCTGCTAACTTCACCGAGAGCGCGGTTTTACCCATGCCACCCATACCTAACAGTGTGACTACACGAGCGCGATCTCTTACAATCCATTGGCTGAGGGTTTCTAATTCAGTGGTACGTCCATAGAATTGAGAAACGTCGATTGCTTCCCCCCAGTTTGTGTAGTTCGTGAAGGGTTGAAAATTTAAGGAGGCGTTTATGTCATTTTGTCGCTGTACAGTTCGCTTCAGTACTCCTTGTAGGTTATTTTTGGTAACTTTTTCTCTTAAAGCTTGAGAGAGCGATCGCCATAATTCCGAACCAATATCTTTGATATAACCACAATCGTAATCGGACTCTACAGCCATGTCTAAGTATGTCTGTCCTGCCCAAGATTGACGAAATACAATCTCTTGAACTTTTGTTAAGCGTCCCCGTTCTAATAATTGCTCAACTAGTGCGATCGCCTCTTCAACCGTCATTTATTTTCATAAAAATACTAAATTAACTCCGATATTCGCACTATAAGCTTTATTTCTTCAAATATATTAAGTGAATATACGCAGAATCTATGCAGATGGTACATAGAATCGGGTGCATCATAAGTATAAATATTCATCCTATTTATCTATAACTTCGTCTCATGCACCCGATAAGGTGATTTAAGTGTGACAAACAGCTTTAGTCCTGATGCTAAAAAGATCCGACTTTTTTCCGACCTTTTCCGACCGTCAAACTTTATACCAAGTATTAGAGTATTTAGATAAGCAGACATGAGGAACTATCTATGAAACTTAAAACCAAATTTTTACCTGGTATAGTGTTTATTATCTCTAACCTATTATTGTCATTTTCTGTTGACTCTAAGCCTAGTAACGCGCAGGCAACTGGTGTTTTTATCAATAACTTACTAAGCGGAAAATGCATTGATGTAGGTGGCGCTCCAGGTACAGATAATGGAGCACCATTAGTGCTTTGGGATTGCGAACTATCTAATCTTAATGCTGATAACGGTTCACCTACAGACCATAGATGGATACTAAGAAATGATGGATTTATCGTAAATGAACTTTCCGGAAAATGTCTTGATGTAGCTGGATATCCTGGACGTTCTAACGGTTCAAAGTTGATTATTTATGACTGTGAGTTTGGCAATCCACGTACAGATCAAAGGTGGACATTTACAAGCAATGGATTTATCAGGAATAGACTTTCTGGAAAATGTATTGATGTAGCTGGCGCTCCAGGTAGAGAGAACGGCGCACAATTACAACTTTGGGATTGTGAACTATCTGGACGTAATGCTGATAACCGTTCACGTACAGACCAAAAGTGGACAGTCCAGTATTGATGATTATAAAAAATCATCAACCATAGATCAATGCGGTCGCACAAAATAATTCTGTTATTGAAAGTGGGATCGCACAGATTTAGAGAGCGCTCATCCCCATTCTAATAATTGTTCGACTAGTGCGATCGCTTCTTCAACCGTCATTTATCCACTTAGCAATACTGTGATTAACTACGATACTGGCATCATAATCTCTATTTATTAAAAAACTTTACGTAAATCAACTAAAAAGATCCGACTTTTTTCCGACCTTTTCTGACCGTCAAACTTTATACCAGGCTGTAGATTATTTAGATAAGCAGTTCTAGGAAGAAATCTAGCTATGCTTAGGGTCTCGTTGGCGTAGCCTCTCATAGAGAAGCGATCGCTTTCTCAAACTAATAACTTGCTAATTCACAGTAACCAAGGAAGAAATTTTATGTTCAAGAAAGCAGCAGTAGTAGCCTTTAGCTGGGCATTAATTGGTTTTTCAAATATTCCAGCTTATGCTGATAGTGCGTCTTCAAATTCAAACTTAAAAATTGGCAATATCAGTCTTTCAATTAATGGCTCACGTACATTACTGACTAAAACCGAAGCATCTACAGGCAAATGGTTGGGAGAGCAAAAGTTTAAGAGTTTTGATAGTATTATGTGGGTTCCTGAACAGAATGTTCTTTTTGTATCAGGTCGCCTAGAAAATAGCAATATATCTGTCCTTGTCAAAATTAAAGGTACTGGTGGCACTGGACAGAATATGTTTGCCCTGAATCCAGATGGAAGTTCAATGCCTAAGTATAGTTACCGTTTAGGTTCGCAGTTTCTATCCGATAATGTCATAAATATGCGTTACAACGGTAACTTACGAGTTGAAATTAAGAGGAGTCCTAAGTCAAGAGTCTATTGGATTAGAGGGACGGGAGGTACTGGTGATAATATGTTTGCGCTAGTTAACAACCAAGACTGTCAAAGTATGGATGGTTACAACTACCTTTTAAAATGCGGGGATTAATAATCATAAAAAATCATCAAATATAAATTAATGTGAGCGCACTTTTCATTAAACAATGATTTTGAGCGCTCGCACTTTCAATAATACGACAAGTTTGTGCGATCGCCGCCTTCCAATTCCTGCTAACATCTAAACAAGTTGAACGAACTCATCACCCTTCATATCGTGCCTTGTTTTCAGCAAAAAAAATCGCCCCCTGAATTCAGGAGGCGGATCACCAAGGTGGTGTAGAGACGCGAAATTCCGCGTCTCTTGTTTTAGCTAGCAACGTATTCTTTGACATTGGCACGACGGCGACGCAGATGAGCCAAAGCTTGATGCTCTAACTGACGGACGCGTTCACGGCTGAGATTTAATCTCTCACCGACTTTCGCCAATGACATTTCATTACCATCTTCTAAACCAAAGCGTAAAGCTACAACTTCTCGCTGTTGCGGGGTTAATTCTGCTAGCAGGTTGTTCAAGTCTTGGCGTAAGAATTCCTGGTTGGTGTAATACTCTGGCGATGGCCCATCATCTTCAAGCATTTCTTGCAACTCAGTATCCTGGTTCTCGCCAACTCGCACATCCAAAGACACTGGTTGACGAGCCATATTCAGATACTCGCGAATCTGAGTCGGTTCTAGTTCTAGTTCTTTGGCAATTTCAGCCGGAGTCGGCGATCGCCCCAAGGTTTGAGCCAACTCGCGCTGCACTTTTTTGATTTTGTTCAGTTTCTCAGTAATGTGGATCGGTAAGCGAATAGTCCGACCTTGTTGAGCGATCGCACGAGTAATTGCTTGGCGAATCCACCAGTAAGCGTAAGTCGAGAACTTATAACCCCTCATTGGGTCAAATTTCTCCACACCCCGCTCTAATCCTAGTGTTCCTTCCTGGATTAAATCCAGAAACTCCATATTTCGCTTTTGGTATTTTTTAGCAATAGCGACAACCAAGCGCAAATTCGCTTCGATCATTTTTTGCTTTGCCCGCTTACCTTGTGCCACTGTTTGTTGCACATCGGTTTCCGATTGTTTAACGTGATCGGCCCACTCTGAGATATCCGGTTCGCGTTGCAACTTCTTCGCCAAAGCTTCCTTGGCGTCGATGAGCGTCATCATTTGTTGCACTTGCTTCCCAAAGACAATTTCTTGTTCGCGGGTTAGCAGTGGTACACGACCAATTTCTCGCAGATAGGTTCGCACCATATCAGCCGTGAATTTGGTGTTGAGGTTTTCCGTTTGGGTCTTGACAGTAGGCATTGGTGCGATGTCCTCTACTTCGTAAAGATAATGTATGTTTTATTACTAAAATGGATGGGGAAAAGTAGTACATTTATCACGAAATATTGGGAGCTACCAAAAGTAATTAATCAATTGATACAGCCGTTGTTAAGACGGTAAGCTCCCAATGATAGGTTCCCCTACCTTCCCTAAATTTTCAATCTTTTATAAGCACGTTGGTTATTTTTGAGAATTCTTCTCTTGGACAGTTACTAACACCGATCGGCAAAACCGAAGTCGGTATGAGTTCTACTTAACTTATGATACGATAAATCAGGCAAATAGTAAACTATCTTAAGATAAAACCTATGATTATAATTCAAAAGCAGCCGTTATAGAAAAAAATTTTAAATTTCCTTGAAATTACTGACTACATCTATAGTGACGCCAAAAACCCCTCTTCTGTTGCCAAAAACTAGCCGGATAACCGAACTTAATTTGCTGTAACAATGGAGGGATGTTACGAATTAGTCATTAGTCATTAGTCACTTGTATTGAGCGACTCGTGCCGAGCAAAGCCGAGGTAAGGAGTTGACGCAGCGTCTCCAAGAGTTGTATTGGTCATTTGCAAAGGACAAAGGACAACTGACAAATGACAATCTAAAATCCAAGATCAGCTTTAGCTAGTTCAGCAGCGGCAAATACTTCTGCGTCAGGTTTTTCTTCCCAGGCTGGCTCACCAATTTCTGCGTAAAAAGTTGCGTCATAAGGACGGGTACGTACTACTACGGGCATCGGAACGGCGTGACCCAATATTAAAGCTTGTTGTTTCGAGTCTAGCTTTGCCAACACCGATCGCAGTCCGCTACCACCAGATACACCTGTAAAAATTGCCTCAATGTCTTTTTCATCATTCAGCAAGGCGGTAATGCGAGTCCCAATTTGCGACATAACTTCATTATCTATGCCTGATGGACGTTGATCAACTACCAAAAGTGTGACAAAATATTTTCGCAGTTCACGAGCAATAGTCCCAAAGATAGTACTTTGGACGATAGCCGGGTCAAGGAAACGGTGCGCCTCTTCAATGGTAATCATCAATGGCGTTGGGCGATCGCTAGGATTTTTGCTTTGCAAGAATTTATCTGCTTTCTTGACGTAATGCTCGTGAATACGTCGGGTGATCATATTTGTCACCAACATATAAGAGAGCATATTAGACTGGGAACCAAATTCTATTACAACATTCTTCCCAGATTCCAGGCATTGCACAATTTTACTAATGTAATTCTGTGGGCAAACTGCTCGCATATACTTCAAGCTATCCATCCGCAAGAGTTTGCGCTGTAATGCCATAATCGAACCTTTGTGTCCGCGCTTCTCCTCGCAGAACATCTCGATTTCTTCGTTAGTCATATTCAGCAACTGGACAATCCAAGACTTGCCAAATTCGCTATACAGAATATTGGCGTTATCTAAGGCTGCGTCAGAGAGTCCTAAATCTCGGCTACATAACTTAATATCTTCAACTTCTATTTGCTCGTAACTCAAATAAAGTTCTTGAGCATCACGCACACCCCGACGCTTTGTTGATTCCGGGTCGAGGGTGTAAACTTCCACTTTACTAGGAAAAAGTTGCTTTAATCCTTTAACGGTATTGACATTTTTACCTTCTGCAACAGCTTCCCAGCCATACTCAGAGTGCATATCAAAAATCAAATTGACTGCCGCATTTTTACGGATGACGCCAGCTAAAAGTAGCCGCGTTAGAAAAGATTTACCAGTACCAGATTTCCCAAAAACCCCATTGCTCCGTTCTACGAAGCGATTCAAATCGATGCAAACGGGCACATCCATATCCAAAGGTTTGCCGATGGAAAAATTGCGCCTTTGGGGGTCATCTTCCCAACCAAATACCCGGCGAAAATCGTCAACACTTGCATCGTAAACTTGGCTAAAGTGGCTAGGAATAGTTTTAACAGGCAACAATTCCATTGTAGTACTGGTTTGTGGCATAAATGAAGCCAAACCCGTCACCGATGGGAGGAAAGGATTTGCCGATTTGCCATTTGTTGGGGAGAAAGATTCTTCAGATTCGGGAGTGAACATCAACATCGGCGCAAGGTTGATAGTACCGTAAGTGCCACTTCCGGCTAAAACATCTCGTAAAAAAGTGTCTTCCCAACTGGGGGGATTAGCAATAATTCGGGCATTAGCAGCTCCCAATGCTACATCTGTCAGCATACAAAAAAAACGCGATCGCATCCCTTGCACAACAAGAAACTTACCCACCCGCATATCTTCTACAGAAATGTCAGGATGCAATCGTACTTCTAAACCTTCAGTTAGAGAACCTTGAATGACCGAACCTAATGGCTGTGCCGAATTCATCTGATTAGTCATTGGTCATTTGTCATTTGTCATTTGTCATTTGTCATTTGTTTTTCTTCTCCATCCCCTATGCCCAATGCCCCATGCCCCATGCCCAATTCCCCATTATCTAATCAATCTGAATCGAAGTTGGCGCACTTCCCGTTGGTGGAGTGGTACTAATTAACGGTTTGCGGAATTGAGCGTAAAGGCGATCGCGCCAGGTAAAGAATGGTTCATAATCTATATTCTCGGCAAAGATTGGCAATCCTTTACCTCTGATAGAAGCTGGTAAATCCAGATAGGGCCCAGGAGGAAACTTGAGCAATATCGATAAGCCAGCCACCGCTAAGTCAGCTAAAGTCGGCTCATCTCCTGTTAAATAAGGACTATCTGCCAATAATAACGTCAAGGCTTCCAAGTCTTGTTTTAAAGATGCGATCGCTGACTTTATCACATCTGGGCTGTAACCGACGCCAAAACCCAACACTGTCAGTAAGTCACTAGGTACTCCTTGAACCAGACTTTTAAATATATCTGGTGTTGAGGTGGGTAATAAAGACTTACGGAAATTTTGATCTTGGCTTATGGCAGCAAATAGTGCTTTGCGACCTTTGATGCCTATGGACTCATCCGCCCATTCTTCTATTAATAAAGTTAAACCTCGTTGTTTAGGATCTTGCGGTATTATGGGGCGATCGGGATACTCTAAGTCTAAATATTTAGCTATTTCCGTAGAATCCGCAATATACTTATTACGATCCTTTAATACTGGCACTTGTTTTTGACCAGTCAGCCGGAACAGTTCTACCTGTCCAATCCCAGGCGTCACCTCGATTTTGCGGTAATCTAGTCCTTTAAAATCTAAAATTAGGCGCACTTTCTCTGAGTATTGAGAGAGTTCCCATTGGTATAATTCCAGCATATTTTGTATATCTTGTAACTAGTCAACTTCTTAACTTTACAATTGTATCTTTAGTTTAAGTAATTTTTATTGATATTAGTTGCTTAGTTATCTATTTAATTGACATTAGTGTTTAACTGATGCCTAATTTTTGGTAAAGTTATCAAATTATCACTTTAAAAAGATATTGTTTGATGATTGAAAGATATCAAATAACTAAGTAATTTAATTCAGTATATATAAATAAACCTAACCTCTCATTCTTGGGTCTTCAACAGTTACTTCAATTTCTCTCACCGTTAGCCTACGTTAAAATATTTCGGTAATTAATTTTTATGCTTTTGCTGAATAATCAATGGTCAATTCTGAGATATAGCGTTTCCTAAGCAACTGAGGTACACCCAAATCTTTCCAAATCTTTTTTACCAAGGTTAGTAGCTTTGAAAACGTATCTCACCAGGTCGGAAAACGCTATATAACCTTCTTCCCTATGTAATTTAGGATTTATGAATCAATTATTAATTTACGTACAAATTTGTATAGAAATTGTCTTTTAAGTATAATCTTTCTTTGAAGCTGATTCTAACTCATAACTTGTAAATATGAGATTTTCACGCTTTCTTAGAATTTATGTGACACCGAGTGGGGCTTTTTAACTCATTTTGGTGTGATGGAGAAAATTTACTCAATTTACATTAAATATATGGTAGATATATTTCATACTTATCAGCTTGAGTGGAGGTTAAACATTTTACCTCACTAGCACAAACTGTTCTAGAGAAAAATCTTACTTCCCTCTTGAGTTAGATTTTGTGCATAGCAAAATGTTATAAATCTTTATGTAATCTGTGAACAAAAAGAAAAACAAAATTTATGAAGACAAATTACAGCAAATTGCTGACCACGTTGGCAGGCATAGCAGGATTGAGTAGTTTCAGCGCCCTCATTACTTTACCATCTGACGCGAAAGAGGCACTAAATCCTAACCCCAGTATTTTCAACGAAGCCCCCTATAACCAGGGTCAACGCCTTCAAGCAAACGCTCAATACACACCTGCTGAAGCCATTTCTCAAATAGAAAAGGGCAATACCAAACGCAAACCGATAGCACAGAATAGTGGTGGAACGCTAAATCCCAAACCAAGTATTTTCAACGAGCCTCCCTATAACCGTGGTGGTGGTAGTGTGACACCTAGTGAACCTACACCCTCTAGTGAACCTACACCCCCTAGCGAACCTACACCCTCTAGTGAACCTACACCCCGCACCCCACGTACTATCCCACCACAAACTCAACCTACCACACCACCGACTACAACTCCACCAGGACCAGGGGCAAGCGACAATCAAGGCAAAAACTTGTTAGCCTTGGCAGAATCAAACGCTTCCTTTACCACCTTAACTAAGGCTTTGAAAGCAGCAGGATTGACCGGAGCTTTACAAGGCAAAGATAACTTAACTATTTTTGCACCCACAGATGCAGCTTTTGCTAAGTTGCCACCAGATGCTTTGCAAGAATTGTTAAAACCAGACAACAAAGAAGTATTGCTGAAGATTTTAACTTACCATGTGGTGGCTGGTAAGGTATTGTCCACTGATTTGAAGTCTGGCGAAGTTAAAAGCCTTGAAGGCGGAACAATCAACGTAAAAGTTGATCCTGCTACTGGTGTTACCGTTAATGATGCTAAAGTCACACAGGCAGATATCACAGGTAGTAACGGCGTAATCCACGCAATCGATCAGGTGATTTTACCTCCTGACTTGTAGTTGTACGGTATCAGCAACAACTGGCAACATAACTATAGCAATCCTAAATGAGATTGTGAAAATTTTTGTTCTAGTCGTCCTTGGTCATTTGTCCTCTCTTACAAAGTTCTGATGCCTACGGCGGGCTGCGCCAACGGATAGCGCCACGGAGAGCGAGTCATCGAGCGTCGGAAACCTCCGCTCAGGCTTTGCGCTAAGTAAATTGCAAATAACAAAGGACAAATGACTAATGACAGCCATACGTTAAAATTCCGTTCAGATGTTAATTTTGGACGGTTTTTTTGTTTGCAATCAGCTTTTGGTCTTTATCTTGCATTTCTAAAAGTTCAGGAATAGTAACAAACTTATAGCCCTGTTTCCGAAAGTTGGCAATAATTTCTGGTAAAGCTTGCACAGTTTTAGAGCGATTACCACCACCATCATGCATTAGCACAATTCCACCTGGCTTGGCCCTCCTAAACACATTATTAATTAATTTTGGTACAGCAGGACGTGAGTAGTCTACAGAGTCAGATGACCAGCGAATGATGGCATATTTGCTATTTCTAGCGTAACTAGCCACCCCATTGTGCATGAGTCCCCCTGGTGGTCGAAATAAATTTGTTTTAATCCCTGTCACTTGATAAATCAAGTCTGCTGTGTGGTCAATTTCATAGGCAGCTGCTTGTGGATTCAAGAATTGATACCAATGATGCCAAGTGTGATTACCAATTACGTGACCCTCAGCAATCTCCTGCTTCACTAAGCCTGGATAATTCTTCACGTTTTGCCCAATGAGAAAAAATGTCCCTTTAATCTGATTTTTTTTGAGAATATCCAGTACTTGCTTGGTACTCTCAGGCCATGGCCCATCATCAAAGGTGAGCGCAATTACTTTCTGTTCGGGAGTCAATTTTGCCGCATCAACTATTGCCCCTTGAAAACGTAGTGGCACAGTATATGAAAAACCTTTTGTTTGTGCTTGTTGCTGCCAACTTCTAAGCATCGTCGCTTTTAGTTCTTCAATCTGCTGCTGAATTCCAACTTTGCTTGGTAGATTGTTTACATTTATATTCTCTGTACTTTGAGCATTAGAGGAGCTTGACTTAATAAGCATCATCGTGCTGACACTCACACTGCCACTCAAGACAAGCAACGTAACTAATATTTTTTGCAGACCAAAAAATGACTTATTGTCGTCCACTTCATAGCTCCTTCAAGGTCGAACCATCTTTTTTTCACAATACCTATGGCAGCTCTTTCTACTCTGTAAGCCTTACTATCCAAGCTACAGTTATGATTGGTATATTTTTTAAAGTTAGCTCCAACCCTGACTCTGAAAAAATACCTTACCCGATGGATAATCTAATACAGCAGTTTTCGTTTGGATAAAGACAAAGTCACTGGTTTTGAGGCAGCTATGCTGGAGGCAGAAGAATAATTTAATTTTTGAGTCCTCGGTTTTGTACCTCACGCTTGTTGCAAACTGCTGTATCTATAAGCAAAACCCTCACCATGAAGGTTCTCACCTTCATACATATTAATTTTTGTAACCTATGGGGTATGAAGGGAATTTCGAGAACTGTAAAAGGCAAGTAAAATAATTTGTAATTAAGTTAAGTTTTGCAACGGATATCGAGACCAGAGCCACAAAACTTGCCACTTCTTAGTTGTGAGGGACTTAACCCCCTAAAATTTATCATAAGCTCAAGGGTTTAAGACCCCTACATCTATATGTAGCAGCAGTTTCAGTCTGGGTTTAAATCCCCCAAAGTTGCCACAACGCGGGGAACCCGCGCAAGGCACTTCTCTTCTCTACGAGACGCTACGCGAACGTTTGAAATGTCTAAAATGTTTGAATTTTGAATGCGTGAATTTTGAATTGTTAATAATCCTGCCTCATTAACTATGAATCTTAATGTAGGCTAAATATTGCATATTCTATTGACGAAGCCATTGCGAAATTATGACGAAGATGTGACCTTCCTTGAGTAATGACAGTAAAGAGCAAAGCTGTTAAAAAATTTCTTTGATCTCCAACCGCGCAAGACGATTGAACACCATTAACTGCTGAAAGTTTTGCAAGTAATGCTTGAGAGTGAGTCCGAAAATTCCGCACGCTTGTTTCTCTCTTAAAAAAGGGACTTCCTATAAATCATCCATTTTGTGGGGGAAGATGCCCACCCCACAAGAGTTAACAGGATACTTTTTATTTGGAAATCCCTTAACAAACAGGTTACAGGCTCGACATTACATCCCGTGCAACTGCTAAAGTCTGATCAATGTCTTCTTCAGTGTGAGCAAAAGACGTAAACCCAGCTTCAAATTGAGAGGGGGCTAAGTAAACACCACGCTCTAACATCCCGCGATGGAAGCGTCCAAATTTGGCTGTATCAGATTTTTTCGCATCTTCATAGTTATGAACTGGGCCAGAGGTAAAGAATAAGCCGAACATGGCGCTGATTTGACCGCCGCAAGCTGCATGACCAGTTTCTTTGGCAATTTGCAGTAAACCATCTGCTAGCTTTTTAGTAATCTGCTCAAGAGACTCATAAGTACCTGGCTTTTGCAGCAATTCTAAAGTTTTAATCCCAGCAGTCATTGCCAAAGGATTACCAGAAAGAGTCCCAGCTTGATATACGGGGCCAGCAGGCGCAACCATTGACATAATATCTCGACGACCGCCATAAGCCCCCACTGGCAAACCACCACCAATCACCTTACCCAAGGTTGTTAAATCGGGAGTGACGCCAAATTTTTCTTGAGCGCCACCGTAAGCAATGCGGAAGCCTGTCATCACTTCATCAAATACCAATAACGCTCCATACTCCTGAGTGAGTTCCCGTAATCCTTCTAGGAAGCCAGCCTCAGGCGCAATAAATCCAGCATTGCCGACGACTGGCTCAAGAATCACACCAGCAATCTCGTCACGGTTTTCTTCAAATAAAGCTTTGACTGCTTCTAGGTCATTGAAAGGTGCAGTTAGAGTGCTGCTAGTTGCTGCTTTAGGTACTCCCGGTGAGTCTGGCAAGCCAAGTGTAGCAACACCAGAACCCGCCTTGACTAAAAACGTATCGGCGTGTCCGTGGTAGCAACCTTCAAATTTAATGATTTTGTCTCGGTTGGTGAAAGCCCGCATCAGCCGCAAAACTCCCATACAGGCTTCAGTTCCAGAGTTGACAAATCTGACCATTTCGATGCTAGGAACGGCATCAATCACCATTTCTGCCAAAACATTTTCTAGAACTGAGGGAGCGCCGAAACTGGTGCCTTTTTCTAAAGCTTCATGCAACGCTGCAATTACTTCTGGATGAGCATGACCGCAAATAGCTGGGCCCCAAGTGCCTACATAGTCTATGTATTTATTGCCATCTACATCCCAAATATACGCGCCTTTAACACGATCAAAAACGATGGGTTGTCCGCCTACAGATTTAAAGGCACGAACTGGAGAACTGACTCCTCCGGGCATGAGATTTTGAGCAGCGGCGAAGACTTCTTGTGATTTTGTTGTTTTAATTGTGGTATTTACCAAAGTTCTCTCCTAACAGTGGGCAATAAAACGCTCTATCTTAGGATAGGGTCAAACACTGCTTAGAATTTCTATCGTATAAAATTAGCTGAACCAAAAAAATAACATTATGTTATGCAAGTCCAATGAAGACTTGACTTTAGATATTTAATTCCAAAAAATATACCAGCTAGCCTATTCTGAATGGTATCGTGAATCCATAAATTATTCTCATGAGAGCAAACTAGCTGGTATGTCTTCTAACGATTCGCGCTCGCTGCATTACACCATCCCGGTTGAGAAAATTCGCTACGATGAACGGGGTCTGGTGCCTGCAATTGTCCAAGACTATCTAGATGGTACTGTCCTGATGATGGCGTGGATGAATCAGGAGTCGTTACAAAAGACTTTAGAAACTGAAGAAACTTGGTTTTGGAGCCGTTCCCGGCAAGAATTGTGGCACAAGGGGGCGACTTCTGGGCATATCCAAAAAGTGCAAAGTATCCGTTATGACTGTGATAGTGATGCGCTGCTCATTGGGGTAG
This sequence comes from Nostoc sp. LPT, assembly GCF_017115165.1. Classification (GTDB taxonomy): domain Bacteria; phylum Cyanobacteriota; class Cyanobacteriia; order Cyanobacteriales; family Nostocaceae; genus Nostoc. The sequence continues at coordinate 43,387 of NZ_JABXKF010000005.1, read as the reverse complement.
AACAATTAAGAGATGTTGCCTGCCATACTGGAGAGCGCAGTTGTTTTCACCAAATAGAAGGAAAAATTGTTGCACCTCCAGGAGATACATTGTCGCAATTGTTTCAAATAATATGCGATCGCCGCGACAATCCTACTGAAAGTTCTTACACTTGTAAACTATTTGCAGGTGGCGATAACAAAATTTTGAAAAAGATTGGTGAGGAAACTGCTGAGGTGGTAATGGCTTTTAAGGATGATGAAGCAGATGCGATCGCAGGTGAAGTGGCTGATTTGCTATATCATACTTTGGTTGCCTTAGCTCACCATCAAGTTGATTTAAAATCTGTATATCGCAAGCTGCAAGAACGTCGTCAATAAAGAATCTAGGCAAAGGTTAACTTAACCGTGTACCCATAGGTTGAACCTCTCTGGCTAAACCAATATGTGCCAACGACAATGAGATATGGTTAAACTTTACTCCAGCCAAAGCCCACTGAAGTTCAAGTGTGCCCACCCAGAAACGCGCCCGGTCGATGACATTCGGTAACATAGAATAGTCGCTTTCCATACGCCGCACAATACTTTCTCCGTAATTACCAAGTTGCACTGCAATATCACAAGCTGCATCTCCCAAACCAGCTGTACCAAAATCAATCAGACCGCTGATGCTCTCGGAGATCGGGTCAAACAGAATGTGATACACTGGCTTGTCGCCGTCGATCAGTACGGGTGTGTAGCTGAGGTCAAGTTCACTTGTAATTACGGGCGCAAAAAGTTCGTGTATCCAAGTTTGCTGATGACGCCACAGGTGAGGAAAGAGAGTTTCCTGAACTTGCTCATACAACTGCAACCAATCTTCAAGGGAACGCTCTGCACCAGAACAAGACACCCCAGCATTAACTAAAACTTCATTTGGAATGCTGTGTAATTGTTGATGAAATCTGGCTAGTTGCGAGATGACACGCGCTTGTGATGCTTCACTCAACTTCAGCAAGGTGTTACGAGATAGCGGTTCACCTTTAATAAATCTATAGCTAGCAAAGCCTTCTTCCAGGTGTTCAAAGTGCGGAACTCGCAGATCGACATAATTTTGCACCACTTCCAACACCTTAGCTTCATGGGAAAGTACCTGTTTTCCCCAGTCATCTTTGGCAAAGCGACATACAAGCTCATGATTAACAATTACTATATCGTTAACCATTCCATCTTGATTAAAGTCAAGATGCTCAATAGAGATATTAGGATAGACAGCATGAATTTTTTCGAGATACGAGGAAGGAATATTCACAGTAAATTCTGACGCAATCACAACAAACAAAAAATCAAAACTTATCGGACTTTTAGCCCGATCGCAGCAACTTATAATAATTTGCCTATTTGTTGTATCAACGTACCACTGTGATTTAACTCCCTAAAAAATCGCTAAACATGAGCATAATACCATTTTGGTGGTTAATCAGCCAAAATTCGATTGAGGTACTGTAAAATTGCTACAGCGATCGCTACACTGAAGATGAAGCCTAGCCAGTAAGTATTGGTAATAATTTGTGGTTGATCTAATGCCCATCCACCCAAAGGATGACCAATAAAAGAGCCAACAGCCCAGCACAAAGCGTTGATGGAAAAATAAACGCCGCGTTGATTTTCTGGGGCTAACTCAGTCACTAAAGAGGCAGCAGATGGGGTATAAGAAACAATTGCCACAGCAAATACTCCCAATGCCAATGTTACCCAAAGCAGATGATCAGATGGGGCTGTCCCGCTTACCCAAATCAGTCCAAAACCAATTGCCCAGAAAATCGCAGAAACAGTAAGTGCGAGTGTGTGAGAACAGCGTTTTAAGATGCTGGTGACAGGCAACTGACAAATAATTGCGAACACCAGATGCCAAGCAAATAGTCCGCTAATCGTAGTTTCGGTAAATCCCTTGACAGTACTTTCGACAAGGACAAAATTTTTGAAGTAAAGCGGCAGGGTGCTGTGGATTTGAGAAATATAGATTGTAAAGAATATATTAACTGCTATGTAGACCAGGAAACGCCCATCTCTTAATACTGCCATCCAAGCAGTAAAAAGTTCTACCTTTTCAGATACTCCTATCTGCTGTTGTTCAGTTTCACTAATCCCTACATAGACAACTCCAAAAAATACCATAAAAGAGATGGCATCAATCACAAATAGCCATCGATAACTCCCAATTATCGCGATCAAAAACCCTGCTAGGACAATTCCGATCGCTAACCCAAGATTATCAGCTAGTCGGGCGATCGCAAAAGTTTCCCGGCGATTGTCAATTTGGCTAGCGTCAGCAACCACAGCTTCAGCCGCCGGCCAATAGAAACCTATCCCTAAACCGCTAATCAAGCTACCGATTACCAAAGAAGTGAAATTATTGGTTGTAGCTAAAACTAGAGAAGCAATTGCTGAAATCGCCGTGGCTAGCAACAAAGTGCGGCGGCGTCCCCAATATTCAGAATCAGCCAAAGAACCACCCGCAATCCGCCCTACAATGCCGGAAATCGAGGCGCTACCCAAGGCTACCCCAACACTGGTTGCAGATAAACCAAGTTGATTAACAAAAAAGATGGGCGCATAAAACAGGGTAAAGCCGGTACCAACTTCCGAGAGAAATCTACCAATTGCGAAAATCCAGACCTGGGGATGTATCGAGGGCAACCACGATGATAACTGAGATTGAGAAGCTAATTTCATGAGTTTAAATGTCATAGTTTGATGACATTTTTGTAATTCTTATCATTGGCTACTATTTTCCTCACTCATTCCACAGGGTTTCCACAGGGATTTTAGCAGTTTTCCACAGGTGCTATACGAGCTAATAGGCTTCTTGCTGTCTTACTGGGGATTGTTGATTACAAGTAGCAAAGAAGTTTAAGGACTGAGTTTTTATGAAGTAAAGTAACAAAAAATAGGCTTAAATCCCGATTCTTTCGTTCGCATTTATTTTTTATACAATCGTTTTTAACATTTCGCAGCATTGACAAACCCACCCCCTCTTGGCGCACAATGATGCGGCTTGCTTTTATAATCCGTTTAATCGGCTGGCATCAAATGTGTAAAATATATTACCACCAGATGTGAATGCAGATTGTCGGGATAGCGAAAGAGCGTGTGAAGCCCTAAACCGGTTTACCGCAAGCAACTTGTCCCTCTTGATTATCCTCATAGGAGGAAAATCTCATGAAATCAACGGTTAGTATCTTTACAGAAATTCCTGAAACACTCCACGAATCCTTAAAAAACTACTTAGAAACCCATCCCGATTGGGATGAAAACAGAGTATTGACGGCGGCGCTATCATTGTTTTTACTCCAAAATGGAGATAGCGATCGCCGTGCTGCGCGAGTCTATCTGGAAACTTTGTTTCACCACTCCACAGTAGAAATGCCCTGTACCGACTCACCAGCAACAGCTAATTTACTAGACACCCCATAGGTACTGGTATGAAGGGCGTTATTCCCCTATTTATTAATGGGGCAAGGCATACCGTGCCCCATTAACGGGATTTTAAGCTAATAGCGATCGGGCATATCGCAATATGGTTCGGTTAAGCCCAAAAAATAAAAATGTGTAGGTTGGGGAGCCACTGCGCCCTTGCGGTTTCCGACTTGTTCGCGTAGCGTCTCCCCTTGGGAGAAGCAAGTGGCGTTTGAGGAACGAAACCCAACATTTTGCGGGGTTTGTTGGGTAACACTAAAGTTCAACCCAACCTACAAATATTCTTAACGAACCGTATTGGGGCATATCGGGGTAATATTACAACAAAAAAGATCAGTAGATTCTGATCCTTAAAAAGGTTCCAATAGTTTCTCGTGTTGCTAAAACTAGTTGGCAATAGCGCAATATTGACAATTGAGGCAAGACTTGAATATATTAGCTGATCCTTAGTACTTGTTATAAGAATGCAGGGTGAAAACTCCGAAGTTCAATCTTCAAAACCCAAAAATTTTTGAAGATTGAACCTCTTTTAAGTCGGGGATGAAAGCTGTTAGTTGACTCTAGCCCTCAGTGACAATGAATGACGATTAGCTTATCTTGCGGATGGTACGACATTTGGAGTTGAATCAGTAGGCGATGCTCCCATTGGCTACTGATTAGTCCTTTAAAATCAGAAATCCCTGAAAAAATATTTCCGATTCCCATAAAAAATGCTCCGGATTTTTACTTAGTTATTATTTTTACAAACAACCAACTATTATAAGCGGTATTTTTAGCGTTGCTCCCTTTTCACCTTAAGTTAAAACCAATGCACAGCTATAGCTAAGCACCCCTACGAACTCCAAGTTAAGTACCGTTATATCTACCAAAACGGTCAGATACAAAGAAATATTTTCCAGTGGACTCTCTCCCCTGTCCACTGTCTTAAATGGATAAATAAATATCTCAAATAACTGTTTGGTCTGTATTTGAGGAATATCTACTTATTTTGATTGTCTAAATTTGTCTGTTACTAAAGCCAAGAGAATTCACCAACTACTACCCCAAGAGTTAACAGTCAAGAGTTAAAAAACTCTAGACTATAAACTCAGGACTTGCCTTCCAACTGCTGAGGGTGAGCAGCAGATTCAAACTTATAACCTACGCCACGTACAGTTTGAATTAATGCTGGCTGACTAGCATCAATTTCAATCTTCTTGCGAATTTGGCCGATATGAACATCTACAACCCGCTGGTCGCCGACATATTCATAGTCCCACACCTCTTGGATTAGTTCTGCCCGCCGCCAAACTCGACCTGGATGACTAGCTAAAAAATGCAACAAGTCAAATTCCAGAGCAGTTAAAGGTACTGCTTGGTTATTAAGTGCTACCTCCCGTCGCACTGGATCGATCATAAGTTTTTCAAATACCAAACGTTTCTGCTCGGTCGTAGTTATCACTCGCTGACGCCTCAAAATAGCTCCAACTCGGACTTCTAGCTCTCCTAGCCCAAAAGGTTTGGTGAGATAGTCGTCAGCACCTTTAGCAAAGCCGCGAATTTTATCAGCTTCGTCAGCACGGCTAGTCAACATCAAAACAAAAACACCATTACGACTTTGCATCTCTTGGCAGAGGTTAAACCCTGTGACATCTGGTAAATTCACATCTAGAATCACCAAATCAGGGTTAAATTGCTCAAATAGAGTTAAGGCTGTCTTTCCATCTTCGGCAGCCTCCACCTGATAGTTCTGTTTAATCAAAAAGCGTTGGATTAAATTCCGAACCGCAGGGTCGTCGTCAACAACAAGAATCTTGGCAGGAGCCATGACCATTACTTTGCACAAAAATTCGTAAGATTAACAAGAGAGTTGCGTAAAAACGCAGTTGCCACTTTGGGACTAACTAAGAATCTACATGGCTACGGTATAAGAATCCCGATCGTTCAAAAATAAATACTTTAATCAGGATTGTGGGCAATCAGAAGGCGAAACTTCTATTAGCCAACAGTATATAAGCGCTCTGACTTTAACTGCAACCGTTCTTGATAACAAGACACCTTCTTGATCCCAGTTAGGTGGTAACTTAAAACGTTTCAATTTTAAATCGATATGTGGATATATACCACAAGCGATTATTCAGTATAATTAAAAAAAAATCTTTTAGGGCACAGTAAGTTGCCAAATTTGAAACAGTAAAGTTGATTTTTTCATAAAAACCATGAATTTTAGGTACTCTCCGTTCAAATTCTAGATTAAAGCCAGAATTAGACAACGACATGAGGGTATACACGGAGTTATAGCAATATGTTAAAGTGACTATAGTTGAAATTACAAAGTCGATCAAACTAACCCGTGCTACTATCCTGGTAGGGCATATAAATAGGTCGAGACTTTAGTTTCGATCAAAATAAAACCTAAAGCTGTTTTTTATTCGATAAAAGACTGCCGCTGATTGAGGCTGAAGTAACAAACTCCCATGAGCGATCAAAATCCCTACGAAAAACTTGGGGTATCAGAAGAGGCTAGCTTCGATGAAATTCAGGATGCTCGTAATCGCCTATTCGAGCAACATAATGGCGATGCAAAGCATTTGGAAGTGATTGAGGCAGCTTACGATGCGATTTTAATGGATCGCTTACGGATGCGCCAGGAAGGTAAAATCAAAGTCCCTGAGCGGATACGGTTTCCAGAGTTGCGAGTGCAATCGCCTCCGAAAGAAAGTCCAACCCCTCGCGAGCAGTCACCCGCATGGCTGCAACGGATGCTGGATCAGCCAACGCCTGCGGATATACTCTTACCAGGAGCTTGGTTTCTTGGTTTGAGTTCTATTAGCCTGTTCTATCCAGAGGGAGGCGATCAGGTTTTGCAGTTAGCATTGGTGGTTGGCGTAGGCACTAGTATTTACTTTCTTAATCGCAAGGAAGGCAAATTTGGCCGAGCAGTTCTGTTCACCCTGGTCAGTTTAATAATTGGCCTAATCGTTGGGGGACTAGTTGCTAGCTGGCTCTTACCACAAATATCATTTATTAGTCTGGAAACGAATCAATTCTCTACTGTAGTGACGTTTATATTATTGTGGTTAGTTAGTAGTTTTCTACGTTAAACCACTGCCGTAAGCAGGTTTCTATAAAGAAGACATGGTTTATGTATGTTCTTCTGAGATAAAAAAGTCAGGAGTCAGAATACTTATTCTGACTCCTATTTTGATTTGCAACCCGAATGCTGATTAATTGAATCTGTTGCAGCTACAGAGCCTTTTTAAACAAGGTGTTTAGCTTTTAAAACTATATCTACAGCAGCGCTAAAATCCTTAACGATTAAGTCGGGGTGGTAAAGTTCTAGTTGGGTGCGATCGCGAATTCCAGATTCCACAGCCATCACCTTAATCCCATAATTTTTAGCTGCGGTAATATCGGCTTCCGTATCCCCCACCATCCAGGTATCAGCAGACGGGGGCAGTTCTTTTAATGCCCTAGCCATCAACAAGGGCTTATCTTCAATATCGCGAGTTTTAACGTAGTCGTTAGTCAAACAATAACAACGATTTTCTGGGAAAAATCTCCCTAAATCGTGTTTTTGGAAGGCATAATCTAGTTCTCGAAATCGGCGCATCGTCATCACTGCCAAATCAATTCCAGCTTGTTGAATTTTTAACAGTGCATCCACAGCACCAGGCGCGAGAGTGTCATAGTGAAAGTAAGGTTCTGTATGCACAGTTTGCCGTCGCAACTGGGCGAATTCTTGGGCTTGAGCTTCGTCTAACCCGGAATTTAAGGCGATTTGTTTTTCAGGAACACGCGATCGCTTGAACTGCCAAAATTCTGCTTTCGGAAGTTCTTGCACTACTTGATCGGGGCGACGGGTTTTATCTAAGCAGAATTGATAAACGCGGTAGTAGCGTTCGGAAACATCAATAATTGGACCGTCGAAGTCAGTAATCAGTCTTAGCATCGGCGGAAAATGTTAATTTTTATTAAAATTATCTCAGATGTATGAGTATTTTTAGAGACTATTAAGTTTAGCTGAGGGTTTTTTGTAAATTCTTTTTAAGAAAGTATCGACGATGACCTGGAGGAAAATCCCCTAACTCTCCAAAAACTTCATACCCCAAGTGCTGATAAAATTCAGGAGCTTGGAAGCTGTAAGTAAAAACATATACGTTTAAGCAGCCACGATTAGCAGCTTCTTGCTCTGCTGCCAAAAGTAGCGTTTTTCCATATCCATCACCTCTTAACTCCTGTGCAATCCAGAGAGTAGCGATATGAAGCCATCCCAAGCCGATAAAACCTTCTAAGCCGCCCACTACATTTTCTTCTGAATCACGCAGCAATAGAAACAGTGGCGTATATTGGTAATCTCCAATCTTGCCTATATTGAATTGCTGAAGTTGCTTGTCTATAAAATCAACTTCTCTGGAGTCTGGCTGAATTTCAATTGATATTTTGTACTCAGGCATCATTGCAAAGTACCGCGTTTGATTTGTTCGCTTTCAATGGCTTCAAATAAGGCGCGAAAGTTACCTTCGCCAAAACCTTGAGCTTGGAAACGGCGTTCAATAAACTCAAAGAAAAATGTCGGCTGTTCAAATATTGGCTGGGTGAAAATTTGTAGTAATAAGGGTGCGGCATTTCCTCCTTCTGCGGGAGTATCTTCTTGCCAGTCCACCAGAATTTCCTGTTGAGCGATCGCTTCTAGTTCTAGAGGTGATAGCGTGATTCCTGGACGCTGTTTTAGCTGCGAGTAGTAGGTTTGAGGAACTGAGAGTAAAGATAAACCACTGGCACGAAATTTGGCGATCGCACTCACAAGATTAGTCGTCCGCAAGGCAATATGTTGAATTCCTGGCCCCCGATTGACATCAAGAAACTCCTGAATTTGAGAATTCTTGGTAGCTGGCTCATTAATGGGCAATTGAACGCTACCATTGCGCGAAACCATCACCTGGCTGTGTAAAGCAGAGCGATTGGTTTTAATTTTAAATGCTTGCTGGGGTTGAAAATCTAGGATTTTTTCGTACCAAGCCACAGCACGATCCAATTCACCAACTGCCACGTTCAGAACTACGTGATCTATGGCGGTAAAAGTGTTGTCATTTGTCATTTGTCTTTTGTCATTAGTCATTTGTCCTTTGTCAAAAACCAATGACAAATGACCACTGACTAATGACCTTTCTATCAATGTATGAGTCAATCCACCCCAGGCGGCAATTTTGCCACATTTGATGAATGCCTTACCCTCTTGGCGTTCCTGGATGGGTTGTAGGATTGTAGCACCGTATTTTTGAGCTAGGGCGATCGCGCCTTCGACATCTTCGACAACAAAAGCGACATCTGCCACACCAGGTGGATATTGCCGCAGAAATTCAGCTACTGGACTTGTAGGCAACAGTGGTGAAGATAAAAAAAAGCAGACATCACCACTTTTCACCACTTCTGTACAAGTGTGAAATGAACTAATGCGATCGGTTACTGCTTGAAAACCAAGATGGCGTACAAACCAATCCCGCCACATTTTGGCGTCTTCTACATAGAAATGAACGTGATCAATTTTCATAGATATTGAAAATCAAGCATAACAGTTTATATATCTGTAAATTTTGCCTTTTTTGCTAGATTTTCTCGTCTTTCCTAAGCAATAATTATGTAAACTTACTCCCACTCTAAAAGAACAAATGACTATCAGGTTGAATGTTAATTTCCATTGGCACAGCTTGTGGTTCGGCAGAAAGGGCAAAGAAAATCGCATTGGCAGCAGTTTCAGGACTAAGCATTTTTTTTCGGTCTACTTTTAGGTTGACGTTATCCCAGAAAGGAGAATCTACCCCACCAAAGTAGAATAGCGTGAACTTGATACCAAAACGCTTGAGTTCCTCTGCCATGCACTTGCTAAAACCGACAACACCAAACTTAGAAGCCGAATAAGCTGTGGCCATCCCCATCGAATGCTTGCCCAGAATTCCTACCACATTACAGATGTGACCAGACTTGCGCTTTTGCATCTCTTCAGCAGCCGCCTGAGTAGTGTAAAAGCTACCTTTTAAGTTGACATCTAACATCTTGTCTAAATCAGCGGGTTCTAGGCTGTTGTAGGGCTTGAGTATACCAGCACCAGCTGCATTCACTAAAATATCGATTTGACCAAACTCAGCGATGGTCTTTTTGATCAAAGTATCTACCTGTTGGGGGTCAGTAATATCAGTGGGAACGCTCAAAACTTGCCTTGGTAAATCATCTGCCAGTTTTGTTAAACGAACAGCATCTCTGGCAGCCAGTACCAACTGGACTTCGGTAGGCGCAAGTTTTTGTGTTAGAGCTGAACCAATACCACCAGTAGCACCGACAATAACAACAACTTTATCCTGCATTGTATTATTTACATTTATTTACATCTTTTTAGATAATACAGAATTACAAGCTCAGGTTGTACGTAAACATCCAAAAAGTATCTATTCGGAGAGTAGCGGAATTACCTCATATTCCTTGCCACTCATTTTTAATGTAAATGTGGGAGATGATTCTAAATATTTGGTAAAATTAGAACCTAATTTTAATTTTTTAATAATCGAATTAGGAGACTCTCCGGTTATTTTCCGTAACTCTGAACCTAGTTTAGACACAGATAATTTAGTTTGGGGAGACTTTGTTTGTATATCTTGAATAATTTTTAATAGTAATTTATTTAATATTTTTTCATTAGGAATTTCCGCAGAATCTTCTTTTTCTTGTTCTTGAATAGATTGTGCAGGTGAATCATCTCTAATAGTGATAATTTCTTCAATTTCTGTTTGCTTAGGATTAGATTTATTATTGATATTGGATCTTTCTTGAAATAAATTTGCAATAGTTGCTAAACTGTGTAATCGAGTATTAATAGAATCTTGTTCGTTTTTAATTAAGTCTTGAATTTGCTCAACCACTTTTTCCAAGGATGGAACTTCTGTTGCCATTGCCAAAGAATAATGAGTTAATTTGCCAGTATTCCGGTTCTCTATATGTAAAGTTTGCCCTTGTCTACGTACCCAATAGACAATTAATCCTTGGTTTTGGAGTTCGTTACAGAGGTGAATTAAAATTCCATCGTTAGAACAGACTAATATTTCTTTAACTGTTGGATAAGAGCGTGAAACACAAGCACCAAAAGCGATCATTTTTGCATCAGCACTATCCTTACCCTCTGGTACGTGGACAAGTTGATAGCCACGATTATATAGTTCAATATCTTGCTTTCCAATACTTGGATTTCTCCAGTTAGCAAATGCCATTTTAAATTGGAGAGGATACTTGCAGACACTAGCTAAAAATAATTCTGAATTAACATCTAATTTTAAGTTCTCTGCATCCAAAAGTAGAAGAGATATTCCTGTTTCTAATTGATGTTTTATTTCAGTTTTTTGTTGAAATTTTTGGATAAATTGGCTGAATGCAGCAGATTCTAACCAAGCAGGCGATAATATAATTTGCAGCAGTTGTTCAGCTAATGTCAAACTAAAAGAGCCAAGACTTTTCTCCGTGATTTTTTCTTCTGACAGGTTTTTTACTAAAGAAAGTTCCGTCGCTTCAGATGTAGATACTTTAGTATATCCGTTGCTGTTAGCAAGCAAGTCAGTTTCTAGGGAAGCAGGGAATGCAGGCTCGAGGAATTGCTTACCACAATTTTTGCAGAGGTAATTCTGCTTGTCATTCCGACGACCATTTTTACGATATGAAGTAGATTCGCACCGGGGACATTTCATTTTATGATTCAGGTGGTCTAAAGCAAATACTTCTCTTTAAATATATAGTATAAAAAAATACTGTCAATATTAGATCGCATTGCCCGACACCAGAAAAACTTAAAGCAAGCGGAAATTCGATTTAACCCCTCATTTCCAATTGCACCATATAGTAACCATCTGAATGGCTATAATTTAAGAAACACTTCAAATGATGCGAGCAAAAACATAGTCGCGGGTGCGAGAATCCACAGGATTAGTAAAGATTTTATTTGTAGTACCAAATTCAACCATTTGAGTAGTACGATTTTCATTCCTATAAAAGAAAGCTGTAAAATCAGATAGGCGAGTAACTTGCTGCATATTGTGAGTAACCATTACAATTGTCAACTCAGAACGCAAGTTATGGATCAAATTTTCGATTTTCATACTACCCATAGGATCGAGACCTGAACAAGGCTCATCCATCAAAAGAACATTCGGCTTGACCGCTAAAGCACGGGCAATACATAATCTTTGCTGTTGACCGCCAGAAAGCTCTAAAGCAGATTTGTGCAGCTTATTTTTCACTTCATCCCAAAGTTCGGCAGCTTTGATGGCAGATTCAACAATTCCATCTAATTCTACTTTCGGATGCCATCCAACTAATTTCACCCCATAAGCAACATTATCGTAAACGCTCATGGGAAAAAGATTTGGTTTGGGAAAAACCATACTAACTTGGCGACGTAAACGATTGATGTTGACACGACGCTCATAAATACTCTGCCCAAAAAATTCTACTCTTCCTTCAACCCTCACATCTCCTTCTAATTCACTCATGCGATTTAACGATTTAAGAAAAGTAGACTTCCCACAACCACTAGAACCAATAATTGCCGTGACTTGGTTTTGATAAATATCCATTGACACGCCTTCAACTATCTTTTTAGTTTCATAATAGAAGCTGAAGTTTTTGACTCTAATGGCTGGAATTAGTTTACTCATATTCCCAAAACGTATGAAACAAAACTTGACAAACTAAAACAGTACAAATCAGCAATGCTGTTTCACTATGTTACTCCCAAAAGGATATATTCATGGAAATTACGTAGTTATACAGCAAATAAAGTGTTATTAGCTATTTGTATCAAGACTGTGTTCCAAAATTTCTCTTTTACAGACTTTTTATACTCATCTTTTGCACCTTCACTTAGAGGTTGTTTGAAAAGTGGTATGTTGTGATTTTAATCGAATTATTACCCCCCTTAATCCCCCCGATATATTGGGGGGAAACAAGAAAATCCGGTTCCCTCACGCCACATGCTTCTCCCTTGGCGCTAGCCTCTCCCTTTGGGAGAAGGGGAGACGCTGCGCGAACAAGTCGGGCGTTGCCCGCCCAACGCAGTGGCTCCCCAATATATCGGGGAGGGTTAGGGTGGGGTAAAAAAATATTTGATACATCAATCATGACTTTTAAAACATCCTTTTACATAGCACCCTTGCTTATGAAAAAGGATTAGGTCTATTTCGATTTAAAATATATATGTATAAAGAAAAACATCAATATCATATATCCTCATGGATAGTGAGGAGTTAGTTTTTTATAAAGATAAATTAGTAACTTTTTTAAACTAGATTTTATGAGTATCTTCTAGTGCAAGCTAGATCGACAAAAATCGATAAGTCACGTTTGAAGACACCTTAACCGAAACGTCCTGAAATGTAGTCGCGGGTGCGAGGGTCTAGTGGGTTGTTAAAGATTTGCTCTGTAGCGCCAAATTCAACCATTTGACCAATCCGACTTTCATCGGTGCTAAAAAAAGCCGTAAAATCAGAGACGTGAGCGGCTTGCTGCATATTGTGGGTAACGATCGCAATCGTCAACTCAGACTGCAAACTATGGAGCAGTTCCTCAACTTTCATGGTGGCAATGGGGTCAAGAGCCGAGCAAGGCTCATCCATCAGTAGAACTTTCGGCTTGACTGCTAAAGCACGGGCTATACATAATCTTTGTTGTTGACCACCAGAAAGCCCTAAAGCTGATTTATCCAGCTTATCTTTAACTTCATCCCAAAGAGCAGCGCTGTGAAGTGCAGATTCGACAATTTCATCTAATTCTAATTTTGAATATCTGCCTGCTATTCTCATACCGTAGGCAACATTTTCGTAAATGCTGATCCCAAAAGGATTTGGTTTTTGGAACACCATACCAATTTGGCGGCGTAACCGATTGATGTTGACACGAGGATCGTAAATATTCTGACCAAAAAATTCTACATCTCCTTCAACTTTGACAGGCCCTTCTAATTCGCTAATGCGATTAAGAATTTTGATGAAGGTAGATTTACCACAACCACTAGGGCCAATAATTGCGGTTACTTGGTTCTGATAAATATCTATTGATACCTTTTCAATAGCTTTTATTGTCCCATAGTAAAAGCTGATGTTTTTAACTTTAATAGCTGGAATTAGGTTACTCATGCTTTCCCAAGGTACGAAATAAAACAAAAATTTATTTTTACTTAATTCTTCTCTGTCTAATAACTAAGCGAGAGAGAATACTGACACATAAAATTAAGCTGAGTAAAACTATAGAAGTAGTCCATACTAATTGGCTTTTTTGTGGGTCGGGGTCATTGTAGAGGTTAAAAATCAATACTGGCAAGGAAGCTGTTGGACTTAACAATCCTTCTGGCCAATCTAGACTAAATAAGGCAGTAAAAATTAAAGGTGCTGTTTCCCCAGCAGCACGAGCTACAGCTAGTAAAATGCCTGTAGTAATTCCGGGGATTGCAGCAGTCACAATGATGCGAAAAGTTGTTTGGAAGCGAGTTCCGCCTAAAGCAGCGGAGGCGAGGCGTTGAGATATAGGAATAAGTTTTAAGGATTCTTCTGTTGTCAGGATAATCACAGGTAGCATAATCACGGCTAAAGCAAAACCACCTGCGATCGCACTAAATCCTTTAGTTACCAGAACTATTACACCATAAGCAAATACGCCTACAACAATTGAAGGCACGCCTGTAAGAATACTAGTGACAAAACGAACAATACTAGCAACTGGATTAGTTTGGCTAAATTCTGCTAAGAAAATTCCTGTCATAATCCCTGTGGGAATGCTTAAAATAGCACCAATAACCACCATAATTATGGTTCCCAGGATGGCATTGCCAAAGCCATTATCAATAACTGCTTTGACAAACATTTCTGATTTGAGTCCAGATATTCCCCGGATGAAAATTTCCCACAAAATTGATAATAAAGGAATGAGTATTAGACCTGTCAAACTAAAGGCGATCGCATTCATTCCGTATGTAAATATTACTCGTCCTGTTGGCAGAGGACTGCATAATTCTGCCGCTAATGATTCATCTGTTTCTGACTGAATATAACCACTCATAATTTTTACAAATTTTGATTGATAAACATCTTGTTCAACTGAGGTATTTGTAGTAAGTTCAAAGTTAGGCAGTGTTATTTATTTTTCCTGCCAACCCACTTCACCAAGATTACAGCACCAATATTTACAGTTAGAGTCAACCCAAATAAAATTAATGCTAAATAGCTTAAAGCACCTATATGCAAACCCGGTTCAGCTTCGGCAAATTCATTAGCTAATACAGAGGGAATTGTATAAGCTGGATCAAGTAAAGAAGCGCTGATTTGAGCAGAGTTACCAATCACCATCGTGACAGCCATTGTTTCACCCAAAGCACGTCCTAAAGCAAGCATTGCTGCACTTACTATTCCAGAAAATCCAGATGGTAGCAAGACTCGAAAAATTGTTTCCCAACGGGTTGCACCCAAAGCCATAGATGCACTACGTAATTCTTTAGGGATAGCCATTAAGACATCACGACTAATTGCTGCCATTGTGGGCAAAATCATGATCGCGAGAATAACTCCAGCAGTCAACATATTAGTCCCAGAAGGATCTTCTGTATTAAATAGTGGTATCCATTTAAAAGTGCTGGCTAGCCACTTTTGGAGAGGTTCTAGAACTGGAATAAAGACAAAAATCGCCCACAAACCAATAATTACACTGGGAATTGCAGCAATTAATTCAACAACAAATGCTAGAGTGGTTCGCAGTGATGTAGGTAAAAAATTTTCACTCGTGACTAAGGCTACTGCCATTCCCATTGGGACAGCAAATAAAATAGCGATCGCACTACTTACCAAAGTTCCATAAATATAGGGTAATGCACCAAAAATCTGATTACCTGTATCCCAATCTTGTCCCCATAAAAACCCCATTCCAAACTGCTTGATGGCTGGTAGAGCTTCGTGTAAAATTACCCAACTCATCAAAAATAGTACTGCAACAGTAATCACAGCAAAAAAGTATACTAGCCGTGTAAAACCTTGGTCAAACCAGAAATTTGTGCCGCTGGTAGCACTTAGATTGAAATTTTCATCGCCTAGATTTGAATCATCTGATAAATTTGCCATTACAAATCAATAAAATAGATTTTTTCTTACTAGTAGAGCGACTTCTTAACTCAGTCTATTAGGGAAAGAAAGTAGTAAAATAATCCCCCTAAACCTCTTAAAAGGGGGATATATAGCAGTCCTAAATCATTTGTGAAATATTTTTGGAGTTGGCTGTCATTAGTCATTAGTCATTTGTCCTTTGTTATTTGCAATTTACTTAGGACAAATGACCAAAGACGACCATAACAAAAATTTTCACAATCTCATTTAGGATTGCTATATTCAAAGCACCCTTCCCTTTTTAAGGAAATTGAGGGATCTCTTGTGCGTAATTTCTAAAAATTGCAAATTAAGGCTTGACAGAGCTATTTACTGTCTGAAGCACTCGATTTGCTACATCAGATGGAATTTTGGTGTAGTTAAGGTCATCGTTGTACTGTTGACCGTCTTTCAATACCCAATTAATCCATTTCTTAATTGCATCAGCTTTCGCAGCATTAGCATACTGTTTGTAAACCATCATCCAAGTAAGACCGACAATGGGATAACCTTGTGCTGGATCTCCGATAAAAACGCGGTAGTTGTCTGGGAAAGTGACAGTTGATAAAGCTGCATTTGCAGATTCTAAAGAAGGAGCAACAAATTCTCCGTTCTTATTTTGTACGAGTGCTGATTTCAGATTGTTTTTGACAGCGTAGCTGTATTCAACATAACCTATAGAACCAGGAGTCCGAGCTACTATAGCAGCTACGCCTGGATTCCCTTTGCCTTTGAGGACATTTGGCAGATTCCATTTTGGAGCAGTGTTAGTTCCAACTCTGCCTTTAAAATAACCGCTGATGGCACTCAAGTGATTCGTAAAAATGAAAGTTGTACCGCTACCATCGGCACGAACAGCAAATTTAATTGTTTGATTTGGTAGATTAGTACTTGGATTATCAGCTTTAATTTTCGCGTCATTCCATTTGGTAATTTGACCTGAATAAATTGCTGGTAGTGTAGCGCGGGATAATTTGAGATTGTTAACGCCTGGAAGATTGTAAACAACAGAAACAGCACCGCCTGCTGTAGGTACTAAGATTGCACCATTCTTGACTTTAGCGATTTCATCATCTTTCATTGCAGCATCACTACCACCAAAGTCAACGGTTCCGGCGATGACTTGACGAATACCGCCACCACTACCAATTGCTTGGTAGTTAATTTTCAAGTCTGGATATTTCTTCTTCACTTCACGAGCATAGCGTTCGTAAAGCGGAGCTGGGAAAGTTGCTCCTGCACCATTGAGAGTTTCAGCTTGTGCGATCGCACCAAAAAATGGACTAAGTGCAACAGAACTTGTCACCATTGAAGTAGCAACGACACGATTCAATATGGCGGTCGAAAAAATCATATTGCCTCTGATTTAAGGAATATTTTACTGCTATTATTCCAGTCTTAGAATAGGCTACATTTTTTATGGTTAAAGCTTATTTAACAATTGATAAGCAAACAATTAAGGTATGTTTAAATCTTAATTTAAAGCATTTTTTCTTATGGATTTTGATTGGCTAAATTAGTTAGTCAAAATATAATAATAAAAGTTTTAAGTTTAATTTAAATAATTAAAATTTCGTAAATCATGCAATCTAAAAATTATCCATTCAGGAGAAAAGATTAATATTTATTACAGAGTCACCTTTAACCACCCAAAAATATTACCTACCGTCAACTGTAACCCCTGGCAGAACTCTGGCACTGGCAAAACAGACTCAATTTCCTCAAAAGGTAAAGGTTGTTGTCCCGCAGGATAAACAGCAATGAATCACTCATCAGGGTCAATTAACCAACCCATTTTAGTCCCGTGATTAAAAGCGTGTAAGATTTTTTTGTAACTTTTGCATGGCTTTGTTCGGGGGAGAGAATTTCGATTATCCAGTCGGGTGCTGCGGCAAATGTATTGGCAATCAGTCGCTATCTAAATTATTTTATTTTTGCTTGCGGCTACAATACATTACTAAAAGTATAAATAATCCTATTCCTGCCAGATATTTAATTGCATCAGGTACATTAGGATTAGGGGAGAAAAAGCCTTCGATCGCACCAGCAATAATCAACATTGGTACAATCCCAAATACTAGCTGCACTGCCTGATAACCATAAAATTTCAGTGCATCCCCACGGCGATATTTACCAGGAAACAAAATTGCTCTTGCTAATAAAAATCCCGCACCTCCAGCAAAAAATATCGCCGGTAATTCCAAAGAACCATGTGGAAACACAAAGGCCCAAAAAGGATAAGCCAGATTATTTTGACCAACTAAAGTACTAACAGCACCAATTAATAAACCATTAAATACCATCAAATAGGCTGTGTATGCTCCAGCCGTCATGCCACCGGCGACAGCCCCAAAAGACACCGACAAATTATTGATCGCGATCCCGCTGGATGCCAGAGGTTCAATACTGACAATTGAACCCATCCATAATTTATGCTCATCTCGTACTTTGGTAATCAAACTTTCAGATACAATCAAAGGCATAAAGCTGGGGTTTTGCCAGGAATACCACCAAGCCACTAGTGCCCCCAGTAAAAACAGCGCCGTAGCCGCAGCAATAGATACAAACGTTTTCTGGACTACAGATGGTAATCCCCAACGATAAAATTCTAGGATTGCCTGCCATTCTTGTCGCCGCGAACCTTGGTAAATCTGCGTGTAGGCACGAGTTGTTAAAGATTGTAAACTTTGGATTAAAGTATTGCCGATTTGCTGAGTGCGGGCACGTGCCAAATCTGCTGTTACTGAACGATATAAACTCGCTAACTCTCTAATTTCTGCTGCCCGTAGGGACTTTAACCCTTTTTTTTCTATCTGCCTTAATAGGGCATCTAAACGCTGCCAATTCGGTTCTCGTCGCGCAATCCAACGTTGAATATTCATGAATTTTGGGAACACTGAGTTTAACTTAGCTTAAGATAACCTCAAATTCATCTCCGTAATTTCAAGGGAAATTTAGCATTATGTCTGAAAACTTTGGATCTTCCGGTCAGATACAACCACTGAGTATCGGTAACGTTGTCAGTGCTGCGGTACGGTTGTATCGTTCTCATTTGAAGACTTATCTTAATCTAGCTGTGATCGCTCACTTGTGGATTCTCGTTCCTGTGTATGGTTGGGCAAAATATGCAGCCATTTCTGGACTAATTTCACGCTTGGCTTTTGGAGAATTGATTTACCAGCCTGAAGGTGTTCAAACTGCCAGAAGCCATATTGATCCACGCCTTTGGTCATTTTTAAGAGTTGCTCTCCAAGTAGGTATATCTTTACTGGTAATTTATATTGGACTAGCGATCGTCGGCGGTGTACTAGCAGGCTTGATTGGAGTAGCATTAGGAGGAATTTTAGGTACTTCAGGCATTATAGTCATAACCACATTGGCAATAATTGTAACGGCAGGCATTATATTATTAGGACTAACCTGGTTCTACTCTCGTTGGATAGTAGCTGAAGTGCCCTTAGCAGTTGAGGAAAATATCAATGGTGGCGAAAGTGTTGCCAGAAGTTGGGAGCTAACTAAAGCCTCAGTATTTCGCATTCAAGGCATTGTTTTAGTTGCTTTTATCGTTACAATGCCGTTGGTGTTTGTATTAAACTATATACCTAGCTTATTCCTAATCAGGCTTGAGCCTGGTACTGCTATTTACTCGATTGTCTATCTTATTTCTGTGATTGGAAGCTTGATCGGTGGAGTTTTAGTCATGCCATTCTGGCAAGCACTAAAAGCTGTTTTATATTTGGACTTGCGTAGTCGGCGTGAAGGTCTAGGTTTACAATTACGAGAACCTCCCTCGCAAGATTTTCGTTAACTCAATAGCTTAATCCAACTCTATTAATTTTGAATTAGTTAAAATATGCGCTTTTTTAATCGCATCACATTCCAGACTCCAGAAAGTGTAGAGTTGGAATTCACTCTAGCGGGAATCGGTAATCGAGCTTTGGCACTCCTGATTGACTATACAGTGTTGGGTGTAACTTTGCTTCTGTTTGTCCTTACTTGGAGTGTCTTCTCGACACAGCTGTTAAATTTTGTTGAATACTTTTTTACAAATTTACCAAGTTTAGATATTTGGTTATTAGCAATTTTCTTCATTATCGCCTTTGCAATTTACATCGGCTATTTTGTATTTTTTGAAACCTTATGGTTTGGAGAAACTCCTGGTAAACGCTTTGCTAAAATTCGCGTAGTTCGAGATGATGGTAGACTCATCGGGTTACAACAAGCAACGCTACGTGCTTTACTGCGACCCTTTGATGAAACTTTGTTTATTGGCGCTTTTTTAATTATGTTGGGTAGCCGTGAAAAGCGCTTAGGTGATTTGGCTGCTGGCACAATTGTCATTCAAGCCCAAACACCGACTGCATCTGCAAGATTGACAATTTCAGAACAGGCAAAAGGACTTCATGAACAGTTAATCGAAATTGCTGATTTCTCGCAATTGATGCCAGATGATTTTGCTGTGATTCGCGAGTATTTACAGCGACGTGCTGCAATGTCGTTAAAGGCAAGAGCCTCACTATCTCTAAAGCTAGCCGAGCAAGTGAAAGCTATTATTCATTTAGAAAAATTGCCAGAAGCTGTTACACCTGATGTTTTTTTAGAAGCAATTTACCTCGGTTATCAACAACCAGAATTTTAGGCTGGAAATTTTGTTTAGAGCATTGACAAAAAGCTAGGTTTACCTAAAAGACGAAATCATAGGATTTATCTTTGAGCTTAGAAGAGGGATAACCACTTCAACAGCATTGTAAGCGATCATCAAGCGCGTATATTACGGGTTTTCGCTTTCCAACTCACACACCACCAAAACCCTCAATTCCGTTACCCGCTTCAAAGCTGCATCATTGGTCAAAAACGCCTCACAACCAGCAATTATTGCCGCCGCCACCTGCAACGCATCGGGTAACTGAAGGTTATAACGTACCCGAATTCTCGCAGCTTCTTGCGCAATAGCAGCATTAATCTCCACAAAAACCACTTG
Organism: Nostoc sp. LPT; assembly: GCF_017115165.1. Taxonomy (GTDB): domain Bacteria; phylum Cyanobacteriota; class Cyanobacteriia; order Cyanobacteriales; family Nostocaceae; genus Nostoc. The sequence goes on along the minus strand of NZ_JABXKF010000005.1, from coordinate 22,823 downwards.
TTCTTGTTGCAACACATCGACAAAAGCTTGCTCTAAGTCAGCTAACCCCAGACGTATAGCACCTACCAAGCACTCTGATAACGTTATCCCAGATGCTACTACTGTAATGTCAGTTGACAATCGCTCAAAAATTGGATCGACTAAATCTACAAACTGCGGATTGCGTTCTACAAAATAAATTACGGGTGCTGTATCGAGAAACAAGCGAGAAACATTAGCTAATGCATCACTAATCTTCATTCCTCTCCTCGCAACAACCGTTCTCGATGCTCATCTCCTTCTTGTCGAGTCCGCGAAACCCATTTCTGAGCATCCTCACCCAATAGCGGATAGGGAGCCACACCCTTCAAATCGCTCCACTTGCGTTTTGGTTGGGCTTGGTTAATATGCTTTTTTATGCGCTCTACCAAATGCCCCATTACCGTCAATTGCTCTTGTGGAGTCAGTTGCTCAATCTCGCTTAAAATTTTTTCGAGTGACGAACTCATCAATCTAACCCGTTGTCAACATCTGTAAATTTTAGCGTCTTTACTCTTGGGTATATCCTAATTATTTCAAAAAGTCCAACATTCCCAAAATTAACTTAAAGGATGTTTTTACTATACTAACAGCGATCGCATTGCATTTGGTTTGAACAATTACGAATTACAAAATCGGTTTTAAATAGATGGGATTTTAATCAATTTATCTAAAGTGGTTGAGGAATTTTGCCAAAATGCATTTCCAACCCTTATTAACTGACTTTAGCCAATTGCTTCATTTTCAGGCAGACATAACTAATTAATCAGTAGTCAGTTGTCAGTGAGTGAGTGGAAACTACTGACTACTAACTACTAACTAATGACTTAAAAATCTAAAATCGGCCAGTCTGGTTCACGATAATAGCGCATCATGTCATCAAACTTTCGCAATTCAACACGATCGATCAAAAATTCTGGCAAATTCAACAGCCATTGTTCATTCAATTGAGAAAGCATGGTGCTGAAGCTTATGCGGTCTAGGTCAGATGGAACCTCCCCAAAATAGGCTAATGTAACATGGGCCGTGAAGTGATAATGCTGCTCAATACCCAAAGCAATTAACTTGGGATTTTGATAAATTGTTCGGCGAAATTTAATAACTTCCTCGTAACAGCGTTCATCTTGGGGGACTAAACAAATGGTTACAGCTCTTGGCATCAGTATTAGTCCCAGCATTTGCCATTTAATTGGATGACTCCTGTTTGTCATCAATTGTTGATATTTTTGAAATATTTCAGCTAAACAAGAGTGTAACTCCTCGTCAAATTTAGGATTTTTTTCGTAGGCATCAAGGTAAGCATTGTCCCAAATTAAATCCGCTAAAGTTAGATGGAAGCTAGCAGGAGGTAGAGGTACAATCAAATTACGGTTTACAGGCAACTGTAAAAGTTCCTGTTGATAAGTCTGTAATTTGGCATAGAAAGCAGAGTTGTGTGATTCTTCTTCTGCAGGCGGGGTAATTAGCGTATAGCCAGGAAAGGATGCTGCTTGTCTCAACCCAGAATGTAGCTGAAATTTAGAAGATTCCTGAATATGCTGGGCTTGGAATCTGTAGGCTTCTGACAGCGTCAGTCGTGCTAACCGATTTAAGTAAGTTTGATAGTTGTCGTCCAATCTTCATAGCCTCACGCTCTCACTTGATAGATTTTAGGGAAAATTATCTTGATTAACAGAATGATTTCAAAAGTATTTAATTTTTGGAAGTGGGAAGTGGGGAGTGGGGAGATGAGGGAGATGAGGGAGATGAGGGAGATAGGGGGACAAGGGGACAAGGGGACAAGAGGACAAGGGGGTAAACAAAACTCCTAACTCTTAACTTTTAACTTTTAACTCCAAACTCAGCACGGGCTGAACGCCCCGCTACCGCTAACAGCACTCAGCACTCAGCACTCCTAATGCCCATCTACTACAAGGTTTATCTATGCCAATCTATGTTTACTGGGGTGAGGATGATTTTGCGATGGAAAAGGCGATCGCTGTTTTGCGCGATCGCGTCCTCGATCCCCAATGGACAAGTTTTAATTACACTGCATTCTCCCCAGATCAAGCTGATGCTGCTATCCAGGGGTTAAATCAGGTGATGACACCTACTTTTGGCGCTGGTGGGCGCTTGGTATGGCTGATAAATACTACTCTGTGTCAGCACTGTCCAGAGAATGTGTTGGCAGAATTGGGGCGATCGCTAAGAGTCATTCCCGAAAACTCATTTTTATTGCTTACCAGTCGCAACAAGCCAGATGAACGTCTCAAATCCACGAAATTGTTAAAACAGTTTGCTACCGAATTCCGAGAATTTCCCCTCATTCCTCCTTGGAAAACAGAATTACTGGTGCAATCTGTTAATCAAGCAGCCCAAACTGTGGGCGTGAAACTGACTGCCAATACTTCCCATCTGTTGGCAGAATCTGTTGGCAATGATACACGGCTTCTCTACAATGAGCTAGAGAAATTGCGGCTATATGCCCAAGGTAGTAATAAGCCTTTAGATACAGATACCGTTACGAAGTTAGTAAGAAATACTACTCAAAATAGCTTACAATTAGCAGCAGCAATCAGAACAGGAGATACAGCTAAAGCTTTGACAACCTTGGCAGATTTGAGCAATGCTTCCGAGCCGGGATTACGGATAGTTGCCACACTGATTGGACAATTTCGCACCTGGCTGTGGGTCAAGATTATGATAGAAAGTGGGGAACGGAATCAACAAGCGATCGCTATTGCTGCTGATATCGGTAATTCCAAACGGATTTACTTCTTACAGCAAGAAATCAAGCTGCTTTCTGTGCAACAGTTAATCTCTTGCTTACCCCTACTACTGGAGTTAGAAGTTAGCCTCAAGCAAGGGGCATCAGAAATGTCAACTCTCCAGACTAAAGTCATCGAACTTTGTCAAGTATGCCGAGGAAATTGACAATCACATATAAAAGCTTGATCTATTGAGCAGTTCCTGGAACTTCCAACTCCGAAAATAATTCAAAGTTCTTATAATATCCCTGATGTAGTTTCGTGTCACACACTATATGAAGAAAATTTCTGATTTGTTTTCTCGAACTAGCCGAAAGCGAACCCTTTCGCAATCATTATTTTTCGGCGCGATCGCTACTGTGGGTGTGATTTTCAACGCTTTTTCATTCAGTTCCAAAGCTGACGCTCAAACTCCAGCACCAATAGTTAACAATACTGAAATTGACAGTTACGCTCAAGCCGTGTTAGCAATGGAGCCAGCCCGTCAAAATGCCTTTGAAGAAATTAAAAAACTTATTGGCAATGGAGAAATTCCCAATATTGTCTGCAACGATTCTAATAGCATAAATGGTCTTCCAAAGAAGGCTCAAGATATTGCAGTGAACTACTGTAACCACGCTCAAAAAATTGTCGAAGATAATGGCTTGAAATTTGAGCAGTTCAACAAAATTACTATAGAACTACAAAATAATACTATCTTAAAAAGGCAGGTTTACAATACCCTATTACGGCTGCAACAACCTCCTGAGTCTCGGTAAGTAGAAGGGCTACTTCAATTCAAGCACGTAGTAAGTAAGTGGTTAACTACTATGGGAATCATAACTAATTATTCGGACATTATATAGGATTCCTATTTGATTCATGAAAAATGATAAAGCGTGTTTTACTCCTGATATCGTGTCCGGTTAAACACTTATAATATATGTAGGTTGGGTTGAGGAACGAAACCTAACATTTTATCCTTGTTCACGTTGAGTAACACTTAAGTTCAAACGCCACTTGCTTCAAGCAGGTGTTCCCGGACAACGCAGTGGCTCCCCAACCTACATTGATAGATTTTATTATAAGTAATCACCCGAACTTGATATGAATTCTGTATTCTGAATTCGGAATTATGCTGTATAAATTTTGATATTAAAAAAAAGCAAATCAGGCATTGGGCAGAATTTAATTCATATTCCCCAAAGCCCCATTTTTAAGTCCGTCCAACAAGGCTGGCGATTACTGTAGCTAACTCAGCGGCTTTAATAGGTTTAGGTAAATGCAGCTGATAACCTTCTTGTATAGCTTGCAGCCGATCCTCTTCCCTAGTATCAGCTGTCAACGCTGCGGCTGGAATATTTCCCCCTAGTTCTGGTGGTTGCGATCGCACTTTACGGATCAAAGAGTAACCATCCTCTTGGGGCATACTGATGTCGCTGACTAAAGCATCTGGTTTCCACTGTATAATTAACTGCAATGCTTCTGAAACTGATGCTACAGCTTTAACTTCGGCTTGGTACTGTTCGAGGGCTGTGGTGATGAATTCACGGGTATCGGCTTGCTCGTCTACAACCAGCACGCGCACACCAAGCAGGGAGAGGAGGGGAGAAGCAGAGGGGCGCAGGGAAGAACTCTTCAGAAGTGGTAGTTTGACTGTAAACGTCGTTCCTTGTTCTTTACCTGGGCTATCTGCGTGGACAGTACCACCATGTAATTCTACTAAATGACGGACGATCGCTAAACCTAGTCCTAATCCACCATAGATTCTAGTGCTAGAACTATCAGCTTGACGAAAGCGATCAAAGACGTAAGGAAGAAAATTAGGGCTGATACCAATGCCTGTATCAATCACCTGAATTTGGGCATATTTATCTGTTGTCTGTTGTTTTTCTTGTCCATTAATTACTGACAATTGCACCTCTACCCTTCCTCCAACGGGTGTAAATTTGATGGCATTGGATACCAGATTCCAGATGATTTGTTGCAAGCGCTCGAAATCCCCGAAAACTAAGAATTGAGAATTTTCACCCAGCTTGCTGTCCTCTGAATGTTGATTGGTTTGGGATTGTGCTTTTGGAAATTCGAGATTTTCGCGATTAACTCCTAATCCCCAATCTGAATTTCGCGTTTCTTTTGAAGGAATCAGGGAAAATCTCAAATCGATTTCCTTGGATTGAGCGGCTAAACTAACAGTCTCGATGGCTGACTCAATTATGGGAACCAAATTACAAGTACAGACATCGAGGCGTAACTTGCCTCTATTCATCCGCGATATATCCAGCAAGTCTTCAATTAGCTGGGTTTGCGCTTTGGCGTTGCGCTCAATTGTCTCCGTAGCCTTAGCCATTTGGCTATCACTGAGCTTGCTTCGTTGCAGTAATTGCGCCCAACCAAGGATGGCATTGAGGGGCGATCGCAACTCGTGGGATAATATTCCTAGAAACTCATCCTTCATCCGGTTGGCTTCTTGCAACTGCTCAGTTTGTTGTTGCAAAAAAGCAATTAAACTAGCCCGTTCCATTGCGATCGCTATTTGGTCGCATACTGCTTGCATCATCCCTTTTTGATTGTCGGTGAAGCTTAACAGAGTGCGGCTGCCAAAAGAAAGAGTACCCAATAGCCGTCCTTGGGCGATTAATGGATATGCATAATAAGCAGTAATGCTTAAAGAGCGAATCAATTCTGTTTGTGAGTCAGTGGATTGCTGCACATTCTCTACAGCTATGGAATGGCGTGAGAGCGCTACAGTACCGCAAACCCCTTGACCAAATGCCAAGTACTCAATTTCCTTTGCCATCCCCTGGGAAATACCACTGTAAGACCTCAACCGCATTACTTGAGAGTTATCCTCAACCAAATAGTTCAAATAAACTTCTATTCCAATTTGCTCTCTTAGTTTTCGGTAGACGCTATCGATTAGTAGTACTGGTTCCTGGCTTGATAGTAAATCGTTGGCTGTGTCAAATAGTAGCTTTAGCCTTTTGTAACCTAACGAGAGTGCTTTTTCTACCCGTTTGAGGTTGCTAATCTCTTGGAACACCAAGATACAGGTAGCCGGATGACCGTGCATTGCTGGCAAGGTATCAGCAAATATCAGTAAAGAGCGTACACCATCGGGGGTGTGCCAGTCTACTTCCAATCCATTCAGGCGTTCGCCACGAGCAACCCGCACTCCTGGCATAAGTTCATTGGGGATGCGATCGCCGGCTGCATCTGTATAGTAATAAACTGTGTGATAATCTTCAGCAGGTATACCTTTGGGAAATTCGCCCCCAGCTAATTCGTTAGCAGAGCGATTGGCAAAAGTTACCCGCGCCGTTCCTGGTTTGATAAACAGCAACGGTCTTGGCATCAGATTTAACACATCCTCCAGCCATTTTTGCTGATTTAGGAGTACTTCCTCTGCCTGTTTGCGCTCCGTAATATCTAAAAATGCACCAACGCTTCCTCTGGTTTTACCCTCTTCGTCAAACAGGGGTGCAACGTACTCCAACAGGTTGACGATTTTGCCATTGTCATGGACGACATCAAGTTCAAAATTCAGAACTTCGACACCATGAGCAGCAGAGTACTGCATTGGAAGTTCTTCTGTTGACAGTTTCCTTCCCTGGCGGTAGATTTTAAAGCTTGTTGGTCTTTCGTCCAAGTCAGCACTGAGGGAGGCATTTGTATCTGACGATATCCCCAACTGCTTGGCAAAAGCAGGGTTGACCTTGATATTTTGGCATTTTGGATCTTCGGCAATGCCAATTCCAATGGGAATTACCTCCAACAAAGTTTGTAATTCAGTAATGCGGCGCTGTAGATCCCTATTTAGTTGTAAGATTTTTTCCTGGGTCTGCTTTTGTTCGCTGATGTCGCGAGTCACAGTTGCTAAGGCAATTGGTTGACCTGTTTTGTTATCTGTAACAGTGAAGACGTTGTAATCAACTGCTATCGGTTGACCTGTTTGGAGATGCTGAAAGCAGAATTCTCCCTGCCAGCGCCCTTCTGATAGTACAGTCGGCAGTATATATTTTTGAAAATAGGCTTTGTCTTTGGGCATGAAGTAATCTAATACTGCTTTTTGCCTGACTTCATTAAGGTTGGCAAACCCTACCAACTTTTGACCTGCATCATTTATGTAGAGTAATTCACCCTCAAGGGTAGCAATGCTGATAAAGTCAGAGCTATTTTCTACCAGTGATGCTAATTTTTGTTGCTCTGCTTCTGCTTGTTTGCGTTCGCTTAAATCAAGGATAAAGGCTACTGACTCTTCGCGGTTTTCTCCTAGCAGCACGTAACCAACTAAAACCGGGATACGGCTACCATCCTTGCGAATATATTCTTTCTCGTAGGGCGTACAAGTAGCGTTGGTATTTCCTTGGGCTTCGGCAACACCTTGCTCATCCAAGTATAGATACTCTGATGGTGTGATATTGCGCCAACTTAACTTACCTGCTGACAAATCCTCCTGCGTGTAACCAATCATCCTCAGAAATTCGTCGTTTGCCTGCTGGATACCGCCATACACGTCGCCAAACAGAATGCCGATGACGTTAGCATCTACAAAACTCCCTAGTTTAGCTTCGTAGCTTCTCAGTGCTTTTTGGGCAAGGTCGCGTTGATCGCTGAGGTGTTCAATAACCCTGGCACTTTGCCAAATCAAAATAGTAAAAATTACAATCACAACGATCGCAAACACCGATACTGCAAATGCCGGATCGTATTGTCCTGCCCGTTGACCTTCGACAATTACCCATCCCAATATAAAAGGTACTGCGATCGCGGCAACTAGTAAACGACGTGCAAGTAAGCCGCCGTAACTATCACTTGTAACTACCCTCATTAACCCATGTTCTGCCCGCACCCACAGAATGCCCATACTTAGAAAAAGGAACAACACCACTGTGTGTAACGCCATTGATGTTGTATAAGGGGTGTAGAGAACAAGTCCTTTCACTTTGTAGGCATAGCCCATCAGCGCCTGAAAGGAAATTAAAGTAGCAATCAGAGCGATAATCTGGGCATACCAATAACTACGGTAAGTTTTTGGATGAATCAGAATCAGTAGGGCAACACTGACCAGGATAAAGTTTACTGCTGTGTTCACCCCCATTCGCCCCGGATGCAATGTCGCTATACTAGTTCGCAAATCACGAAACACTAGTTCGTCAATGCCAAGATTCCAGCCAAACAGATATTGACAGAGGGTAAGCGCTGCAATTGTGGTGACAGCTATTGCACAGACCTGAGAGATTAGAAGAGTAGGGAAATGGGTAAATAATTTTGAATTTTGAATTTTGAATTTTGAATTGTTTCCCTGCTCTCCTTTTAAAAATAGCCACAGCGACACACCACACAACACAAAACATAGCGCTGTGTTGACTTTCATTGTGGCAGGACTACCAGGGAAGCCGCGCTTAAGAACTTCAATGCCAAGACACCAGCCAACTAGTACCAAGCTGCCCACAAAAACAGCGATCGCACTTGCAACTCCTGCCACAAGTGCATTTGTAGAGACTTTAAATCTATCTTGCAGGCGCAAGCGGTTAATATTTAACATTGAGTGTTCTCTAACCGCATCTATCTAGCGTAGTAAACTTACGTATTTCTTACGATTTAATCATTTATGTCCTTTGTATTGTATGTTACGCCTTGACTTGCTTTTCATCCACCCTTATGCATATTTTTTCTTGCACAATTTAGAGTAGGAAATAATCATGGTTCAAAAAACCACCTTTGCGAGTATTTTAGAATTGCAGAGTGTGTAGCTTACCATCATCTTGGAAACGTTGCTCTCCAACACCAACAAGTTCTACAATCACTTGACGCGGTGGAGGTGTCCATTCCCCAACTCTTGCTCCAATTTCCACTACTGTTTGATTAGACTCAGTGAAAACGCTGATGTTTGTTAGTGAAAAATTTTTGTCTTGATACTCGTTTGTCTGTCCATCATCTTCAAATAGCTGATATTCGTTATTACCACGCCAAATCCGTAATCGGATCTCGTCGAGTGGGGCTTGATCGACGTATTGCCCTACAGGTTGCATGGGAACAATCGCACCGCTACGGACATACAGTGGCATTCTTTCTAATGGTGCATGAGCAAGAATGTGAATCGGGCCTTCATAACGTTCACCACTCCACCAATCATACCAAGTGCCAAGAGGTAAATAGACAGCTCGATGCTCAACTCCTGGGCGGTAAATTGGTGCAGCCATCAGCGACGCACCTAGCAATACTTGATCGTAGAGGCTATAGGTTTTCGGATCGTTAGGGAAATGGTACAATAATGGTCTTAAAATCGGTGCGCCCGTTGTTGCCGCTTCCCAAAAAAGACTATAAATGTAGGGAAGTAATTGGTAACGTAGATTAATGTATTCTCGACAGATATTTTCAACGCGATCGCCAAATACCCAAGGTTCATGACGAGCAGTAGACATTGCCGAGTGACCGCGCATCAATGGGTAAAGCATTCCTACCTGCATCCAGCGAGCAAATAATTCAGCTGTGGCGTTACCAGCAAACCCGCCAATATCACAACCCACAAACCCTACACCCGAAAGTCCCATGTTGCAAAGCATTGGCAGAGACATTTCTAAATGCTCCCACAACGATTGGTTATCTCCCATCCACACAGAAGACCAGCGTTGTACACCAGCATAACCCGATCGCGTTAACACAAATGATCGCTCTGAGCCTCGATGCCGTTCCAACCCTTCATAACAAGCTTTAGCCATCATCAACCCATACAAGTTATGCACTTCTATATGAGTAGAAGAAGATGCAGGGATATTCCCCCCTGCTCCCTGCGGTGCATCTAGCGGGAACCAAATTTTTTCACCTTCATCGCCGAAGGGGCGATTATTTATGGCAGGTTCATTCATATCATTCCAAATTCCTGCCACACCAACATCAGTTAAACTTTTGTGTAAATCAGCCCACCAGTTACACACATCAGGGCGTAAAAAATCAGGAAAAACAGCTTTCTCAGGCCAAACGTAGCCGTGGAACAACGTACCATCAGCTTTACGCACAAAATAATCGTTTTCTAATCCTTGGTCAAAAATGTGATAATTGCCTTCTGGTTCATATTTCACACCAGGATCAATGATTGTGACTGTTTTGAAACCATCCTCTGCTAAATCACTGATCAGTTTTGCCGCATTGGGGAAACGCTGGGGACTCCAGGTAAACACCCGATAACCCCGCATATAGTCAATATCCAAGTGGATAACATCACAGGGAATGCGGCGTTGGCGAAATTCCTTTGCTAGTTCCCGCACAACGGTTTCTGATTCGTAACTCCAGCGACATTGATGATAACCTAGCGCCCATTTCGGCGGTAATGGCATTCTCCCGGTTAGCTGAGTGTATGTGTCCAGGATTTGGGCTGGTTCGGGGCCGTAGATAATGTAATAATCCAATTCACCGCCACGAGTCTCCATCTTCCAAATACCTGGTTGTTCAGCACCGATATCGAACTGACTCCAAAAAGTGGTATTGAAAAAGATGCCGTAGCTTACCTCTGGGCGCAAAGCCATAAAAAATGGAATTGCCTGGTACATTTCATCAGTCAGTGCATCATAATCTAAGGAATCCGTTGTCCAGTTGGTTTTTACTTCGCTGAGTTTATCCAGAAAGCCTGTGCGTTCACCAAAACCATAGAAATGTTCCTCGGCAGCAATTTCCTTCCACGCTGCAACTGCGCCCATCCGCCAACCTATTCCCATATCTGCATCTTGAGCAAAGGGACGGTTATCTTTATCGAAACAGGCGATGCGACACTTTTCTCGCTGGACGCACACACGAATCTGTGCTGTTTCAATTTCTATCGTTGCTTCAGTTTCGCGGACTGCAAAAGGTGTTGTCGCCCATTCTGCATCATCCAGCGTTACTGCCCAAGAACGGCGGGGCACAAATTCCCCAGTCAGTGCCAAACGCACGCGGATTAAATTGGGAGCAAGTACGCTGATGGTAAGGCGTGAGTCGCCACAGTCAAAATTAATAATATTATTGTCCCAGGTTACAGCTTTTACATTGCTAACTGTTGTCCAAGGTTGGTTAGTAGTGGGTAGTTTTCCGAAATATTGCGGCATATCAGTTATTCAGCAGGTTAATACTTGTCCGCATTTCATGATTACAGAGATACTTAGTCTCAAACTCTTTCTTTCGCTAGAAGTTGGGTGAAAGATTAGCAGATATTTTTCAGCAAGAGTGGTTTTTGTAATGCACAAGCTTGTATTGTGACCACACTAAATACAACATTTGATTAATTTGTCGCGAATTAAAGAAAGGCAATACCCTGCAATGCCAATGTATCGGCTTGCATTGTTAATGCGTCGGCTTGCATTGTTAATGCGTCGGCTGACAATGCCAATGCATCGGCTTGCATTGTTAATGCGTCGGCTTGCCTTGTTAATGCATCGGCTGACAATGCCAATGCATCGACTTGCATTATTAATGCATTGGCCGCATTAAAACGCTACGCTTTTAACGCAAAACTGTACTAAGTTCTATCGTTAGAAACATTTACAGCATTTTGCAACTTGGTGACATCATACTTCTGCCTCCTTCAAGCCAAGTTACTCTGTATCCTGCGGCTGCTCGTCTAATGATTTTAATGCATCTAGACTGCAACGCAAACGCGGCTTGTCAGGGTCAGTCAAATCTAGCTTGTCCCAAGGTATTGTATAACCACCGTAAATTTTTTGTGCCCCAAGTAGATGCAAAATTTTTAACCCAATTGTCCAAGCGGATAGCCGTTCTAACACGGCAGCATAGCCGATAAGATATTCTTTAACAATCCATTCTTCGCCTTGTTGTTCGGCGCGTACTTCCTCAATGCGTCCGACGACTTTACCAGTTGAGTCTAATACTGGTTTACTCAGCAGTAATTCTAGATGAATTTCACGAGTTGTCATTATCTCCCTCCTGGAATTCGGGCGATGATGCGATTGCGCAGCCATTTTTCATAGCCTAAAGCTGGTGTTGCTTCAGCTTCAACATCGACTTCGACATCAATACCAATATCCCGCACTTTTGACCACGGAATCCGAAACGGTTCACTTTGTTTAGCACCCCATTTATTTGCAATTGTTGCTACAAAACCTGCCAAGCGGGGATTTAGGCGTTTGGTAAGGGTTGTTACTCCTACTTCAATATAAGCAAGTCGTGGTGGTTCGCGATCGCGCAACTCCATCACAATGCCATCGACTTTACCCATTTTGCGTTGATTGCGGTCAACTAATTGGTTATCAAGAACATCTCTGATAATATCCATTAACTATCACTTCTGGTTAATTATTGATAGATTTACCAAGCTACAAAGGCGCAAAGATTAAAACGTTATAAATCCTAATCTAAAATCCAAAATCTAAAATGGATTTATCCTCCAATAATTTCCAATGGAATAGCAAAGATTGCTAGCACAAATGTCAGTGCAATTGTAAAAATGACAACACTGTTACTAATCCACCCGTTGCGATACTTGCCAACGTATAATTCATCGTTCATCAAAACCAAAAAAGGTATAATTACAGGCGGCAAAATCACTGCTGTAATTGCCATTGAAAACAAAGTCAATTGCAATGGATCGATCCCAAATACCATCAGTAATGAAGCGAGAAAGACAAACACTGTGTAGACTAAACTAAAGCGTGCGGCATCTTTTGGTTTAAGATTTTCGCCCCAATTCCAACCAAAAGCTTGAGCCACAATATATGCTGTATCAAGGCTTACCTCCAGTGCTGCACCAAAGCAAGCAATCCCTAAAGATGCTGCAAATAGCACAAAGCCCCAGTAACCAAAGGTTTCTGTCAACATCAGCGCCGCCTGTTCATAGCTATCAACCTGGATACCTTTGGGACCGAGTACCAGTGCTGCCACAATCAACACTCCCAGTGATACGATACTACCAAAGCCCATCCCCAAACCAGCAACGGCGCGATTTACACCGATATACCCTTCATCCCACTTATCTTCTACTGCACCAGATGAGTAAAAATAAAACAAGTACGGGCTAATCAATGCTCCTAGTATGCCAACGGCCAGGTATAAGTAATGTGCGGTGTCTTGTTGTGGCAGAGTTGGCAACAAACCAGAGCCAAGTTGTGTCAATGATGGATGCAGTTTAAAAGTAGCGACGACAAATGCTAGGGTAATTAATCCGAATAAAGAAACACCGTTTTCAATTAATCCAAATGTCCCTTTCCAAAGTAGCAACCAAATTGCAAAGGCTACGGGTAAAGCAAACCACTGGAAACTAATGCCTGTTACTAATTGCAGGGCAATACAAACACCGCCAATTTCGGCTGCGAAAACCAGAAAATCAACGGCAATTTCTGCAACTAGTGGAATAATATAAAAGTTGAACCCAAATCGTTCTCGCACCGCCGCAGCTAATGTATGTTTGCTAACGGCTGCTAAACGTCCAGACATTTCCACCAGAAAAATTACACAAATTGTCCCTAAGACAAACGCCCAAATTAGTTGGAAGTTATAGGTAGATCCAGCTTCTGCAGCAGTAGCGATCGCACCTACATCTAAAAAACCGCCGATACTGGTAACAATCCCAAGGGCGATTTCCAAAATTTTATTCATTGGTTTGCCCTGCTACTTTTCGTAGCTTATTTAGCGATCGCTTTTCTACTGCTAATTCTCCAAGTTTTTGTTGTACCTCTGAATGATTTTTTTTAGCCACAGCCCTCGATATTTCCTCTGTTTTATTGGCTAACTGTAACACTATAGCTAGTAGCACTGATTTATCATGTTTGCTGACATCTTTAGATAACTTTATTTTGTCTATTTGATTTTTTCCTTTTTGCAGTTCTTCCGTGGCTCTTTTCAATGTTTGTTCAGCATATTTATTCGGCACAGCACCGCGTATCCAAGCATCACCAACCATATTTGCTGTTGCTACCCAAGAAGATACACTTTGTGTTTCTTTATCCATATCTTCTGCGGAGGTTTTACCACTGCAAGAGGCTAACAATGTCAGTATTAATAAACAATTAATTACAGATCCTAATTTACCAGGCTCTGGCATTTTTACACTCTCCATAGCCAATAAATATATTTTTCTCATTATTTTGGTAACAGTGTACATCTCTCTAACGGAAGATTTTATAAAATATTACTTCAAGCTGAATATTTATTTTTCAAAATGCATTGTGTTAACGGAAATTAACTATAAAAATATCCCTGATTTCTTCAATAATTTGTGGAGCAGAGCCTCTCCGTGTTTGTAAATTAAATAGAATTGGTATAGGCGTAATTAAATGCCATAAAACTTTTATTGGTAGTAAATACTTTATCCATTTATATAAAGTTATTAAGATATCAAGCTGCTTACTACGACCTTTTGATTTAATTAAGCCATTCTACTTATTATTGCGTAAAATTTTGTGAGTTATTTAACTTATTTTTTTACAAGATTTTTGGTTACAAAAACAAAAACTTTTGTTTTCGTTATAAACCATTAGTTTCATTACTTTTATCAAATACCCAAAAGTATCAAACTGCACATATTGGCTATGATAAATAATTTTATTAACTAGCAACTGATCGGGACGTAACTTATGACTATTAAAGGTTCTAAGGATAACTTTCTATTAAATAGAGAAAAAATTTGAGATTTGGCAAATTAATTAGTGAGATGTATGTTATGGTTTTTATAGGAATCAAACAAGTGAAAACACAAAAAGACTTCAAGACAAGTTTGAGGCAAGCTCAAGAAAGTTTTTTTGCTCTGGTAAGTCCCCTTCAATTAGCTACATCTTTTTTTAACGAAAATCTAAAACTAGATTGAGTTGGATAGTAGCCTTTGTAACAACTTGAAGTCAATCGAAATTTATCTGGGTATGAGCCAATAAGAGTTGGCTAACCTAGCTAGAGCATTACCCGCCAAAGGCAATTACTCTTGGAGTCTGGGAAGAAAGACTCTTAGTACAGCCTGACAATTCAATAGAAATACAGAATATTTACTAACTTAGTCTTGCGGGAGTAAACATTTTCAACCGCAAACTAAGTTGAAGCAGTTGCTGACTTTTGGAACGAAAACTTCAAGCAGAATGGTGTAGTTCCATAATTTCTAGGAATTTAACCATACTGTCAAAAGTCACCAAGATATTATCTAAGCCAGAGTATCAGATGTTGCCTGTGCAGTTATTATATTACTGTACTGGTCTCTACCACTTTTAGGCTGGGATTTATCTTGCTGCATCAATCACGAAACGAGAAGCGCTATAGATTTTCTTGGTTACTTGACATCAGCAAAATCAAAAAAGTTGTAGCGACCATTTAAGAGTGGATTGCAATTTGGTTGGTTGTGTGGTTCAGGGAACAAATCTGCGTTCATTTGAATTCCTGCTGCAACCACTCTTGAGGCTTGAGCAACCATTTGGGATTGGTTACAACAACTGATAATGCTGAAGTCATAGTTTCAAAGGCTTCGTTATTAGGAGATTAGATTTCTCTATCTCTTAAGCCATCGGTTCGTGGGTAAATATGTTCTGATTTTAACTGTTTTTGCCAGGGTGCGATGTCTAGCGACAAGCCGCTAGGCGTCTACGCCAATAGGCTCTACTTCCCTACGACGCCAAGGGTGAATATTTCACATCAAGCTTACGACTCATCAACTAAATCTTTGTAGGAAACACAACCATGACTGACGAAAAGATTAGACAAATAGCTTTCTATGGTAAAGGCGGTATTGGTAAATCTACCACTTCTCAAAATACCCTTGCAGCAATGGCTGAAATGGGTCAACGCATTCTAATTGTCGGTTGCGACCCCAAAGCTGACTCCACCCGTTTGATGCTGCACAGCAAAGCTCAAACAACCGTTCTTCACCTCGCTGCTGAACGTGGCGCAGTAGAAGATATCGAACTCAATGAAGTGATGCTGAAGGGTTTCCGTGACGTTCTTTGCGTAGAATCTGGTGGTCCAGAACCCGGTGTAGGTTGTGCAGGTCGCGGTATCATCACCGCCATCAACTTCTTAGAAGAAAACGGTGCTTACCAAGACTTAGATTTCGTATCTTACGACGTATTAGGTGACGTTGTATGCGGTGGGTTCGCTATGCCTATCCGTGAAGGTAAGGCACAAGAAATCTACATCGTCACATCAGGTGAAATGATGGCGATGTATGCTGCTAACAACATTGCTCGTGGTGTTCTTAAGTATGCTCACACTGGTGGTGTGCGCTTGGGTGGTTTGATTTGTAATAGCCGTAACACTGACCGGGAAATTGACCTAATCCAAACCCTGGCAAAACGGTTGAACACCCACATGATTCACTACGTACCTCGTGACAACATTGTACAACACGCAGAATTGCGCCGGATGACTGTTAACGAGTACGCACCCGAAAGCAACCAAGCTAACGAATATCGGACATTGGCTCAAAAGATCGTTGACAACAAGAACCTTACTATCCCCACCCCCATTGAGATGGAAGAGTTAGAAGAATTGTTGATTGAATTCGGTATCCTGGAAAGCGACGAAAATACTGCAATGCTAGTTGGGAAGACTGCTACTGAAGCACCTGTTTAAAGTATTGCTAAATAAATAATGGTTTAGGGTGGGCAACAGCCCACCTTTTTCCCAATTTTTGCATTTCTTTGTTTGAATCCTTAATATAAATATATAGTGATCGCTCGTACCCTGCAATAAGCCGCTACGCATCTATGTACAAGAGATGTTTCGAGATTTCAAAAGCGGTGGTTACAAATTAGAAGATATAAATGTTTCTGGCAATCGCTTAATATCTCTAATCTTAATCATTTTCAACCAGAAGCTAGTACAGGGTTTGTTAACAAGAATGACATATACATCCCTACTCCCAAGTAGAAACATCTCGTAGCAAATTAGGAATTTCTCCTTGAGATAAGGGAAACTCTAGTAAAGTTTCTCTAATACCCAGATATCCAGATTCAGCAAACGATAAAAGCATTCGTGAAAGCGCTAGCCAAACCTCCGGTTCGTATTCCCAATCACGATAACGTGAAGCTTGACCAGCTATTGAACGTAGTGCCCAAAAATAAGAGTTTCTCACCACTGAACCACCCTTTTTAAACTCTGGCAAATCTTCGTGGTGGATAAAAAGTATTTTATTTTCAATTCTGGCTCTCATAGCAATTTCAGATTTTATATTTTAGATTAAAAGTAAATTTTAAGTACGGTGATTATGGCTTTAGCTTAACGCACTATGTTGTACGGCGGTGCGTTGTATTTAACAAAAAAATGCTGTGAAACCTAACATCCTACCCTGGTAGGAAAGTGAGGTTTTCCAAATCATGTGACAAGACATAAGAATGTAGAGACTTTGCAATGATAAAATCTCTACATTGAATACCTAAAAATTGGCGCTTAAACCCACACGAAAAGTAAATCCAGGGCTATATATGCGATTAAGCTCATCTTGCTCACCGAGTAGATTTTCTAAGTAAACTGTCAGTCCTAAATTGCTAGTTAGAGGTATACGCCCGCTCAAATCTCAATTCACAAAAGAAATGTCTGCATCATCGCTCGGAGTTTGCTCTGTTTCTGGCTGAGTTTCTTTTGGATTAACTTAAATTGGTACAGATTGTTGAGATAATAATTCGGCATTAGTGGCGGGTAGCTCAATTTCACTCAAACTCGGAATATCTGAAATGACTTCCGTTGATTTATTAGTATTTCTCTGCTCAATTTCACTCTCAACCGCATAACTAGGAGACCCTATTAGTAAACTCGGTAAAGCAACTGTTAGCAACAAAAATCATTTTTAACGTTCTATTTTACACAAAGTAAAAACAGTCACTACGTAGCATTGTTGCTGTAATAGTAAAATCGTGTCAAAAGACACGCTGTCATATTTCCACAGTTCGGATGAGATTGTTGGTCAATTCACTATGTGTTAAACTCTAGAGCGATCGTATTTAAAGAAGTTATATCGTGTCCGGCTAAAAACTTATCATTTAGACCGCAGTTATTGCTGGGGGCAGGTTTGCCGTGAGCGACCCGTGCCGAGCATCTCAACTTCGCTCAATGGAGCCGGAGCCGAGGTAAGCTGAACGGGAGCAGGGAGCAAAAGAAAAGAAGCTTTTTCGATGGTTGCTTTACTGAAGCAGATTGTGCAGCGTGTCGCAGACAGGACAGTTTTCCTTCAGCCTGTTGCCCTCTACATTAATTTTTCCAACTTAAGGAATAGAAATTTTTATTACTAATGATAGAGCAAATAATATTATTTAGAAGTTAGATTGTAATATTAGTGATTTTAACGAATAATTAGTAACTTTAGATTTTAACTAATTATTCAAAAAAGTCGAAGTCAATAATATTTGCCGAAAAACTAATTATTCAAGATTTACTTATGTATGTAGCTTTATGGCCAGGGAATGTATATCCTTTAGGTGCAACTTGGGATGGTAAAGGGACAAACTTTGCTTTATTTTCGGAAAATGCAACAGGGGTAGAGCTTTGTTTATTTGATGACGATGACGAAGAAATCCGCGTGCCTTTGACAGAAAAAAACAATTTTGTTTGGCATGGTTACTTACCAGGAGTTGCCCCAGGTCAAAAGTATGGGTTTAGAGTGCATGGGATGTGGGCACCGGAAGTTGGTCATCGATTTAATCCAAACAAACTATTAATTGACCCCTACGCCAAGGCAATTGACGGTGAGTTTAGTAACGATCCAGCTGTCTTTGGCTACTCTCTAGACGCTGAGGAAAAAGACTTAGTTTTTTCTGAACTAGATGATGCCAAATTAATGCCCAAATGTGTAGTGGTCGATCAATCTTTTGATTGGGAAGGCGATAAACTGCTTGCTACACCTTGGTATAGAACTGTTATTTATGAAACTCACGTCAAAGGTTTTACTAAACTACACTCAGCTATTCCAGAAGAGTTGCGCGGCACTTATGCCGGGTTAGCGCATCCTGCTGCAATTCAGCACTTACTGCAATTAGGAATTACAGCAGTTGAGTTGATGCCAGTACATCATTTTCTATCTCATCCGGGACATTTAGAAGGAAAAGGATTAAGCAATTACTGGGGCTATGATTCCATCAACTATTTTGCCCCCTATTCTAGTTACAGTGCTAGTGGAACTGGGGGAGAACAAGTCACTGAATTCAAGCAAATGGTCAAGGCACTACATTTTGCCGGAATTGAAGTGATCTTAGATGTAGTCTACAACCACACTGGCGAAGGAAATCATTTCGGGCCAACGCTATCTTTGCGAGGTATTGATAATTCTGTATATTACCGTTTGGTAAAGGATGATCCTCGCTACTACATGGACTTTACAGGCTGTGGTAACTCTCTGAATGTGCGTCATGCTCAAGTTCTGAAGTTAATTATGGATAGCCTGCGCTATTGGGTAATAGAAATGCATGTAGATGGCTTCCGATTTGATTTAGCTTCGGCGCTGGCACGAGAATTATATGAGGTAGATAACCTATCAGCCTTCTTTGATATTATTCATCAAGACCCAATCTTGGCAGATGTGAAGCTGATTGCTGAACCTTGGGACTTAGGAGAAGGCGGCTATCAAGTCGGGAACTTTCCACTGCGTTGGTCTGAGTGGAATGGAAGATATCGGGATACAGTCAGAGATTTTTGGCGTGGTGTAGATGATAGTTTAGGACAATTTGCTTACTGTTTTACCGGTAGCCCTGACCTCTATCAAACAAATGGGCGCAACCCAAATGCAAGTATTAATTTCATAACTGCTCATGATGGTTTCACGTTAAATGATTTGGTCAGCTACAACGAAAAGCATAACGAGGCAAACGGGGAAGACAGTAGAGATGGTGAAAGCCATAATAGATCCTGGAATTGTGGTGCAGAAGGCGAAACCGACGATCTAGAAGTAATGCGTTTGCGCGAACGGCAACGACGAAACTTTTTAGCAACCCTAATGCTATCTCAAGGTGTCCCAATGCTATTAGAGGGGGATGAAATTGGCTGTAGTCAACAGGGAAATAATAATGTCTACTGCCAAGACAATGAAATTTCCTGGCGGCATTGGGATTTGCATAAAGCGAACGCGGATTTACTAGACTTTACACGTGAACTCATCAATTTTCGCAATCAGCATCCAGTATTCCGACGACGTAAGTGGTTTCAAGGTCGCCCCATCTACGGTTTAGGCATTAATGATATTGCTTGGTTTAATTCTGATGGCAGTGAAATGACTGAGAAGCAGTGGCTTATTAGTTATGCCAAAGTAATGGAGATTTTTTTGAATGGGCAGGGAATTGCTACTCCAGGGGATCGTGGTGAGCGGATTATTGATGAAAGTTTTCTGTTATTTTTTAACGCTCACTACGAGTTAATTGACTTTGCTTTACCCAATGAATTTAAAGATAAGGTATGGGAGATAGTAATTGACACTAATGAACCTCGTTTTTTAGATCGGGGAAAATTAGTTTCAGACTCTCAAACTGTACCAGTTACAGATCGCTCTTTGATGGTGTTACGCCTTATTAGTTAGCAGTATGAGGACAAAAAGATACTCAACTGTATAGAAAAATATATTTTTCTATACAGTTGATAAAATGCTTTAACGATTTTTTCTCGTAACTCTAATTAGAAAACGCAGAGCTTCATTTACAGCTTCCGAATTGGGAAACATTTCTGCAACATCAGGTTCTAAAAAAACTGTCAATTTTTCAACATTATTAAAATTATATTTACTATTTGTCATATTAGTGTCTGCCAAACCCTGATTTGATTGAGGCTTATTCTGTATTATGGTTGTTTGGCAAGATGCAGCATTTAATTTATTAGCTAGTGATTCCCAACTACTAACTTTTAGCTTAAAGTGAATTTTTGCATCCCGTAATGTTTGAAACTGTTGCTTCAGAATATCAATACTATAAATATGCTTCTGAGATACCTGTTTCTCTACATTTAGGTCTGACTCAACCATATCAACTACTTCAGTAATAAGTCGGTCATGATTTTCGGCAATTTGAGCAGCAGCCCCTAAAATCCGAGAAGTTGCTTGTATCTGTACATCAGTCTCTTGATTAAGGCGATCAGCAATACTGCGAATTTGATCTGCCAACCTCGCTTTACCTTTTTTTTGCGTGGTTGGTAGTGATTTTTTGCTCATAAGTATGCTTGTTTATTCAGAAAGTATGTCTTTAATTGCCAGCCAGATGCGTTTAAATTTTTGTACCAAACCCATAGGATTGTTAGTTGTTTCTTCTTCCACCGAATCAACTAGAGATTGAATCCGATCCATACGCTCTGCTACAAGATAAAGACTATTTACTGCTTCATCCTTACTTGCTAAAGAGTCACGCAATAGCACAACCATCTGGGCAATTTCTCGTTTTAGTTTTTCATTCTCGGCTTTCCGGCGAGTTTCCCATCCCTTAATACTAGCTTTAGAACGACGCTCATGTTTAAGTTCTGCTTTAGTCTCATTGTATAAAGTTAAATACATTTCTCGTTCAGAGTTTACTGCCTCATATTTGGTAAACAATTCAGTTGCTCTAGCTTTTTCTTCATTGTAGAGACAGAGTGTTTGTTGATGACTTTGTTGTTCATCAATATAGAAACGATAATTTTGAGTGACTTGTTCTTTTAGCTCATTAGCTTCGAGTTGGCAAGTTTGAATCTCTCGCTGGTGAACATTAACTAGCTGGGATATTTTCGCTTTTTCTTCGTTATAAAGGTAGAGCGTCTTTTGATGATTCTCTTGCTCATCAATATAAAAGCGATAATTTTGAGCGACTCGCTCTTTTAGCTCATTAGCCTCAATTTGGTAAGTTTGAATCTCTTGCTGAACATGAACTAGTTGAGATGCAGCTTCCTCATTTTCTTTCGCACGTTGTTGTGCTTCATCGCGTTGGGCACGAACAGTCATCAATAGCTGTTGAAGTTCACGAGGAGAAGGTGGTTCTTTTTGCCGTGAGCGAGGATTATTAACATTGTTGTCATGATTAGAATCTCTGCGATCTGCTCTCCTCATTGTCATAATTTATATTCCTATGTAAGCATTTGTTAGATTTAAGTATAAGTATTCAGTTTAACCAAGATAAACTCATTGAAGTGTGATCTCGGTTCTACTGGTAATATGATCTGACCTCTCTCCTAAAAGGAGAGAGGCTTTAAGGCTTACTCCCCAACGCTAGCAGGGAAGGGGCTATCCTTGTTAGGTTTGTTTGTATTAAACTCAATTGAGAAACGTCAGATGTAGCAATTACGAATTACGTTAATATTGATAAAAATGGACGCTTCACAAACACAATAGAAGACAATAATTTATGATTCAAGCCTTACGTAAACTAGTTACATTCGATGAATTTGTTGCTAAATATCCTGACAACACAGGAAAACGTTATGAATTGCATGACGGAGTAATTGTAGATATGCCGCAACCAACAGGCGATCATGAAGAGGTAGTTGGATTTTTAGCTTTTGAAGTTACTAGAGAGTGTATTCGTTTAAATCTCCCCTACTTCATACCCAAAACAGTATTAGTCAAACCGCTTGAAAATGAATCTGCTTACTCACCAGATGTGCTGATATTAAATCGCCCCAATTTAGTAAATGAACCTTTATGGAAAAAAGAATCTACTGTAAGCCAAGCGGAATCAATACCCTTAGTAATTGAGGTAGTGAGTAGTAATTGGCGTGATGATTATTTAAAAAAAGCTGCTGACTATGAAGCTGTAGGTATCCCAGAATACTGGATTGTAGATTATGGTGCTTTAGGCGGTAGGCGATTTATTGGCAACCCCAAACAACCAACTGTCTCGCTCTACACTTTAATTGAGGGAGAATACCAAGTAAGCCAGTTTCGAGGTAGCGATCGCATTATCTCACCTCTTTTCCCCGAATTAGATTTAACTGCCGAACAGATTTTTCAAGCTGGCGCATACCCTGCATAACCCTGACAATTTTAGAAAAGGGCGATTTCTGTTACAGACGAAATTTGTTGTCGCAGATTCTTCAGTAAATCTAGAGTTTTTTCGTAAGCAACTTTTTTTCCTTGGTTTTCAAAGTACTTATACTAATTCTCTAAAAGCTGGCTACAGATGAGATAATAAGATTTAATGAGAAGAGGGATATCCAATGTCAGGGGTCTATCAA
>NZ_JABXKF010000043.1 GCF_017115165.1 Nostoc sp. LPT | reverse complement strand
TTGCATTGTTAATGCGTTGGCTTGCATTGTTAATGCGTTGGCTTGCATTGTTAATACGTTGGCTTGCATTGTTAATGCGTTGGCTTGCATTGTTAATGCATTGGCTTGCATTGTTAATGCGTCCCGATGCAATACCGTTTGGTTAAGGAATTTATTCGTTGAGGTAAGCTGTTCTTGAACTGGGGTAGAAGAGAAGCAGGGGGAAAACAAATTGTCTATCAACTCTTTCCTCCCTTGCCTTAAGAGCCTCAAGAGCTTATCCAAACCATATTGGGAGCCAACCAACAGGATGTTGCGACGTTTTATACTGAATAATCCAGAACAAGTATTTATCTTAGTGTGATTTGGCTAATGTGTACAGGTATCAATCACGTCTAGTAGTTCACCACGCTCTCCATTGACGGGTGTAGATTGAGTAAAGGGTAAAGGTTAAAGGGAAAAGCAAAGAGATAAGACACATATATCCTTTTTCCCGTTTTTCTTTACCCCGCCAAGGGAACTTGGCAAACTACTAGCCAGTTATGGCATTTCTGATGAATGAATCGTTACTCTTTAGCAAAACGATGTTTGGCGGAAGCTCTAGGTACAGCTTGGTTAGTTCTGATGGGTGTAGGTACTGCGGTTATTTCTGGTGCAATACCTTGGGTTGGAGTTACTGGAGTGGCGATCGCTTTTGGCTTAAGTTTGTTGACTGCTGCTTATACTTTTGGTTCGATCAGCGGCTGTCACATCAACCCCGCAGTCACAATTGGTTTTTGGGTAGCCAAGCAGTTTTCTTCTAAAGACGTTTTGCCATATATCGGGAGTCAGATTCTCGGCGGAATTTGGGGGAGTACTATCCTGTTTTTGATTTGCATGGGCAAGCCGCAGTTTACAACAGCTAACTTTGGTTCTAATGGGGTGGGAATTCACTCCCCTGGTAACTATAGCTGGTGGGCTTGTGCATTAGCCGAATTTATTGTTACCTGTGGCTTTGTGTTGCTGATCTTGAGCGTTACATCTTCTCCCGTTTTCAAACGGTCTGCACCCATCCCTATCGGTTTAGGGCTGATCTTGGCGCATCTTATCCTCATTCCTGTGACAAATGCCAGCGTCAATCCCGTGCGATCGCTAGCCACAGCTGTCTTTACTCGCGGTTGGGCATTGGCTGACCTTTGGATTTTCATCGTGTTCCCAATTTTCGGTGGAGTTTTGGCGGGTATGATCGCCCGATCGCTCCAAGAACCAGACATCTAATACGAATCACAGGCGCATTCTCACTTAACAACTTAAGGAATGTGAATGCGTTTCCCTTTTCAGTAAATAGCTATAAAAATCACCTAAAGACGTGCGGACGTTTCCGGGGAGATAAGGATGAAGAGACGCGGTGAAAGAATTCACCGCGTCCTCTTCATCAACTTATAACTCCATGTTAGTTTTGCACTTCAACCCAACGGCGGTAAAGCTTTTGAATTTGTTTGAGAAGCGCAGTGTGAGCTGGTTGAGTTGACTCATTCGGCTTCGCCATATCCTGCAATTGCGTCAGGAGTTTGGCTTCTTCGACAGCAACTTCACCATCGCTATAAATTAAGCCACTGATGGCTTCAATCAGATTTTCACAATCTTCAAGGCTGGGGCGATCGCCTAAATATTCCTGCACCCAGTCGTAGCATTCTTTTGGCTGTACAGGAACTAATTCGTACAACCAAGGCTTAATTTCTGGATCGTTAGCTAAACCTTTGGCTTGAGCTATTTCGCGGAGATATTGCCGTTCTTCTGGCTGGATTCTGCCATCGATCCAGGCTGCTCCAATCAGGATTTTAACTAAGTTTTTCACATTGTCAGGGGGAACCATTGCTGCCTCCTCTGGTAGATTCAGGCCTCTACCAAATCGTACAATCTCAAACAGTATTCACTCGGAATTATTGTTTTTTCTTAAGCGCACCATAAAAAAACCATCCATATCCTGTCGATGGGGCCAAAGTTTAAACCAACCTTGAGGTGTACTATCGGTAGAATCAGGTAACTCAACGCCACTAGGAGACTCAATTTGCCAATCAGGTGACTCAGCTAAAAACGCCGAAATTACTTCTTCATTTTCTGTTGGATGCAATGTACAGGTGGCATAAACTAGTACACCACCAGGTTTGACAAAAGTAGATGTATGTATTATTAATTCTCGTTGCAGCACCGAAAGTTCTCGAACAGATGCTGGTGTCTGTCGCCAACGCGCATCAGCATGACGGTGCATGGTTCCCAAACCAGAACATGGAGCATCGAGTAATACACGGTCTGCGGTGTTTTGAAATTGGTTGAAGTGGCGACTGTCGCCAGTGTAAATTTGAATAGATTGTAAATTTAGCCGTTGAGAATTTTCTTGGAGTTTGCGAAGACGAGAAGGAGTGCGATCGCAAGCCCAAATTTTCCCTCGATCTGCCATTAACTCAGCGATGTGGGTTGTTTTTCCCCCTGGTGCTGCACAGGCATCAATTACCACCTCACCTGGTTGGGGGTCGAGCAAATGACCTACCAATTGAGCGCTAGCATCTTGTACAGTCCACCAACCTTCTTTAAAACCCGGTAGTTTTTGAATCGATCCAGTATTACCAATAAATCGTAAAGCTTGGGGTAAATGAGGAATGCGTCTTACCAAAACACCAGCAGATTGCAAAGCCGCCTCAACTTCCTCAATGGAAGTGCGAAGTGGGTTGATGCGTAAGTCAATTGTTGGTGATTGGTTCATCCATTCACACAGTTGTTCTGTATCAATCAAACCCAGTTGTTCTAACCAAACTTGAACAATCCAGTCAGGAAAACTGTGTAAAATGCCCAAGCGTTCCACAGGGTTTTCTAGAAGTTCTAACGGATTAAAATGGGAAACTGGGGATTGGGAACTGGGAATTGGGGGCTGGGGAAGTAACAAAGAATCTTTCTCCTCTGCCCCCCTGCTCCTCTGCCCCCCTGCCCCTCTGCCCCCCTGCTCCCTTGCTCCCCCTGCTTGTCTTAAATACTGGCGTAATAGACCGTTAACAAAACCTGTGAGTCCCGAAAAACCGTTTTCTTTAGCGAGTTGGACTGTGGTATTAACAGCAGCTGAAGCGGGAATACGCTCTTGATAACGCAGTTGGTAAAAGCCCAGATGTAAGATGGTGCGGAGGTCTTGTGGTTGTTGATGAGATTTCTTTTTAGCAAGTTGATCGATGAGAGTATCAAGAGTGCGCTGCCTTCTGACGCTCCCATAAACCAATTCTGTCACTAAGCGGCGATCGCAATCAGGCAAATTAACTTTTTGTAGCGCTCTATCTAGGGCAACATCAGCATAAGCCCCCTTATGAACATCTCGCAGGGCGATAAAAGCTAGTTGACGGGGGTTTGTCATGAAAACACGATTCAGGAGTCAGGAGGCTTTTGTATTCTAACTCTCAACTCCTAACTCATAACTTCCTATCAAGACATATAGGGGTCTACAGTGGCAATTTCTAACTCACACGCTCTAGAAACCTGTTCTGCTGGTAGTTTTCCAAAGCTGATTAATGGTAAATAAGTGTGGTTTGCCATCAGTTCTTTTGCTAATAAGAACCCAGTAATTGTCCAAGTTTGATATTTCCTAGCTTGTTTCCCAATCAGTCGCCCTTTTTTACCATCATAATACTCTGGCCATTCATCTGTACTGAGGCGTCCTTGAGCAGTTTCAATCGCCTTTTGTGCAAGATTCGTTCTATTAGTTTTTACAGCCGCCGCCGCCAACATCCACATTAAAACTGGCCAACTACCAGCATTATGATACGACCAAGGTATATTTTTGGGGTCACATCCAGTCACAATTCTGTATTCTTCATGTTCCAAAGCTGGGAAACAAATTTTCATTGGCATATCTCCCACCAAATCATCCCATCGTTCTTCAATGAGAGTCATAATCGCTTGTGACTGTTCTTCGGTGGCTAAATCTGAAATGATTGCCATTAAGTTTCCAAGTGAAAAGAAGCGAGTATCTAGCTGCGACGGGCCAACATTACCTGCTAGATAACCACCTTTTTTTGGTAGCCACTTATCTAATTCATAATAGGGAACAGAATCTACATATATGTTGAACAGATTAACAGCAGCCTTGCCATATTCTTCACTTTTGAAGCGATAAATTGCATTCAGACGATTAATATCTATCCAATAATGCTGGCGAATATGAGCGCATAAAAGAGGCAAACGGTTATCAATGGCTTCAACAATATCGGAATTACCTTGACAAATTAGCAGTTCACGAGATGCACGCAATGCCGTGTAAAAGAGGACTTGCAATTCTAGAGGATGCCCATAAATGCCCATACGACGGTCAATCATACAAGCGCCATCTGGAACCAACAGCGTTGGATACATATCAAAACGATTTGCCAAACAGATTTCCATGATTAACCTGATACCATTTTGGAATTCAGGTTGATAGGCAAGAGAAAAATCTTCTGTGGCGACTATATAAGCGCGCAATAAAATAATCCACCATAAGCAAGAATCTACAGGTGTAACTCTAGCGATCGCATGTTCGCCAAAGTCTGCTTCTAAATATTCTTGCCCATTATCTGATACCACTTTAAAGCTAGCTGGTATTAATCCTCGTCCTGGCTTATAGGCATCTAATGCCTTTTCTTTAGGCTGTAACTTTAAGGTTTCTTCTAAGAAATTACGAACAATATCGGTTCTACCTTTGATCAGAAAAATTAGAGCAGAAGAAACAAAATCTCGGACAAAGCACTGATCGTAATTGAGCGCTTCTACAGACGCATCATAAGCGGCTACTGTCCCAACAGGGCGACCTTGATAATAGAGAATTGATTTTTCTAGGGCTAGCCATGCTTCTTCAACTTCTTCTAAATTCTCAGTAGTTTCCAATTCGTTTAGGTGCATTGCCAGAATAACTCCATAAGGATTGTGAATTTTTGCTAGAGGTGTCTTCATTTATTTTTTTGCTATTCTCAGCATAACAAAAACGATTCTTTGAATAGCAAAGATAATTGGGGAAAAACAATCAATTAACTAACAATAAATTTGCTGAAATTTATGCAACTTTATTGTTAGTTAATTGCTTGCCATCTATTACTATTTTGGTAAATTATAGTTGTTGTTCTCCACCGCAAGTAGTAAGATAATTCCTAAAAACAGTCACATAAGATATATTTTTAGATTATTTCTTGTTCCGTTGTCTGTCCAGAATCTTTGCTTTACCAAACAAAAACATATCTTCAGTGGTGTTTAGGAGTTGTGTGAAGTTAAAACTGGTTGCAGTGTATTTACTTGAGCAGGATTAGTTTTTGACACTAATTAAGTCAGATTATTCCCCTATTATCTAATAATTTATAACGTTTTTTCCGAATATGCAAGATAAATTTTCAAAATTCTTAATATGTCAATACTCCTCAAGGTTTAATATCTTACCCTGCTGACAGATGAAACAGGGCGTTTATGGGAGTATAGCCAAAAATAATCAAGAGTGCTGGGTCGAAAGACCGCCCACAAGGGAGAGGACATGTACCAAGTACATAAGTACTGAGTATTAGCATGATGTTTACGGCTGTTCTCCCAAAGCAGCCTTAAACACTTGTTCAGCAGTTAGATTTAGTTCTCTTAAAGTTGGTGATTGAATTTGGTCATTACCACGAAACTGAGTTACTTGGTACTCGCCTTCCACTAATTTGTAAACTGATATTGTCGGTTGTTTAGGATTGCCGATAAATCGTTTTCCACCAAGAGCAGCATAGTCAACAATCCAATATTCGGAAATTCCAATCTCCTCATATTCACCGAATTTGAGAAAATAATCATCTCGCCAATTTGTACTCACAACTTCTACTATCATTGGAATTGATGCGGCTTGAGTAACTGTTGATGATTTTTTCCAAAGTGGTTCATTAATTAAGTTAGGGATATTCAATACCAGCACATCTGGAATATAACCAGATTTTTTATCAACAGATTTGATTAATACTTGAGCAGGAATGGAATAAGCTAGGTTAAACCTCCGAATCTCAAAATTGAGTTCTCTAATTAGAAATGCTCTGACTAACTCATGTTCCCCTGTCGGCTGCATTTCAACTATTACTCCTTTATGTAATTCATATCTGCCGTTCTCTGGTTTCCATTCGACAAAATCTTCAAAATTTATCGTTTCTACTAAATGTTGAAACATAATACTATTTCCTCAAATATTATTCATATTTTGACTAGCATCGATAAACTGCTAACTTCATATTACCTGCTGCTGGAATTCTTTATAAGCTCGATTAATTGCTTGCATTGAGGCTTTTGCGATCGCAGAACTATTAACATCAGGATGATACAATCTGGCTAATCGACGGTAGGCAAGTTTAACAACATTGGGGCGATCGCTCTGATTTACGCCCAAGACTTCCCACCATTCCCCAGATAATCCATCGAGAGTAAATTTATTCCAAATCTTGATGCTTCCGCCATTACCGCCACTTACCAGCGTCTTACCATCAGGGCTGAAAGCAACGGGATTACACCCAGAAAGATTTTGTAGTAGTTCCCCAGTGCAAAGGTTCCAAAGTTTGATTGTACCGTCTCGGCTGGCACTGGCAAGGGTTTTTCCATCGGGGCTGATGGCAACAGACAAAACCGCCCCTGTGTGTCCAGTTAGAGTGGAGAGTAATTCTCCTGTTGGAAGGTTCCAAAGTTTAATTGTGGTGTCTGTGCTACCACTAATAAGAGTTTGACTGTTAAGACTGATAGCAACTGTATTCACTGCTGCCAAATGTTCAGTGAGAATGTAGTGCTGTTCCCAAGTTTTGGTATCCCAAAGCCTAATAGTTTGATCGGCGCTACCACTTGCAAGAATTTTACCATCGGGACTGATGGTGACAGACAAAACTGCATCTGAGTGTCCATTTAAGGTGCGTTTTACTGTTCCCGTGTAGCGTCCCCATATTCTAATCGTTTTATCGGCAGCACCACTAGCAAGAATTGCCCCATCAGAACTGTAGGCTACTGAGTTAACAAAACCATTATGACTATAACTAGAGTTTAAATAAAAAAATGTGTGAAGAAATTTTTTTGTGTCCATCTGCCAACTGCTAATTTTGCGATCGACACTACCACTTGCAATCTGCTGTCCATCAGGGCTGATAGCAACAGATAAAACTGCTTCTGCTTGTCCAGAGAATGTGTAAAGCCATTTTCCGGTTTTCAAGTTCCACAAATTAACTTGTCTGTCATCACTGCCACTGATTAAGGTAGTACCATCAGGACTGATTGCGATCGCATTAACTGCCGCTAAGTGTCCTTTGAGTGTGCGTACACATCTCCAGTTTCAGGTAGCTGGGTTATCGGAGATATTCTTTCTGGTTCAATATTGGGAGTAGAAGATTTAGGAGTAACAAATTCTGATTTTTTCTTGAATTTAGCCTTAAGCGCTTGAAACTCATCTTCCACTTCCAAAACGGCAAATTTTTGGTTGAGATCCTCACCAGATAAAAATGCTTCTAATTCCATCACTGCTTCAGAATAGTAGTCCATCTGCAAAACTTTCTCTTCCATCCGTTCAAAAAGCTGTGCTGGAGTTTCGCTAATTCCCGATTCGTCTAACAGTTTGGCAATACCATAGGCGGCGAGTCCTACCACTGCACCAATTCCCGCCATCGGTACTGCACCAATCCCAAATGCCAGCCCTACTTTAGGTGCAACTAAACCCATACCACCGACGACGCTATAAACACCAGCACCGCCGACTGCACCAATTCCCATTGTAGCGATCGCAGCAGCATCTCCCTCTACTATGGCTTTAAAAGCGCCATAAGCAGCTGCACCAGCTACAGCCCCAGCACCAACTACAGGAGTTGCACCAATGCCGACTGCACCAAATCCGCCTGCTAGTCCTATCCCGCCTACCGTTGCGGAAACACCAACGCCTGTTATGGTTCCGCCTGCAATAAATGCTGCACCTGTTTTAGAGTTTTGTATCACTGCCTAATGTTTTCTTGAAATTTTCTAGAGTCGTCAGATTTTGTCTGAGTACAGCTACTGTCGCTTGCTGCTGTTGAAGCTGAGTTAGAAGAATAAGCACAATTTTATTTTTAACTTTTTTATTAACTATCCTGTGATGATTGATTTTAGTCGTCAAGTCCCATAAATTTATCTGAGTAGGCTTATTACCCAGAGCGTAGACTGATTAATACTGTTGCGTCCTCGTAAAAATTACTTAAGCCTTGACTTTTGCTTAGAATGCTACGTCAGAAAAGTCTCAGTATAATATTTAATTAATTCGTAGCGAAATAAATTAGGCAAACCTTTGCGTTACTTTGCGTTTACTTTGCGTCCCTCTGCGTTTAAAAACATGACAATTTTACGCACTCATTACCAAATAATCGGAACTAATCCTGATGCGGTTATATTTGAATCACAGGTTAATAGTTGCACTTCATCACCTTTACTTGCTAAAACTAGCGCAGTCGCAGTAATTTGCCTATCGTGCATCTCATTAATAGCAGATAAGCTTATAGTTATTTTAATTACATCTTTGTCAAGTGGATAAATTACTACACGCGGATCAGATTCAACTGCTGAAAGTAAATTCTTAGCAGAAGGAATAGATGTTCTTCCTCTCTCAACAATCCACACAGCTTCGGCTAATGTTGTAGCTGGTATAACTAACTGGGAGTCAGGATTAGAAAGAACAGCATTGGCATTCGCACCTAATCGCAAATTTCCTTCGAGAAACCAAATGAGAGCATGAGTATCAATCACGTACTTCATAATTACCTATGACCAGTCTAAGCCGTCTTCGGTATCTCCATTAAATTCAGTAATTTGAAAATCTTTTTCTGTTGATTGTTCATGCCCACAAAACATACCAAACCGCATTATCTGCTTTTGGATTTGATATTTTTTTGGTTCTAAAAAAGTTACAATAACACGGCTTTCTGATACATCAGATGGTAATTCTGAAAGTTGTATATTACCGTTTTTGTACACTCCTTCAATAGATTGCAACATTAGTATTTACCAAATTTGTACTCATATAAATTATAAAATTAATACTAAAAAGATGTCGATTTGTTTAAAAACACCAAATTTCCGGGCTGTACTGGCGCTATCTGCTGCTGTAACTACATATCAATAAGCGGCGTTGTACTCTGCGTGAGTCCCGATCCAAGAACCTCTTCAGGCAGAAACATTGTAACGTTCCCAAAATCGATGAGTTGTGTAATGCATCAAATTGTTCGATAGTTCCCCGCCTCGAACTCAGCGATCGCTTCTTGTGCAAAAGCTTCCAGTTTGCCATCAGCAATGTCTTTCTCTAATTGTTCATCCCACCGTTGATAGTCTAAATCAGCAAACCATTTAATGAGCTTCTCATACTCGTTGGGTGGCAGTTGAAGAATCGCGGACTCAATTTGCTCAAGCGTCAGCATAAAGATACATCACCTTTATTCCAAGCAAATTATAGCTTGCTCAACTAACGATCTCGACCGTGGTTGTATGCTTTGCATCCCGATCCTGAATTCGCCTCTGTTTGGATTAAGGCAGAAATTTATCTCTGTAACTAAGACTTTAGGTAGCGATCGCACACCGAGAATACACATTATATCCATTATGTCAAGCAAGCCTGCGCTTTCATTAATCAGCAAATAGGCAAACTTGAACCAAAACCCATACGCAATCAGGGAATTATCGACAACCCTGATGAAATCTACTGAAAAGATGGAATAACATTTGTGTGTGCTTCAACAAATTGTGTATAAGAGTTGAAAATGACGATATGGCAACATCTAATATCCTCAAAGAACCACAGCTTTTGCGTCTGGGTAGCTTGTTTGGTGGACTGCGTGGTGATTTTACGGGAGGACTAACAGCAGCAGTGGTAGCATTGCCTTTGGCTTTAGCCTTTGCGGTAGCTAGTGGTGTAGAACCAAAGGCGGGACTTTACACCGCGATTGTGGCGGGAATTGTCGCCGCAATTTTTGGTGGTTCGTCAGTACAGATTACAGGGCCAACAGGCGCAATGGCTGTGGTTTTGGTGGGAATTGTCGCCAAGTACGGCCTTGAAAAAGTTTGGATTGCTGGGGTGATGGCTGGAATTATCCAGATTGCCTTGGGGGTTGCCAAACTTGGACAGTTAGTAAAGTTTATTCCCTATCCAGTGACGGCAGGTTTTACTAATGGTATTGCCGTGATTATTTTTTGTGGTCAGTTAAATAATTTCTTTGGTTTAAAATTACCACGTAGCGAACATTTTTTGCCGGGGCTGTGGCAAAGTCTAACTCATGTAGAAGCTTTAAATTGGGCAGCAGTTGCCTTAGCAGTTGTGGTGATTGCAACCAATGTTTTATGGCCCAGAATGAATACGACAATACCAGGTTCTTTAGTGGGACTGGTGTTAGCAACTGCGATCGCTTCTTCTTTTCATCTAAATGTACCAACAATTGGCACGATTCCTCAATCTTTACCGATGCCTCAAGGTATTCCCCACTGGAATAATTTTGGTTTGATTCGAGAACTAATTAACCCAGCTTTGGCTTTAGCTGCACTGGGGAGTATTGAATCGTTGCTATCGGCGGTGGTGGCTGATGGGATGACAGTCAGCGAGAAACATAATAGCGATCGCGAATTAATTGGTCAAGGTTTGGCTAATATGATTGTGCCATTTTTTGGTGGCATCCCCGCTACAGGTGCGATCGCTCGGACTGTTGTGAATGTCCGTTCTGGCGGCAAAACCCGACTATCTGGAGTAATTCATGGCGTTGCTTTAGCCATCATCGTTTTAACTTTAGCACCTCTAGCAGAACAGATTCCTTTAGCAGCACTTGCTGGGATTCTGATGGTGGTTAGCCTGCGGATGATTGAGTGGGAAGCCATTGGTTTATTGATGCGTGCTACCTACTCAGACTTTGCTGTGATGATTCTCACCTGGCTAGTGACAATCTTGTTTGACTTAGTTCTCGCTGTCGAAGTGGGATTGATTGCAGCCGGAGCCTTATTTATTAAACGGATGAGCGATTTAAGCTTAGTTAAAATACCTGAAACCGAAGTATTTCCCCCTGGTACTCCTTTGGAATTAGGTAAGGAAATTGCCGTTTATCGGGTAGATGGCCCTGTATTTTTTGGTGCTGCTGAACGATTTGCTACCTTCCTCCGCGATGAACCGGAAGTAAAGTATTTAATTCTCCGGTTGCGGTTTGTACCAAATATGGACACAACTGGATTGGTAGCCTTAGAAGATATTTATCATGACTTAGAACGGCACAATTGCCGCTTAATTCTCACAGGTTTACAACCTGAAGTCCAACAACTACTAGAACGTACAGGATTGTTAAATACAATTGGGTTATCAAATTGTTTTGAAACAACCACAGAGGCGATTTGCTCTATCTCTCCTCAGATTGCATGTTCTCAACCTATAGCAGCTGATTTGAAAACAAAAGAATTGATGGAATTAAATGACTGATAATACAGCAGAATTCAGGAGCCAGAATTGTCGAATTCAGAAGTAATATTATGTCCGCTTGATTACTTATTAAACCCGAATCACCCCACCTCGCCAAAGCTGCGCTTCGTCTCCCTGCCCCTAATCCCCAAAGGGGGCCCCGAGTTCCCCAAAGCATCGGCTACGGTGTACACACAAGTCGAATTACCCCCCTTATAAAGGCTACCGTGTACACACAAGTTGAATTTCTTCTTAAATCCCAAAGATTACCTACTTAATCGCAGTGATGGTTAGGGTGGGGTAAAACTAAAGCTAAAACCTTAGTAAATCAGGTTTGGGGTGAGGTTTTGAGAATTTATGCAATAAATATATTGATTTTGGGTGGTCGTTTATTGAATTTGGGTGGTCGTTTATTGAATTCGGGTGGTCGTTTATTGAATTCGGGTGGTCGTTTATTGAATTC
>NZ_JABXKF010000094.1 GCF_017115165.1 Nostoc sp. LPT | reverse complement strand
TTGATAGACCCCTGACATTGGATATCCCTCTTCTCATTAAATCTTATTATCTCATCTGTAGCCAGCTTTTAGAGAATTAGTATTAAATACCAATTTTTGCTCATCCGAATCCAAAACTTTTACTTTTTTAATGTAAGCACGATTATGCTCAAGCTTTGAGATATACTCATTGAAGTTATCCCATTCTCGCTCAATTTCATCAAAAGCAAATGCTACTTTATTTTCATAGTCATCAACATTTCTAGGTCTGTAAAATTTTGACATTACATAGATCCAGACATAATAGTGTCTATGACTATCAATATTTTGCTTAAAGCTTATATTTTGATGAGACAAGAGTTCCTGATAGCATAGTATCCCATAATAATACAAGTCAAGTTTAGAAATGTCTTTGTAGGAAAGAGACTCAAAATCGACTTTTCGGAAAAGCTTTTTGTATCCACTTTCGGTAAGTTTACCTTGTACAGCAAAGCACACTTTTATAAATAATGATCTCTCAAATATATTTTTGAGCCTTACATAGCCAGACCTTAACCCATCACTAAATTCTCCCCTTTTTCTTTCTAGCAAAAGACCATAACGATAAAACAGGATATGCTGTAAATTAATGAGATCTTGATCATTAGATCGTCTATCTGCATAGGTAACAGCAGATTGCTGATTAGTAGCCCTCGAAATGTCTTCAATTAATTGATTTTTCTTCGAGTCTTCAAGATTCTCTGATTCCTCAAAGGTTATGATTTTCAGTAAGACTTCTTTATTTTCAAAAAGTTTTTGGCGTGCATCCTCTGAGTTTTCTTCATAGATACGACTTAGAGTAAAAGCAGTTTGACCACCATTTATTATTTGTGGGTTAATTACAGTTAACTGTGCACGTCCTTTCTGCCCAATTCTCTCATTTACATAAGTTTCATCAGAAAGCATTGTTATTCCATTGTTAAACAATGCAAACTCATTTGTACAACTTCTTTCAATGGTTTCTCGGATAGCTGCATTTACATTTTTTCCTTCTAAATCAAGATAGCTTCTAGGATTATATTTTAAGATCGAGTTTTTATACTTATACATAATCTTTGCTATTTCAATCGTTGGAACAAACAATACAGTTATTTCACATTTTCTCAGTTTAGTTTCAACGGAATAACTTATTTTTGCTCCTGCATTTTTATTGCTTAAGTCAATATTAATATTCAGTGCAGATTCGTTATAATAAGTTCCTGATACAACAGGATAAACCAGTGTATTATAAGATTTCTCAAAATCTACTACCTCTGTAGGAAAGCCTCCTGTTAGCATCTTCAGTTTACTATCTGTTAATTTGCTGACATTCGCTAAAATAATAACTTTGTATTTGTAGCGCCCAATATCTTCTATTTGAGCAATCTTTTTCTTGAGATCTAATATCTTTGAATTGTAAGGTGTATCATTCTCATAACAATCCTCCCCATCTAATATTCGACTAATATCCATTGCCAAAACTTCTTCAGCTTTAATGGATTTAGTCTCAAAATTTTCTCTTGTAGTGCGAAACTTAGACTGAATAAAATAGATTGTTCTATATTCTAAACTAATGTAGTAACCATCAATTCCAGCGTCTGATGTTCCATCTGTAATATATTGTTCTCTTTCTAAAAATTTTAACAATCCGAAACGCACTTTAAAGAACAAATGTATAAATGCTTTTGCTCTTGCTTGGTTTAACCCCTCTAAATCTAATAGATCTGGGTGATAGGATTTGTATTGAGGTGGAGCTTCTGATATTAAATGATCAAGAACATTTAATAAGATTTCGTATTTATTCATTATCCTCCTAGTAGCTCACGAGTCCTTGAATGTAGTATTCCCTCAAGACTTAAATTTTTACTACTTAAACAGGGCAGAAGCTTTTTTCTGTAAGCTTACGCTGCTAGGCAGGTTAGTAAAGCAACAAGCACCAAGTAGTATCCTTACCGATAACTCAGCGGGCTAACTATTTATTATACGGAAAATGTACGTATAATCTTTTTTTAAATCCTAATATATCAAGCATTACAGCTACCTTCTTTCTGGATATACGGAAAACTTCTTTTTTAAACCCCTGTTTTGGATATTATACAGAATTTTTCCGTGTATCCCTTGGTGTTATATAGAAATTTTCCGTATAACATCCCTATTTAGGATATTACACGGAATTTTCTGCACAACTTTCAGGGGTTCGCCAAGCTGGTATTCAAAAAAGGTGGGTTGTCATACGTTTCGCCACAGTTTTGCTACTTATTTATTACAAAACGGCTACGACATCCGCACAGTGCAGGAATTACTCGGACACAAGGATGTAAAAACCACGATGATTTACACCCATGTACTTAATAGGGGTGGTAAAGCTGTTCGTATTCCGCTTGATTATAACTACTGGCATATATTTTGCATGAATTTTGAACACCTAAAATGGTACAAAGTTAACACCCTACTTTAAAAACCCTAAGTGAAGAAGTTTTATCAGGACAGCAGAAGATTGCGGACTTGTTTTATGAACAAAAGTTCATTACAAAGAAAATCAACGTTAAGGATGCGACTCTCTCTGCTGAACAGTATGCTGCTTTTACTCCAACAGATGTTAAGCCTTAAGCATTTCTCAAATTATGATACGACCACAAACACATGACAGATGAAAGAAGTCAGTTAAAAACCACTTTTGATCGAGTAGCACTGTTGTATGACCAAGTTCGACCAAGATATCCAGAAGCGCTTTTTGACGATGTGGTATCTCTTTCAGAAATCACTTCAGACGGAAGGATATTAGAGATTGGTTGTGGGACTGGTCAGGCAACTGTGCCCTTTGCCCGCCGGGGTTATCGTATACTCTGCATTGAGTTGGGTGAGAATCTTGCTACGGTTGCCCAAAAAAATCTGGCTGCTTATCCGCAAGTAGAAGTGCGTAACATCGCTTTTGAGGATTGGGTGACTCAAGAAAATGCTTTTGATTTAGTGATTTCGGCGACTGCTTTCCATTGGCTTGACCCAAGTATTGCTTACAAAAAAACGGCTCAAGCCCTCACATCTGAAGGAGCGATCGCGCTATTTTGGAATGAACATGTATATAGTGATGCTAGTAATGGCTTCTTTGAAGAAGTACAGGAGCTATATCAAAGTTTAGCTCCTCAACTGGTTAAAGACGATGAGCCTCCTTTGCGTGAGCAGGAAGTCCCTAATAAAACAGGTGAGATTCAGCAAACAGGTTTGTTTGGTGAAGTAGTCTATCGCTCTTATCGATGGGATGCAACATACAACAGTGCAAGTTATCTCAACCTCTTAAATACTTACTCCGGTCATCTAAATTTAGATCGCATTACAAAAGCGCGTTTTTTCCATGCGATCGCTGAATTAATTAATACCAAGTTCAATGGTCAAATTACTAAAGGTTACTTAACTACTTTATACGTAGCCCACCTATTGTAATCTTATCTAAATCATTTTGCAGATATGATTAAACAGTTACGTTTTGTAAGGGGGACTGTTACCCCAACACAAACACCCGTTGTGTATGGGATTTTAAACCCCTTTGAGTAGGATAAAAATTGTCCTTGAAGAAGTTTACAAATTAGGCAGGCGTAGGCGACTGGCGTTTTCCTTGGACTTACTCCGTAGACGCTTTTTTGCTTTCAACTTTGAGTCTTTCCTGCAAAAAGACGTTAAAACAGATTGACAACTTGGGGAAAATTTGGGATTAT
Source organism: Nostoc sp. LPT (assembly GCF_017115165.1). Lineage (GTDB taxonomy): Bacteria > Cyanobacteriota > Cyanobacteriia > Cyanobacteriales > Nostocaceae > Nostoc. Next base: position 8,180 of record NZ_JABXKF010000094.1, on the reverse strand, counting down.
CAAACTACGGTAATTCAGTAGATTTTTAGTGCTTTATAAAACTTAAATACATCTAAAACCCTTACAGAGGAATGGTTTTTGTCGAGTGCAGTCGGTGGCTTGAATATGTTACCAGATGTAATCGCCTCAAGGCTGGAAACATTCTTCAACTTTGTAGTGCTAAAGTCGTGTCACCCAGAAATAGCAATTGCCTCACACTCACCAACATAGATTTTCCACAGGATATTCGGAGATAGAAACTAATGATTAAGAGTCCAGAGAAACTTGCAGATACAACAATTCAATTTTCGGCTCCGGTGAGAGCAAATTCACCGGAACTCCAGCAGCTTTTTGATTTTATTGCTCTGGGGGCAAGTGAGCGCGATCGCGATCGCATCCTTCCTTATAATGTGGTTGAATTGATCCGGCGTTCCCGGTTAGGTTCGTTGCGAATCCCCGTTGCCGAAGGTGGCGGTGGTAGCACGGCGCGCGAACTGTTTGAGGTCGTGATTCGGCTGGGGGATGCTGATCCAAATGTCGCTCACATTGTGCGGAATCATTTCTCAGTAACAGAGCGGATTTTGCGTTCTGAGCGCACCCAGAGGAATCGCCGATGGCTCAAGGCCGTTGCTGATGGTGCAATTATTGGACTCGCTACAACTGAACTGGAAACCAAGCGATCTGGTGGCGGTCAAGTCGTGAATACAAAATTAACACTTGATGGCGACGGCTATCGGCTGAATGGTACTAAGTATTACAGCACTGGCAGCCTTTACGCAGACTTGATTTTCGTGCGTGTGTTAGTACCTGATGACACGAAAGCATTTGTACTCATTCCTACCAACCGCGAGGGGATTGACCTTGTGGATGACTGGGATGGATTCGGACAAAGACTTACAGGCACAGGAACAACTACTTTCACTAATGTCCGTGTAGAAACAGATGAAGTAATTTTTGAGACAGACACAGACAAAGACAACCTGCCATATAACATTGTTCCGCAATTATTCCTGACAGCAATCAACGCTGGCATTATTCGTAGCGTTCTGCGTGATGCAACAACCCTCGTTCGTACCAGACCCCGGACTTTCTACCATGCCGTAAGCGAGCAAGCAACAGAAGATCCAATCTTGCAGCAGACTGTTGGACAGATTGCCGCCAATGCCTTTGCTGCCGAAGCGATTGTTTTGGCAGCAGCTGATGGTCTTGATCGCCTCCCTGCTGCCCAAGCCCAAGGAGAGGAAGCAGAAACGGCTGCGGCACTGGCAACTTCTCTGAGTGCATCCAAAGCCAAATTGATTGTTGATGACCTAGCACTACGTTCGGCCACCTTGCTGTTTGAAGTGGGTGGGGCTTCCACAACAAAGAAAAGCTCCAACTTTGATCGTCATTGGCGCAACGCCCGTACCTTATCCTCACACAACCCAAATCATTTTAAGGCTCGTGCGATCGGCGACTACGAGATCAACGGTACACCATTGCCGCAACGGGGATTCTTCTAATTTTGTTCAGATCCCTGACTTCTAACATGCGCGAAACTACTTGATGAGTATTTATCAGAAGTCGGGGATCTCGCAGCCAACCGAAACCGTTGAGAGGAACTATGAGTACAATTGATACTACTTTTTTGAGAGCAAGTAAAGAGGCGATCGCCTCTCTAACAGATTATCTCCAAAGCCCATTATCCCAAGCTCTCCGGCAGCCAGTACTGCTAGGATTGTTCTTACCGATTCATCACGGTGGTTGGAGTTCTTCTAGCCTACCGCGTACTACAGACTGGTCATTTAATTACAATGCCAAACTGACCCAAAAGGCAGAGGAGTTAGGTTTTGACCTGATTTTTGGCTATTCCACATGGCAGCCAAAGGGCGGACAGGGGCCAACTCGCACAGAAGCAGGTTTAGATGCCTTCATTGCTACTGCTTCCCTTGCTGCCATTACCTCACGCATTCTATTAATCTCAACAATTCACGTTCTCTACGGGCCTTGGCATCCCATCCATCTGGCTAAATTTGGTGCGACACTTGACCACATTTCTAAAGGTCGCTGGGGAATTAACGTTGTCACTGGACACAGGGCTTATGAGCATGAACTGTTCGGCTGGAGCCAAATCGAACATGATCGCCGCTATGAACTTGCTGATGAATTTGTCACCGTCCTCAAACGACTCTGGTCGGAAACAGAGAATTTTTCTTACAAGAGTCAAAGTTCTTGGCAGTTTAAGGATGCTTACATCAGCCCCCGCCCGCTTTATGGTCGCCCCATCCTAGTTAACGCCACTGGCTCGGATGCTGGCATCGAGTTTGCAAGTCGCCATTCTGATATCGTATTTATCACCAGTCCGGCTGGCGGTGACATAGAAAGCGCCTTGTCGTCGTTACCCGCCCATACAGCCCGTGTCAAACAATCGGCGATCGCTAATGGTAGACAAGTCCGCACTCTCCTAAATCCGCTTATTGTCGTACGTGAAACTGAAAAAGAGGCGGAAGAATATGCTCAGGCGATTATTGACCATGCCGATTATCAGTCAATTGCTGGACGTTCTGGCGTTAGCAGCGATGCACACGCCTAGAGGGGGCATCAAAAGGGAAATCTGCGTCATGGCGTTGGTAGTGCGATCGGCGGTAATGTGCAGCTAATCGGTTCACCCGAACAAATCACCGAGCAACTTCTGCAACTCAATAAAGCTGGTGTCGATGGGTTCCAGCTTGCCTTTTATGATTTTGAGCCGGATCTGGATTTCTTCGGTAAGCGCGTTCTACCACTACTGAAACAGGCTGGACTTAGGTTTTAAGGGGAATTGGGGGTTGAAATTTAAACGCAGAGGAACACAGAGGTAAGCGCAAAGGAAGGCAAAGTTTATTTGAGTCCATTTGCTAAAAATTTGACCGAGGATTACGGTTATTAGCAACTAACGGTTTAATTAAATTAAAAGAAAATCCTAAACAATTTGTAACCCAAAGAGATATTTCTGCTAACCCGAAAAACTTGCAAATCAAAGAAGTAGAAGGTGTACAAGTTGTCCGAGCTATTAATGATCTAGATTTCATTGTATCTTCTGCTCAAACTGTTGCACTTGCAGGGATAGAACCTAATTCTATGGGTGAAGAAACAGCTTAAGACAAGAAATACGCTCTTGCATTAGTTTCATTACAAGGTCGAGAAAATGAACCAAAGATTCAAAAGTTAAACAAACTACTCGTCCATCCAAACGTCAAGGATTTTATCAATAAAGAATACAAAGGAAGGATTATACCAGTTTTTTAGAGATTGTCGCTCAAATCGAAGAATTTTTTTGATATTTGTGTCTATGGTTCTTTTACAGTTTATTTTCTCACTACTTGAGTGTAGATTCACATAGAAATACCTGCGCTAAATTCTCATAGTCAAAGATAAAGAAATATTGATTAGATTTGAACAGCCCATCAAAAGGTGGTATCTTATTTCTTATACTACGGTAAATCAATCGTTTTAAAGTATTATAATTTTTATTATCATAGATATGGCTGCTTAAACTCCTAAAAATTGATATCAAGGAGTCAATTGTGGTGAATTATTTAAAAGAACACTGCTTTCAGTACAAACAAAAATGTTCTGCTAATACAATCTTTGCGATCGCAACATCTTTTCTTGGTTTGATAGCTTCTGGTTGCAGTCAACAAACAGCTATCAATGCCGCACCTAACTCAGATTCCTCTTCAAAAACTCTTAATACCAAAACTACAGATAAAAACAATGTGATTCGCTTGGGCTACCAAAAAGGTGGGATAATTCCCATTGCACGTCAACGGGGTGAGCTAGAGCGTCAGTTAGTAACGCAAAATATTAAAGTTGAATGGAGTGGGCCATTTGACCGTTGCGCTACGCTTTTAAGTTCTCTCAATGGTAATCGAGCGGATATTGGCGGCTGTGGTGATATTCCTTCCATCTGTGGAATTGCTGCTGGACAACCTCTTTGTATTGGTTCTGTACAGCGTCCTAGTCCAGATTCTTTAGGTAATGCCATCTTAGTTCGTGGTGATTATCCCATTCGTAAACCGGCTGATTTAGTAGGTAAAAAAGTTGCTGTTAATCAAGGTGGTGCAGGCGAATATCTGTTATTAAAAGTTTTGGAAAAAGAAAATATTCCTTCATATAAAGTCCAGCGAGTTTACTTATCACCGAATGACGCTGCACCTGCTCTATATCAAGGTTCTGTTGATGCGTGGGCAGTTTGGGAACCTTATATTTCCATTGCCCAATTAGAGCATAAGGCGCGAAGAATCACCACTACACACCCTGCTCCTACCTACGGCATTATGGTTGTTCGTAGTGATGCAGCTAAAGAAAATCCTGTAGCTGTAAAAGCTGCTCTCACTGCTTTGAGTGAGGATGGTAAATGGTTAAATCAACATACTAATGCTGCATCAGATTTTTTAGTTAAAGAGCTAAAAGTCTCTGATGCGGTAGCCAAGCAGGTGACTAAAAATCGAGGCCCAGAGTCTTACGTATTTCCTAATGCTGAAGATATCGCCAATCTTCAGAAAACAGCTGATTGGTTATTAGAGCAAAAAATTATTCCACAACGAGTAGATATTGCTACAGCAGTGTGTCCTTTAGAAACTACTGCTGTTAAGTAGGAAAGATGACAATAATATGCCCAAAAATAACGTGTCTATCAATTTGCAGCAAAATTTTTTCTTCTCTCTGGCTTGCTTGTTAGCTCTAGCAACAACAGCTTGCTCAGAGGTTAAGTCTACCAGTCCAACACCGATTGCTGCTAATCTTAGCTCATCCCAAATCGCACTATTGAATACAACTCAACTGCATGTTGCTAAATCTAAAGGTGGCTGGGACTTAAATTTAAAGTTAGCTAAACTAGATAATTTCCCTTATCAAACTCAATTTACTGAGTTTACTGGGGGTAATTTGATGGTACAGTCAATCAATGCTGGTGCGATTGACTTAGGCTCAGCTAGTGAAATTCCGCCGATTTTTGCAATTGAATCGAAAGCATCCGTAAAAATTATTGCCACTCTCAAAGGGCCTACGGTTGGTCAAGTTGTACTCATACCCAAGGACTCGACTGCCAAAACGATCGCTGACCTCAAAGGTAAGAAAGTGGGTTACGTTAAAGCTACAACATCCCACTACTTCCTGATTAAGATGTTGGAAAAAGTCGGGCTAACGATGAAGGATATCAATGCAATTCCTTTATCGATACCCGATGGACTAGCTGCTTTTCGTAAAGGACAGCTTGATGCTTGGGCTACCTACGGTTATTCCATCCCCCAAGCCAAAAAAGAAGGGGCGCAAGTACTAGAATCTGCAAAAGATATTTTGAGTGGTAACTTCGTAATTATTGCTTCACCCAATGCGATCGCCGATCCGCAAAAGAAAGTAGCGATCGCTGATTTTCTCTGTCGTTTGCAAAAATCCCAAACTTGGCGGGAATCTCATCTTAAGAAGTGGTCGAAGAATTATGCAAAGACCATTGATGTTGATGAAGGCATTGTTTATCAGGATGCCCAGCAAGGACTACAACAGCGTCGTCAAGAAGTACTTCCTGTTTCTGACGAAGCTATTGCTTCTCAGCAAAAGGTTGCTGATACCTTTTTTCAAGCGGGTGTAATTCCCACAAAAGTTGATGTAAAACAACTTTGGGACAGCAGTTTTAACGAAGATATCGCCAAATGCCAATAATTGTAGCAAGAAGTAAAAAGCTAAATGTCAAAATCACCTTATTTTTAATAAGGGTAAAAATATGTTTCATGGAATAGAAAGAGAATTATTAAATGGAGTACCTTGGTTATTTGGGCAACAGTCTCAATTACCACATCATCTCCAATTAACAGATCAGCAAGAAGATGAGATCCGTGATATTTGGGAATTCCCACCACAAGAATCTGCTGATCGTGAGCGTGTTCTTAAGCAGGAAATAAAACGGTTTGGGATTTTCAGCAAACTAAAAAGTTTTTCTTTAAAGGCGTAGGCGAGCATTTACCGCAGGCATCGCCAATAAATAAAGATAAGCGTTATCAGCTACTCAAATTAATAGAAAATTTCAACTAATTTGCAATGTGCAGTACAGCTTTAGTGGGGTAGCTTCTTTCAAGTATTTGGGTGACATCAACACCGCTTCGCTAACAGTCAGTAATTACTTTATTCGTAAAGCTTAATATTAGATAAACTAATTATTAGCTACTCATGATATTATGCTTTTCAGTATGATTAATCTCAATAAAATCTCATTTCATCCTCAAATACCGACATGACAACAACGACTGACCTCGATTTTGCCGCACGTGAGGCGTTGCGCCTACTCGGCCCCGATCCCGAAAACTGGGTGAGCGATCGCTCAGGCATTGACCACAATGTGACGATAGTAGGTGGTAGTGGCAGTGGCAGCACCTTCGCATTTGCCCTGCGGCGTGCCGGCATTGGCCGCGTGACAGTCATCGACGAGGCAGAGGACGAAGCCCATGCTGGCGTGTGGCTGACGCGGGCGCGGATGAAAAAGCTACGCACACCGAAAAACCTGCCAGGGCCAGAACTGGGCATTCCGGCGCTGTCATTTCAAGCTTGGTACGAGGCGCGGCACGGTGTTGAGGGCTATGCAGCGCTTGACCGCATTCCACGAGTGGCGTGGGCTGAGTACCTCAGCTGGTATCGGCATTTTCTGGGCATTCCAGTTCGGTATCGGACGAAGTTGGTGCGGATTGAGCCGGATGCAGATTTCTTTCGTCTACACCTAGAAGTGAACGGTGTCGCGCAGGTGGAAACCACACGTAAAATTATCTTCGCCAACGGTGTAGCTGGCACTGGTGGCCCAAATATACCGCCTGTATTGGCATCTCTGCCACGCACCTTATATGCACATACCGCCGATGAAATCGACTTCAATAATCTGCGTGGTAAAACAGTGGCAGTGCTGGGTGCTGCGGCCTCAGCCTTCGATGCAGCAGGAGTGGCACTTGAATCAGGCGCTAAAGCAGTACATTTGTTCGCACGACGGTCAGTGATCGCATCTCTGCCGATGAATCGCGTGCGAGGTTATCCTGGCGCTTACTATAACTATCTGCAACTACCTGATGCAGCTCGCTGGTTCCAAGCTTGGCGCTTTCATCAAGTTGGCTCTACACCACCACCAGACGCAATCGACCGGGTAATAGCGTTCTCTAACTTCCACCTGCATCTATCCGCACCTTGGAAAGCCGCTGACAATCAAGGGGATCGCATCGTCGCTGAGGTAAATGATGATGTTTTTGAGTTTGATTTTGCGATCGTTGGTACTGGTTACTTTGTTGACCCGACAAAGCGGCCGGAACTCGCCGAATTTGCACATCACATCGCACTTTGGCGCGATCGCTATGAAGCCCCAGCCGACCAGCGTGACAATCAACTCAGCACCCACCCTTACCTTGGCAGCGCCCATGAATACCAAGAGAAAGTACCTGGCAATGCCCCCTACCTGAAAGACATCCATGTGTTCAATCCTGCTGGCTTCGTAAGCTTCGGTCTGCCCATCGGTGACGTACTTAGTATCCGACGCGATGTGCCAGCAGTAGTGGCACGCATCAGCCATGACTTATTCTTCGCTGACTGGTCATCACACGAAGCTCGGATCACTAGCGGCAACATTTCGCCGGACTTCGACACATTATTGTATGCAGACGCGGTGTGGAAACAGCAAGCCAAGGTGGCAATTAGCTAAATCTGCGTAGCGTTTATAATTCACGCCTAATGTGAATTAAAATGGTCTGCAACCAGATGCAATCGCTAGAGGTAAGGTTAGCAACAACTTTTAATGCTAGCTGCTTACGCGATAAAGTACAATGCTTAATACCTATTTTCAATAAATAATGCTGATTAAATGTTTTAATCTCATTAACGATTAAAACAAATAACATCTGTTCTTGCTTGATCTAGCACTGAATTTGACACATTCGATAGGTTAAGTTCGCTATTGCCCACTGCTGCGTTAGGCGATACTACCTCAAACAACACCTGCTCTAGAAATGTCGAGTCCTGCGAATAGCCTGAAATAGCTCCTTCTGGAGTAACCACAAGGGTTTGTTCTTCAGCACCATAGATAATTGAGAGAAGATGATTTAACTGAAGGGGTGACAAAGAAGCTAAAAAGCAGATTGGATAAGGAACATAGCATGCAGACCCTTCTGAAAATAGGGTAATTTATTGGGCTTTAAACGCATAAGCTCATG
>NZ_JABXKF010000177.1 GCF_017115165.1 Nostoc sp. LPT | reverse complement strand
ATTTAAACCCCGACTGAAAATGATTTGGAGGCGGAGTGGCTCCGACTCCGCGCTACATGTAATGGTTGGGGTCTTAAACCCTTTAATTTACGATCAAAAATTAAATGTAATTTCTTGGGAGATATCCGCAAAATAATCAGTAATGAAGGAGAATAACTTAAGTGTTTTTAGGTATTTGCACAGTAAATAAACTACCTTTACCTAGTTCAGAAGCGACCTTGATAGTTCCTGCGTGCCCTTCTACAATGCGATGGGATAGATGTAGTCCTAAGCCACTACCTGAGCGTTTATTTCTGCCTTGGCGAAATCGCTCGAAAATTGTTGCCTGATCTTCTGGCGCAATCCCATATCCTGTATCTTGTACCTCAATTATTACCAAATCTGGATATCCTGGATTAGATGATGTTTCATAAATGCGGATTGTTATGCCTCCTGTATCTGTAAATTTGATGGCATTTGCAATTAGGTTGTTTAACACTCGCCGTAATTCTAAGCGATCGCCCATGATAATAGCAGCGTTTTGACTCAGTGGATCTAATTCACGGGTATCAATTTCCAGAGTCAAGCCTTTTTCATTAGTTAGAGGACTTAGTTCGCTTACTACTTCTTGAGATATCTCACATAAATCGCATTCCTCCCAATTCAACGTTTTTTTACCTGCCTCGAAGCGATACACTTCTAGTAGGGTGTTGACCATTTCCATCAAATTTTGGTTACTGCGAATCATCACTGCGATCGCCTGTTTCATTTCTGGTGAAATTTTGCAGAATGTTTCCATTTCAAACAAATTCAACATGCGATCGGCGGCTACTAAGGGAGTTCGCAAATCATGAGTCAGACGGGAAACAAAGTCTTCTCTTTGGCGGGCCATTTTTTGTTGTTCGTCCAGACTGTGCTTGAGACGTAATAGCGATCGCACTCTTGCCAGTAGTTCATCAGTATCAAATGGTTTACGAATAAAATCGTCAGCACCAGCATCTAAACCTTCGACAACGCTGGATTGATGAAAAGCAGTAATCAATAGAATTGGAATATAAGAGATTGCAGGGTTCTTCCGAATCCGACGTGTGACTTCATAGCCATCTATCCCCGGCATCATTACATCTAACAGAATCAGATCGGGTGGAGATTGCTCAATTTGCCGTAAAGCCTTGATTCCATCTGAAGCCAAATCAATTTCATACCCCTCACTTTCTAAAATTGCTTGAACCAAAATGAGATTATCTTGAGTGTCGTCAACTGCTAAGATCCGATAAATTTTATTATTTTCAACTACAGACATGATTTATAAATTTTTATCAGTTTTTTTGGAAGTAATTTTTAAATTTAGGATATTCTATTGGTGCTTTTCTGGCTTGGGAAGATGACTGATGAGGATTTTTTGCAGGGCAAAAAAAATCGTCGTTATCTAACTGTGAAGCTGGAGAATTGGCTGCTACAGTCGGTAATATAATTTGACGTGGCAATTCAATTTTAAACATTGAACCCGCCCCTAATTTACTCTTAAGAAAGATTTTGCCGCCCATCATTCGCACTAGCGAATCTGTAATTGCCAAACCCAGACCTGTACCTGGATATTTGCGAGTGATAGTTTGATCGACTTGCCGAAATGCTTCAAAAATATGTTTAAAATCTTTGGGGGCTATGCCAATACCTGTATCTTGAACAATAATTACTACTCGATTTGCAGGTAGTTCCTTAACCTCAACCCAAATTTCACCAGACTCTGTGAATTTAATGGCGTTGGAGAGGAGGTTAATTAAAATCTGTCTGACACGAACCGGATCGTTAAATACCAAAGGATTTTGCAAATCGGTTTGTACTGACAATGAAAGATTTTTAGCCTCAGCTAGGGAGCGCATTTCACTTACAACGAGATTGATTACTTTTGATACATCAAATATTTCCGCCTTTAAATCTAATCCTCCTCCCTCCAGCTTGGAAAAGTCGAGAACTTCATTGAGTAGCATCAGTAAATGCTTCCCATTATTCAAAATGCGCTCAACCATATCTGCTTGCTGGTGCGTTAGTTGACCGAACTTAGGACGCAGCAGTATTTGCGAAAAACCAATAATCGCATTCATCGGCGTTCTAAGTTCATGGGAAATAGTTGCCAAAAAAAGTGATTTTAGACGTGATGCCTCCAATAGCTTGAAGTTTTGCGTTTGAATCTGTTGCTGTTGTCTCTCCAATTCTTGGTTCTTACAAATGAGTTGTTCGTGACTTTCTCTGAGCTGCTGGTTTGCCAAATCTACCTGCATTTCTGCCCGATAAATCCGAATCGCACTTCGCAAAACTTGCGACAGAGTTTCTGGAGATATCCTAGACTTAGAGAGATAGTCTGTAGCACCAGCTTTCAATAATTGGAGAGTAATTTTTTCATCTCCTTCACCAGTTAGGACTATTAAAGGAATTTTAATTTCCAAAGAACGCAGCTGTTGAATTAAGGTTAGTCCATTTTGGTCTGGTAAACGATAGTCGAGGAAAACACAATCGTAGGCAGTACTCCTTAAGACAGAGAACGCATCATTACCATCGCCTACTTCAGACAGTTCCATCTGAACACCTGCTGTAGTCAGGGCAGAACGGATTGCTATCCGGTCGACTTCATCATCGTCTACAACCAAAATTTTCAGCGTCTCTTCCATTGGTTTTTATTTTCGCCGCCAAACATAGGTTTATCTATAACATTTCACTTTTCAGATTATCCAATTAAAGAATATAAGATTTTCGGACATCTAAAATCTGTAATTTGATTGACTAAAACATTTTGCATAATATCTAGTTTCAGACATGATTGACATTCATCACATCAATTTCGTCATCCTCCATTAGTAATATGTTAATCACTCTGTCGGGCGTTTTTTGGGTTTAATTCAGTCTGTTGTATCTTCAATCTGGTTAACTTCCCAGACTCTGCGAACTAAACTCCAAGCAAATGACCAATATCCCTTAAAAAATTAGTAATTAACAAGTAGACACAGTTCATATAAAATACTTTACTAAGCTTAAAAACAATTGTAAAGGAGTGAGCAAGCCACCGTCGTCAGTCATTGGTGAGAGTTGCATACCATTATCGTGTACCATAAGCTTGAATAGTTTTACCTATCAGGTTAGTTAGACCAGATAAATAAAAAGTACTATCTATACCTATTTGTGAATCTGAAGTAATCCTATCTTCTGAAATTTCGACAATTTTCTTAGCGATCACCAGACCAATATTAGTATTTTCACAGGTATATCGGACTTATACGTGTTCGCAAAACTACCAAGCATTAATGCCGAAGAAAGCTTACCGACAAAAGTTTAAAACCTAAACAGGAGAGGTTTGCATAGAGGGATTGTGTTATATCCTGTAAAAAGTTAGACGAACAAGTTCGCGACAAAGGACTACAAATTACTTTACTGTTGGTGATTCCAGAAAATTTTAACGCTGCCTAATTCTTTTCGATGAAGATTTATATTGGCTCTATCAATCGGATGAATCCAAAGGTTTGGTTAAAAATCGCTCGAAACATTGTTCACTTTCTCGGAAAGCAACTTTGTACTTGGTGTAATTTTTTCATTTTCGTAAGCTTTTTTAAAGTTCGATCCAAAATAATACTAATTAATGAATGGAACATGGCAACTCAAAGCTGAATTGTCAGCAAGGAGAAGCAATTTGGCATTCGTTTCAATATTTCATACTTTTTATGTAAGTATCTATATATCTCCAGCTAGATTTGTCCTCTATCTAAATATAAAAATTTGGGGTACTTATTATTTCTATCGGTGGATGCAGACAGGTTGAAATATCATCTATCTTTAGTTTGGGAAAATAAGAGATAATAGTTACAAAAGCTGATACTTTGTAAAGATGCCAAACAGCGCAAGAGTGAGTGTAACGATGAATGAAATTAGTATTATTTTAATTGAAGATCATGACTTAACGCGAATGGGGCTACGAGCAGCATTACAGTCTCATAGTGCATTGAAAGTAATTGGCGAAGCGGCAAATGCTACACAAGGATTAAAACTTTTAGAGACGGCAAAGCCAGATGTAGCGGTAGTAGATATCGGCTTGCCTGACATGGATGGCATCGAACTCACTCGTAAATTTAAACGCTCCCAGGCTGAAAATGGGCAATCTACTACGAAGATTCTCATCTTGACAATGGATCATACAGAGGATGCTGTACTTGCAGCCTTCGCAGCTGGTGCTGATTCTTATTATATGAAAGAAACCAGCATTAGTAAATTAACTGAAGCAATTCAAGCAACTCACGGCGGTAACTCTTGGATTGATCCGGCAATTGCCAACGTCGTATTGCGGAAGATGCGCCAAGGTATTCCTGGAGAAAGCCAAGGTTCTGACAAGCCGAAGACTGTAAAAATTGAGGCGCTGGCGACAGAATACGAGCAAGTTTTGGAAACATACCCTCTGACTCAACGGGAACTGGAAATCCTAGAGTTGATTGTAGCTGGGTGTAGTAATGGGCAAATTGCCGAGAAACTCTACATTACAGTTGGTACTGTAAAAACCCATGTTCGTAATATTCTAAATAAACTATGTGCTGATGACCGTACCCAAGCTGCTGTAAGGGCCTTACGTTCGGGGTTGGTGGCGTGAGGGATTAGGGACAAGGGAGAGATGGGGAGATAAGGAGACAAGGAGAATAACTCTTTACTTCTAACTCCTAACTCCTAACTTAGCACTGGCTCAACGCCTCAAAGAAAGCTAACAGCACGGGCTAAACCTTAGCTATCCGCTAACAGCACTCAACACTGTTTTGCCCAATACCCCATTATCCCAATCTTTCCCGCAAGCAATTAGCAATACGTAGTGCTGCTCCCGGTTTGCCCATGCGTCGCTCACCATTTTCAGCAATAATTTGCAAATTATCAGGATTTTTAAATAGAGATTGTACAACCTTCGCTACTTCTGCCGGTTGATTGATTAAAATCAAAGACGATCCCAGTAAACGACTTTGAGATTCAGCAAAGCCAGGATTATATTGTGGCCCATTACCGGGAATTGCGATCGCAGGTTTGCCTAAACCGATAAACTGTTCTGTGGCTGTACCTGCCATTGCGATCGCTAAATCTCCCAAATGCAAGCAATCATTATAAGCTTTTTGTGTCAACAGCAGATAAGCATTTCTCTGTTTAAATGTCAAGACATTTGGGTCGCGAAGTTTGATAGGAGATGCTGATTCAGCACGCCAGCCTTGGGATTGCACGCTTTGGGATAAAATATTAGAGTCTAAACCAGGAGCGATCGCACCTAAAAACACTATTCTGTTAGAAGTATAGAAGATTGAATCTCGCTGTTGAAAACTTGTCATTAATGCAGATACGGCAATCATAATTGTTTCCCAGTTGGTGTATGCTTCTGGCGGACGAGAACCAGGAAGAAGAGTCACTACAAAAGGTCGAACTGTCTCTTGCTGTTGGGTATTCTGACTATAAAATTGTTGACGTGAAAACATCGACTCTAGACCATCCATCATGGGATTACCGAAAGAAAAAGCTGGAATTGGCCATTGTTTTAATATTTCTGCCGTCAGCGCATCTCTAGGGAATACTGCTTTACAACGGCGACGACTCATTAACCAACGTTCCCAAGGATGGTAAACTGAACCAGAAAAGTTTTCCCAACGTGTGTCTTTATATTTCCGTGGTAATAATCCAGATTCATCTCGCACAGAATATTCAGATTTTGCTGTACCGACAAAAGCATAATTAGCGCCACTGAATGTTGCAAACAACAACGGGATAATATCTCCCACTGCTAAAATTGCTCTTTTATTACCTGATTTTTTTTGAGAACTCACCCAACGGCGGATAGCTTTAATTTGGCTGAGGGTAAGTTGCAATAAACCACCACGTACATCCCGCGCTAATTGGCGGCCATCCATATAAATAAAGCCGCCAGAAGGCATAGTCAGGACTGAACCGATAAAGGGGATATCCAACTGTTCATAAGCACGTCCCTCACCCACCAGAGGTAAAGCAAATATCTCTGGTGGGTTTGGTTGTCGTTGGAGTTCTTGCAAAATCCGAACTGCAATCATATCTTCCCCATGACCATTACTTAATACAAGTAGCCGCAAAGGAGAAGTTGCAGATTGGGAGTTAGAAGCTAGAGATGACCGAGATACATTATTCATAAGAAACAAAATATCAAAATTAACTGTCTGTTTGGGTAAGAGGTATAAATAGGGAAATCGACGAAGAAGCTGGAAGTTAGTATTATCCCTATTCGCTAGCGTCTCTACAACTAACTCCCAGTTAATTAGGTTAAATATTATGCGAGTTTCTGCTACTGCAATTTTTACTTTAGCTACTTTAGCTACTGGCAATGTTACTCAGCAAGCAACGGCTGCACCTGCTAAAACCGTTACTCCAACTCCAAAAGCTGGTAACTTGGTGGTGCCGATAATTGAAGACACTCCCGCACGGGTAGAGAAAATTGCTTCCCCAGAAACTATAGTTGCACAACAATTTTCCCGAAATCCCGTCGCCGTGCAAACAAGTGCAAACAAAAATTCCCCAGTAGTCTTAAAATCAGTAGATAAGGGTAATTCATCAGTAATACTCCCTCCCACTCCCTCTTTTTCCCCCTCATCCCCCAAAACTCCTGCTACTGAAAGCGATTTAGTCGTCACAGCTACAGATATTCAGGTGGTGGGAGCCAATCAAGAATTACAGCAAATCATTCGCCAGGTAATTAAAACCCAGACGGGTGGAGAAACTAGTCAAAGCCAGCTACAAAAAGATGTAACAGCAATTTTAAATACAGGTTTATTTAGCAGTGTCAGTGTGAATAACTTTAGCACCCAGGCTGGATTGAATATAGTATACCAAGTCCAACCAGTGATTGTGCGATCGCTGCAACTATCTGGTGCTAAAGTACTTACCTATCAAGTCGCTCAACAACGTTTGCAATCTCAGATTGGAACCACCATTAGTCCCAGTGCACTACAACAAGCAGTAGCACAAATCAACAAGTGGTACGCCGACAATGGTTATAACTTAGCACGAGTGCTATCAATTAAACCCAGTTCTCAAGGCATTCTCACTGTGAATGTTGCTGAAGGTTTGGTGAGTGATATCAAATTTCGCTTTGTCAACGATGAGGGTAAAACCGTTGATAGCAAGGGTAATCCCGTTGGAGGACGCACCAAAGCAGATTTCTTACAACAACAATTCAAGTTGAAACCTGGTCAAATTTTCCAAGAAAATGTCGTTAAACAAGACATACAACAGCTATATCGTACTGGTTTATTTGAGACTGTGAATGTTGCCTTAGAAGGAGATGCAACAAAACTTGATTTAGTCTACCAACTCAAAGAAACTGGGGCGCGTGGTGTTAACTTGGGTGGTAGTTACAATGCCGATCAGGGATTGGTAGGTACAATCAGCTATCAAGATCAAAATGTTGGTGGTGTTAATGATACTTTAGGTGTGAATGTTGGTGTAAGTAGCCGAGACTTGCAGTTTAATACCAAATTTACCAGTCCTTATCGGACAACTAACCCCGATCGCTTGGGCTACACTGTAAATGGTTTTCGTAGTCAGGAACTTTCGGAAACTTTTGATGACAAGATTAAGTTAGCCAACGGCGACAAAGTGCGAGAAGGTCAAATTGGCGGTGGTGTCAGCTTGCAGCGACCAATCGACGATTGGAATACCTCATTAGGATTAAACTATACCCGAACTAGTATTCGCGATCGCCAAGGTAATATTACCCCAACCGACGCTCAGGGCAATCCCCTATCTGCGAGTGGAACTGGTATTGATGACCTAACTACCGTATCCTTTATCGTCACCAAAGACCAACGAGATAATCCCCTCAATCCAACTCAAGGTTCCGTTTTGAGTCTGAGTACAGAACAATCTGTGCCCATTGGTGAAGGTAATATTTCCCTCAATCGCCTCAAAGCCAATTACAGCCAATATTTACCAGTACAGTTATTTAACAGCAAACAGCCACAAGTATTTGCAGTGAATGTGCAAGCTGGTACCGTTATTGGGAATTTACCGCCTTACGAAAGCTTTAACTTAGGTGGTTCCAATTCTGTGCGCGGTTACGATTCTGGAGATGTTGGCAGTGGTCGTAGTTATGTCTTAGCCTCCGCAGAATACCGTTTTCCCGTCTTACCAATTGTAGGCGGTGTATTGTTTGCCGACTTCGCCTCAGATTTAGGCTCTGGTGATACTGTATTAGGAGATCCGGCAGGTGTACGGGATAAACCAGGTTATGGTTTTGGTTATGGGGCAGGAGTGCGATTAAGTTCACCACTAGGCTTAATTCGGGCTGACTATGGCATTAACGACCAAGGAGAAAGCAAAGTGCATCTGGGAATTGGGCAGCGGTTTTAATTTGAGTTCAGGCGTTGCTGAGAGGTCATATCGTGTGCAGCTAAAGACTTATCATTTAGACCGCAGTTCTTGCAGGGGGGCAGGGAGCAGGGGGCAGGGAGAAAGAGGCTTTTGGGATTTTTGCACAGATTCGGCAATCATGAAGTGATTAATCGGACTTGATATTATATCCAGAAATTAAATATGCGTTATCCAGAACCCTTGTAGAGACGGTAGCAGTGCTACGTCTCTACATTCTTTTTGGCTTATATCTCTATTAGCGATCGCCTTTGAAAATGACTTTTATAAATTGGCCAATTTATTACACAATATTTAATAGTATATAAATTTCAATAATCAAAGGAAAAAGCTATTATCACGTTTTCACGAGAGATTAATTTTTTAATAGTGCTAGTCATGCAGAATATAAAAAAATATTATAAGTAATAGCATGGAAAAAAGTGTTATTAATGCCAGCCTTTCTACTCAGAACTTAACCTTTCGTCCAGGTGATACTCCTGTATCATTTGAGGTAACTGTCAATAATGACAGCGATCGCTTCGTCAATTTTCAGATAGAAATTACCGCAGCCGGAGAAATCCGCAACACAGGATATCGCTGGTATCGACTTGAACCAGAGGTAGCGGCAGCCAAGCCACCGGGTAGTAGTACCATCTTCCAAGTCTTCGTATTCAATACACCCATTCCCGGATTTGTTGGTACTGTCAACCTAATGGTAAATATTTTTTCACCGCAATTAGCACAACAGTCCAGACTTGTGCTACGCCTGAAAATCGAGCGAGACAACAGACCAACACATTTAAGTATAGAATTGCCTGTACGAGAGTTCCAAGTTTATCCTTGCAATTCTGTCGATATACCAGTACGGGTGCGGAACTTGGGGCAACAACCAACTGAGGTAATGCTACGTTTTACAGGCGTCGATCCGTCTTGGCTAGCTGGCAGTGTAGAACGGCGATTATCTTTAGATCCAGGTGGTTTAGCAGAAGCTACATTCCAATGCCAACCTCCTTCTGTGGTGCAAGCGCCCAGTCAAAATTACGCTTTTACTATTGAAGCTGTTAGTAATAATGGTTATCCAACTAATGCTGGAGGCAACATTGAAGTTTTACCTGTAGGTTTTATAGACTTTACTACCACAGAAAAACACCTGAAAATTCCCAGCAAATCGGCATGGTTGCCTGACTGGAAATCTGATACAGCTTCCTTTGAATTACTATTTAAAAATGCTAGCAATCTCAACCAGCAAATTAATGTGCAGGTACAGGGTAGAGACTGGCGAAAATGTAGTTTTAAAAAGCTTCCTGAAACCGCCAATCTGCATCTAGGAGAGACAAGTAAAGTCATCCTCGATGTTAAAACAAAACGTCCTTGGGTGGGAATCGGTAAAACTTTGTTGCTGGAGGCTAAATCGGAATTATCCGACCAACGTTTAGGGAGTACAGACCCAGCCACGCAGACATTAGAAGTGGAGACTTTGCCAATTATACCTTTATGGCTACAATTGGCTGCGATCGCACTATTAGCCGCACTCCTAGCATTAATCCTGCAACCCAGAGGTGTAATGCATACCCGTTCTGTCAACTCAGTGCGTTTTAGTGGCATTGGTTTATCTGTGGTCAGTGGTTCAGATGATTGCACCTTAAGACTTTGGAGAATTGGCGCTGATAGCCTAGACCCTGATGATACAGTAAAATATTCTGGGCAGTCCCTTGCTTGCGATCAACTGCAACAGCCCAAAGGTTTGATGGCCATTACCGATGACGCTGTAGAAGTCTTGCGCTTCATGCCATTACAAAATAATCGTGTTGCTGTTGGTTTAGATAATGGTGTAATTGAACTTAGAGATGTCCCATCAGGTGCCAAGATTAGCCAACTTCAAGACCTTAAAGATCCGAAAGCAAAAGGCGATCGCGTTTTTGACCTAGCTTTCACCTCAAACTCACTTAACTTATTCAGTGGGTATGGCAGTGGTAAAGTGAGACTATGGTCAAGACCAGCGCCTAACAGCAATTTTCTGCCAGAACCGCAAGTTATTGACGTACAAAGTAGATTGAAACTTTCAGGTTTCCAAGCCCGGGCATTAAATCTCAGCCCAGATGCAAAAACTCTAGTAATTGCTGGAAACTTTAAGCGTTTTATATTGTGGCAGTGGAATCAAACTCAATCTGATAAACAATCGCCAAGTTTATCAGTGCAAAATCTAGAAAAATTAGACCCATTAGTTGGGCCTGAAGACTTTATTTGGGGATTAGCTTTTGTTCCTGACTCAACAGGAAAAATCCTTGCAACTTCTGATTCTGCGGGATTTATTACGATTTGGGATTTAAATCAGTGTCAAACTATCAAAAATCCGAATCCGCTAGAAAAAGTAAATGAACTTAATTGTTCACAACTAGACCGTTGGTCAGCATCAAAAACATCTGTGCGGACTCTAGCATTTAGTGACGATGGTAGTCTTTTAGTAAGTGGTGGCGATGATGGACGAGTCGTAGTTTGGTACTTAACTCCCGAACATAAGCTTGACAAAACAAGAGCAGCAGAAGGTAAAACAATTTATCAAAGCTCTAAAAAAATCAATAGTATCGACTTGAAAACCAATCAAGGAACCATGATTGTGAGTGGTGGTGAAGATTTTCAGGTCAAACTACACCGCATCAAATAAGGAAGTCGATGATATGCAAGCTAAATTCAATCCACTGCAAGTTATTATCAACCCACCTGGAATTCAATTTGGGATGCCAGGAGATACCATTGAACTCTATATTGTTGTAATCAATCAAGGAAATCAAAGTGCGGTTATTGACTTATATTTTGTTTTTGACGAAGTATTTCAAAATTTAACCGACTGGTCTAGTTCTCCTAGAGAAAGTTTAGCATTAGCTCTAGGGCAAAATAGCGACGAAGTAAGATTTGAGTTTCAAATCGCCGCAAATGCTTTCCCAGGAACCTATGACTATACACTAGTTGTAGATTCTCCTCTACATTATCCACAAGATACTCCCATAACTTTCGCAAACCAAATTAAAGTTCTGCTAAAAGAACAGACCGCAATTCGGGTGAACGACCCGACATTTTCCATTAGACCCAACACCAACCCCAACAAACCGTTAATTTTCAATCCTGGTGAGCCTCTGCAAGTGGAGGTAATAGTTGACAATCGCTCTTATCTCGTAGACAGATTCCGCTTGAGTTGTCCAGATTTAGACGATGACTGGTTCACAATTAATTATCCTGCAACTGAATTTGAGGGACCAGGATTAGTGTCTGACGTGACTGCACTAGAACTCAATCCTGGTACTCAAGGTCAAATATTGTTGAAATTTCACCCACCTGGGGATACCCTTGCGGGAAGCTATTCTCCGACAATCCGCTTATATTCAGAAAACTCTCCAGACTTAGTACTGCTGGATTTGGTGTATATCCAAATTCTGACAAATTATCGCTTAGATATAGAACTTAATACCATCTTGGGACAAGCTAGCCGTAGTCTTGGCAAGTACGAATTATCACTAGCTAATCGGGGCAATATTGTCCGCGAACTGATATTAAACTTAAAAAGTCGAGATGAAGAAGAGCTATATACTTACAAATTTGATCCCACTGAAGTAAGATTATTACCTAATAGAAGTGCTGTCGCCAATTTGACGGTCAAACCCAAACCTTGGTGGCGACGACCGTGGTTTGGTGCAGGGCTAGCGGTCAACTTTCAACTCAACATCAAAGACCAACAAAATTTACCCCTACCGAACACACTGCCTCAAGGAACTTTGGTATGGAAATCTCGTCCTTGGTGGCAATTTCTTTTGTTAATTTTGGCAATTTTGGGGTTATTGGGAGGGATAGGATTTATTATTTGGCGAATTTTAAACCCCGATCCTTTGAGATTAGAAAATTTTAGTGCAAATGACTCTCAAATTACTGAAGGTGATGAGGTAGCTTTAAACTGGGAAATTTACCACTATAAACAGTTAAAAAAGTTGGTATTAACGGCAAAAGGTTCACAACCAATTCAGCCTATTACTTATGACTTTAGCAATGGCATTCCTGACACACTGGGCAAAGGAAGCGCTAATCAAATACCTCCTTGTCAAATGCAAGAAAAACAAGAGCTAATTTGTAGCAATGTTAAAACTGGAGTGAAAACAAAAGGGAATTATACTTTTGAGTTACAAGCCTTTTATAAAAATGGAATACAGTTATTTTCTCGAACAAATCAAACACCACCCCAGCCCATTCAAGTAGAAATAGTTGAGAAACAAATTGCCGAAATTATTAATTTTCAAGCAGATAAACCACAGTATACAAAAGGCCAAAATATTCTTTTAAGTTGGTCAATTGCACGTCCATTACTGCTGGCACAAGTACAAATTTCTGGCAGTGCAGATGATGGTACAGCTTATAGCGAACCAGTTACCTACAAATTTAATCAAGGCAATATTACAGACCCTAAACTTAAAAAACTATGTACACAACAAAATCAACAACTGCAATGTAAAAATATTCCTTTAATAGCAAATAAAGTGGGAAATTTTGCATTTGAAATCAAAGCTGTTTCTAACAATGGAAGCGACAAAATTAGTTCTAAAAAAGCTGAATCAAAAATTCCAATATTACCCAAACCATTTAAGATTGTCTATTTCAAAATCAACGGTAGCGAGCAACCAAATTTGGTTCTCAATGAAGGGACATCTGCTATTCTGAGTTGGAGAGTTGAGGGAGAAAATATTCAGGTTAAACTTCTACCATACGGCAATGACGTTCCAGCAGTTGGTTCAATGAAGTTTCCAGTCAATCAAGCCTTCCCGCCTCAAATCGGACTGCTAGTCAATGATATATCTGGTAAGCAACAATCCCAGCAAAGAGGATTTGCAATCACAGTACTCAAAAAAGTACAGCCTACTCTTATACCTAGCATTAACCCAATTCCACCTAATAATAGCCCATTTAAGGCTCCCTTACCTCTGAGGTAAGGTTTATCGAAGGCTGTCTTGAAAATAGGAAGTAGGGAAAGCTCATATTTTGCACCTTGTCACCCATCTGATCGAGAAACCACTATATCACTTTCCCTTCATCCAAGATTTTTTGGTAGGCTTTTAAAGGTTGTTTGAAAAGTTGTAAAGTATACTCAAAACGCCACTTCCATTCCCCGAAAGGTCGAGAGGCTTTTAAACCTCCATTCCCTTGTAGGGAAGGGGATCTGGGGGGTTAGGTTACGAGGGTTTTGATGTTACCAAAAATACTTTTCAAACATCCTCTTAGGGAGATTCTCCATAGACTATAAAAGACTTAGTTAAACCGAAAACCTTTTCTTCATAAAGTTGCGCTTCGGGGAACAGATTCAGGAATTTTCTCTTACTCAGCAGCTTAATTGAATTAGCTATCCTTCT
Organism: Nostoc sp. LPT; assembly: GCF_017115165.1. Classification (GTDB taxonomy): domain Bacteria; phylum Cyanobacteriota; class Cyanobacteriia; order Cyanobacteriales; family Nostocaceae; genus Nostoc. The sequence continues at coordinate 72,255 of NZ_JABXKF010000177.1, read as the reverse complement.
AGCCAGCTGTTTATCAGATACCTTGTCATACCATCCAAGAGCAAAATTGGTTAGTAGCCATATCTGAAGATTTATAGGAAGAAATTGAAATAAAGGAAAAACAAAGTGGGGTTCAATCGGAAAAAAAAGATTAGGTGTTTGAACAAAATATCTTTTTCCCACTCGCATTACTTCAGTGGCCATTTGGTACTGTTCATCATAATCTCCTACATGTTCAATCACTGAATTTGAAAAGACTATATCAAACTCATCGGATTGAAAATTTACCATATTTGTAGCATCTCCAACAACTTGGTTGATCTGTGGATGTGTTGAGCTTGTTTCGGTAAATTTTATATTTAGTAGAGTAATTTCTACGTCTTTATTTTCTTCATTCAAAAAACCTAAATTCTCCCAAAAGCTTACTGTTCCTCCAACATCGAGTATTTTTATATCAGAGGGCAGTGAGTCTAATATAGATGTGAACAAAGAGAAACGCTTCTTTCTAAGTCTACTTGCCCAGGAGTCCGTAAGATTAGTGTCATATACATTACGTATTAATTTAGTCATTTTTTATTCACACAAAAATGATTTTACTCACAGCTGATTCTTTGACTTAAGTAACTGGCAACCGTCATCTTACCACAGTTAAGCATCAAGGTTGCCGTCCTGCTTCCTGCTCGCTCAATTCCTATTTTTCTGAAAAGCTCGGCGTCTGCGCCCATTTTCAAGCAGAGGTTTTCGCAACGGTACTACCTCAGCTTCACGACTCTCACGTGCTACCCTAATCAGCAACCCAGCAGCTATTAAGCTAGCAATCATGGAATTACCACCATAACTAAACATGGGCAAAGGTAAGCCGGTAGTTGGTAGAGAACCTGTTGCAACACCGATATGGAGCAATGATTGTCCTACCATCAAAATTGTCACACCGATCGCTACTAATCTATGTACTATATTTTTAGCCTTCAGCGCCACGATTAATCCGAGAGTGGCAAATGTAGCTAAAAGTGCCAACAACACCATACTGCCAACAAAGCCAAACTCTTCGGCGAATATCGCAAAAATAAAATCGGTATCTTGAATTGGTAAATAAAACAGCTTTTGTTGAGAAAGCCCATATCCAGCTCCCCAAGTTTTACCAGAACCCACAGCGAGTAGACTTTGCACCAACTGGTAGCCATCTCCTGTAGCATCCACCCAAGGATTGAGGAATGACATCACCCGCTTACGCTGATACTCTTTAATACTAATACTGAGTAGTGCCAACATCACTCCACCAATTGCTGTCCCTCCCAGGTACTTGTAAGGTAAGCCAGCTGCTAAAGCAATTAGCCAGATAGTCATGCCGCAAAGTGCCGTTGTACTCAAGTTAGGCTGGGCAAGAATTCCTAAAAGTACCAGACCAAAAACACCCAACCAAGCCAAGCGAACCCGCCAACTGATTCGTTCCCACTGACCAAAAAGCCGCGCACTTTGCAACACCAAAAAGGGTTTAATTAATTCTGAAGGTTGAATCGGAATTGGCCCGATCGCAATCCAACGTGCTGCATCAAAAGCCTTTTTTCCCAATCCTGGGATCAGTGTGACAAAAATTAACCCCAAAAACAGCAACAAAAACCAATGGGATAATCCCAAAATTTTCTGCAACGGCGAATTAACAATAATATTGAATCCGATTAAGGAAACTAAGACCCAAAGCAGTTGACGTTTAAAGTAGTACAACCCATCATTCTGACGGGCATCAGCGACAGGATATGATGCTGAAAATAGCATGATCAAGCCGACGAACAGCCAAATCAATGTTAACCAGCGCAACAACCGCGCTTCTAATGCCCAGTTGGAGACTGAACTATCAAAAATTGGAATCAGGCGGCGTAGATTCACGATCGGTACAGGTAAAAAGTTAGAATTTAGGAGTTAAAAATAAAACTCATAAATCATAACTTATAACTCATAAGTAGGCTTTACAACCATAAATCTTAGAGTTGTTAACTTCAATACACCACTAGTTCAATATTTCTGACAAATTGCAATCTCTACTCTGCAATATAAGGGTAATATTTTATACTTAAAATTTAATGATGCTATAGTTAAGAGCGATCGCTCGAAAATTTAGTTAAAGTATTTATTTAATTAAACTTAATGATTTTACGTAATTAACTACTTGTTTGTTCATAGATAGGGGAATTTTAATCCAGAACTCAGTTCCTTGCCCAGGTTCTGAGACACATCGTAGTGTTCCCCCATGTTTTTCAACTATAATCTGATAGCTAATTGATAAACCTAATCCTGTACCCTTACCAACTGGCTTAGTTGTAAAAAATGGATCAAACAGTCGTTCCTTAACTGCTTCTGTTATTCCTGAACCATTATCGGCAATTCGGATCACACAGTTCGTTTCGATGATTTCCGTAGTAATTGTAATTTTATTAGGATTAGCATGAATTTCTGCGATCACGCGTCTATTATCATAGTTATCAAGCGCATCGATTGCATTACTGATAATATTCATGAATACTTGATTGAGTTGGCCAGCGTAGCAATCTACTAAAGGTAAATCTCCATAATTTTTCACTACTTTGATCCCAGGACGATCAACACTATCCTTGAAGCGACTTTGTAAAATCAGCAAAGTACTATCCAGTCCTTGGTGAATATCAACTTTTTTCTTCTCCGCTTCATCAAGACGAGAGAAATTCCGCAAAGACAAGACAATTTCAGAGATCCGTTCGGCTCCTACTTCCATCGAATTTAGGATTTTGGGCAAATCATCTAGTAAAAAATCTAACTCAATCTCCTTAATGTATTCTTGAACTTCTGACACAGGATTGGCATAAAATTGCTGGTAAAGATACACAAGATTCAGCAAACACTGCGTATAATCCTTTGCATATTTCAAATTACCGTAAATAAAGTTAACAGGATTGTTAATTTCGTGAGCGACTCCTGCAACTAACTGCCCCAGACTAGACATTTTCTCAGCTTGGACTAATTGAGCTTGAGTTTGTTGTAGCTCCCGGAGGGATTTTTCCAATTTTTTAGACTGAGCCTCAGCAATTTCTGCCAAATTCTCCTTGATTTGTAGCGCACTCCGTAGTTGTGTCCTTTGCTGTTTCAGTTCACTTGTTAGGAAGAATATTGTTAATTTGTAATAGCCAGATTCGTTTTGAAAACGGAATGGCTTTGAATGTATGAGTTATTTAGCCGATTTAGAATAACGTTGGAAGAAATGATGTTAGAAGAACTGTTAGCAGAATCACCAGTGCGCGATCGCTTACAATATGAAGGTGCGATCGCATTTTCTGAACTTGGCGATCGCCTTTTTGATGAGCTTGCCGATAAAATTGCTATAAGGCGACAGTACCGACTACTGTTTGAACACACATTAAAGCCTGAGTTATTCCAGCAGATACGAGTTGCTGCTGCGGGTTAAATTTCAGCATGTCTGAATAGTCCCATCATTCTTTCGGAAGCTGAAATGCTTGAGCGACTACTGGAAGCAAGAAGTACTTTGCCTAACTACACCGGCACTGGTCTTTTAATGCCTAAGCGAGAACACATTTTGGCATTTAACCTCTTTCAAAAAAGCGTTGCAGAGGCTTTCTACCAACTAGGAGCAAATGACCTGATTGATGCAGTGGATTTACCAGTAAATCTCCGCATGGTCTACGGCCAGACTGACGCCAAGAAGTTGGGTTTGCCCTTCGCTAGCTCAAAGTGTCACAGTGATGTCTGGGCAGGTGTTGCTGCTGATGCAACTGTAGTGGTTCTGCCATTATTTGGCGACATCGATAATATCACCATCGAAGCAGGTGAAATGCCCCGCCAAATGGAATTACAGTCTATGCAAGTAATGTCAGACTTCGATGAAGGTCGAGATATTCCGATGGTTGTCTCCTACACAGAAGCACAACTACAACACGGCACAATGTACTTTAATGATGCCCGTGGATTGCATCAGACAGTAAGAAGGAAAGCTGAAGGTCTAAGAATTTCAGTAGATTTCCGGTTCCGCAGAAAATTTAATGAAGCTTACCGGGCAATGGTCGCACCTAATATTGGTGGTATTGAAGAAGATATGAGCGTGCCCTATCAAGACTGGCTGAAAGTTGGGAAAGAAACGCTAATTGTGTTTGATGAAACTGTTGAACAGGCTAAGAATAGACAGAATCCTGACGCTCCAGTTCCACTTTACACTCGAGGTTATCGCCTTTTAAATATGTTTAACTTTTGATTTGCAAAAATCTCAGCCATAAAAAAGAGGTCTTACTCGACCTCTTATCCAATTCCCTAAAATAATATTCTATTTACAGAATTACGACAAGCCAGTATTAGCGCCTTGCTTACCAGTTGCCAATTCCACCTTGATAATTGTGCCACCTGCTTTTTGAATGCGTTGCTGCTCGCGGAACCAGTTTTCATAAGGAACTAGCTTAGTGAAGTAAGTATTTTGCAGTTCGCGTTGGGTACGAATTCGGGTTTGGCTGGGAACTAGAGCAGTAATTTTAAACAAACGGGACATATTTTGAAAATCTCCTGTATACCTTGCGAAAACTTTTTTATCTCAAAATCTTGAGTGCAAATCTTTTAATCATTCAAAGGCTGGAAATCAAACATCAATACTAGACCACCAACACTCATCACTGATAATTTACCAAGATAAGCAATATAACGTTCTAGCACTCACGGTTGATTTCCAGACCTTAATAAAGCCGCACCTAAATTCTTAAGCGCAAACTACTTCTTAGCTTAAGCCAGAAGAGATATAGTCTAAGTAAACACCGACTTCCTTACCAGCGTCAGAACCTACCAAGCTGGCGGCTACTTCCTTGATTGCTTGGATAGCTTGCACGGTAGCACCGACGGGAACGCCCAAGGAGTTGTAGGTTTCCTTCAAGCCATTTAGCACACGCTCATCTAGGATGGAAGGATCTCCAGCCAACAAAGCGTAGGTGGCGTAGCGGAGGTAATAGTCCAAATCACGGATACAAGCAGCATAACGGCGAGTGGTGTACATGTTGCCGCCGGGACGGGTGATGTCAGAGTATAGCAAAGATTTTGCTACAGCTTCTTTGACGATCGCAGCAGCGTTAGCGCTGATAGTGCTAGCAGCACGTACCCGCAGTTCACCAGTGGAGAAGTAAACTTTTAGCTTCTCTAAAGCAGAAGAGTCCAGGTATTTACCTTGAACGTCTGCGGAGTTAATGACAGCGGTAATTGCGTCTTGAGCCATGTTGTTAATTCCTTATTTCCAACCGTATTGCAATACTTCTGTTTCAGTAGGTAAACAGCTTCACCTATCCTAAAAGGGCGCCAACTAGATAGTCGAAGTAGCCACCAGCTTCACTAGCGTCATCACCAGAGAGCAGTGATGCAGAGCTATTCTTCAGCCCGCGGATACCTTCAGCAACACCATCGATAGGAGTTCCCAAGGACTTGTACAGTTCACGGGCACCAATAACACCAATTTCTTCGATGGGGGTGACATCACCAGCAACGATACCGTAGGTAACGAGGCGGAGGTAATAATCTAGGTCACGCAGGCAAGTAGCAGTCAATTCTTGACCGTAAGCGTTACCACCAGGAGACACAACATCAGGACGCTTTTGGAACAGTTGATCGCCAGCTTGCTTAACGAGCCGTTCACGATTTTCTGATAAAACTTGAGCAATCCGCACCCGGCGCTCACCACTTGTAACAAAGGACTTGATCCGATCTAACTCACCAGGGCTGAGGTAGCGAGCTTCTGCATCAGCATTCACGATAGCTTTCGTGACGATACTCATTAATGGATTCCTCCAATACTAATGAAACCAGGATTTGATTAAACTGGTGCGACTTTGAGTTTGGTTTACTGAGTTTGTTTTCTCGTTCTTTTAGACACAACAGTTTTACAACTGCTACGGCTAATAAATTACGAGTTTGCTTGAGTCAACATAAGTACACAAGCTTTCAAACTCAGTTACCTTCCGCAAAACATTTTCCGGCATTCTGTTGAGCATTTATGACTGCTCTTAATACTTTGTAATATTGCTTTTCAGAATTTACCGTTCTAACTGCAATCTGAGAGCAGTATTACGAAAGGTTACGATGGCGACAGGGGACAGGTTACAGGGGATAGGGAACAGTAAATAATCTGTACTTTATTCCCTATTCCCTACTCCCTACTCCTTAATCAACCGCGACACTACCGAGGTAGTTACCTGCTGGCAGAGATGGGAAGCGGTTGTAAGGCACAACATCTTCACCGAAGTAGCGGCTATATTCTGGACTTTCGACTATTGCTTCTACAGCAGCTGACAAACCACTATCGGCTAGCAGCTTGTTATATTGGCCAATTTCTTCCTGAGTTGCGGGTGTACGCCCCAACAGATGACGGAAGAGGAACTCAATGACCTTGGTATGAGGATAAGGTGATAAGAAGCGCTGGCGATAGATTTGGGAACTAGCTAGTTTCCGCACAAACTCCCGCACGGAAATTTCACCATTTTGGAGTTTGCTATCTAGGTCAGTGCTACGGAAATTATCAGGCACTTCACCGCTAAATACATCCAATACTTGACGATAAATGGCGTTGATTGCCTGTTGTTTTTCGCTTTGGTTGGTGTTTTCTGTTAGACGGTAAATACGTGCATGTTTACGCACACCCTGTTCCACGGATTGTCCGCTAGCATCGTTGTAGGAACGACCCAGTTCAGCAAAAGATGGCTGAGCATTTGTTTGCGTTGCTATATCTGCGATCGCCTGTATCGAAAGCGGTGTATCGTTACTAACTCCGACACGGGCTTGTACTGGCTTAAAGCTTGGTACAACTACCTCATCGTTTTGCTTGGTCAGCTGGTTGTACAGCTTCTCTGTATTCGGGAAGTTTGCCGCTGGGAGGGTTGGGAAGCGACGGTAAGGCACTGTATCTTCGCCAAACACCTGGTTATATTCCACACTATCTACCAAAGTACCAATAAAGGCACGAATACCTTGAGTAGCCAAAATCTGGTTATACTTGCGGATTTCGGCTTGGTCTAGTGGCGCACGTCCCAAGAAGTGTTTGGTTCCCAACTCAATCACTTTAGTGTTGGGGTAAGGTGTGTAGAACTCTTTCAGGTAGAGATTAGAGTAACCCAAACCTTCAATAAATTCCTTCACACTAATTTCGCCATTCCCCAACTTGCTTTCCCATTTGGTAAATTCGTTTTTGGCGATGTAGGGTGCAATATCCCGCTCAAATATCTGACGATACGCAGCGCTGATCAAAGTTTTTACTGCAACCTTGTCAGTAGTATTCGCCACCAATTTGAAGATTTTGGTCTGTTCCCGTTGCTTGCTGACACCTTGGTTAATGCGGAACTGAATATCTGGTTCTGATCGGTTTTCTGTTACAGTACCCAGTGTCACAAAGCTAGGTGTTACTTCCTTCTGGATTTTCGCGGCAATATCATCACGAATGCTACCAACGCGTAATTGTCGCCCTGCTACACCACCAGGAGTCAGATACCGTTCGAAAGGAATTGTATCTTCACCAAAGGCTTCGCTATATTCTACGCTGTTAATAATAGCATCAACTACCGCGTAAAAGCCTTGTTTTGCTGCGATATCAAAGTACTTGTTGATTTCTTGACGACCATAAGTTGGACGACCCAACAAGCGGCGGTGAATATACTCGATCGCTTTACAAACATACAGCGATGACCAGTACAGGTTGCGGAATACATCCGACTTAGCCAAAGCACGGATAAATTCCCGTACTGAGATGTCGCCGTTTTCTAGCTTGATTTCTAATACCTTCGGACGCTGACCTTCGTAGACATCGCGACCGAAAACTTGCAGGTAAGCAGCTCTAATCACTGCTTGCGTGGAGCTTTCAGAGAATCTGACGCTAGAATTTTTGGCAGCCTTTTTACCTCTAGTACCAGGCAGTTGATCTAATTTGAATACCTTGGGGCCAAGGGTACCAGGAGCTTCACCCCGCGCTCTGGGATTACTATTTTGGTTATTAATCCCTGCTCCTTGGTGAATCAGGATGCGTTTGGTATCCTTACTAAAAGGAGCCGGACTGGTACTGGGGTTGCGAGTTTCTTTCGGGAAAATCGCCCCAAACTGAATTTCCAAGGGGTCGTTACCAGAACCGTAAGGATGTTGATCTGGTAGCGGTTGCTCGTAAGCCGCAAATGTGGTGATGAACTGAGGTATCTTGCGGAAAGGCGCACTGTAGTTAAACAGGTCTTGCTGCGGCCCCCAGTTGCGACATTCTTGTGCTTCTTGACCCAGACCCCGCAGGTAAGGTACTGTTTCTTCACCAAAATAGTCGCTGTATTCAGCAGAATCTACTAAGGCATCTACTAAGGCTGGTAGACCACCGTTAGAAATAATCGAGAAGTATTTTTGTACTTCTTCGCGGCTACTTGGCCCCCGTCCTAGAATGTGACGGAAAGCTAGCTCAATGACTCGGCTGTTAATAAAAGGCTGGTAAAACTGTTTTTGGTAAAGGGGAGATTTAGCTAAACGACGGACAAACTCTTTCACAGAGATGTCGCCATTCTTCACCTTGGATTCTAGGTCAGATATGGATAAGCTATAAGCACGGGTAATGTCGCGCTCAAAGATTTGCCGATATGCGGCCTTGATTACCTCATTTTTTTCACTACTTGATAACCCAGTTTTCATCACAAACTTGGGACGCCGTTCTGCCGCGTTAAAGTAAATTTGCGGCAATTCTAATCCTTGCTGGTCACTAGAAGGGCGTTGGCGCAGTTTATTTGAGGGTGTGGCTGCTTTGAATTCTGTTAACAAAACATCCATGTACTGAGACACAATTTCTGTACCCTCAGCATCATTGCGGAAAAATGAAAGTGCCCCAGCTTTAATTTCCTGCAAAGCTACTAGCGTTGCTTCACCAGAGCAGGCATTTTCAATGATTTCCCGCAAACCCCTTGTATTCACCGCTATGATGTTGGGGTCGCCAGCAATGATCGCATAAGTAGCGTAGCGCAAGAACCAGGATAAATCCCGCAAGCTCTTGGCCATGTTGCTTGGCCCATATCGAGCAATGTTAATTGGTCTGAAACCTGGAGGTGTCGGGCCGCTGGGGGATGAGTTAAATATTGATCGTAAATTTTCTAGGAACCCGCCACGACTTTCAACGTAGGTTACAGTTCCCAGTTGCATCCCTTGCTGAACATTAGCACCAGCACTAACAGGTACTATTTCTATCGCTCTGGGCTTTTCTAAAAAAGCCATTGGCGAACCACCAACAAAAATCCGGTTGGCAGCCCGAGACACAATAATCTCAGCATTGTCCGTCAGCGTCTGAGAAATTTCTAGACGCTTTGCACCAGATGCAAAATAGCTTGCCAGTTCATCTAGTTCACCATTTCCCAAGAAGCGGTCTTGCTGCTCCGCTTGGGTAATTGTGGATACAGGTAGGGTTTGATATAGTTGCGGACGCGCAACCGAGGTTCCACCACTCGCCTTAACACTCATCGGATTTGTAAAACTCCCATCATAAGCGTTTATATGTTAAATCTGGATTGTTTTGAGGCTTGACACATTGCTGTGTTTATGCTACAGGAGCTTGAGAGTATTGCCTGCAAAACTGCCAGTAAATTAACCCAGTTAGCTTTTAGATTAGAACGTTTTGCGTTCTCAAGGCGGATTTATTAAGAAGTATGTACAACCTGTATCTTAAATGTCTCCAGTCTTAAAAGTGCATACTCCAATTTGTCTGAGATTAAGTCTAAGTTTTGTAACTAAGTAATAGGTCGGGAACTGTCTACTGATTTATTTTATTTAAACGCATAGGCGCTTCGCCTTCTTGCAGGGTAGGGGCGCAGAGATACGCAGAGAATTTACTACGAATTAATAAATGTTGTACTTAGTCACTGGGCAGTGGTTATTAGTCGATGTTAAGTTGTTTTTGCGACTAAATAACTCATATTTGCAATTGACACCGCACGGGAAGTAATTCTTAAGTGGTGGTAGTTTAATCTGCAAATAGTCAGTATTTACATACAGGGAAAATACTATGCACAAAAGTTGTAAATTTAACTACTTATTCAATGCTACCCTATCTGCGATCGCAGTTATTTTAGCTGTTACTCCTGCAAATGCCCTTCCACAGCAAAACATCAACACCGTTGTGAAGTGGGCAAGGACTAGACCTCAACTACCAACTCTGAGATACAACAGCGAAGCCCACGGCTATGAGGGTACAAAGGGAAATTTATACTTTTATGCTGATGTCACTTCTCAAAATGGGACAGTGACTAAAGAAGGAATAACTGTTAGTGGTGATAAACGCCTCAAATTCACCATAAAAAATGCCAATGCAGTGAAACTGTTACAAAATATTTATAATTCTAATATTGCCAATGACTTCCAGAAGTCCCGCTATATCACCAAAGTTGGACGTGACCAGTTTTATCGTGGGCAAAAGTTTGCTTACATCGCTGCTGAGGTACAAAGTGGGTCATCATTGCAGATGATTCCTTTAAATAAGTTGCAAGAGTTTATAGATAATGCAAAATATTGTCAAACCAATCAGTGCGACGTTTAATTAATTCGTAATTTTTGAGTTTAATTCTTCTTCTCTACGAGACGCTACGCAAACACTGATACATGGTGCTTTTTTTCAGTCGAGATTTAAATCCACTTATTTAATAGTCTTTTATTACGAATTACTAATTATTTTAATTAACTTTGTAACCTGTAATTTATATAAGCATTATCAGTAAACAAAGGCACGCAATCACTAATGTTGTAAGCAGCTGACAGTTCAACATCTGACTCAAAACCTTTTTCAATCAACTCTTTACCCGAACTGCATTTTTTCAAGTACCCCAATAAGTCTTGCTGAAAAGCCTGAAATGTTGTCACAGCAACTTCAGCTTCTGGTGATAAACTGCCACTTAAATAACTGAGAATTGCCCCTGCACCAATCAAATCTTCAAATGCAGGGCGGAGGCTACCATCTTCTTTCCACCTCTCACCGGCAGGAATCACAGCGATTTTATCACCATACTTTTGAGCAAACTGCGCCACAGCTTGGCAATTTCGCAAGCAACCAGCCAAAGTTGGTGTATTCCCTGTATGTAAAGTCAGAAAAGAACCATTAGGTGAGGGTAAAACTAGTCTAGTTCCAGCAGGAATCTGAGTCACCGATTTTGGCGAGAGGGAATATCCAGTTGTAGTCCAACGTTGTCTATGACTTGCTAACTCTGCTTGTACTGATTTGGCATAATCTATGACAGATTCATCTCTCATTGCGTAGGGAAAAATTATTGCGTCGTTGTTGGTGGAAATTTCTACGCAGGTAGAAAAAGAGAGAACGTCAACTATTACAATTACATCACTGATGGGAGCAAGTTGAGCAACTCCTTGTGGCCCCCACTCACAGCGTAAATTAAACTCTGATTGGTTGTAAATCATTGGAGCGATCGCAAAAGACAACATGATAAAAGTCAAACCATAAATAAGTAAGCTAGTGTAAATAATTAAAGGTTTGTAGCCAGCACAAAACGTGCTAATTTGAGAGCTTCAACCTATCTACGAGACGCTACGCTAACACTACGAACTAAAGGTTAGTAGTAAGTAGATCAGCAGTTATAATCAATATAAAACTTTCAGGTTAAAAATATTATGAATTTAACTGTAAAAACTTATCCTAACAATTTTGCACCCAAGTTAACTTATGATGTGCTGATTGAAAATCAACAAGATGGGGAAGTTAGTGCAACAGTACTAGGCTTGCCAGATTTTAAAGGCTCTGGTGTGACTAAAGAAGAAGCAATAGAGAAACTAATTCAACTTTTACAAGAGCGAAAACCAGAAATAGTGACTTTGGAAATTGAACGTCCCCAAACCGAACATCCTTGGATAAAATTTGCGGGTATGTTCAAGGATGATCCGCAATTTGACGAGATGCTGGCATATATAGAAGCTGATCGTCGTGAACTTGACGCACAAATGGAGGAATATTATCGGCAACTTGATGCAGAGGATGAAACTAAGTGACTTTATAGATACTTGATACGGATCACGTCTCACTTTTTCAACAGAGGCATCCAGTTATCACGCAGCATATCAATGCAGTCAATCCTGAAAATATTGCCATAACAATAATTACAGTTGAAGAACAACTGTGTGGGAGGTTTAATGTAATCAGAAAGGCTTCCTCATCTGATGCATTGCTATTAGCTTACGCAAACTTACAGGCTACTTCAGAGTTTTTCAAAAATATGTGAGCACTAGGATTTGACGAGTATGCTATTAATTGTTACGAAGACTTGATTTTTCAAAGAATCCGCATTGGCACTCAAGATTTACGCATTGCGGCAATTACCCTGTCAGTGAATGGCATTTTAGTAACCTGCAACCGCAAGGATTTTGAGAAAGTTACTAATTTGCATTTAGAAGATTGGACTATATCTTAATTTGTCTCAAGACTAAATTAGACTATGTGTGTATTTATTTAATTACATCTAATATTTCTTGAAGTGTAAAGTAAATATAGTAAAATATTGGAAATCCATTAATTTCTATAGTACCGTATTTGCGATGCAAGCGACCTTTCGCATCATTATAAGAGAGTGATTTTGGTTTAAGTTCATGACCACGGTAATCTGGAGAAAGATATGCTAGCTTAATTGGGGTGCATTTTTCATCAAAACTGATGCTCCATTTAATTTTTAAATTTAATTTACCATTAGAGTCACGTTCTAAATCATCGAAAAAGTTTTTATAAAAATAACTTATTTCAATTTTTTTGAAATCTTTTTCTGTAATGATTTGTGAATAACATAATTGAGTTTTATTCACACTAGGACATATTTTTTTGAAAAGATCATCTACTTGCTGAGATATGTAATCTTCTATAGCTATTTTTTGCTCTTTATTAGCAAATGATATAAAGGGAATATAAACACTTTTAAAATCTGTATTTTCTGAACAAGTTCCAATTATATTTAATTCAAAACTCATTGATTATTTTCCAAATAACTATTTTGTATTAAAAAGAAGTTTGCCTTAAATATTTTTATACCTTTGAGGTTTATATTTTCTTCCAATTCACCCAATGTAGTAGATGATTCTACATCATAGTAATAAGGAATAAAAAATACATTTGCAGAAATATTATGTGTTTGCTGTAGAGCATATTCATATGTAAGTTGCTTAACTAGATCGTCTTTATACTTTTTGGCTGACTTTGGATGGAGTTCTTTATTTTTGTAAAATTCTAGTGGTACATCTTTGTAATCAATTATTTTGATAGACGTAGCTTCATTCAAATTCTTATCTCCTATTGTATTATCAGTTTCTAAAATTAAATCAGGGCGGAGAAAACGACGTAAAGCTGAATTTCTATCTCGTCTTTCAAGCTGATTATATCTAAAGTGGGAGTAAACAAATGTTCGCTCATTTAAATCAAATTCAATGCAAAGTAGTTCATCCCATTCAAGTTTTTCTGTAACCCTACTTAAATTTCTGGGTATGTTTGAGGTTTTGGAGTAAACCCATTGATTACCATATACATTTCCACTATTGGCTTTGCGATTTCCGACTCGATTTTTTTCTTCTTCTTCTCTTTCTGAGTTGTCATATCCTTTCAGAGTTATGTCCGTATCTGCATAGCAAATTTTTTTGCGGTGTTTTTTAAAAAAATATGTGTTGCACATATCTTCCCAAATTAGGGAAAAACCATGCACTCCCCAGAATTCACCATCACCTTGCTCAGAATTTAGCTCACCGTAGAGGAATGTTTCAATAGCTTCGTAAAGTCCCCAATAGTCAGCATCCTTGTAGTAAGTATTTTTATCTATCTTATCTAGCGCTTCTTTTAGAATACTAATAGTTTCTTCAAAGGTATCTTCACCAAAAATGGATTGGTTGCTAGTTAAATAATCTTCCTTAAAACGTTGTGCAAGAAAGTGTATATCTTGAGTACGTGCTTTAATGTTATCTGGCACATCACTATTTAATTGCTCTATAATCTCATCTAGAATATAGCAATACAGATTTACAAGATCAGTACTTTCATAGCGTACTGTCGAAAGTGGCAGATCCATTGCATCAACATAGATCACATCATTATTTGAATTGTCTTTAAGATAAATAGCACGATCTAAATACTTGTGAATCTGAGAATATTCGATGTCTTCACTACGTTTAACTTTCTTTTGAATTGAGTTTATCGCAAGTTCATCATAGGCTTCCATAACTCGCTCAATCATTTTAATCTTACTGTAGAGTACACAAACATCTCCTTCCTCTGTTTGCATCTTGACTCCACCAGATGAAAGAGTCGTTTGATCCTGCTCCTGTTGACAATCAGGTTTATTGATGTTGAATCTTGTGTTGTCTAAATTATCACGCTCAAATTTGCGAAAGGTGCGATACATTTTGAAAAATAAATTACGTACTGCATCGAAGTCACCCTCTGGGAAATTATCAAAGCCATTTGGCAGACAAAACTCGAAATTATCTCCCAATTTAGACTTACGAATACCAACAAAAAAATCGTTGGTATTTTTGACTATATTAAGACTGGAAAAGTCAAACATGGCTAGTTCAACATGAGGCTAGTTTTTCAAATTTAAATTGTAATAGTAAAGTCAATCAGGAAGGCTCATTATGTTTTTGATGAAAGTATTATGTAGTTTAGTGAAGTCTCCAAAAGTCACTAGATTATCTTTTGTTACCTTGAGAAGATCAACCAGTGGCTTTTTATCACGATTAAACACACTGTCCCACAAAAAAAACATTAATTTATTCTGTATTTGTTCAGCAGTTACAGGCTGTTTGATAAAATAATACCCGATTTGCTTGTCTTCAATTCCTCGAATCGAAGTATGATGGCTTTTGATAAAGTTATTAAGGTTTTTAATAAGCTTTTTCCATTCATTTTCGTCTAAGATTCCTCCTTTTCCATACGTCGCCGTATTAGGCTTAGTCTCATCCCAGTTTACAAATTCCCAGTCCCAACGACGTTTGAATGCACTGTCCATGAAGTAAATGGAATTATCAGAAGTGTTCATAGTAGCAAGGATAGAAAGATTAGGAGGAATTTTGATAATTCTATTTACCAAATCAAATCTTAAAAATTCAATTTTCTTTTGTAATGTTTCTAGCCTAGTAACTCCTTCGTAAGGTTGCAATTTATACTCATTAATATTTCCTCTGTCATCATAACTAAATTTAGTTCCTATTAATTCTAATAGCTTTAAAAATTCAATAGCAGTGAGATTAATACCGTAACTTGACCAACCATCTTCATCTCTATCTAAAAGCTGAAAAACAGTACCAAATATAGCTGAGGAGTTACCTCTATTTATTTCATCAATCACAAGAGCAACATTTTTCGGTTGGTTCAGTTGTTTACCTTCTTTATCATAGGCTTCCTTAATATTCTTATAAGCTTGAGAGAGTGCTTTTAAGAAATGTCCTTCATAGTAGTTGTACTCTACTTTCCCCGATCTCATCGTAATGGGTATTAATTTGCCCATAAAATCCCCATAGGTATATTCTGGGTGAAAAACTGTTTTGATAATATTTTCAGGATTAGTGTATTCATCTATACCTAAATAATTAGGGATAATCTCGGAAACTATTCTGTGGCTTTTGCCAGTTCCAGGACTTCCAAAGAGAATTTTATGAACTGGTTTATTCATTAGTGATGACATTTGATGAGCAACCATTTGTTAATGCAAAATGTAAAATTTATACAACAAACCAGTTTAACTCAACTTCCTGAAAACGGAGGGTAAAACTTTTTGGCTGCGAACAACAAATATTCGATAAACTCAGAATTCCCCCAAGATTTAGTTATCATGTCAGATTCTCAAACTGTTAGTGCTGCTGTTGCCAAACTCTACAATACATACCCCTTTCCGCCGGAAGCCCTGTTGGATGAACCACCTCCAGGTTACAACTGGCGCTGGAATTGGCTAGCTGCCCATAACTTCTGCACGGGTCAAAAACCCCAAAGGCAAGATATTCGGATTTTAGATGCAGGTTGCGGTACTGGTGTGGGTACAGAGTATCTAGTTCACCTCAATCCTCAAGCTTCTGTTGTGGGAATTGACCTCAGTACAGGCGCTTTAGCTGTAGCTAAAGAACGTTGTCAGCGTTCAGGGGCTAACCGCGTTGAATTTCATCACCTCAGTTTGTTTGACGCGGAACAGTTACCGGGTGAGTTTGATTTAATTAACTGTGTTGGCGTTTTGCATCATACCTCCGATCCGATTCGTGGTATTCAAGCTTTGGCGAAGAAGTTAGCCCCAGGCGGCTTGATGCACATTTTTGTGTACGGGGAGTTGGGACGCTGGGAAATTCAACTCATGCAAAAAGCGATCGCACTTATTCAAGGTGACAAAAAAGGCGACTACCGCGATGGTGTCCAAGTCGGGCGACAAATATTCGCTTCTTTACCAGAAAATAACCGAATTGTCAAATATGATAAACAACGTTGGTCACTAGAAAACAACAAGGATGAATACTTTGCTGATATGTACGTTCATCCCCAGGAGATTGACTACAATATTGAGACGCTGTTTGAATTAATAGATGCTTCGGGATTGGAATTTATTGGTTTCTCGAATCCGAGTTTTTGGGATTTAGAGAGACTTTTAGGCAAAGCACCAGAGTTAGTAGAAAGGGCAAAAGAACTGAGCGATCGCCAGCTTTATCGCCTGATAGAATTATTAGACCCAGAAGTTACTCATTACGAGTTTTTCCTCGGTCGTCCTCCCTTAATCAAAACTGACTGGTCAGACGATAACGCCCTACTGGCAGCGATTCCCGAACTTAATCCTTGTATTGAGGGATTTCCCAGTCAATGTTTCTTTAATTACGATTACCAGATTGTTAACTTATCTGTAGCAGAGTTTGAGTTTATGCAAAGATGTGATGCTAATTCAAAAGTGGCAGATATTTTAGCAAGTGTACAACTGGGATTGGATGGGGTAAGAACACTTCTTCAGCAGCAGCTGATTTTATTGACACCTGCTTAGTACAGTTTTGCGTAAAAGCATAGCGTATTTAATGCAGGGGAACGCATTAACAATGTATCGGGATGCATTGGCATTGCAAGGAGACGCATTAACAATGTATCCCCATGCATTGACATTGCAGGGGGACGCATTAACAATGTATCGTGATGTATTGGCATTGCAAGGGAACGCATTAACAATGTATCGGGATGCATTGGCATTGCAACGTATTGCTAAATTTAATTCGCTACGAACTAATGAAATACAGTACTTAGGGACTTCCAAGTAAAAAAATATCCAATTATTTATTGTGGGATGAGCCTTTCAGCTATCCCACAATCAGATATTTATCCGACAACAGCCGGACTTGCTACCTTCTCTTGTCTTTGGGAAGGCGGACGCATTCCCAAACCAAGTAAATTCAGCATTTCTCGGTCAGTATCATAATCTGGACAAGGAGTTGTCACCGTCAACATCTTGTTATCATCGCTGGAAAAGATAGAATTAGCTCCTGCCATAAAGCAGAAAGCTTGCTCAACTTGAGAAAGTCTCGCCCTGCCGGCACTAAGACGCACATCGGAAGCTGGCATTAAAATTCTGGCTGTGGCAATCATCCGCACAATATCCCAAATGGGGACATCAGGCTGATTTTCTAAGGGTGTGCCCGGTACTTGGGAGAGAATATTAATTGGCACGGACTCTGGATGGGGATGTAAGTTTGCCAGAGTTTGTAACATCCCAACCCGGTCATCGACAGTTTCGCCTAAGCCCAGGATACCGCCGGAACAGACAGTGACATTTGTCTGACGGACATTCTCAATTGTGTTCAAGCGATCGCCATAAGTCCTTGTGGTAATAATTGTGCTGTAATATTCCTGCGAGGTATCTAAGTTATGGTTGTAGGCATAAAGTCCTGCTTCTTCTAATTTCCTAGCCTGATTTGCCGTCAACATACCCAGAGTGCAGCACACTTCTAAACCCATTGCAGTCACATCCTTGACCATTTCCAGGACTTCCTCAAATTGTGAGTTATCCCGCACTTCGCGCCAAGCAGCACCCATGCAAATGCGACTAACACCAGTTTCTTTAGCTTTTTGGGCGATGTTAACTACTGTTTCTTTTTCTAGTAGTGCTTGCGCCTTTACCTCTGTTTTATAACGGGAAGATTGGGCGCAGTAGCTACAATCCTCTGGACAACCTCCCGTTTTAATAGATATGAGCTTGCAAACTTGTATTTTTGTTGGGTCATGATATTGGCGATGCACGCTAGCAGCTTGATAAATAAGCTCTAGCAATGGCGTATTGTATATCGCCCGAATCTCTAATTCCTGCCAATCGTAGCGTATTCCCACCACATCACTATCCTTCTTGTAGACTGGGTTAATCAAGAGCTGTCTTTTGCTTGAATCTGCTGCGGTACAGCGTTTAGGCAAAGCAATTTTATCGAAGTTATGCCGCGCACTGTGCTTTATCATCCATTGGCTCTCAATCCTTCCGCTCTAGATATTAGACATCAGCTTATCAAGATTTTGGTTGAATGGCAGATTAAGAGCAAAAATACTCACCCTATCTGTTGTAAAGGGCATTGGGCATTCAATACTTCTTGGTTCAGCGGAAAAGGAAAAGAAAAAACCTTTAACCCAAACCCAGTAACCTTTTCCCAAAACCCGATTCTAAATTAAAAATGCCTAACTGAGAAGTATTGCATTGGGCATTAGGCACTTGTACTGAGCTTTGCCGTTGGTGTGGTAAGAGAGCTTTGTCGAAGTGTAGCTCTCCAAGAGTTGTATTAGACATTAGCAATTATGTAACTGGCATGGGAATTCTATTCCCCCTAGCTGCTAAACCACAGGTTATGAGAGAATTTATAAAATTTAGAGAATGTTTTGGGAAGAGATCCCGCCGATTAAGCAATTTATGATATCAGAACTGCCAATAATTGCAAGCGATCGCCTATTATTACGAGCAGCGATCCATGAAGATATACCCCAAATTCTCAAATACTTCATTGATAACAAAACTTATCTCACTCCATTCTACCCTCTTTGGGCTGATGGTTTTTTCACTGAAGAATATTGGCAATATCAAATAGAGAATAGTTTTCTGGAATTTATCAATGGTCAATCATTAAAACTATTTATTTTTACCAAAAAAAATCCCACTGTAGTTATTGGAACAGTCAATTTTAGTAATTTTGTCCGAGGAGTAGCTCATTTTTGCTATGTGGGATATAGCCTTGCTGAAAATAAACAAGGTAAAGGCTATATGACAGAGGGGTTAAAATCTGCAACTCAATATCTATTTGAAGAGTTAAATTTTCACCGAATTATGGCTAATTATATACCTCACAATCGGCGCAGTGGTAATGTACTCAAAAGACTCGGTTTTGTCGTTGAAGGATATGCTAGAGACTATTTGTTAATTAATGGGCAATGGGAAGATCATATTTTGACAAGTCTGACAAATCCTCATTGGAAAACACCTGATTTTTAAAAAATGCTGAGAGTTTTTATCAAGGTTTTTATTTTATTTATCGACTACACCTGTTGAGAAATTAATTTATCAAAATAGAATTCAGTCCTTCTGGAGCCAGAATTCAGAATGAATTTTGAAGGAAAAAGCGGATAGCGCCGGCGGCAAGCGAGTCCGCGATAGCGTAGCGTTAGCGAGGAACGAGCGTCGCGTCTGAATCAAGGGGTTTAAGACCCCCAACCCCCTCTTGAAAAGCAAAGCTGTTTCATTCCCTTAAAGGCTCAAAAAAGACTTGTGTTGTGAACGAAAAGACTTGGTTATAAACGAAAGTACTTGTGTTGTGAACGAAAAGACTTGGTTATGAACGAAAGTACTTGTGTTGTGAACGGAACGACTTGTGTTATGAACGAAAGCACTTGTGTCGTGAACGAAAAGACTTGTGTTGTGAATGAAAGTACTTGTATGTACACCGTAGCCTTAGAAAGGGGAGGGAACTAGTGCCGCAAGGCGGAAGTCAAAAGTCAAAAGTCAAAAGTCAAACAGGTATACAGCATAAGCGTTTCATTGATTTGGAATGGTGAGGCAGTCCGGTCTTGGGGGTTCCCCCCATGAGGAACTGCCGAACCCGAAGGGGTGGTTTATTTACGCCGTGCTGTACTAGATTGGGAATTTCCCCCCAATACATCGGGGGGATTAAGGGGGGTAAAGAATATACTTCATTTAGATGCAAAATGCTGTATAAATGAAAACTTTAGTTTTGGGTCATTAGTTAATTTAAAAAGAAGAATTGCATTAATCAGAAAGTGTCATAAAATACAAATGAGTCAGTGCAGTCTTCTCCGTTCTCTACGAGATGCTCCGCGTTCGCACAGCCTCTCCTTTTGGGAGAAGAAGAGACGCCCACTGTAGGATGCTTCGTTCTTGCTTCAATTCCACGTTTTTCAAGGTGGGTTACTTCTGCCTCCTGAAGCGCTCCCAATTTTGATAGCAGCGCTGCCATATTTTAGATATGGATTGCTTTTTGCGTCTATGCTGATGATGCTGAAGCCAGAGGTAGTATTAAAGGAAGAATGAATTAGCTTTGCTCGTAATGACTCTGGCTGAAACTCCAAACGACAAGAATTCTAGCAATCCTTTTCTCACCCTCAACTACGAAACTGCCTTAGAATCTCTAGGTGGCGACTACTACGATGAGGTTGCAGCAGCTGAATTTCCCCAACACCTCCTACGTTGGCGTAACGATGAACTATTACCCCGTTTCGGTCTAGACCCCCAAGTAGTCAAAGACGAAGATTTCATCAAAGCCTTTGGTCAATTTCAGGGACGCAAACCCTTGTTGGCTCTACGCTACCACGGCTATCAATTTGGTGAATATAACGGACAGTTGGGTGATGGTAGAGGCTTTCTCTACGGGCAAGTACGCGCCAATGATGGCGAATTGTACGATTTTGGCACTAAAGGTTCTGGGAGAACGCCCTACTCCCGTGGTGGCGATGGTATGCTCACGCTCAAAGGTGGGATGCGGGAAGTTCTGGCTGCAGAAGCGCTGCACTACTTGGGTGTACGTACTTCGCGCTGTCTGAGCATGATTGAAACAGGTTTACCACTCTGGCGAGGCGATGAACCTTCGCCTACCCGTTCAGCTGTGATGATTAGAATGAGCAGTTCTCATATTCGGTTTGGCACTTTTGAGCGACTGCACTATTTCCAGCGTCCAGATTTGACTAAGAAGCTGTTAGACCACGTAATTGAGCAGTATTATCGACACTTAAATGCTGAAGAAGATAAATATGCCCTGTTTTACGCCGAATTAGTTAAACGGGTTGCAGAACTAGTAGCGCAGTGGATGGCGGCTGGCTTTTGTCATGCAGTCCTAAATACTGACAATATGTCGATTACTGGAGAGAGTTTTGACTATGGCCCTTACGCATTTATTCCGAGTTATAACCCATCCTTTATAGCTGCATATTTTGATTATTATGGACGTTACTGTTACGGGAATCAACCAAGTATTTGTCATCTGAATTTACAAATGCTCCAAGAACCTTTAAAGGCGATTATTGATAAAGGTGAAATGGAAGCTGGATTAGCTAGGTTTGATGAGTATTATGAAGCTGAATACAGTTCTTTGATGTTGAAAAAGTTAGGTTTTGAGACTTTGCCGCATCAAGAAACAGTGGAGTTGTTGAATCTAACGATTGAATTTTTGAAAGATAGCCAAGTTGGTTATCACCAATTCTTTTATGAGATGGCTTGTACTTTTTCATCGAAATGGCGAGATGAACCAGGTTTTGTGATGAATAATTCAGATATTGTGCCAGTACCGGGTGCATCTGGGATATTTGATGATTGGTGCATACTATACCATCAAATTCTGAACGATTTTGATAGCGATCGCACCAATGTAATTGCTCAAACTCTAGCTGTTAATAATCCCAAAACGGTATTATTAAGACCAGTAATTGAATCTATTTGGGAATCAATTGCTCAGGAAGATAATTGGCAACCGTTTTATGAGTTAATCAAGGCAATTCAGTTTAGGAGATAATTAATAAGGGGCATTAGGGCATTGGGCATTGAACAATAATCAATAGTTCTTCTTCCCTTGCTCCCCTTGCCTCCCCTGCATCCCCTGCCTTTAACTAAACTGCTGGGCATAAAACCGCGCATAGCGACGCTCTAGAGCTAATAATTCTTCATGGGTTCCCGATTCGACAATTTGTCCTTGTTCGAGAACTAAAATACGATCGCACCTCTTAACTGTCGATAAACGATGGGCAATAATAAATACTGTCCGTTTTTCCATCAATCTTTCCAGCGCTTCCTGTACCAGTGCTTCTGATTCGGAATCTAATGCTGATGTCGCTTCATCAAGAATCAAGATTTGCGGATTGAGCAGAACAGCACGAGCGATCGCAATTCTTTGTCTTTGTCCACCTGATAAGTTTACCCCACGTTCGCCTACCCAAGTCTTATAACCTTCTGGCAGTTGGCTAATAAACTGATGGGCATTAGCAATTTTTGCCGCCTCTTTAACCGCTTTTATGTCAAAAACATTTTGTCCAAAGGCGATATTTTGGGCAATTGTCCCTGAAAACATGATGGTTTCTTGAGGAACAATCCCAATTTGTCGCCGCAGACTATGCAACTTCACATCCCGAATATCAACCCCGTCAATGAAGATTTGACCAATTTCAGGATCGTAAAAACGGGGTAAAAGATTCACAAATGTGGTTTTACCAGCACCAGAAGCACCCACAAGTGCGATCGCTTCACCTGGCGATACCAATAAACTGATATCTTTTAAGACAGGTTCACCTGGTTTATAGGCGAAGGAAATATGACGATATTCTACTTTGCCATTGACTGGAGAAAGAGCGATCGCATTTGTCTTTTCGATTACCGTCGGCTGAATCGCCATCAATTCAAAAACGCGGTCAACAGATGCTTCACCCTGCTTAAATTCGTTGTAATTATTAGTAGTGTGACCAATGGGATCGATTAATAGCGCCGCTGCCGCCAAATAACTGAAAAAATTCGCCACTGTCAAGTGACCTTGGGAAATTTGCCACGCTCCCACAATCAGTAACAATAAGGCACTTAAGGCTTCCAAAAATCCGATAATGGGAATCTGAATCGCTTTCAGACGTTCGGCTGAGTATTTTGCTTTGAGACTGCGTTCTGCTTCATGGCCAAAGCGGGCAATTTCGTAATTTTCGGCAGCAAAAGCCTGTACTAAACGAATACCGTTGAAAACTTCCGCGAGGATAGCTGATAAACCCGACACGCGATTTTGACTTTTTAAGGAATACTTGCCCAACTGTTCACCAAACCAGCCAACTAAAATACCCATTAGCGGTGCAACTATCACTGTTGCTAATGTCAGTTGCCAATTCAGGTAAATCATGTAAATCGGAATTGCTAGCAACTGCAAAATACAGGGGATAAAGTCGTGAAATACTTTATTTACGACTTCGCCAACGCGGTCAACATCTTCGGTGAGGCGGTAAGATAAATCACCTGCTTTTGCCGTTTCAAAATAGCTGAGATTGAGCTTTTGAAGATGTGCGTAGACTTGCTGGCGGAGATGAAAAGCAACTCTCAAAGCAGCTTTTGCCATATACATATCTTGTATAGACTGAAACAGTCCTCTCACAAGAAATACTAAGGCACAACTGCCAGTTATTTGAGCGATCGCGACTACATTACCTTGGGCAAAAGGAGTTGCCAATTTACCGGCGAGATTAATTAACACTAATGTCGCTAGTACATATCCCGATATACCAATAAGTCCCTTAGTGATGGTTTGCCACTGGAGTCGGATATAAGGCAGTAATTGCCAGTAATTAGAACGGGTTTTCAAGCTTGAAGATCCACAACAATATTAATATTGTTTGACGCTAGCAGTTTTTGGCGAGTTTCTGAATAGTTCACTAATTAGTTACAAACTGTTGTGGCGTTCAGGTTAAAATAATGTATACATAAAGAATTAGTATTATTACTATAAGTATATTCTGCTGTAGATGGCAATTTTTTAATATTTATTGATACTAATATATAGATTTGACTACTACTTACACCCACGCTTCATAGTTATGCAGCTCTAGCAACATGGATGTAAATAATTTTAGCCAGCAGATAGAGGAATTGCGATCGCGGGTAAGGGGAATATGGCAGCGCACTGCAACTCAACCAAACTCACAACAAGAGCTAATAATAGCAGCTTTTGATGAACTCCAAATGGTATTGGAAGAACTATTGGCTGCTTCTGAGGAGTTAGAAATAACAAGAGCAAGAGCAGAAAGAGAACGCCAGCGTTACCAAGAATTATTCGATTTTGCACCAGATGGTTACTTGGTAACTAATACTGTAGGGAAGATCCTAGAGGTTAATTATGCAGCAGCAACTATGTTCTCTGTGCGCCAAAAATATCTGGTAGGTAAACCATTAATTCTGTTTATTGCTCAAGAACACCGCCAGATATTTAACTCTTTGATAAATAATTCACAGCAGATACAAGACTGCATAATTGACCTAAAGCCACAATTAAGTACATCCTTTCCTGCTAGTGTCAGGGTATCTCCAGTGTATGACTCACAAGAAAAGTTGCTAGGCTGGCGTTGGTTGCTGCGTAATATCACCGAAGCTAAACAAGCACAAGAACGAGTGGCAAAACGCACAGTGGAAATGGCAAAAGCAAATCAGCAATTGCAGGATGAAATTACAGAGCGTAAACAAGCCGAGTCACAGCTGCTGCACCTTGCGTTTCACGATGTACTGACGGGACTCCCAAACCGCGCTTTATTTATGAACCGCTTAGAAGATGCGGTCAATTATTCCCAACGGCATTCAGATTATCTATTTGCTGTCTTGTTTCTAGACCTAGATCGCTTTAAGGTGATCAATGACAGCCTGGGACACACACTTGGAGATCAATTACTGCTTACGGTTGCTCAAAGGCTTCAAGAATCCTTGCGCTCTATAGATATGGCTGCACGACTGGGAGGAGACGAGTTTATTATCTTGCTGGTGGGAATTAAAGATGTATTAGAAGTGGTAACGGTTGTTGAGCGAATACAAAAGAATTTGGCACTTCCTGAGGTTTTAGACGGGCACGAAGTGTCTACTACAGCGAGTATTGGCATTGCTTTAAGCATAACAGGTTGTGAACAACCAGAAGATTACTTGCGTGACGCCGATATTGCAATGTACCGAGCTAAGGCACAAGGTAGGGCGTGCTATGAGATTTTTAACACTGACATGCATATTCAAGCAATGGCACACTTGCAGTTGCTTAACGAGCTGCGCCGAGCCATTGAGCTTCAAGAGTTTCGGGTTTATTATCAACCGATAGTGTCACTCAGTCGCGGCAAGATAACTGGTTTTGAAGCGCTTTTGCGCTGGCTACATCCAAAACACGGCATTGTTTTGCCAGAGTATTTCATGTCAACTGCCCAAGAAACCGGGCTAATTATCCTTATTGAGCAGTGGCTCTTGCCTGAGGCATGTAGTCAGATACAGCAGTGGCAAGAGCAATTCTCCTCTAGCTGTGGGGATCTGGCTGAGTGTCCCTTGACCATTAGTGTCAATCTTTGTACTACTAGGTTCAGTGAAGAAAACTTGGTGTCGCACATCAATAAAGTTCTACAAGACACTGGACTCGCCGCACCGAATTTGACGCTGGAGATTACAGAAGGCGTAATTATGGAAAACCATGATAAAGCCATCATCAGGCTAAAGGAACTGAGAAATTTAGGAATTAAGTTGGCAATTGACGACTTCGGTACGGGCTATTCCTCATTAGGTCGTCTCCACCACTTTCCAATTAATCAGTTGAAGATAGACCGCTCCTTTGTTAGTGGGGACATTATTGATCATGGAAATTTAGATATTGTTCAGACAATTATTACATTGGCACACAAATTAGGTGTGGATGTGACCGCCGAAGGGGTGGAGACAGTAGAGCAACTAGCAATGTTGAAAAAATTGAACTGTGAATATGGGCAGGGATATTTTTTCTCCCATCCATTAGATAGCTCTCAGGCGGCGGCATTAATTATGGCAAATCCTCAGTGGTGATACGTCAAGAGCAACAGCGAAATCCGTCTCCTTTTGGCAGATGCAGGAAGAAAACGCTCCAAAGCAACAGGAAAGCTAAAGCATTAGACAAACTGTTGAAACGGTTAACCTAGTATTGGTAGGACAAAAAAGAAAATTTTACGATTCTCCACTCCCTCACTTATCCTAAAAAAATTAGCCTTTTCCTTGCTTGCAAGGAAAAGGCTGAATTTATCTGAGAAATAATTTGTAATTTAAGCCGAAAATTACAAATTACGAATTACGAATTACTTAATATCCGCCTTCTTCTTCGTATTCTGGCTGTCTTTCCTTAACTTTCTTAGGAATATTCACAGGCTTCGGCCCATCTTCCCAAGCATCGCCCTCTACGTCGTCATAATCATCGTATTCGTCAACATAAGGCTTGCTATAGGGCTGGGCTTCATATTTTAGCGGCTGCGGTTGTTGATACCTGTCGTTGCCTGTTGCCTCGCTCCAGTTATCTTCTTCCTCATCTTCTTCGTATTGAATAGATTCATACTGCCGCGCCCTCATTACCTGACGCTGTGGCCTTTCCTCTTCTACATAGTCTTCATTCCATTCTTCTTCTTGCGCTACGGGTTCGGGGGCGCGAACTTTTTGCCTGGGTGGCTGCAATGGCACTCCACTAGGCAGTTGATTACCTGGTGCAACTTGGCGCGGTGGAGTATAGCCGTATTCTTCTTCTATATCTCGCTCCCACGGCGCTTTGCCGATACCCAGACGCTCTAGTAAACCAACTGTCAACTGGTTTACTCGTTCTTCGGCTCCCTCGAACACAATCAACCGATTGGGGCCAGTGCTGACAATTTCATCTACTGAGAACTCGTAAGTACTCACAAATTGATCGGGAATTTGGGGCAATCCTAAAGAAGCAATGACTATAGATTCAAGCTTCCCGCTTTCGGCGTTGAACTTGAAGCCCCGAACTTTGCCTAAGACTTCACCTGTTTCTGTAATTACTTCCCAGTTAATCAAATTACTGAGAGATTCAACTTCGATATCTTCAATGACATCTTCGTTATCAACCAGGATGACATCACCAATCTGGCTGATGTTGTTGAGGTACATATAGCGCGGTATGCCCGAAATGGAGATCAGGCTGTCTCGCAAACCAAGAGCCACAACCTCTCTTTGATCGATATCAACCCAGACTTGACTGATGATGCCTAGCCGCTTGCCGTTGTCGCGGGTAATCACCTGGGTATTTAATATGTCGGAACGCCTAATTATCTGTTCGGAGGTCATTCTATACCGAGTCCTGATCTCGAATCCGGTTTAACGCGATGTGCAACTTATTCTTGTAACCCCACTTCCATTCCTCTATCCCAGTGAACGAGAGGCTTTGATTTTTGCTCTCTTTTCCAGGTAGAGAAGGGGTTGGGGGTTAGGTTTGAGAGAAAGTCACACATTACGTGGTTTATCTATACACTATTATTAACAAAAACTCAAGCTGATGTATTGGATGATTGTAACTTAATCCCCAAAACTTGAGTGTAAGCTCCTCGTGCTTGAGTAACGCCAATTGTGCGTTCGGCTGATTCTATCATCGGACGACGCAAACTCACAACTATAAATTGCGCTTGTTGTGACTGTTGTTTAATCATTTTAGCTAATCGCTCTACGTTTGCCCCATCTAGGAACATATCTACTTCGTCAAAGGCGTAAAATGGCGATGGGCGGTAGCGTTGCAGGGCAAAGATAAAGCTCAAGGCTGTAAGTGATTTTTCTCCCCCAGACATGGAAGCTAGGCGCTGTACTGGTTTACCTTTGGGATGTGCGACTAAATTTAGCCCACTGCTAAAGGGATCTTCGGGATTTTCAAGTTGTAAGAAGCCGTCGCCGTCGGAAAGAATGGCAAAAATTGATTGAAAGTTTTCGTTGACAGCATCGAAAGCTTCTTTAAAAGCAAGTTGCCGCAATGTGGTAAAGTTTTCAATCCGTAAAAGTAGTTCGGTGCGTTCTCCTTCTAGTGTCTCTAATTTTTGCGTGAGTTCTTGGAGACGGTTTTGCGTGCGTTCGTATTCTTCCAACGCCAGCATGTTTACAGGTTCCATTGCTTGTAAGCGTTTGGTAAGCGATCGCAATTCTTTCTGCAATTCCTCTAAATCTACCTTATCTGGAACTTCCGGCAAGGGATTTGGTAATTCTGCTCCCACATCTCGTAATTGAGTTTGCAGTGCAATTAGTTCCTCCCGGCGCTTCTCTTGGGTTTCTTGGAGTTTTTGGATTTCCCATTCCAATTGTTGTTGGCGTAAAAGATGCGATCGCACTTCTTGTTCTGTGGCGTCGCGTTTTTGTTTTTCTTCTCCCAAATTTTGCTCCATAAGGCTGAGGTTGGCGCGGGTTTGGGTGATGAGAGTGCTGAGTGCTGAGTGCTGAGTGCTGAGGGTATTTAGTTGATTTTGTTGCGCCTCTTGTTCGTGATGATATTGGTTAATTCGCTCCTCCCCTTCTTGGATTTTTTCTTGCAAACGTTGTTGCTGATTTTCTAAATTTTTTAATCTTTGTTCAGCTTCTCGTAACGCTGTTTCGCGTTGTTGTAATTGTTGCTCTTGGATTTTAATGGTTGCCTGGATTTGTTGCCATTCACTGGGGGTTTGGGATGCTTCCAATTCAGCTAAGGCGTGTCGCAATTGTTGCAACTCATTTTCTTGTCCCGGTAATTCCCGCTCTAAAATTTCCAGACGGGATTGAGCAGTGGCTAACTTTTCACTGTTTTGGGCGAGTTGCGATCGCGTCCCCTCTAACTGCGTTGTTAAACTCTTAATGTCTTTTTGCAACTGCTCCAATTGCAACTGCTGTTCTCGCCGCGCTTGACGCGCTTCGGTGAGTTCCTGGGTGAGTTTTTTGGTTCTGGCTGACAAAGTTGCGATCGCTTCGGTACAACGCTCTAAAACTCGCTCAATGTCCACTAAGCGAGTTTTTAAAGCGATCGCTTCATCAGATTCTGCTGCTTCACCCGTACCAAACCGCAACGCCGAACGCTGAGTATTGCTACCACCAGTCATTGCACCGCTAGTTTCCAGAAGTTCCCCGTCTAAGGTGACGATGCGATACAGTCCTAAATTTTTCCGCGCCGCCTCAAGGTTGGCAAATACTACCGTGTTACCGAAAACATAGCTAAATACATCTTTATAGCGGCGATCGCAATCGACTAAGTTAACAGCATAGTTAACAAAACCGCTAGCAAAACGCAGCGTTGCATCTTGGGTAAATTTGGGAGCGTGAATTTTATTCAGCGGTAAAAAAGTCGCCCTCCCTGCACGTTTCTGTTTGAGCAGTTCAATACCCGCTGCGGCGATGCTGTCATCTTCCACCACAATATGTCCCAAGCGTCCACCAGCAGCCATTTCCAAGGCTAGCTGATGGCGGGGTTCCACCAGTCCCAACTGCACAACTAAGCCGCAAACACCAGGCATTCCTGATTGTAAGATAACTTTACTAGCTTGGGTTCCTTGGACTTCTTGCTGTGCTTGCGCTTGCGCCTCTATTTTATCCAACTGGCGTTGTTTTTCTCGTTGTTCAGAAAGTAACCGTTTTTGGGTTTCCTGTTGGATTTGCAGTTCTTGTTCTGTAGCTGAGAGATTTTGGGCTAAATTTTGGATGGGTTCGCTAGAGGTGTTAAATTCCGTTTCAACTCCACTACACTGAGTTTGTTTTTCTGCTAATAGCGGTTCGTCGCGTTCAATTAACTGGGTTTGCTCTTGGATAAGCTGCTGTAACTGATTATTGCGTTCCCTGAGTTGTGCTTGTTCGGTGCGTTGCGGTTCTAGAGTGTGCAGTAAAGCTTCAATTTGATGGTTGAATGCCGTTTGTTGCTGCACCCACGCTTCTGAAGCCGAGGCGATTTCAGCTGCGGCTTGGCGAGAAGTTTCTAAATCTTGCTGTGCTTCATCTCTTTGCTGCTGACAATAGACAATAGATTGCCCTTCTACAATCTGTGTTTCGGCAATTTCTTCTAAAGAATAACGGTGTTTTTGAATATCTTGTTGAGTTTGAGTCAGACGTTTAGCAGTTTCTTGGGAAGCTGTTTCTAATTCCGTTAGCTGACGCTGGAGTTGCTTGCGTTCTGCTTCTTGGGTGGCAAGGGTAGATTGTACCGCCAAAAGTTCCTCTTCTCCCAATGCTTTCACGTGGGCATTGAGTTGTTCCAGTTCAGCAGTTTTTTGAACAATTTGGGAATTTAGGTTGGTGAGTTGGGTAGTGAGTTCGCTAAAATTGCGATCACCTGTTTGAATTTCGTGAACTAACTTTTCTTGTTGTGCTTGTAGCGATCGCCATGATAAAACAGCTTCCCAGGATTGTTTAGCGAGAAATTCCGTGCGGAGTTTTTGATATTTCTCAGCTTTCGCCCGATCTTGGGAAAGGCGATCGCGCTGTGCAGTTAATTCCGTTTCAATAATCCGACAGCTATCTTCCTTTTCCTTCACCTCATCTAAAGTTGATTTGGCTTGGATAATTTTGCGATCAAACGCTGCCACCCCAGCTAATTCATCAATAATTTCCCGCCGTTCCCGCCCATTCATCGAGATAATGCTGGTGACATCCCCTTGCAGTACCACATTGTAGCCTTCAGGATAAACCCGTAGATTACTTAGTTCTCCATGTAACTCTGTCAATGTGCAAGGTACACCATTTATATAGTAATTCGATGTGTAAGTCCCTTGGTGAGTGACTCGTAGCCTTCTAGTAACACTCCACTCTGCCGATTTTTGATTTTGGACTTCGGCTTCGCTCAGTCGAACAATTTTGGATTTTGGATTTTCTTCCCCTGCTTCCCCTACTTCCCCTGCTTCCCCTGCTTCCCCTACTCCCCCTACTTCCCCTACTTCCTCCCTTTCTGCCTTTGCGTCTTTGTGTGAGATTTCATCGGACAAATCAAATGTCACCGTGACGCTAGCCTCAATCGAAGCACGTCCTTTACCCGTTTGAGTATTATTTACCAAATCCGGCAAGCGATCGGCTCGCATTCCCTTAGAACTGGAGAGTCCCAGGCAAAAGAGCAGTGCATCTAAGATATTAGACTTACCCGAACCATTTGGCCCAGATATGACAGTACACCCCGGTAACAAAGGGACAGAGGTAGTGCCACCGAAGGATTTGAAGTTCGTAAGTTCCACGCGCTTGATGTGCACCATAGGCGCTGGTTCCCTGGGCTAATGAAGAACAAGTGTATCAACTAATTAAAAATTCGCAAGAGGGTAGGAGGGAGGATTGGAAATTATAGTAGACGCGTTGCGGTGAGCCTGCAAGCTTTACCCAAAAGGCTTACCGCAGACGATCGCTCAGTGTACGGCAAAAATTTTGATATCGCAAACTCACCATCAAAATTTTCCCAGAGCAGATAATATCATGTCTGACTAAATTACTCATAATTCAAAAATCTCTGCGTTTGCGTGTCTTTGCGTCAGTCCTAATTACAACTATTCAACCAGACACGATCTGAGGAGAGTTTAAGTGCAAAGCATAACTAGTTGGTATAGTTTTAATCATCTATTCTGTATCTGTCGTTCTCGGTCGATCGTGACAACGAAGCGTCGCATTTTTATCTTAGGATATAACTAGTTTGAAATAGGCTCAAGGCATTCTCACACCGTAATGTGACCTGCTAAGGAACAGAGGACAGCAAAGGAAAAAGTAACTCAACCAAATGGTAGAGGATATTAAAAGCACCAAATGAATTTATAATATAGTAATCTTTACAATTGGAAAAACGTAGAAAGAAAGTCTTCTTTACTACCTCAATCTGCTGTCTGTGATTTGATTCTTAACCCCCAAATATTTGTAGAACTTAGTAATGAAGAGATTAATTAAAGGTCTGCGCGAATTTAAATCTAGCTATTTTTCGACACATCAACAATTATTTGAACAACTTTCACTGGGTCAAAAGCCCAGGGTCTTATTTATTACCTGTTCTGATTCGCGTCTCGATCCAAATCTAATTACACAAGCCCAAGTTGGTGAATTATTTGTGATTCGTAATGCAGGTAACATCATCCCACCTTATGGGGCAAGTAATGGCGGTGAAGGTGCGACAATTGAATATGCTGTTCAAGCTTTAGATATTCGCCAAATTATTATTTGTGGTCACTCTCATTGCGGTGCAATGAAAGGATTAATGAAGTTACACAATCTCAGCGATGAAATGCCGCTTGTACATGATTGGCTTAAATATGCAGAGGCAACTCGAAGGCTAGTTATAGACCACTACAGTCACTACGACGAAGAAGAATTGCTAGAGATTATGATTGCCGAAAATGTTCTTACTCAAATTGAGAATTTACGGACGTATCCAGTGATTCACTCTAAGCTTTATCAGGGAGAACTCAGCATTTATGCTTGGATTTATCACATTGAAACAGGAGAAGTTTTCGCATACGATCCCCAGAAGCACGCTTATGTTTTGCCTCAAACTCAGCTTTCAGAATTAGAAATAGATGAGTCGTTCAGGGGTCAAGCTCCAAATACCAATGTAGCATTACGTTCTCCTCTAAACCAGCAGGATGATGTTCAACCTTATGAGAAACAGTCTATTTCTCCATTTGAGTGGTTTCCAATGAGACGCCTTTCTCCAGAGCAGATGGAGCGAATTTATCGAGGTTCAAATAATGGAAGTTGAAAGATGAAAATATAGAATTTCAAACATTCTCTTAGAGGGTTGAGGGTGAGGTTTTTGTACCTTATTCAACTGAAAACCGCTATATATTGCACCCAACTGATAACCTCTATATTCCTTACTTTTATTTAAGTAAGTAAAAAACAGAGACTTACACGATGTAAGTCTCTATTTGGCTTTCATACCGATGCTAACTGAAAGCTTCAGTTATTCTTTTATGGCTTTATTACAGTATCAACTTTTGCTTCTACCTTCACTGTTTTCACACCTTGGACTTCTTTAGCCAAGGTTTCAGCTTTCTTAAGTTCTTCAACAGAAGCGGCTGTGCCTTTGAGGATAATCTCACCCTGTTTGTTTTCAACTTGTAACTTATTGCCTGGTAAACCTTTGTTCAACTTTGCGCTAACTTCAGTTTTTAAGTCACTTTTAGCTTTTGTTGCTGCCGTTTTTTCAGAATCGGTTTTAACTTTAGTACCTGTAGTAGCTGCTGAAGGAGTAGTTTGTGTTTCTGAAACTTTGGCAGTTTGATTTGTTTGCGAAGCTGGTTTTGCTGGTGCCTGAGCGGCTTCATTAGTTGTGCTAGGAGTTTCCGAACCTGTTTTAGGAGCCTCTTGACAGCCAAAAGTACCAACTACCAAAATGCCACTAACTACTAATAAAATTAGCTTTTTCATTATCTATCTCCGAATTGAGTACTTGAAGCGGTTAATTGAGGTGTATGTCATGGTGAGGAGCAAATTAAAAAAACAATTAAAAGTGGAGTAACAAAAGTGCTTAAGCAATAGCTCAGGTTACTGAAAATTCAAATCTGGACGATTTCTTGAAGCTAAGATTTTGCGCCCAGTTTTGAGAAATGCCAATTCAATTTTCCTGATGGCTGCCAAGCAGGATGGCTTTGCACATCTGTGGCTCTCTATGAATTTAACGTAGATGCTGAGTAGCTCTTTCGATGGTAGACGATGCTACCCCACAGTGGTGACTCGATGTTATCAGATTTGAGTCAATTTGGCGATATCTATAACGAATTCCAAACTTCAGTCTTTTTGCAATCCTGTGCCAGCAAACTTACCAACAAAATGTTACTTTATAAAACTATGGCTTACTTAACAATGCCTTAAATATCAGGAAATATTAGCCAATGCCCTACCTTACTTCGGCTAGCGAAATTCGTGCTATTGTCGCTGAATATACAAACGCTAAAACACTGTGGATAGATACAGAAGTCGCTGACTATAAAAGTCGTAATCCCCGATTATCGGTGATTCAGGTATTAGATAATCC
Source organism: Nostoc sp. LPT (assembly GCF_017115165.1). Classification (GTDB taxonomy): domain Bacteria; phylum Cyanobacteriota; class Cyanobacteriia; order Cyanobacteriales; family Nostocaceae; genus Nostoc. Next base: position 38,325 of record NZ_JABXKF010000177.1, on the reverse strand, counting down.
TCAAGATATGAGTGGCGATCGCGTCTATCTTTTAGATGTATTAGATCAACCTAATATTATAGCTGAATTTATTGAAAAAATTATGATAAATTCTGCCATTGAAAAAGTTTTTCACAACGCGAGTTACGATCTAAAATTTCTCGGTAGCAAGAAAGCCAAAAATATTACTTGCACTTTGGAGATGGCCAAAAAAATTCCCTACTATCTTTTGCCATTACCCAACTACCAACTCAAGACAATAGCTACAGCACTTTGTAGCTTTAACAATATCGATAAACAAGAACAAAAAAGTGACTGGGGAAAACGCCCTCTAACTGAAGAACAGATAGAGTATGCTTACCTAGACTGTATTTATCTTGCTCAAATTCACCTAAACTTGTTAGACTTACAAGCCCAAGCCAGCCCCGAACCTGCAACGGAAGACTTAATATCACTAAGTACTAGATACTCGCAAGTTGAGCAGGAATGGAAGTTGTTGAATTCAGAATTTGAGCATTTGCAAGAACGTATAAAAAAAGCCATGCAAGCTCAGAATATATCTGAAACTTCTAATTATAAGCTAACTAGTTATGAGCGTACAACAGTCAAAGCTGCATTCACAGAGTTAGCTAGACTAGCACAAACTCAAGGTATTAATTTAGATTTTCCAATCACACTCACTCAGAAACTCCAAAAAGATTTAGGACAAAATCTAGAACAACTATCTGTAGATATTGACAAAAATACTTCTTGGCGGCTAATTCCTAAAACTCAAGAGAGTGAAGCTGAGGATGATTAAATTGTTCATCAGGCTACAAATATCACAATTTATAGAGTTATTGTGAAGAATAAATTTTGAAATTTAATAATTATTTTCTCTTACCTCCTCTGATAAATCTATAAAATATTAGGGAAATTTGCCAATTAATTTTAAAGGTCTATCAAAAGTTAGAATAGTTATTGAGTTCAAAAATTAAAATCTAGATTTTGGTACTAATTAGGTTCAGGTGTTATGGCAGTTTATATTAACTTATGAGACGGCGTTTATTTGGGCAAAAGCGAACAAGGGTAAATACTTTATTTACCATAGCTATTTTTACTACATTGACAGCAACTAGCAGTGTTTCTTGTAGTAAGAATGACAATGTATTGGTGACAGAAATAGGAGTTAGTCAACCTAGCCGTAGTTCAGCTACAACTTCCATTGGTGGGGAATTTTATCTTCAGGGAAAGAATCAGCATTTAAACGGCGACTTGCAAGCTGCGATCGCTTCATACAGTAAGGCAATTAGTCAAAATTCTCAGTATGGCGCTGCCTACAACGCGCGGGGATTAGCCTACTTTGATTTGGGAGACAAGGAAAAAGCGCTCGCAGATTACAATCAAGCCCTCCGCATCAATCCTAACGACGCCGAAGCCTACAATAACCTGGGGAATGCCCGCGCCTCACTGGGAAACAACAGAGAAGCAGTTAAAGATTACAGTGAAGCGATTCGCCTAAATCCCAACTATGCCGAAGCCTACAATAACCGAGGAAATGCCCGCACCACCAATGGAGACAAAAAAGGGGCAATAGACGATCTCGATCAAGCGATTCTGCTTAACCCCAAATATGCGATCGCTTATAATAACCGAGGCAATGCCCGTGCTGCCAATGGAGATCCCCAAGGTGCGATCGCAGATTACAATCAAGCCATTCGCCTCAATCCTAACTTTGCCCCTGCCTACAATAATCGGGGAAATGCCCGCGCCACTAATGGAGACAAACAGGGAGCGCTCAAGGACTTACAACAAGCAGCAAGCATTTTTCAAAGTCAAGGTAACAACAACTTATACCAACAAGTGATGGATAACATCAAAGAACTTGGACAGTAGCAGAGGGGCAGGGAGCAGGGGAGCAGGGGGAGATGAGGGGGAATTATTGAATAAATCTCTCCCTTATCTACCTTGTCTCTTCTCAATGCCCAATGACAAATGACAAAATCACATCCCAGAACCAATGTGAATGCGATCCTCAACTTCCGCAAATTTTTCTAGTGCCTGCTGTTCAGTACTCAATAGTGAAACGACAATCGCCACAATAAACGCCAGTGGGATACTGATTAATCCAGGATTTTTTAGAGGAAAGGGTGCAGAAGCGTGCTTGAGAATCGTTACTTGAATAGTAGGTGAAAAATAAATCAGCATTAAAGAGGAGACAGTACCTACTAACATACTCGCAACTGCACCATTAGTAGTGAAGCGTCGCCAAAGCATGGATAAGAGTAACGCTGGGAAGTTTGCACTCGCAGCGATCGCAAATGCTAAACCTACCATATAAGCTACGTTTTGCCCTTTAAACAAGATGCCCAGGAATATTGCTACTAACCCCAAAAGCATTGTTGCACCGCGAGCCACCTTCAGTTGTTCTGACTCGTCAGCATGACCTGAACGCACCACATTCACCCATAAATCGTGGGACAATGCAGCTGCCCCTGAGAGTGTCAACCCAGCGACAACTGCCAAAATCGTTGCAAAAGAAACAGCGGCGATAAAACCTAACAAAGCATCACCACCGAGAAATTCTGCCAACATCGGCGCAGCCATGTTACCACCAGTACCAATTTGCTTGATGGCATCTTGACCTACTAGCACCATTGCTCCAAAGCCCAAAATGAAGGTAAGGAGATAAAAAACGCCAATAATAGCTGTGGCGTAAGTAACAGAGAGCCGCGCTGCTTTAGCGTCGGGTACTGTATAGAAACGCATTAGGATGTGGGGTAATCCAGCAGTGCCGAACATCAACGACATTCCTAAAGAGATCGCATCAAAGGGGTCAGAAACCAGTTTGCCTGGAGCTAATACACCTGTATACTTTTGGGATGCAGCGGCGAAAAGAGCGATCGGGTTAAAGCCAAATCGTGCCAGTACCAAGATAGCTAGTAAGACAGTTCCGCCGAGCAACAAAACTGCTTTGATAATTTGTACCCAAGTAGTGGCAATCATCCCGCCAAAAATCACATAAGCCATCATTACACAACCGACAATGACCACAGCTAATTCATAATCAAAGCCAAACAGTAGTTTGATTAGCTCCCCAGCACCTACCATCTGGGCAATTAAGTAAAAGCTAATTACTACCAGCGTTCCAATTGCAGAGGCGATACGTACAGGTTTTTGCTGCAAGCGATAAGCGACTACATCGGCAAAGGTGTATTTACCTAAGTTACGTAATGGTTCAGCAATTAGAAACATAACAATCGGCCAGCCCACCAGGAAGCCGATAGAATAAATTAAGCCGTCAAAGCCGTTGAGTGCCACCAGCCCAGCGATACCTAAAAAGCTAGCTGCACTCATAAAGTCTCCTGCTAAGGCCAGCCCATTTTGGAAACCGCTGATATTACCGCCAGCTGTATAGAATTGGGCCGTATTTTTGGTGAGCTTCGCCGCCCAATAGGTAATACCTAAAGAACTTACAACAAACAGAAAAAAGAAAGCGATCGCCAACGGGTTAAACTTACCAAGACTGGTAATATCCGCCGCTAGTGGCAGATCGAACCACACACTATTCATGCTTTTTTGGTTTAGTATTTTGGATTTGGGACTAGAAATTGCTAATAGCTATTGGGCATTGGGCATTGGGCATTAGGCATTGGGCATTGATTATTAATTCTTCTCCCTCACTCCCTTATCTCCCCCTGCTCCCTCATCCCCCATTCCCAATTTTCATTTGCGTGTCAGTCTTGCGATTTGGTCGTCATAACTACTATTTGCCCAACGCACATAGATAAAAATTAATACCCATGCTGAGACAATTACCAGCGCCCCCAGTAAAATTCCCAGGCTGAGGCCAGGAACTACTAATGACCCCAGCAGCGGCTTATTGAACGCGATTAATAGGATAAAGCCAAAGTAAATAAACATCATGGCTCCACTGAGAATCAGGGATATCCGCCAACGTTCAGCAGCGAGAGCCTGAAGAGCCTTTGTGCGATCATTCATGTCTATTCTTTAGGTTGAGAAGATTAGGTCAGATTGTCTCATTGAAGCTGATTTCTGCGTAATTTTCTTAAAGATTGTTAGTAAATCTATTGCTGAATCCTATTAATTTTATCAATGGCAATATTACTCCTGCTAAAGAATACATTCAACAATTGCTAGAAATACTGCAACTTTACCAAAAAGAATATCCTCATCCAACACCAGTTATTTAGGAAGGAATAGAAGCGATCGAGTTAGATTTTGTCATTCAATATCTACAAAAATTACTAGATTCCATGAAAATGGGCAGCGATCGCATTCGCAACATTGTACTGTCGTTGCAGAACTTCTGACGACTGGATAAAGCAGAAATGAAAGCAGTGGATGTTCATAGCGGTATTGATAGTACGCTAATAATTCTGCAAAACCGCCTCAAAGCCAAGCCTGACAGTTCCCAAATCCAAATTATTAACGACTGTGTAATAAAAATTAGAATTGCTATGCAATCTAATTGTTTATACCGACAGAAATAAGTTTGCTGTAATATTCAGTTTTTGCATAGATACCGATAATACTATCACCAACTGCAAAAAAAGTACCTTCTTGCTCGTCTTTAGAAAATTGCAAATTTGGGTATTTCGCAGCAGCTTCGTCAGCGGTCATGGCTTTGGCTTCGATTTCATCTGGTAACAATCCAGTAGAACCAATGTAAAATACTAAAGGAGATATTTTATCTTGGTAGATATTTTCTGCATATTCTTCTAACTTGTTATTTGCCACCGTTAAAGCTGCAACCATTTCTTCTTTGCCGATCTGCTTCCCATTTTGTTTATCCTGTAATAACTGCGCCAAACTATCAGCAGCAACTTTCTTAAGAATACCTCCAACAATGCCATTTTGCTCAAGCCCAAGAAAATTATCAAAAATTGGTTTCATCAACTCGTCAACTTTTGTAATCTTGATGCGTGATGACAATAACCTGTGCCTAACAGCGAGATTTTCATGAAATACCATCTCAAAACTCGGCTTCATGATAATTTCTCCGGTTTCTTTGTCATAAAGGCGATACATTCTATTAAGAAACTTGTTAGCAGAAGGAAACTTACTCAGGTTCAGAATATCTTGACTGCCAATATCGATTTTATAGCTCAATTTTGAGTCAATAGTACCATCGACTAAAGCTTGGTTGATATCAGTGTATTCGTTAGTTGTAGGAAAGTTGATGTAAATATTTTTAGACAGATAGTGCTTTTTAAACTCATCTAATTGTGTCTCGATAAATACATCTGACTCTTTTTTCAAGTGAGCGCCAATAATACTAGTCAGTACTTTAATTTCTGCTAGTTCATTAAATAGTCCATCAATACTGCTGTAACTACTATTAGCAGCTACAAGCGGCAAGTTGTCTAACTGAATCCTATGTTCTGCCCGAAAGTCAAATTCTTCCGCATCCAGTATGCCTTTTTCTTTGAGTAAATCAAAAACTTTTTTACTGCTAATTTTGACTTGTAATGAATTTACGTTGATTTTGCCGTCACTTACAATCGTGTAATTATTAAAGGTGTTGAGGTCATTTACTAACAAACCTGCTACTTCAATCGTAGGAGTTTGGTCTTCAAATTTAGCAAGTTTAACTCTACGTTTGATAAGCATATTGATAGTAGCAGTATTGCGGTTAAACTGAAAATCGCCTATACCAACATAGTCAGTGTCATCCATATATTCTGTTATCAACCAAGGTTGGAGCAGTTCTCCATTTTCGTTTATAACACCTCTAATACGCTTAATACCTATTCTTTGATAATGTTCTTGTAGGTGCTTAATGTTGATGATAATATGATTGCGGTATTGTGCAAAAATTTGGATTAGTTCTACTAGAGAAATCTGATTATTTGTCATATTGCCACCTTCCAGATAAAGGTCAATAATCTTTTATAGCAACGGTTATTGAAGTCTATTAATATTCCCAAATAAGCTGTTATAACCGTACTAATTTCAAGTAAAAACACACAATGATTTGATTACCAAACTTTGTACACAGTTTGGTAAATTCGTGGATAATTGAGGGTTTAAGTTTAAACCCATAGGCGCTTCGCCTTCCCGCAGGGTAGGAGCGCAAAGTTTATTTGACTTTATTCGCTACGAACTTAGGCAAAGCTGTACTTCGCATTGCATACTTATCAGACATTCATACTTTTATAGTACAATTGTATCATACAAATACCAAGTTGTGTCGGCGTAGCCCCTAGTAGATATCGTTGTGCAATGAGGTGTTATGGTATAAGGCAATTCGGTCAAAATCATTGCGAATTTTTTGAGTCTACATTTAGGCTCCGGGTTTGAAATAATCGAAGAGGCGATCGCCTGAATCTGCGCGAATCAATGCTACAACTACATCTGGTAAGGTGGCTAAACTGGGGTAAACCAAATAACGCGGTTCCCAACGAGGGCGGAATTTGTCTTTGTAAGCGTGCAGTCCCTTGAAGTTGTAAAAGCGATTCAAATGGTCGTAAAGATAGTGCAATACTTTTTCCAAGCGGCGCGATTCGGGGTTTTCTCCAACTCCAGCAAGCGCAGAAAGACCAAAATTAAAGCTGTCGTAACCACACTCTTTAAAATGCTGGAGCAGGGAAATAAATAGAAAGTCCATTATGCCATTTTCAAGAGATGAGCGATGTCGCATCATGTCAATAGTCGCTTCGTTAAGTTGGTACTCCCGGATAATGTTGGCAAAGGCGCTAATTTGACCTTCAGGATTATGCACCACAGCAATCTCGCACTCTCGCAGGTAAGCTTCGTCAAACCAACCCAAAGAAAATTGTTTTTCTGAACCTTGTACCATTTTCAACCATTCATCACTTACAGGTTTGAGCCGATGCAATAAATCATTGGCGATGGGTGGTTGGTAAAAGTCGATTTGGTATCCTAGCTTAGTTAAACGACTGATTGATGGTCTAAAGTTTTTACCAGCTTTACCTTGTAATGTAAAACTTTTTAAGTCAACGATCGCTTCCTCTCCAATCTTGAGTACCTTAAACCCCAACGATTTGTAAAGCTCAACATCATCGGGCATAGTTTGGTAAAAGCCAGGATACCAATCATTGCACTGACAAAACTGCCAGAAAGCAATAATTGTCTCTTTGCGGTCTTCAATGGGGCCGATGGGATCTCCCAAGGCGATCGCGCCCCGTCCTTTGGGAACATAAGCAATTACACTATTACCCGAAGGACTGAAATAATAACTTTTATCATTTAAGAGTGTGAGCGCTGCTAAAGAAGAACATCCATATTGCTCGACAATTTCTTTAGCTCTTAGCCGCTCATTTGTAGTTGCGAGATTCCGCCAAAACACAGGTTGCAAGAGCATTACTATTGCATAAGTAATAGTACCTGCGGCAATAATATAGATAGAATTAGCAAAAAATTCTCCAAATCGACTCTTTGGTTGCAGTCCCCAATTATCCTCGGTGAAGAACATCGCCAAAGTCTGAACTATCGCTTCCCGCCAATTAAAATTCTCTGAAAATTTGCCGTCTAACAAGTAAAATCCAATAGTTCCGTATGCGAGAGTAAATAATAAAGCGCCTATCAGCACTCTCACTCCCCGTCCGATGGAAGGACGGTCTGATTGCGCCGTGAAAAAATGGCGCATCAAGATTAATTGCACCAATAAAACTCCAGAGAGTAGACTTTCTTCATAGTCCAGTCCCTTCAGCAAGTGGCTGCAAATAGAAATTACTAGTAAAGCAATGGTTAGTAACCAAGCTATTCTTTTTCGGCGTAATAAATTAGTAGCAAGTGTTAATAAAATAAATCCAGTCAATGCTGCAAATATATGACCACTGGCACGAATTTCAAATGGTAAAAATTCTTTCAACCAGTGAGTCCGCCCATACAGGTTAGGTGTCACTGCTGATAATAAATTTACTACTCCGACTAAACCTGTTAGGAAAACCGCACTCCAAAGTCCAATCCGAGTTTTTATATTAGTCATATTAGTCATTTGTCATTGGTCATTAGTCATTTTTTTTGGAGTTAAAACTCTTAACTCCTAACTCCTAACTTTTTAAATTGTTCTCCGACATAGGATAGTGAATCTTTTAGATGTTTGTGAAAGTAGTTCCAGCCAATATCTGCACCAGACAAACCATGACCTCCAGGAAATGCATAAAATACGTGAGCAATGCCTAATTTATTTAAGGTTTCGTTGAAAGCCTTGGTAGAAGCTAGCAAATTAGTATCGTTTACACCCGCATCTAGGTAAACACGCAATCGCTTCCTATCTTTAACTGGTAGCTGTTGCACAATTTGTTGAGGACTATTTTGTGAGCCGCTATCATCAGTAAAGTAACCGCTATGGCTAAACAAAATCTGAAAGTTGTTGAGATAGCGTAATCCGATATTAAATGCACCCCATCCTCCAGAAGATAGACCTCCTAGCGCCCAAAATTGAGGTTCTTCCAAAGTGCGGTAGCGCGACTTGACAACTTGTACTAATTCTGAACCAATCAAAGTCCCCACTTTACCATTCGGCCCATCAAAGTAATCGGGGTCGTATAAAGGACTAGAACCGCGATTATCATTACCATCAGGTGTAATCACAATCGATAGCGGTAATTTTCCACTTTGATAAAGTTCATGCAATACGTCTAAAAGCGCGTATTTATTAGCGTAAGCACGAGCATCATCATGACCACCGTGTAGTAAGAATATCACAGGGTAGCGCTTTTGCGGATTTTTGCTATAACTAGGGGGCAAAATCACGCCGTAGTTACGGACTGCACCCATCGCTTGGGAGTTAAAGGTTGCTAATTGAAACTTTAGTCCAGTATTTGCCTCTTTTTTGGGTGGGTCTAGTTGTGGCGCACCTAAGATGAATACATAATAATAACCAGCAGTAGTAAGAAGTGCGATCGCTCCTACCAAGCTAATTAACAATTTAGAAATCTTCATACTCTTTTACAGTTAAAAAAATCACCTCCGTTAGAGCTTACTATAATTAATCTGCTGAAAAATTGCAGTAGAGTTTTTCACATTAATGTTTAAATATCAACGGTTTTGCAAAGTAGTATTATCGATCATAGGGATTCGGAATTATTTCGATTACTTTTCTTTTGATTAATATTTAAATTCTCAGCCATATTTGCTGTTTATGAAGCTACTCGAAATTGTTCGCCGACAAATGTCAATGAATTTGCTAAGTGTTTCCGCCAGTATTGCCAAGTGTGACTGCCAGGAAACTGACGAAATGAATTAAAAATTTTCAGTTGATTTAGGACTTTACTAAATCGCTCTGCTTCGCGGATTTCATCAATATCTGATGTACCCGAATCTAGGTAAATCTTCAACCTTTTTTGAGCTTGTTGGGGAATGGTTTTAATATAAAATATTGGGCTATTTGCTGGGCCACTTTTATCATTGAAATAACCACTATGACTAAATAAAATCGAGAAACGATCTACGTTGTGTAATCCCACATTGATTGCTCCCCAACCACCAGAAGATAAACCACCTATTGCCCAAAAATTTGGATTAGTTAGTGTACGATAACGGCTTTGCACGACTTTTACTAACTCATCGCCTACGGCTGTAGAGACTTTACCATTAGGGCCATCGATATATTCGGGATCTCGGTAGGGACTAGAGCCACGCTTGTCGTTGCCATCTGGTGTAATGATGATGCTGGGTGGCAACTTACCTGTAGTATAAAGTTGTTCTACAGTCTTGAGAGCTTGTCCCTTATTCTGAATAAACCAATCACTGGGATTACCATGTCCACCGTGGAGGAGAAAGATTACAGGATACCTTTGTTTTGGGTTTTGCTCATAGCCAGGAGGTAAAGAAACGCCATAAGTGCGACTTGCACCCATTACTTTACTATCGTAGGTTTCAATTTTATAGGTTAGGAGAGTCGCTGAGTTGCTAGTATTGCGCTGGGTTGAAAGAACGGAAAGCGTTGTTTGTAAATCCTGCTGTTGCGGTGGTTTTGCGACGACACCTTGGGAGAAATTACAGCCAACTAGGGTTAATACTGAAAATAGTAAGAAAATTTTAGATTGTTTGTAGTTCATCTTTGAAGGGCATTGGTTAAACAGAGCATTATTGAATAGTCGATGCTTGCCTTCAAAAGCTTATGCAAATGATATGTCAATGCTGTGTCAACAGAATGGAAACTTTGCGACTGGTTGTAAATTAAAAGTCACGAGTTAGGATGAGTTTCTTCACGATGCTTAAAAAGTTGCGACTCAATTTCAGTTCTTTGTTTGGCTTGTTACTGCTGGTGCTTTGCCTGTGGGCGATCGCTCACGAATTGCATGAGTATAATTATCGTGATATCCTCAACTCTCTAGCTGCTATTCCCAAAAGTCGTTTAAGTTGGGCAATTTGGCTGACAGCTTTCGGCTATCTAGTGATGATTGGGTACGATATCTTAGGTTTTAACTACATTAATCGTTCCCTAAGTTGGAATAAGATTGCTTTCACTAACTTTATTAGCTCTGCATTTAGTAATACCATCGGTTTTGCTTTGCTAACTGGCAGTGCTATCCGTTATCGATTTTATGCTAGTTGGGGAGTGTCAGCAGTAGCGATCGCTCAAATAATTGCTTTCGCCAATTTTACTTTTTGGTTGGGGATGTTTGCTGTTGCAGGTTTTTTATTCCTCATCAACCCCCTGAAGATTCCCACTCAATTACATTTACCTTTTGCTACTGTGCGTCCCATTGGCGTAATTTTTCTGCTATTAGTTGCGGCTTATTTACTAGGAAGTATTTTTATTAAACGACCATTAATAATTCGTGGTCACGAATTTCGATTTCCTTCTTTTAACATATCTTTGGCTCAAATAGCAATTTCTAGTTTTGACTGGATTCTGGCGGCGGCAGTTCTTTATGCTTTACTTCCTAGCAATATATCTTTGTCATATCTAGACTTTTTAGGCATTTATTTACTAGCGATGTTTGCAGGTGTGGTTAGTAATGTCCCTGGTGGTTTGGGAATATTTGAAACTATAATTTTGCTGATTATTTCCTCAAAAGTTTCGGCGGCGGCAGTTTTGGGTTCAATGTTAGCTTATCGGGGAGTCTATTATTTCTTACCTTTGCTAGTAGCAGCAGGCTTACTAGGACTTTATGAAATTAGATTTAGATCAGAGAATTAAAAAAATGAATGACCTTAAAAGGGCGGTTATAAACCGCAACTACACTAGGCTTTACCAAGCCCCGTTGGGGCGGGTGTGGGGGTGTGGAGTTGCATGGTGGTAGGGGATATCTAGCCCCAACCACCCGTATCGTCAAAAGCCCTGCCCCTTGGGGCAACCGTGTTGTCCGGGGTCTCAATCCCCGTCCAACACCTTACACCCTTAAACCCTTACACCCCTAATGAACCACCTGCGTAGGTTTCAAACCTTAGTCCGTGCAGGCGAATGACCTTTGCCCTAGCTGTATTCTTGAGGGAACTCCAAAAAATAAATTATCCAATTTTACGCCCATCAAAATGAGTTTTCCTCCCTCTGCTCCCTGCTAGAAAGCCCCCAGCAAGAACTAGTCCCTGCCCTAAATGCGTTCGCGTAGCGTCCCGCAGGGATGGGATATTTTTTTAATTGGAAGTCCCTTGTACCTCAGTCAATCGAGAACCGTTATATTTTTGTGAAGTTCTTTAATAGCTTATTACATTTGCATGGAGCGATAAACCAAAGGTAGGGGTGAATCTAAGTTTTCCTGATTTGCCTGCTTTGTGACTGTAGTAATCAGGTGATGGTGTGGTGACAGATGACAGACAGGATCAGTGGCAGCAGCATTGTTCGTCAGAAGTAATGCTTGGCAACGGCAACCGCCAAAATCAAGCTGGCGGCGATCGCAACTTTGGCAAGGCTCAGGCATCCATTCTGTTCCCCGAAAGCGATTAAAAGCAGGTGATTCAAACCAAATCCAATCTAGTGAATGGTTGCGGACGTTAGCAAATTCTAGTTCTGGAATAGAACTGGCGGCTTGGCAAGGTAACACATCGCCATTGGGAGCGATCGCTAAAGCTCGATGACCCCAGCCACCCATACATGGTTTGGGATAATCTTCATAGTAGTCTGGAAGCACATATAAGATGCCCATTGGGCAGATGTTGCGCTCTCTAGCTAATGCCACTGCGGCATCTGCTCGTTCTAGCTGCTGGCGGGTGGGTAGTAAAACAGTACGGTTGCGATATGCCCAGCCATAATACTGAGTGTTCGCTAATTCAACTCGGTCTGCTTTTAAAACCTCACACAGCTCTAAAATCTCCTCAATCCTGTCTAGGTTTTGCCGATGCAGAACAAAATTAAGTGTCAGCGGGAAACCCAAAGCTTTTACTAATCTTGCTGCCTCTAGTTTTTGCTTAAAAGAGGGAGTTCCAGCAATATAGTCTGACTCAGCAGCACGACTATCTTGGATACTAATTTGTACGTGATCGAGTCCGGCATCACGCAGTTGTGTAGCTCGTTCTGGAGTTAACAGCGTAGCAGCAGTAATCAAAGTGGTATATAGTTCGGCTTTGGCTGCTGCTGCCACAAGTAATTCTAGATCTTTTCGTAGCAGTGGTTCGCCGCCGGTCAAGCCAAGCTGTAATACTCCCAAGTTCGAGGCTTGCTGAATCACTCGCAACCAATCCTCGGTGGAAAGTTCCTGACGATACTGGTTATCGCCACAATTAAGCGGGTTGGAGCAGTAGGGACAACGCAATGGGCAGCGATACGTCAATTCTGCAATCAAGCTTAAAGGTCTATCAGTCGTCATTGTTAGTAATAGTGCTTAGTTTAAATCTGCTCCACTTGAGAAATTACTCTTTTCAGTTGGAGGTAAAGGTTCTGGTTCTATTCCTTCTACAATTAATAGTCCTCGTTTACTAATTCGAGACAGCAGATGGCGCACGTCCTCTACTACATTTTCGCCCTGGTACTGTTTCTGCAACTCCGCTGCGATCGCATTGAGAGTTCGCTCACCGTTACAAAGTGCTAGAATTGCTGCTGCTGTGGAGTTTAATTGTAGTGCCCCTTCTGGAATCAGGAGCCAATGCAGCTTTCTCAGGTCATCCCAGCGTAAACGCACACCACGAACTAGGCGCGGTCGGGCATGATTCTCTATAGTACTCATTTAATTCGTAATTCGTAATTAATGCTCTAGGGACTGGAGACTGGGGACTGGGGACTGGGGATTTGAGTTATTTCTCCCCCTGCTCCCCCTGCCCCCTATTCTCTATACCCTTCTTGAGGTCTAGTATCGCCCCGTTCAATCGCCTCTAACTGGCTCCACAATAAATTGCACTTAAATATTAAAGCCTGTACTGCTTGTTCCTGAGATTCACGAGTCTTACAATGTTTGAGGACTTGCTTGAGGGCATATTGAGCATCTCTGGGTGCTTGAGAAAGACGTGCCCGGAAGTAGTCAAATCCAGCAGGATCGATCCACGGGTAATGCTGTTCTAATGCAGCTAAACGTACTCGAATTGCATCTGGACCAAACAGTTCAGTCAGTGATGCAGCCACTGCCTCAATCCAGGGTCGAGTGCGACAAAAGTTAACGTAGGCATCTACTGCATATTGAACTCCTGGCAGTACGTGCTGGTCTTCTAACAGTTCCTGACGAGACAATCCTACAGCTTTACCGAGTTTTAACCATGCCTCAATTCCACCTTCACCCTCACCTTGACCGTCATGATCAATGATGCGTTGAATCCATTCTCGCCGCACTTCTAAATCAGTGCAGTTTGACAAGATAGCAGCATCTTTAAGAGGAATACTTTTTTGATAGTAAAATCTATTTGCTACCCAGCGCTGTACTTCTGTTGGCGTTAAATCACCACTGTTCATCCTTGCATGAAATGGATGCAGATGATGATAGCGGCGATGTTGCGATCGCAATACAGCCTCTAGTTCTGTCTGAGTCCACGGGAGAGGTTCTTTAACTAATTCCAACACGCTTTTTCTTACACCTCAAAATTACAATTCGATGGTCAGACCATCGTAACCAACTTCTATTCCTGCGGCTTCAACAATTTTGCGTTCCTCTGAATCAGGTAAAAGAATTGGGTTAGTGTTGTTGATGTGAACAAGAATTTTACGAGGACGGCTCAGATTAGCAAGGCTTTTTAAACTAGTGTTAAGGGGCAAGTGTCCCATATCGCGTGCTTGAAGATTTGATATTCCTAAAGCCAACAACTCATCATTCTGCCAGCAAGTGCCATCTACTAAAATGCAGTCACTAGACTCAAACCGCTCTAGGATTTTTTCGTCAAGTTCCGCTAAACCTGGAGCATATGTAGCAACTTTGCCAGTTGTGCGATCGCGAAATGTCAAACCTATAACCCAAACTCCATCTAAATTTGTCTGGTGGCGCATATATTTTGGTGGTTTGGCTGCTAGTGGAAATACCTCCACTTCCAAACCATCTGCTCCATTCAACCCCAGGTTTATAGGTACATGAGGTTCAAGTACAGACCATTCTACACCACAATAGCTTGCTAACGTAGACAGCAGGGGAAAACCCTCTGTCAGAGCCATACGTACTGTTTCTGTACCGTAAACGCGCAGTTTTTCCGTAGATTCTCTAAGGATAACGAGGCCAGTGGTATGGTCAATCTCTGCATCAGTTAACAAGACACCTGCGATCGGGCTTGACCGAATTGTAGATGGTTGTCCTTCCCGCAATTTCTCCAACTGCGGACGTACATCTGGAGAGGCATTGACCAAAAACCAGGGCTGATTGTTTTTCCTCACTGCAATTGATGACTGGTTCAGCCAATTTACACCTGAACCACTTGTGCGGACTGCTTGGCAATTGGGACAGTTACAATTCCATTGGGGAAAACCACCACCTGCGGCAGTACCAAGAATTTTTAGGAACATGAAAACAAAAAGCAGGTAGAGGTTTTAATTAGGCAATTAAACTTAGTATTGACAATTATTGCCCATGCAGAATGTATGTGGTAATTTCCATACACAAGTCAAGCTCGTCAAAATCTGGTTTTTCCCAATCAATTGCTGACTTAATATTTGGAGGATGAAATGAGGTTCTAGCAGAGACATCCTCACTTAATTTTGAGCTATTGCTTTCTTGCTCTTGCATAGAGTGATTGTTTGTTTCCCGAATCATTATTGACTCCTATTGAAATAAATGTTCAGTTTTTAATTTGGCCTGCAATTAATTCTGTAAGTTTAATTACTATTTGTCTTATTTGCTGGCTCAAAATCTCTTTGCTTTAGACAGACTAAACCGTGTTACACAATAAATATACAGTATTTTTACTGCTCTTATACTATTTTTCATTATACGTATCAGTAAGAAGACTGTTTGAAAAATTGCAGAGATAGTAAAAAAGCTATCTCAGTATACGCTGGCAGAACTCACATCTTGCACCTAAGTGAGCAAACCTGTAAACAGTAAACCAAAAAGTTTTTCCCAAAGAGCGATGCCTGCGGCGGGCTACGCCTACGCTAATTAAGCATACGTAGTTTAAAGTGCTACAATTTGCTTAATATTATAGTTATTGCTTATACGTTAAAAAATGAAATGATCAAAGTAGTGTGTAGCATCTTAGCTGAAATAAATTGAATTTTTCATCATAACAACTAGCTTTAACAGACTCAGAAACCCTTGACTATGAGAAGAACATCCATCTATCGCCTCTAGCCTCAACAACCTAGCGTATCTCTACTATTACCAAAGCAGATACAGCCAGGCCGAACCCCTTTACATCCAAGCTTTGGAAATTTTTGAGCAACGGTTAGGCGCAAATCACCTAAATACTGTTACTGTTCGTAAAAATTTAGCATATCTTCGCGTAGGCTAGCAAAAACCGCAGGTATCGCTTCCCCTCAAATCCAGAATAGACTACATGGTGCTACGAATTTACAGGTTTTGTGCAAAGCGTACCATGTTAAAACAGAAAATCGCGTTAGCGTTTGCGTTGGCGTTCGCGGAGCGTGTCGCAGACAAGCCTCTCTGCAAAGAGAAGCGTCTTGTAGAGAAGCTCACCAAAGTATCGCCTAAACTAAAATTCATATTGAACTAAGTAAAAATCCCTGATTACTTACTCAAAATGAGCTTTGACTTACTCAAAAGCAGCTTTTAGTTTCACATTTTAGTGTTTTCCGCAAGCAAAAGCAGCTTTGACTTACTCAAAAGCAGCTTTTAGTTTCACATTTTAGTATTTTCCGCAAGCAAAAGCAGCTTTGACTTATTCAAAAGCAGCTTTTGCTTTCTCATTTGGGTGTTTTCTGCAAGCAAAAGCAGCTTTTAGTTTCACATTTTAGTGTTTTCCGCAAGCAAAAGCAGCTTTTACTTTCTCATTTGGGTGTTTTCGGCAAGCAAAATAAGCTCTTACTTACTCAAATCCCAGTTTGCTTACTCATTTGAGTAATTCACGCATTCATTTTGGTAAATCATTGAGCCGAAATAAAAGCGTAGGCGTAGCCCGTCGGAAACATCGCTCTACAAGAGAAGTGTAAATCTAAAGCAGCTTTTAAAGTTTTTTGGTTCCGCTTTCTTAGTGATTGGACTTTGAACAAATAAGTCCAAATTGTTAGGAGTTATTAATTTTTAGAGGAGTGGAAGCTTTGTTTGCTGCATTAAATTTTACTATGAAAATTTGAAATCATATAATGCATCCATTCACTTCCTTGCGTCAAGGTGGTGAAGTTTCAGCCGGAATTGTAGGGATATTCTTTGGAGAAGAGCGATGAAGGTGCGTATTGTTTCTATGCTCTATGCGACCGCAGCTTTGTTAATTTTTCCTGCTCCTGCTCGGTCTGCGATCGAAAAGGTTGTTGGAGGTGGTGGTGTTCATCAAGGTGAAACACGTCGTATTACTGTCATAGGAGATGGGATTGATTTTGCGACTACGGTCGCTTCCTCAGATGCACGAATTGGTGTCAGGCTTCTTAGTAAGAAAGGACTTGCACAGGGTAGAGCCAAAGGGCAGGTTGTACTGGAAGTTGCTGTGCCTCTCAATGTCCCTAAAGATCAGAATTTTAACCTGACGGTTAAAATCGCCCCAAACCTTTATTACTCCAAGGGAGGTTCTGAAACAGTTCGGCTGAATGTGCAGGCATATCCCAACAGTTCATGGAGACCTTTGTTTCATTTTGCCCCCTCATGGGGATGGATGAACGATCCCAACGGTCTTGTCTACGTCAATGGGAAGTACCATCTCTATTATCAGGCAGTTCCGTTCTCCCGCGATAATGGAGGTCAACTAAACTGGGGACATGCGGTTAGCACTGATTTGGTTCACTGGTCTGGGCGCAGAGACGCTATGTTCAATCCGCCGATGGATCTTCTTGGCAGTAGTGACGATCAAAATCAAGTCTGGTCTCCCTTTTCGGGGTCGGCGGTGGTCGTTAGTGGTGAGGCCGCAAAACAGTCATCCTGCGACTGCTCAAACCTTTGTATTGCTTCTATATTCACGAAGAACACTCCGATTCTCGCCCTCCAGGATCAGTGGCTTGCTGCTAGCTGCGATGGAGGCGAATCCTTTAAAATACCGGAGAGTGTGTTGCCTAACTTGACACCTCCGAAACCAGATTTTCGAGATCCGAAGGTATTCCCCTATAAGGGGCGCTGGATCATGGTATTAGCTGTTGGAGACAAAATCGAGCTTTACGAGTCTGCGAATCTCAAACAGTGGAATCTCCTGTCCTCTCTCCCGCTCTACAGCAGCCTCACCACTTTAGGCCCTTTTGTCGAAACCCCAGATTTGATTGAGTTACCCGTCAGCAATTCCAAGACTAGCGAAACCAAGTGGGTGCTGACCTACAGCGAAGGGTTCTTCCCGCCCGTGGCCTGCCAGGGTTTTCGAGACAGTACCGGAATGCCGCTCACTGCCCCTGCTCCCAAAAAGGAATGTGAAAAGTCACGAAATTTCACTTCACGTAGTCTCTATATCATCGGCAAATTTGATGGTAAGCAGTTCAAGCAGGAGTCACAGCCTCGACTTTTAGATTTTGGGTCAGATTTTTATGCACCTCAAACCTGGTCTAACACTCCAGGACGACGAATCTTAGCGGCCTGGCAAGATAATTGGCATTACGCTCACCAAGTTCCAACAACGCCCTGGCGAGGGCAGTTGAGCATTCCGCGAGACTTGGGGCTGATTAGAGATAATGGCACCTATTGGCTGACTCAAACTCCAGTTCAAGAACTAGTGGTTCTAAGAAATTCTGCGCTTGGGCGTGTTACTCGGCTAGAGAATAAACCCCTGACCAACAGGACACCAGATGAGCTGAAGAATTTTCGTTCCACGGCATTCGATGCTGACCTAGCAATTGATGTCGCGGGTTTGCCCAAAGTCAACTCCCAAATCAAGATTCAGCTTCGAGCAGGTAATACAGGGCAAGGAATGGTGTTGACATGGCGACGTACTGGTGCCGACAAGGGACAGCTATCACTAACGCGCTCTGCTTCTGAAGCGGGTGGATCGACTTCAGAATTAACTCAACAAGAGTCTGGGTTTATCGGTCAATGGTTGTCTGCCTCTGTTCCGCTTGCAGCACCAATAAATCAGCAACTCATGTCAGATTCAACGAACGCCCAACCCAGTACAAGATCGCAGATCGCTCAGGTGCCTATTGTGGTATCTGGTACGAATAATAGCATCTTAAAACTTCGGATTCTCGTGGATCGAAGTTCGGTAGAAGTGTTTGCGGGCGATGGACGAGTCGTGTTAAGCGGTTTATTCTTTCCTGATGCATCCAATAAACAGTTCAGGATGTATGTAACAGGGGGAAATGCAAAGATAGTGAGCTTGACTATATATCCGTTCAGTAATGACTGATGATTTCATATAACGACTGCAAACTAATCAACCATCAGTGCAGGGCAAACTCATCATATCAACAAGAAGATTTTATTCTCAATAGGCTGGAAGGTAATTCTATTAATCGCCGCTTATTGACATAAATTTAGCGTAGGCGTAGCCTGCACTTCGACAAGCTCAGTGACCATTGTAGACATCGCTTTGAGTCTTGGAAACTAAACCAAACGAGAAATGCCGATTTTGTCGTTGGTTCTTAACCTTGTTTGCGATCAAGAGTAATTTAGATGCATTTGCCCTGACTGCTAGAGGCGATCGCTTTTCTTTAGAGAAAGTTGTAAAAAAGCTTATCGATTAAATCAGGATATTCTTCTAAAATTTCTTCTACAGGTTTTCCATTAGCTACCAAATTGACTAATAAAGAAACCAGAATTCGCATTCCGCGAATGCAAGCTTGTCTACCCATAATGCTAGGGTCAAATGTAATTCTATCTAGACCTAACATAAAATAGATCTCTCCAAAATCTCTCTCAAAAACTAACTTCAATCCACAGCAAACGCTACCCTAGAAATCAGTATCACTCAAATCCTAAAGTTTCAACTATGATAGCCTCGCCCCAACAAAACTACGTCACCGTTGAAGAATACCTCCAAGTGGAGGAACTGAGCAATATCAAGCATGAATATATAAACGGCTACATTTACGCAATGGCTGGAGCGCTAGATCCACACGTTACCATTGCTCTTAACCTGGCATCTCTCCTCCGTAATCATCTGCGCGGCTCTGGATGTCGTGTTTACATTGTTGACATGAAAGCCCGAATTGAATCTCTGAATCGCTTTTATTATCCCGATGTTATGGTTACTTGCGACCAACGAGATCAAGAAACGCCAGGTTATAAAAGATTTCCCTGTTTAATTGTCGAAGTTTTATCTAATTCTACCGAAGCCTTTGACCGGGGCGATAAATTCGCCGATTATCAAACCCTGGAAAGTCTGCAAGAATATGTTTTAATTAATACAAAACGCCAACGAGTTGAGTGCTTTCGACGTAATGAGCAAGGGTTGTGGGTTTTACAATCTTACACAGCAGAACATCAATCATTTCGACTCAACAGCGTGGATTTTGAGGAAACAATGGCAGCACTCTACGAAGATGTAGTTTTTGAATAATCAATTATCATGGGGCATTCGCCACGATATTTAGTAAACTATATAACTGATAAGCCTTGAAGGCTTCCTTACCAGGCGGAAGCGTTGGTGAAAGCAGGCACAATTGATTAAATAAAAAGTTATGGCGCTCATAGTTCAGAAATACGGTGGTACATCTGTCGGTTCAGTCGAACGTATTCAAGCTGTTGCACAGCGTGTTTATAAAACTGTTAAAGCTGGAAACTCTATTGTCGTAGTAGTTTCGGCAATGGGCAAAACCACCGATGGACTCGTCAAACTAGCTACTGAAATTTCTCCAAATCCTAACCGCCGGGAAATGGATATGCTGCTTTCTACTGGCGAACAAGTAACTATTGCCTTACTCAGTATGGCATTGCAAGAACTCAGACAGCCTGCAATTTCCATGACTGGCGCTCAGGTAGGAATTGTTACTGAGGCTGAACACAGCCGCGCTCGGATTTTGCATATTGAAACTACTCGCCTAACTCGCCACATAAATGCAGGTAAAGTAGTTGTAGTAGCTGGCTTCCAAGGTATATCCAGCGTCGGAGAGATGGAAATTACAACTTTGGGTCGTGGTGGTTCTGACACCTCAGCAGTGGCGATCGCCGCCGCATTAAAAGCAAATTTTTGCGAAATTTATACAGACGTTCCAGGGATTCTGACTACAGACCCCCGCTTAGTTGCCGAAGCCCAGTTGATGGATGCCATCAGCTGCGATGAAATGTTGGAATTAGCTAGCTTGGGCGCAAAAGTGTTGCATCCCCGTGCTGTGGAAATTGCCCGTAACTACGGTGTTCCCCTTGTAGTTAGGTCTAGCTGGACGGATCAACCAGGTACTTGGGTGACATCAGCCAAACCCCAAGGGCGATCGCTGATTAATTTAGAAATTGCCCGTCCTGTAGATCATGTAGAATTTGACACTAATCAAGCAAAGGTCGCTTTGTTGCGCGTCCCCGACAAACCAGGTGTTGCAGCCAGGTTATTTGGCGAAATTTCTCGGCAAAAAGTAGATGTAGATTTGATTATTCAGTCAGTTCATGAAGGTAACAGTAATGACATTGCCTTTACGGTGACAACACCAATATTAAAACGGGCAGAAGCAGTAGCAACAGCGATCGCCCCAGCACTGAGGAGTCAATCTAACCCCAAATTTGACGAAGCCGAGGTAATGGTAGAAAATAACATTGCCAAAGTCAGCATCGCAGGCGCAGGAATGATTGGCCGTCCTGGTGTAGCTGCAAAGATGTTTGCCACATTAGCTGAAGCTGGCGTGAATATTCAAATGATTTCCACCAGCGAAGTGAAAGTAAGTTGCGTAGTCAATGCCGCCGAATGCGATCGCGCCGTTAGCGCACTCCGCACTGCTTTTGAGATCGAAGCAGGGGAAGGGGGGACAAGGGGACAAGGGGGACAAGGAAGAATCATTGAACAAATTTCTCCCTTGTCTCCCCCCTCTCTCTTATCTTCCCCCTCTCCCTTGTCTCCCTTATCTCCTCCCTCTCCCCCGGTTCGCGGCGTTGCCCTTGATTTGAACCAAGCGCGTCTTGCGATTCGCCAATTGCCAGATCGTCCGGGGATGGCGGCGAAATTATTTGGACTATTAGCGCGACATAATATTAGCGTTGATATGATTATCCAATCTCAGCGCTGTCGGGTGATTGATGGTGTTCCCAGGCGAGATATTGCCTTTACAGTCTCGCAGATAGATGGGGAAAATGCCAAAAAAATGCTTACTCAAGTAGCGGCAGAATTAGGATGGGGTGAAGTTGTTTTAGATAGTGCGATCGCTAAGGTGAGTATTGTCGGTGCAGGTATGGTAGGACAACCAGGTGTTGCTGCTAAAATGTTTGAAGCTTTAGCCAAACAAGAAATCAATATTCAAATGATTGCCACTTCCGAAATCAAAATTAGTTGTGTTGTGGCGCAAGAGGAAGGTGTTAAAGCTTTGCAAGCCATTCATGCAGCCTTTGAACTAGCTGGTAGCGAGAAATTTGTCGTTCCAGTATAAAACCTGAATCAAAAGCCCTCACCCTAAATCCCTCTCCCAAGCTTGGGAGAGGGACTTTGCAATATACACGCAGTAGCAGCCCACGCCTCGATCTCATTTGAAGTTGCTTAATAAATAAATATTTATATTTTAAAATCAGTAGTAATAACACGTAAGCTATAATCGAACAATTTATCAGACTATAATTTATATTGATGAATAGTCATTTACTAGATGGACATTATCAAATACTAAAAGTTCTCAATGATGGGGAAAAAGAGAAAACCTATCTAGTTGAAGATGTTAGTCTTAATGGTAAAGAATTTATAGTAAAGCAGTTATTTATTCCTAATAGCAATCCTCAATCTTTAACAATCCTACGCCGCTTGTTTGCCAGTAAGGCGGCAACTTTAGAAAAACTCGGACAAGAACAGGATAAAATTCAAAAGCTCATTGCTTCTTTTGAAGAAAATGAAGAATTTTATCTAGTTCAAGAATTTATACCTGGTAATTCTTTAACTGACGAAATTATTCAGGGAAAGCTTCTCAAGGAAGACCAAGTAATTAGTCTTTTGTCAGAGATATTAGAAACTTTAGTGGTTGTACATAGCTATGGCGTAATTCATCGGGATCTTAAACCAGCAAATATTATTCGTCGGGAATCAGATAAAAAGTTAGTTTTGGTTAATTTGGGTACTTTTAATGAAGCGATCGATAATACTGTTGACAATTCCGAGTATATGCCTATAGAACAAATTAACGGCAACCTCAAGTACAACAGTGATATATATGCTTTAGGTATGGTTGCGATCGCAGCACTAAAAGGTTTACCTACAAAGGAAATATCTAATTTGCGAAGTCAGAAAAATAAGCTGACGGGTGAAATACTTTGGCACGATAAAAATCTAAAAGTTAACAGAAAATTAGCAAAAATTATTAATAAAATGGTGCGTTTTGACTATCGTAAGCGCTACCAGTATGCAACCGAAGTTTTAGACGACTTGAAAAAGTTAATAAATGTTGATGACAATCGACAAAAACAGCATCAGAAAAAATTATTACTAGTTCTAGCGGGGATAGCTGGCTGTATTACCCTTAGTGTTGCAGCGTGGCAATTGAGATCGCCAAAACTTGTAAGTGATGCCCAACAGACATTATACCAAGAGGGAGTAAATAAATATGAGTCAGGAAACTATGAAGGAGCAGTTGAAGATTTCAATCACATTATTGAATTAGAGCCGCAAAACGCTTTAGCTTATAATCGGCGAGGTGATGCTTATTATCGATTAGGAGATTACGAGCAAGCACAAGCAGATTCTAGCCAAGCTATTTTACTGAATCCTCAAGATGCTAATGCCTATTTTGACCGAGGATTTGCTTTTTCGGAATTAGGCAAGTATAAAGATGCGATCGCAGATTATACTCAAGCAATAAAGTTAAATTCTAAAGATGCATACCCTTACTATGGACGAGGATTAGCTCGTGCTCAATTGAAGGATAATAAAAGTGCGATTGAAGATTTTAGCAAAGCGATCACTCTCAAACCTCAGTATACTGAAGCCTACTTGCAACGAGGTATTCTCCACCGCCGCCTCAAACAAAGACTTGAAGCAATCCAAGATTTTGATAAAGTAATTAAGATTAATCCTAGCGATGCCAAAGCTTATTATCAAAGGGGTTTAACTCAATCTATTAATAAACAAAAATATGAAGCAATTAAAGATTATACAGATGCAATCAATATCAGTCCCAAATACATAGAAGCTTATCTGAATCGTGGTGATATTTACAGCGATCTGGGGAATCAAGTAGAAGCTACTGAAGATTACAACACTATTTTACAGATCGATCCTAAATTTATTGCAGCTTATATTCACAGAGGTATTCACCGCTTTTCTTTTGGAGATTATAAAGGCGCTATTGAAGATTATACCGCAGCCCTGAAACTAGATACAAATAATATAGCAGCTTACAACAACCGTGGTAACGCTTATCTTGAACTGGGAAATAAAAAAGCTGCAAATCAAGATTATTCACGAGCGATCGCAATTAATCCTAACAATGCCTTAGCCTATTATAATCGGGGTGTGATTCGCACCAAGCAGAAAAATAAACGGGGTGCGATCGCAGATTTCAAAAAAGCTGCAAAACTATTCCAACAGCAAGGGGAACAAGATAGTTATCAAGATGCACGGCAAGAAATTGCAATTCTGCAAAATAAGTCAGCGCCAGCGCCAACTACTCGCCCGAAATCTGGGAAAATAGAAAAAAACTGAGCTACCACTCAATATCGATATGCGGAAAGTGGTAAATGCGATTTTTTACATCTTGCGTGCTGGCTGTTCATGGCGAATGATGCCTGATGATTTACCTGCTTGTCTTACTGTATACTCGTATTTTCAACGTTGGCAGCGCAAAGGCATCTGGCAAAAAATCCATTCAGTTGTGCGATGCCTACGGCGGCAAGCTACGCAACTCAGGCAACTCGAAGATTGTAACCCCTTAAACTTAAGTAAATATAATTAACTCGATCGAAACTTAGAATCTGACAAATGACGTGAAATCAACCTATGAGTGACTTAGTTTTTCTACCCGCTCATCAACTTGCTCAGATGATTCGCGATCGCCAAGTCTCTGCTGTCGAAGTGTTCGATGCTTACCTGGCGCAGATTTATAAACACAACTCAAAGCTGAATGCGATTTGCACGTTAGACGAAGACAATGCTCGTACCAGAGCAAAGCTTGCAGATGAAGCCCTAGCTAGAGGAGAAAACTGGGGCGCTCTGCACGGTGTCCCTGTGACGATTAAAGATATTTTTGAAACAGTAGGACTCCGTACCACAGCGGGTTACATTCCTCTCAAAGACTACATTCCTCAACAGGATGCCACCGTTGTTGCCAGGCTGCGGACAGCAGGAGCCGTTATCCTGGGAAAAACCAACATGGCAGAACTGGCTGGTGATTATCAAAGTACAAATTCTCTGTTTCCACGGGTAAATAATCCCTGGAATCTTGAGTATACAGCAGGTGGCAGTTCTGGAGGTAGTGCTGCTGCTGTTGCAGCCGGACTTTCACCATTAGATATAGGTAACGATATTGCAGGTTCCGTGCGCCAGCCTGCAACTTTCTCTGGTGTGTATGGTTTAAAGCCAACAGATCGCCGTATTTCCACCGCCGGAAGTATCCCTGAAGTACCGGGAATGCCGCTATGCTTGCGACAAATGTTGACTATTGGCTGTTTTGGGCGATCACTCGAAGATATTCGCCTTTGTTTCTCGCTGATCGCTGGTGCGGATCTGCGTCGTCCAGATGTGCCACCGATTCCCCTTGATACTCCATCAGGCAAGTCTTTGCAGGATCTTAAAATTGCTTGGATTGATCAATGGGTAGAGGTTCCCGTTGCTGCGGAAATTCGAGCGGCAGTACAGACAGTGGTGCAAAAACTTGCTCAAGCAGGTAGTTATGTTGAACGCTGGCTTCCCAAAGATTTTGATTTATCGACAGTGTGGAACCTCTGCGGGCGGATGGAAGCATATATCAACAACTACGCCCAACCCAAGGATCGCTATAATGTGCTACGCAGCTTAGAGTTACTTTTTCGCACAGCAACTCAAGGTGACAAAAAATTGCGAAAACTGGGGAATTTCAGCAGCTTTCTGCCAGAAATTTTGAATCCCAGCTTAAGAGGATATTTCGAGACACTCACCGAGCGCGATCGCTTCATTGCCCAAATCGATGAAGCTTTAGAAGCGTGGGATGTATGGCTCACTCCTGTGACAGCAACTCCTGCATTTACCCATTGTCCGGCTTGGAGCGCTATTGATATAGACGGCAAATCCTATCCTCATGCAGTGGCAAACGGAGCTTACACTATGCCATTTAATCTCAGTGGTCATCCTGCGGTGGTGATTCCGATTGGGCAAACTCACAATGGCTTACCAATTGGAATCCAAATTATTGGTAAGCGATGGCGCGAGATGGAGTTGCTAGCGATCGCTCAAGAACTTGACAAAGCGGTTGGTGATTTCCGTCATCCATTAGGCTATTGAGGAATGACACCAATTAAACTTCAACTTACTGCTTTCTTATCCTTTTGGGATATCCTGTGAGGGGAGTTTAGTCCTCTCTACGAGACGCTACGCGAATTTTAAAAGGACTTCAGTCCTGACTACGAGCATTTTTGAAGTTAGGTTGGGACATGATATAAGTAGTTAGTATGAAAATTGTTCAAGAAGTTTCTTTGATCAGTATTGGGAATTTTGAAGAATCAAACGATTGGTATATCATTCGATCTGAAATTCGTGATGCTATCTCTTTGATCGTTTATCCTCCTGGTGCATCCAGTTTTACAATTAATCCAACAAAGCACGGTAACGGTGTTAAGCCAATTAAAGATGCTTGCATGATTGCATTGAGAGATAAATTTGGCTGGAGTCTCGAAACTTCAATTAATTATGCAACTCGCTCGCCAGGAAAAATAGATGCAACAAAGATCATTGACAACTATCTTTTTGCGCTTGAGTGGGAAACGGGCAATATCTCTTCAAGCCATCGAGCAATGAATAAACTAAGTCTTGGATTACTACGGAGTGTCTTTTTAGGCGCTGTCTTGGTACTCCCTAGTAGAAAACTCTACCCTTATCTAACTGATCGGATTGGCAATTATGAAGAGCTAGAGCCATACTTTGATGTTTGGCGGGCAGTTCGCATTGAAGAAGGTTTTCTTGCAATCTTCGTGATTGAACATGATCTTTTAGATAACAATGTACCAAAGATTACCAAAGGAACAGATGGTCGTGCATTAGTCTAAATTTTTTTGCATGAATAGCTATGTAGAGTAAGGAATAGGCAGTTGTAATGCAGTTGTTTTGCCCTGTTTCAATTTCTTGCTTCCCCTTGCCGATTCCCATTGCTCTACAATTCCATTAGCCAAGTCAGTCAAGCGTTCTACTGCTGGCTCTGTATCTCCAATTTCTGAACCAATCCAATAACGGTGTAGTTTTTCTGCTGCATAAAATGTAGTACCAGAACCCCCAAAAGGATCAACCACAATCTGCCCTGGATCAGATGCCATTGCGATAATCCGCTCCAGCATAATGGGAGCCAGTTCATTAGAAACTCGTTTTTTGTGCCGACGATGGCGAACAGGTGGAATATCAGTCCACATCTCCTCAGTTAACGTCCATAAAACTTCAGTAGTGGATGCTTCAGGGGCATCCTCCCAAACATCTTCTGGCATATCCCAGACATCCATTAAGTTGATACCTTTTTCATTGAGGCTTTTTCTATGCCCACCATAATCACGAATCTCTTTGCCACAGTGCCGACAGAGTTGAATCGGTGTGTAGATTTTGTTGAAAACGGCTGGCTCCCCTTTTGTATAATATATCAGTCCGTAGTGAGCCGGAGACATTTTTTTACCTCTAGGAAAAGCCTTTGGCATTCTGCAAGCAATCCAATGCCGAAACCACATTCCTTTACGATTGAGGTATGCGCCGTACTCTATACACCATTTGGGCAGGTTGAAAATAAATAAGCTGCTACCTGGTTTAAGTATGCGAATGCTTTCATCAAGCCACTGTTGCGACCAGCTTAAATACTGCTCTGCCTCCATCTGATCGCTTATACCTTCGCCATATTCTTTACCGAGATTAAAAGGTGGGTCAGCAAATACTAGATCCACTGACTCATTAGGCAAAGCTGATAGAAGTTTAAGGCAGTCTCCTTGGTAGAGTATGCCATGCTCACTGATGTAAACCTGCTGCAGCCCTTGTTGAGTTGCAACATCAGGTGTGATCGCTTGAAACGGGAGCATTGACTTAACCTTTAGTACATTAGTATACTTTGAGTATAGAAACTCTGTTGTCAATAGTCAATAGAGCTTTCTTGAGAGTTTGTACTGCGTGGCTGATAGGGTTTTCCAGGAGGTTGATTCTTATACCTCTGTACCTCAGCAGCTTCTATGTAATAGTAACGTCCAAGTTTGCGAGCTATAATCTGACCATTCTTAATTAGGTCATGAATTCGCTGACGAGTTACATCAAGTAGCTTGGCAGTTTGAGCTACAGAAAGTAATTCCGGGCTATCATCATTTGATCCGGAGTCTGTCATAGGATGAAAATGCTTTAATCACCGGAGCCAATCTTTTTTAGATTGCATATTCAAGGATAACTAAAATTTTCTGAAAGAGATACCAGAAAGCGCCAGCCAGCAGTGAGTCGGAGGGCTTGAGCGCAAGCGTATCCCGCTGCAGGCATCGCTCCTATCTAATTTCTCACTCCTTCGGTATTTTTGGTGTCCACCAAAAGAGGTTTTTACTGGACATACCAAAGGATTCTAGAATTCCTTGCATCACCTCTGTGCAGTACATCCAGTGTTCCAAATCGTCATACATGCGATCGGGATTAAACTCGACATTGTAATGCAGCACATTTGGAAGGTTTAAAAACTCATCGTCGCTTTGGAGAGAAAGAAGCAAGAGATGAAATGGCTTTCCCTGGCATTGTTTTTGCAGCTTGTTGACTAAATTGATCGCACCACCGCGATCGCTAATTCCTGTACGAACAAAAAGCACTTTGTCGCAATACCGCAGTGCATACCAAAACCTTTGGGAGCGTGCCGTGTATCGAACGCGCATCCGTTCATGGACAGGAAACATATCGTTCGTGGGGTCGTCTGTCTCCTCGACTTCATGGGCAAAGGATAAACCCGACCACTTCCCGTGGTAAATTCTACCTGCATCGGGACTGTAATGCAAAAAAGCAGGGTTCCACATATCATCAAAACCGTTTTTGATCGCATCCGCGACATCTGCAATTTTTTGATCGCATCCGCGACATCTGCAATTTTTTGATCGCATCCGCGACATCTGCAATTTTTTGATCGCATCCGCGACATCTGCAATTTTTTGATCGCATCCGCGACATCTGCAATATTGGTGGTGCGCGTCAGATCGAAGGGAAAGGCGGGGCCATCATACTCCATCTTATCCCTATTCTGTCACTTTCCGGGAGGGCGATCGCTAGAAGCCTCATGAGACAATCAATACAAGCTATACTATTAGAAAAAAATGGATCTTGTATTTGTTCTTAGAAAAGAATCGCGCGTAGGCGTAGCCCGTCGTAGACATCGCTTGCTATACAAAAGCTCTAGAATTCAGAAATGGCAAATGTTTTCGGAGAGTGACAGAAGAGGGGTATAGCCGTAGCCACATAGGTTAGGACAATGTTGATTGCTAAAAGCCTTGATTTAACTGGGTTTCTACTCAGCACGGGCTAAACGCCCTGCTTCCGCTAACAGCACTCAGCACTCAGCACTTTGCTATACATCGTGGCGGAAATAAACATACCATTCCAAATGAAGGAAAAGCCCGGAATACAATTCTTTTGACTTTTGACTTTTGACTTCTACGCAGCGGTACTAGCCATCAAACTCCGCTTTGGAACTCAACAAGCCCACACATCAGCGGAAAATGTGGCATTCATGAAATGTTTTTTGCAAGGAGTTGTGGATAGAGACTGCAACGCCCAAGTTCTTAAGCAACTTGTATTATGTCTACAGCGAATTACTGAAGATTTACAGAAAAAGAAATAATCTGCATTATGTCACTCAATCGTAGCGACCTCGAAGCCGGAAACAAACAGACGAGACTATTAGAAGCATCACACTCTGGAATCAAGTTAACTACCCTGA
The DNA here is from genome assembly GCF_017115165.1 of Nostoc sp. LPT. Lineage (GTDB taxonomy): Bacteria > Cyanobacteriota > Cyanobacteriia > Cyanobacteriales > Nostocaceae > Nostoc. Next base: position 8,753 of record NZ_JABXKF010000177.1, on the reverse strand, counting down.
GTGAAGATGAGTTACAGCGATCGCTCGATAAAACACTACAACAACAGCCACCAAATTCTGATATCTGGATATTTGCCTACGGTTCGCTGATTTGGAATCCTCTAATCACATACGTCGAGCGCCGTCCTGGGATCGTTTATGGTTGGCATCGGCGCTTCTGTACATGGATGATCCTCGGTCGCGGTACTCCAGATAATCCGGGATTACTCTTAGGACTCGATCGCGGTGGTAGCTGTCGTGGCGTTATTTATCGGATTGCTGCTGCTGATGTCCCGTCTGAATTACTGCTGATTTGGCGACGAGAGATGTTAGCTGGTGTCTACATTGCTCGTTGGGTAAAGGTATTTGACGGTACGCAGGAATTTCCAGCGATCACTTTTGTTGCCAATCGCCAACATCCCAGATACGCTCATCAGATACCATTCACAACTACTGTTAATAGCATTGCCACCGCATCGGGAAAATTGGGTTCCTGCGCTGATTATCTGATGAAAACAGTTGAGGGATTAATCGCAGAAGGCATTAGAGATAGACAATTACTCTTATTACGCGAACAAGTACTGGCAAAACAACAAGCGCTTTTAGTTAGTGGCGATCGCTCTACTTTACCGCCTATTTACGGGCAACAGCCATGATGTGAGCGCTCATCCCCAATATAGAGGGTTCGGTTTCTAACCAGCGAATCGCTTCTAAAAGGCGATCGCGGCGACCGACATTATTCCAGTGTTCCTGAAAGTTTTGTAATAACCAGCCTGGCCCTTCAATCGCTAAAATCTTTTCAGAATGTAAACCCGCTTCTTCAACCTCTGCTCTAAGTTCTTCTGGATGATGAAAGAAGGTTTTTGTAAAGTAGCGAGGATGGTTGTTTGGGTTGCGGTGTTGACCATCAATCAAATCCTGTTTAACAATCTCTACAAACTCTGGATCATCCAAATGTCCCCGAAATAATCCATCTAAGGTTGAAGCAAAGCGAGAAACTCCCGCAGCAAAAGCAAAACCTCCAGTTTTTAAGATCCGGTGAGCTTCAGCCAAAGCAATAATCCGATCTGTGCGCTCGGTCAGATGATACAAAGGCCCAAGTAACAGAACAGCATCAATGCTATTATCCGCCCGATTGAGTTGCCGAGCGTCTCCAACAGCCAAACTAGCTAAAGGATATTCCGGTTGAGCTTGAGACAAATGTTGGGCTTGCTTTATGTGCAAAGGAATCGCATCAATGAGATGAACTTTATAGCCTTGTTGAGCCAGCCAAAAAGAATAGACGCCAGCGCCACCGCCAACATCGAAAATCACTGCGGGAGGAGGCGGTAGGTAGCGGCTAATAAGTTCTTGGCTTCGGGCTAATTCCAGCAAACCTGCACCTTTTGATAACCGCTCTTGCTCCCGACCACTCGCATAATGGATTAACGCTTCATCTCCTAGCAGATTGTTTAATTCAGATAAATCTGACATCGTGAGTCTCAACTTCAATCAAATCATTATCTTTAAGGTTATATAGCTCCCGAAGTTTCACATTGCAAGCTATCTCAATAATTGTTTTCGGATGATCTCCACTTTCAGTATTATTTTTGTCTGTTCTTAAGATGAAAGCATCTCTGCCAAATATCTGACAGGGAACAATGCTCACAGAAACAGTCCCTCCATATTCTTCCTTTTCCAGACGTATGACATTTTTCGGGAGATGGTAAGGTTGATCTAACTGAATATTTAAAGTTCCAGGGAAAAATTTCATCCCCGTTTTTCTCAAGTAATATTCTTGGAGTTTCTCAATCCAGTAAGAAAAGTTTCCTAAACCACTGACAACCTTACCTTTTAAGATTTTCATAGATTTTAATTTTTGTAAATAGGCTGGTAGTTATATAGATTGAACATATTATGCAGTAGCGATCGCTAAATCTATTTCCTCTTGAGTCGCTTTGCTAGCGAGTCGTGCAGAAAGAACTTACCTTTATTAGTCTTCATAGATCATCAACTCCGAATCACTGCTGTTGCCATAAATTATCTAATTTGGCTCATGGCTTACAACTGCATCGACAAATTAGAGGGGAGTGGTACTGATACCGCGCACAAAAATATCTACACAGGTTTCGATATAGTCCTCACAGCTATAGCTGCCTTGATTGAATTTTGCACTGCGGCATAGCATTCCAGCTAACAGCATTCCTGTAAATATATCGACAGCCGGAAATGGATCGAGGTCTGCTCTGACAGTGCCTCGTTTCTGACTCGATTGCAGGTAAGCTACCAGTTTTTTTGCTAAGGGCTGGGCAGCTTCTTGAATCACTTGTTTGGCTGCCTCTGGATGACGTTTAGCTTCTCCAATGAAGGTACGAATTAAGTCCTCCTGTGTCTCTAGCATAGTATTGTAAAGATGGGCATACTGTTTTAAATCAATTTTTAGATCCTGTGTCCACGCTTCGGAGTGTGCAAGGGCTTCTGTCTGGAGTGCCAAGGCATTTTTCATTACTGCTCCTAGAAGTTGTTCTTTGCTAGCAAAGTGGCGAAATAAAGTCACCTCATTCACACCAGCAACACGAGCTATTTCACGGGTAGTTGCTCCTTGAACACCTAAACTGGCAAATACCTGCAAGGCGGCTTCTATCAAACGTGTACGGGTGAGAGTTGATGAACGGATAGTTTTATGCATTTATGCTGGCAAGTACTTCCTTTCATCATAGAATATGTAGAAAAAGTGGTCGTAATTTGGGAAAATGATATTGATGCCAGTATTTTTAAAGTTATTAAAAATATTTACCTTCTCAAATTGATTTTGGTGTGGTAGCTAATGTTTTACTCATTTTAGTAACTGGAACAACTATCCCACTTCTTAAATAATGAGGTGCTTTTTGGATGGCAGTAAATCCCAGTCGTAAATAAAACCCTTCAGCATAAAGGCTAGCGGTTGTAATTACCTTATCTATACCTTGCTCAGTTGCTTCATTGCAAAAATGTTGAACTAAAGCACGGCCAATCCCTTTACCTTGATATTTAGGATGGACATACAACCCGATTAGTTCATCAACAATGAAACTAGCAAAACCTATAACAACATCCCCCTTGATCGCAACCCAGAAAGATTCTGCTTTCATACTCTTCAAGATATTTGAACCATCAGGTTTGTCACGGTAATTGCGCCAAGCTAAAAGTTCTTTTTGGGTGTAGAAAGTTGTAGGCAGAGCTTTGATGGCAGCAATATGAATTGCACTCAGCACCCACGCATCTGTTTCTTGGGCAGGTCGAAGAGATATTTCCTTAGCGCTCATAGGTTCAGAACTGGCATTCAGATTACAAGAGAAGGCAGAGGCAGATTGCTTTTAGGGTCTCCCCTTGGGAGAAGGCAGGAGGAAAGAAGTATGAATGAAAACTTTAGTTCTGGGTCATTGCCCAGTTTAAAAAGAAGAATTGTTCTCTAGGGTATGTTACGGCTTCCGTAATGCACCGAAAATCGGAAATGGTGCGTTATGTGTTTCACGCTAATACAATCTACCCTATCTTCTAATTATTTGCGCCTAGCTATTTATTAGCAGTTTGCAATTGAGTCACAACTCGCTGGACAATTTGCCGTCTGATTTCCTGAACATTGTGACTTGCATCTATAACGCGAGCAAGTACAGCCGCAGGGGCAGTTTGGGGAGAACCACTGTTAAAGGGTGGTTGGGGATTGTATTCAATCCTTAGTTGAATTGCTTGGGCGAGCGCTTCCCCAAATAACTCAGCAGCTAGAGCCAGCCCAAAATCAATGCCAGCTGTCACACCACTGCCTGTAATTCGATTGCGATCGATGACAACTCTTTGGGCAACTGTCTTCACTCCTAACATCTCAAGTAAATCCAACGATAGCCAGTGAGTAGTGGCGCAATAGCCCTGAAGTAAACCCGCCGCCGCCAGCAGCAGAGAACCAGTGCAGACAGATGTAACGTAGCGGGCTTGTTTACCTTGGGTTTTGAGAAAGCCGAGGAACTTTTCATCTTCCATTTTGGCATTGATACCTGGGCCTCCTGGCACAAATAACACATCTAAGGCTGGGGCTTGAGCAAAGGTTGTGTCAGGTAGAAAAGTGAGGCCGCAATCGCTCGGAATTGGTTCGAGTGTTTCCGCCAGCAGATATAATTGCGCCTTTGGCAATTTGGCAAAGACTTCGTAGGGACCCGTAAAATCTAACTGCGTTACATCTGGGAACAATACTATTCCAATGGATAGAGAAGAAATTTGTTCTGTAACAGTCATTATTGATACCCTTGTTCGCAAAAATTCCGATCAATTGCTCCTGCAACTTGCCCAATAGTATAACTCTTAAGATATAAATTACAGTAATTTTATCAGTAAAAAGTATAAAAAAAATTAATTATCACTAATTCTATCGACAAACCGTATATTATGGATAAAGCAAAAAAATAACCAACTTCAAAAGATAAATTTTGAAGTAATCAAGCAATATCTTGTGATATTTGGCTAATTTTATTGTGTTTATTTTGAATATCTTCTCAAAGCTTGCTCCCTTAGAGTATTTACCAAGCTGGCAGACATTAGAAAATCAAAAGGAGTGAATGTGATCAACGCCATACAAATTAACGAAAACTTGACAACAACAGGACAAATCATACCGAAACAGCTTGAGCAAGCTATTCAAGAGGGTTTTAAGTCCGTTCTCAATTTGCGATCGCCTGATGAACTAGGATTTTCCAAAGATGAGCAAAAAGTGGCGGAAGCATTGGGGCTGTATTATCAAAATGTTCCACTCAAGGTGGATCTAAAAAATTTGAATGAAGAGGTGATTACCAAAATCCTCACGACACTCGAACAAATCCCGAAACCAGCGATTGTACATTGTGCTGCCGGGATGCGATCGACTGGAATTGCGCTGTTGAGTATCGCTATCCAGGAAGGATTAACACCAGAGGAAACCTTAGCAAAAGCGAGAAATCTCGGTTTTGGATTCTTTGAACACGCTGGCGTTAGTCCCCGATTGAAGCAATTATTTGTGGACTACGTTAACAAACACGCAAAAATAGCTATACCTGCTAGCTGCTCTTAAATGTTAGTGATTTCTAATTGTTATGTCTTAATAGACTAGACGGCTGCTATACAAATCATTAAAGAACAATTCACAAGCGAAGCCTGAGACGCTCCGCCAAGGCATCAGAATCAAGACGTTCTCTACGTTCGCGCAGCGCGTAGCTTGTTTCTTTGCAGGGGTAGCGAATCGCACAGAATTCAATTGGATAATTCTGGCTCCTGACTCCTGAATTCTTTCTTGTTAAATTAAAAACTGCTCTTGCTGAAAGCAGACAAGAGCAGTTTTGAATAGCAAAGCCCAAAATAAAAATTAGGCATCTTCAAGTTCAAATTGAGCCACCGTAACAGCATTAAAAGCGAAAGCTAAAACTAATGGCATCGGCGACTGGAACCAGAAGGTAAAAAGAACAGCTAGGATTGTGCCAACTACTGCAGACAGCGACCACAATCGTTCTTCCAAAGTCAGTCCTTTTTCGGCTTTAATCAATCTGAGAACATGAACTGGAATTGGTTCCGGCATTACCCCACCCGGAGGGAAAGCCCAGAAGTTGTTACGTCGCTCAACAAATAAATCTGTCCAGCCATTTTCTTGGCACCATGCCTCAATCCATTGAAGTGAGTAATGATTCATCATCGGGTTTCGGAGTTCGGTTTGTGGAAGTTGTGTACTTGGTGAATGTAAACTCTGGGAGATTCCTGAAGAACTAACTAATCGCTATAAAATTAACGCTAATTATCGAACTTTTAAGCTTTGTTAAGCAATTGAAACGCATATAATTACGTTCAAATCTTGCTTTCATTAATTAAAAGACTAACAGTTGATCGGGGCTGTTGAATTTAAAATACAACAAACTTTACTTGCAAAATAGAAGGTCAAGAATTGTAAATAACTCCGTGGGTATTACTGCTCAAAAAAACTTTTTATATCTTGCAAAATTTAAATCCAGAAATGAAGAATTGTAAATAAGTCAACAAGCATAGGCCATAGTAGATATTGCTTTATTCAGCTAAATTATTCCTTTAGAGTTAGGAATTTCAAGTTTTATCTTCATCAACAACAATAGATTATGCTCCCCGTCTCTATTTTGCTAAAGCTTGCTTGATGTGAGAAACAATTTATACTCAGTCATTGCGATCGCTATTTAGTAATTATTGTTCTGATATCTAATCTAATTTTAGTGCGATCGCTGATTGCCACTCTCTACCTCAAGTAGCAGGGATAATTTTGCTAAAGTAAGAAGCTTATACTCTTTTTGCGTTACAAAATATTAAGCAACGGAAATACACATTCTCCAAGTCCAGTAGCAAGGCTGCGAGTCTCAATTAGTACGAGCCAGTCTTGCTAATAATTCAAATGCGGTAATTAAATGCAGCGATTATACACTAAATTGGCTCTCGATATATTTTGGCGGCAAGCATTAGCATTTCTTCTCGGAATTATTATCTGGTGTGTGGCCGATTCAGCAGTGGCAGTAGACTGGACTCATCCACTGTCATTTAGCAATGCAGAGTTATCAAGACGTGATTTTTCTGGACAGAGTTTGCAAGCTGCGGAGTTTTCTAACGCCAATATGGAATTGGCTAACTTTACAAACGCTGACTTACGGGGAGCAGTTATGAGCGCTTCAGTGATGACAAAAGCAAATCTCCACGGAGCGGATTTAACAAATGCAATGGTCGATCAGGTAAACTTGACTAAGGCAGATTTGAGCAATGCAGTTTTCAAAGAAGCTCTTTTGCTCCGCGCCATATTTAATGATGTAAATATAGACGGTGCAGATTTTACAGATGCAATTTTGGATAGAGCGCAAATCAAAGAACTGTGCACCAAAGCCAGTGGTGTGAATTCCAAAACAGGCGTGCAAACTCGTGATTCTCTAGGATGTCAATGAAGCGTGTTGGTGTAATTGGTGGCGGACAACTTGCCTGGATGATGGCGGATGCAGCACAGAAGCTAGGAGTAGAATTAGTAGTACAAACTCCTAGCGAACACGACCCGGCCGTGTCAATCGCCAAAGAAATTGTTTTCGCGCCAGTTGATGATGCAAGCTCTACGGAAATATTAGCTCAAAAATGCGATGTCATCACCTTTGAAAACGAATTTGTTAACCTGCAAGCTTTATCTGGTTTGGCACAGCAAGGCGTTTGCTTCCGTCCCAGATTAAAAGCTTTAGCTCCTCTTTTAGATAAATATCATCAGCGTTGCTATTTACGCGACTTGGGCTTACCAGCTCCTCAATTTTTCGGCCTTGACGAGGTGGAAAATCTTCAATCAAAAATAGAATATTTAGGTTTCCCAGCAGTCCTCAAATCCCGTCGTCACGGTTATGATGGTCAAGGTACTTTCATAATTCAGGATTTTGCTACTTTAGAAAAAAAGCTAAGTGATGAAATCTCAACACAAACTTTAAATCAATCACTTTTCTTGTTAGAAGAATTTGTCCCATTTGAAAAAGAACTAGCAATAATTGCAGCTCGTTCTGTGGAGGGAGAAATTGTCACTTATCCAGTGGTAGAAACCCAACAAGAACAACAAGTGTGTCGGCGGGTGATTGCGCCAGCCGAAATTACGCCCAATCAAGTGGCAGAAATCCAAGCGATCGCACATACTCTATTAAATAGCCTAAAAGTAGTCGGAATTTTTGGAATTGAGCTATTTCTCAGGGCTGATGGCAAAGTTCTAGTAAATGAAATTGCACCACGTACCCACAATTCTGGGCATTTTTCTCTTGACGCTTGTGAAACTTCTCAGTTTGAGCAGCATCTTCGAGCTGTTTGTGGTTTACCTTTGGGAAATCCGGCTTTGCAGTGCGCCAGCGCTGTGATGGTAAACCTATTGGGGTATGAAAATTCTCACAGTGACTACCAAAGCCAGCGTCAACAAATAGCAGAAATTCCCCAAGCGCACCTTCACTGGTATGGAAAGACAGAATCACGTCCTGGGAGGAAATTGGGACATGTCACTGTTTTGCTGGATAATCAAAATCCAGAGATGGCGATCGCGATCGCCCAGACCATAGAATCTATCTGGTATCCCAGGTAAATAAATCGGAAAATTTCGCTGTTGAACACACAACATCTTTTGAAAAGCTATAATGAGTGAGTTGCACTACGACGTTGGTGACTGCCATCAAGTTTTTTGATCTATGCCTTTAATGACAAGGGAGTCAACTGTTCTCGTGGCAGTATACCGGGCATGTACCCGGAAACTTTAAACGAGGAATTTAGGTTCCCACCTGGATAAACCCAGGTCATAAACTTAGGTAAAACGGCGTCGCGGTGAACTTAAAATTATTAGCTCCCAAAGTCAGTTAGAATTTGGGGGCTTTAATTATTTAAATCAGTAAAACTTATATCACTGCAACAAGTGCCACTGGAATTGAGAGAAAATACGACTTTTTAGTAAGCCCTCCAAGCTTCTAGAAAGGTTTCGCCAATTTGTAAGCTCTTGGCTTGCGTTTTTAGCGGCCTCAAGCACACTAGTTTTTACAGAGGTTGAACTTGCCTTCAGAGCATTTTCTTCCAATAAGGAAATCAAGTGGTAGACTTCTTTAGCTGATGCGCCTGGAAAATTAATAGGCTGGGAAAAGTCGCTACTGAAAGCGTAAAACCTTAACTAAGAATCAGTGCTGGCTGACGCATGATTTTCTATTTCACAAAGCGGATGTTTTGAGACACATTCCTGAAGGGGTGACAAGGAGGCGGAAGCATGAGAAATAGTGGAGTGTAGCGATTTT
>NZ_JABXKF010000182.1 GCF_017115165.1 Nostoc sp. LPT | reverse complement strand
GTCGTTTATTGAATTCGGGCAGTCGTTTATTGAATTCGGGCAGTCGTTTATTGAATTTAGGCAACCCCCAAGAATTTACATAAAGCCATTTAATATATTTGTAATCCTATTGAACCTCGCATGACTAGAAGTCACGCGATTCCTGTTTCAACGATCTGAGCCTGAATTGCTCCAGGTCTTATAAGTTCTCCGCAGGCGTATATAGCATCCGGCGCACCGACGGCTGCTGTTAAAATTCTCAACCCCTCACTCAATATGTTCAAAGCCGCATTTTTATCTCTCGAATTGTAATTATGACAACCAGGACAAGACCATTCACGCAACTTTAAATCTTTAACTAATGGGTTAACAAAACCACAACAGTTACAAGTCTGAGACGAGGGATAAAAAGTACCAACTCTCTGCACAATTCTGTCATGCCAGTTAGCTTTATACTCTAGCATGGCGACAAACTTAGCCCAACTAGCGTCTGAAATACTCAAAGCTAATTTGTGATTCTTCACCATGCTAGCAACTCGTAAATCCTCGATACATATAATACTGTTTTCTTTAATTAGGCGGGTTGACAGCTTATGCAGAAAGTCATCTCTGAGATTGGTAATTCGTTCGTAGGTACGAGCCAGCTTGATTTTCGCCTTGACTCTATTACTACTGCCTTTTAAACTGCGGGATAGTTTTTTATGGCATGAGTGTAGCTTCCTCTTTTGAGTCCTATAATATTTGGGATTATCTACAACTTCACCATCGCTAGTGAGAAGATAGGACTTAATTCCTAAATCTAAGCCAACATTTTGTGTAGCTTGAGAGTATTTTTCTATCTCAGTTTCACACAGGATACTAGCAATATATTTACCAGAAGAAGTGTGAGTTATGGTAACGTTTACAAGCTTCCCGGTAATGTCTTGTGACTTGTGGAATTTTACCCACCCTAACTTTGGGAGTTTTAAACGATTCTCTATTATCTGTATGTTGCCGTTAGTGAGATTAGTTTTGTAAGACTGCTTGCACCCGTCTTTCTTTTTGAACTTTGGGAAACCTACACCCTTCTTGCCTTTGACTTTCTTTAAGTCAGCAAAAAAGTTTTTGTACGCTGTCTCTAAATTTTTGAGTGAATTCTGTAAGGCAAACTTATCTACTTCCTTTAACCATTCAATTTCTTTCTTGAGTACAGTTAGCTGTTGACTACAAGCATTATAGTTTAAAGTTTTTCGCTCACTTGCATATAACTCTTTCTTGAGTGCCAAAAAGCGGTTATACACATATCTGGCACAACCAATTGTCTTATTGATTAAGACTTCTTGATTGTGTGTGGGGATGAGAGTAACTTTAAATGCTTTTTGGATGAATGACAATTTATTGAATTTTCTAAATACCTTTCAATTTTAACACAAAACTACACTTAATATAGAGTGCCTAACTCATGATTGGAAGTCACGAGTGTGCGGCTTGAAGGCATCAACATTTATTGCATGATAAAGTAAAACATATATGGAGGTAAGATTATGACCCAAGCGTTGCCCAAATTACTAACCTTTAATGAATTTATCGAATGGTATCCCAATGACGGTAAACGCTATGAGTTACACAAAGGAGTAATTATTGAAATGCCGCCTCCAACCGGTTCGCATGAAAAAGTTGTAGGATTTATAGCGCGTAAGCTAACTGTCGAGTTTGATCGCCTGAATCTTCCCTACACTATACCCAAAACTGCATTGATCCAAACTCCTTCTGCCGAATCGGCTTATTCGCCTGATGTGTTGCTGCTAAATCTTGATAATCTCGACAATGAACCGCTTTTTCAAAAACAGTCAACAGTAAGCCAAGCAGCATCGGTTCCAATAGTCATCGAAGTTGTTTCAACCAACTGGCGAGATGATTACTACAATAAACTTAGGGATTATGAAGAAATGGGCATTCCCGAATATTGGATTGCTGATTATGCTGCATTGGGTGCAAGAAAGTTCATCGGTAATCCCAAACAACCCACTATTTTTGTGTGCGAATTAGTTGATGGTGAATATCAAATGACAGCGTTTCAAGGTAACACCGCGATTTCATCACCTACCTTTCCTCAATTAAATTTAACTGCACAGCAGATTTTTAATGCGGCTAACTAATTTTTTATCTAGTACGCCACGGCGTAAATAGAGCAACCATTTCAAATCCCTAAAGAGCTTATTTAATAATACTTTTGACTTTTGAGTTTTGACTTTTGCCTTGCGGTACTAGTCTTATAACTATCTTCCCAATTTATTAGGAATACCTTCACAACCACCAGGAATAGTGCCTCTAGTTTTTTCGCCACCCCAAGCGCAACAGTAGTTACGTGTAGACTCAGACATCCGTTGCACATTGCTGAAATCGGCATTTTCTACCACAGCGCCAGTTTGTTCGCCAGTTTGATAATTTGGTGGTTCAGTGCGACTGCGGGGCGATGCTTTATCTACTACACCATAGAATAGGCGAATCCCGTTGATGTCGGCACCATCGAGATTAGCATTATATAAAATTGTCCGGGAGAGGTTGGCTTTTACTAAATCACAACCGGACAGGTTAGCGCGGACAAGATTAGCTTCGCTGAGGTCAGTCCAACGTAAATCAGTACCGGAAAGGTCTGCTGCGGCTAGCGTTACGCCTAAATCGATGACGCGCACACCTTCGAGGCGGTCTTCTGCATATCCGCCAGTCCCATCGAGAATGGCTCGACCTAATAAGCGATCGCGCTTTAGGGGTGACAACAACTTGGAACGTGACAAAAAACGCAGAATTTTCGCTTTACCACTACCATCGACACTACTTAAAATTGCCGCAGTGCGTCCTTCAGCGATCGCTCTTTCTTGGGGCCAATCTTCTAATAATCCTTCTTCATCTAATACCAAGTCGGAAACGCCTTGAAAATAGGAATCAATCGTCTGTTGCTGGGTAATAATATTTTGCTGAACTGTTAGCAGGTTTTGCTGAATTGTCAAGTCTTTAGAAATGACATATTGTCGCCATGCTACGTAAACGGCGATGATCGCAATCAGAATTTGCCCCAAAGCGCCAAACCATTCTGCTAGGCTACCAGCAGTTTCCCAGTTAATCTGGCGTCCTAAAAACAGTAAGCGATCGCCCACACTTGTGAATCTGATCGTGCCAATGATGGCTACTATTAGTCCTAAAAAAGCCACAAACAGGGTGCGTTCTTGGGGTGAAAACCATTCGTCTAAAACTTCTTGCAACCAAGGCAATAATATCGCTAGGGATAACAGCAAAGCCATCAGCGTTCCGATAATACCAACGATCCAGTTATTAAGGATAATTCCAACGAAGGTGGTGGCGATCGCAATTAAAATAATTAGCAATGCCCTCGGCTTAACTGTAAATTGCTTGGTAATGGGTTGCTTGAAGTCAGAACGGGCTTGTTTGAGAGCAGTTGTATGTTGCGGAGATTGCAAAGATGCGATCGCCGCTAGTGCTTGTTGTGTCGCCAGTACTTCTGAGCTTAGGTTTTTCTCGGTTGCACTCCCGTCAAAGTCATCTGGCTGCAAATCGTTTTCGGGAGCTGGTTCTGGGGTTGGTAGATTAGAGGAATTGGATTCAATCGTCATGTTTTCTATTTTGCCCCCTCAATCCAGGTTATGCAGCGTTCCTACCGCAGTAAATTATTAAAAAGCAGACTGAAGATTATTCTGCTTGTCCTTTTGGCAACTACGACTATTGCCCTGACAGTCATCGCCAGACCTGTTACTCACCTGACTTTAACAGCCTGGAGCGATCGCGATGACCGTCAACCTCTGCTTCCTGGCACAGTTGATGATGCCAGTCACTTGAACCAGACACAGGTGACAATTAAGCAGATTAAGAGTCAGCCTGGAGTTACTGAGGTAATATTACAGTCTGTACTTAGAGATGCCTTGCGTCAAGGTAAGAAAGTAGCGATCGCAGGTTCACGCCACACTATGGGTGGTCATACTCTGTATGCTAATGGCATCTCCCTGGATATGCTCCACTTCAACCGGATGCAATTCAACCCGGCAACTAAAATTCTGACGGTGCAATCGGGAGCTAAATGGTCTGAGATTATTCCTTACCTAAATGAGCGTGGCTATTCTGTCGCCGTGATGCAGTCCAACAACGATTTTTCTGTGGGTGGCACGATGAGTGCTAATGCTCATGGCTGGCAACATAATAGTCCCCCCTTTGCTAGCACAGTCGAACGTTTCCGGTTAATGCTGGCAAGTGGCATTGTGGAGTGTTCCAGACAGGAAAACCCAGAGTTATTTTCTCTAGTTTTAGGCGGTTACGGACTATTCGGGATCATTCTTGACGTGGACTTGAGAGTAGTACCCAATGAGACGTATATAGCTGAACGGTTCGTAATTAAGAGCGACAACTATATTGATACTTATAGGCAACGGGTAGATAATGCAACCACTATTGGTATGGTATACGGTAGACTTTCTGTCGCACCAGAAAGCTTTTTACAAGAAGCTATTCTTACTACCTATCACCGAGTTCCAGAAACAACCCCCGCTATTGTCTCTTTAGAAAAACAAGCCGAGTCTGGATTACCTCGGACGATTTTCCGTGGCAGCATCGGCAGTGACTATGGCAAAAGTTTGCGCTGGCAACTAGAAAAAATTGTTGGGGGAGAAGCCGGAAACCGGGTTTTGAGAAACCAGATTCTCAACCGTTCTTCTGCCTTATTTGAGAATCGTCACCAGGCAGAGACTGACATCCTGCATGAGTACTTTATTCCCCCTAAATCTCTGGAAGCGTTTTTAGAGAAGTGTCGCATCATTATTCCCCAGAACGAAGGGGATTTGCTCAATGTCACGGTGCGAAATGTTCACCAGGATAACGACAGTTTTCTCAGATATGCCGATCGGGAAGTTTTTGGACTGGTGATGCTGTTTCATCAGCAACGCACTCAAGAGGGGGAGGCAAAGATGCAGGTAATGACCCAGAAACTGATTGAGGCAGCCCTTACAGTTGGCGGTAGGTACTATCTGCCCTATCGTCTTCATGCCACACCTGAACAATTTCGTCGAGCTTATCCACAATCTGCTAAATTTTTCGCCCTCAAGCGCAAGTATGACCCCAATGGGATTTTCCAAAATTATTTTTACCAAAAATACGGCAGATAAATTTAGGGGTAGAGTGCAATACCATTCACTTAAGCTTTTTTCTCTCCCCCTGCCTCCCCTGCTCCCCCTGCTCCCCCTGCCTGCCTTAACAGATAAATCTCCTTAACTGAACCGTATTGGGGTAGAGTGGGGAGCCAGTGCGCCCTTGTGGTTTCCCGACTTGTACCCCTGCAAGGAAGCAAGTGGCGTTTGTAGGAACGAAACCCAACACCAAGAATCCTTGATTGTTGTTGGGTTTCACTAAAATCCTAACGGTGTAATTAGGTGCGATCGCAGTTTGCATATTTTGCCATCGAAAGTAATTTAATTGGAGCGATCACTTTATTCTGCTTACTCTTTGGAGGTGAATGAGTATTCGTGCCAATCGCAAATGGGGCGATACCCAATCACTTGATAAATATGATTGGCTGTGGGATTGGCTAAATCTGCTATGAGCAAACAATCGCGGCATCCCTGGTCTAGCAGTTTTTGGCTTAACGCTGTGACACAGGCAGTGGCATATCCTTTGCGACGATACTCTGGTGGTGTATAAGCTAAATTGATCCGACCAATTGTAGGTAACACTTGTTTACCAGACGCAACCGAAACTGGAGTGCTATCAACCCAAAAATAAGTATTCTGCTGTTTCAACCGATTATCTACTTGGTGTTCGACATCTTCGCTCCCTGCCTGATCTATCTCAGATAAAAATGCAGAAAGCCACTTGATCAAAAGAGAGCGATCGCTTTCAGTTGCCAGTCTGAGATATCCGCTGGCGGTTGAGACTCTTTGCACTGCCGTTAATTGGTAAATTTTCATTACCACCGACCGTTGATAAAATTGTCCTGTCAGCGTTTGCCAAGTCTGCGAGAATATTTCTACCTCTTTAGCCAGTCCCATACTTCCTGGCAGTTGCTCTTGACGTAAATCTTCAGCAATCAACCGCAAGGCATCCATATTCGGGGCTTTGGATAATATCAATTTTTGGGGTGGGGTGCGGATGGCAACAGCTAGAATCTCACCACTTGTTTGGACAATTGCTAAATAAGGCTTACCCAGATAACGTTCTGGGTTATGCAACAAGGTATGCAAAATACTGAGCAAAACATTATTTTCTACCTGATGCTGGAGTAAGTAAGCCTTTTGGCAGTGCCAGAATTCCTGAATATTGTCGAATCGATCTAGTTGCATGATTTGCCTTCTTCACTAACCAAGTAAAGAGTTGTGCTATCTAGAACTGCGAAAACTAGCCCTTTCAAGGTGACTTGTAATATCGTGTCCGGTTAAAGACTTATCATTAAGACCGCAGAGGGGCAGAGGGGCTCCAGGTGCAGAGGAGAGGGGTTTTTGGGCTTTCTGCATAGATTCAGGAATTATAACTAATTAGCCGGACATGATATAAAATCTCTTTTTTTCTCTCTGCACTGCGCCAGTTGCTACAAGTCGGGGAACCGCAAGGGCGCACTGGCTTCTCTGTGTCTCTGCGGTTTAAAAGTAATTTGTATAACCACAGAGACGCAGAGGACACAGAGTATAGAGCTTAAAGAGGAATTTATTGACCAAAATTTTTACTCATCTTGAAAGGGCTACTTCCAAAACTTACGAATTGACAGAAAATACTAAATATGTAGTCTGGGAAAAACTCTGTCTTAGGGGCAATACCCTGCGGGAAGCCGCGACTCTTGGAGACGCTCTCGCCTTTGCGTCTACAACATGGGTCTATTTACTATCAAATGATAAAAATATATTGTGGGGTGGGCATCTTGCCCGCCCTGATTAATAAGCGTGCAAGATATCCACCTCACAAAATTGGTAATTTATTGTTGCAAGTCCCAGTCCTTTGCACTCAATTAAGGTGCAAGGGCATTACCGCGAATTAGGCTACCAATAGTTTTGGCAGTAATTTTCAGTTGGGTGATCGGATTAGCTGGGACAACCGTCTTATACAGATAGCTATCGAATGTTAGCCGTTGCACATCGAGGTCATCACACATTTCCACAAAAGCTTCGCGGGTGGCGTCAGAACGATAGAATACGGTTTGCAGAATGTCCAACACCTTGTAAGTGAGTCCGTATCTTTTATCCCAACGCTTCAGGTAAACCTTGAGGTCGCCTTCTGTAGGAATACGGCTACCACTATTAGATGCTTCGACAATGGTTTCGGCACACATCCGCCCAGATTTAGCGGCAAAATAAATACCTTCACCAGAAGACTTGGTAACATAACCAGCAGCATCTCCCACCAAAGCGATGCGACCAACAACACGACGGGGACGGGGATGTTCAGGAATGGGGTGGGCTTCGACTTTGATGATTTTACCGCCTGCCAATTTCTCGGAAGCACGAGCGCGGATACCAGCTTGTAACTGTTTGATGCTGGCTTTATTGATTTGCATTGTACCAGTACCAACTGCTACGTGGTCATATTTGGGGAAAACCCAAGCGTAGAAATCGGTAGAAACGTCATCACCGACATACATTTCGGCGAGGTCGTTGTAGTAAGCCATTTTGTCTTCGGGTAAGCGAATTCGCTCTTGGAAAGCGATCGCATAATTGTAATCCCCAGCGTCCATCTCTTTGGCAACGCGGGAATTAGCCCCATCTGCCCCAATAATTAGATCCACTTTCAGAGTTTTGGCAATACCCTGTGATATACCATCTGTGTGGTCAATGTAATGAATGGTATAGGGATCGGTATTGTTTCCTGGTATATCGAGTTTATGAACAGTGGCATTAATTAAATTTGCGCCTAGTTTTGCCGCGCGATCGCGCAAAAAGCCATCCAGCACTTCCCGGCGGCACATTCCTATATATTCATCTTCATTTATCAGATTGATATCAACCTCACGATTGGAAGGCGAAATCATTTTCATCTTCCGTACCCGGCGATCAATAATCTCTGGTGGTAGGTCAAATTCACTCACCATACATAGGGGAATTGCACCCCCACAAGGCTTTGCATTGTCTAGCTTCCGCTCAAACAGGTAGGTTTCAATCCCAGAGGCTGCCAGTGTTTCTGCGGCAGATGAACCAGCAGGGCCTGACCCAATAACAGCAACCCGTAGTGTCAAAGGTCTTTCTCCCAATCTTCACATTTACCGAGAGCATACTACCACGGTCTTTTGGGTGATTTGGCGCTTTTCCTCCAGGTTTCTGCACAAATGCAATATTCCTTAATGTTTCGATACGAAAAGCGAGATGGAAAATTTATTCCCGAAATCAATAAAGTTATCCTCATCGTCACCACTGGTAAACACGCTGGCGATAGCTCTATCACTGGACTTAACCGTGCGATCACCCTTAGCCTTGAACTGGACTCCATTGAATCTTTTCTAACTGCGATCGCTAGTGGTGACGTAAAACTTACAGATATAATTTTTTAACCCAACCTAATTACTACCCTTATACCAATTCTCTATGAAGATGCATAGAATAAAGCTTCGTGAAATAGAGCTTCAAGAATGAAATCATAACAAGTTAAAGAAGAGATTAACTCAGAGGACATTTGAGCTAGTTCATGTTGAACTCGTTGGCGTAATTGCTGTAAATTTGAGAAATTCTCACCCTTAAACTGACGTTTGATAAACTGCCATAATCTTTCAATCGGGTTGAGTTGAGGACTATGAGAAGGTTGAAAGATAGGAATAATATTTTCTGGCCAGGATAAGCCCAAAGCTTGGTGTGCTGATGCTTGATCCATTTGAATTAAAGCCATATCATCACTCAGTTCCTGAGATAGTGCATCTAAGAACTTCTGAAATATCTCACTGTTAAGGTGTGTATACTCTTGACAAAAGTGCCATCCTGCCAACGGCTCAACCACCCCATAAAGCCAAAATGCTTCTCGTGGCCACTGTACACTAACTATTGGTTTGACTTGCGCGTGCCGTAATCACCCGCCCTGTTTCAGTTTTCAACCCAAGTCGCGTCTCATCCTGACATAAGTAACGCAATCGTTTACCTTTACCTAAGAGGTTTTGTAAGGTCACTAAGGCGAGGGGAAGGTTTTTTTAAACAGGCTCACAGCAAATTCATCCTGGTCTTTGCTCACTGGTCGAGGTACTTTCAGTTTTGCTTTGAGTTCATACCGTACTAAGCGATAGACCGTTTTGTATTTGACTTGCACATTAAATTCCTGATCCAGCCACTTTACAATTTGTCCATAACTGCTAAATCCCGTAGGGGATTGCAGTTTCTCTACAAGTCGATATCGCATCTCTGGTGTTAGCTTTCGAGCCGCTCCAAGTGCGGTTTTCACCTCTAATAACTTTCCTAACCCCCCAAGACGATACTTTTGCAACCAGCGCGTTACGGTTGAGCCATCTCTACCTAGCTTTCGGCTTAATTCCTGATGCTGCATGACTTGTTCTGTTTTGAGCCACCACAGCATTTGTAAACGTTCTTTTTCAAATGCTGTCCTAGCCTTCTTGAGACTTTTGGACAAATACTCAACGCTCTGGCTGATTTATAACTTGAACGGGCGTGCCATTGTTTGCCGAGCATTGCTTAATCTTTGCTGTTAACCATTCTACAGTTCTATGCACCCTCATTTAGAATCGGTATTAGTATTAATCGTTGTAAGGTTGTGGATCGAGAATCTCTACATCACTAGGTGATACTTCCCTCAGTCCACCAGTTGGATATAAGTCTTCTGGATTGAGAACTTCAACAATTATTTTAGAACCCTGACTACCCAATTGATATCCACCAAAAACTGCATATTCACCTGTACTCTTGATTTTTAAAATTAACTTGTAAATTTGCCCGGAAGTTCTAACAGCTTTGTACTCTTTACCTAACATCTGTTTCTCCTTATTCAAAAGCTCTTTCAGCAATTTTGCAGCTTGCTCATTACCTTTTGGTAAAAATTTGGGTAGCCAGTACGAAGTCTTATGTACTTCCTGAGGCTGTTCTGATAATTTGCCAGATAGGATGGCTATAACACGTCGAAAGCCAAGACGCGGGAGTAAATACTTTAGCCATAGTTCTATTTCACTAGCATTTGCTTCTGCGACTCCTCGCTCAAGCAGAATCTCAAAGTATCTTTTATTCTTCAATATGGCATTAGCTAACTTTAGACCGATGACAAAATTTCGATCTAAGATAGTGCTTATCTCATCGAACTGAGCTTCTTCGGGTAAACTCATCAGCCTCTGTTGTAAAGCTTTATGGTTTTCAAAATCTTTATCGGTAATAAATCGGCTAATCATATTATTTGTAACTATTAATCTCTGATAAGATTTATCATCCGATTTAATTACACTCCAATGTGAGCAAATGTCTTAATAATTACCAGGCATTCAATTGAGACTAATTAGACTCTTGAATTGACCTGGCTGAAAAAGTTCTTGAGGTAGTAAATCTGCGTTGCTCATCGATTCAGCACCAGGTCGATAATGTCCAGATTCATTAGTCCATTTGCGAAGGATGCCTCTATTATTGCGTCCTGAAAAGTAGAGCCGTCCAGCATATTTTACAGCCTCTCCCTTTGCTAAATCTATATGACTAATTGCTCTATCTGCAACCCTAGCACTGGCTCTACGAATAAACACTATTCCCTCTAAAGTGACAATAAAATTATAGACTCCTGATGCGGTGCGTTCTTCACGTTTGTATGTAACCTCTCGCCATTTTCCTTCTTTGAGAACAAGCCGCGATCTTTGGATAATTCTTGGCGAGTCTTTGGGAAACAGGTTAGGGAATTTCTTTAACCCCAAGGCTTCTCACACTTTGTCCCTGATTGTAGCTTCCTCGATTGTGGCAGTTGTGGTAGCTAAATCTTATTCATTCATAAATAAAGATGTATGGTATATATAAGACACAGTAATCCTACCAAGGATCTGTAGATTTAGTTGCAGAGGTACAGCAGCAGTGGGTATAGTAGTTGAGAACGTCTCCAAACAATTCGGGAGTTTCAAGGCAGTCGATCAGGTCAGCCTGGAAATTAAGAGTGGTTCGCTAGTTGCATTACTAGGGCCATCGGGATCAGGAAAATCTACGCTACTACGGTTAATTTCAGGTTTAGAAATGCCAGATAGCGGCAAAATCCTGCTTACCGGCAAGGATACTACATACCAAAGTGTGCAACAACGAAATATTGGCTTTGTGTTTCAACACTATGCCCTATTTAAGCATCTGACTGTCAAGCAAAATATTGCCTTTGGTCTAGAAATTCGCAAGGCACAGCCAAAGAAAATTAAGGGGCGAGTAGAACAGTTGCTGGAATTGGTGCAATTGAGTGGACTAGGCGATCGCTATCCATCACAACTTTCTGGTGGTCAAAGACAACGAGTAGCTTTAGCAAGGGCATTGGCAGTAGAACCGGAAGTTTTATTGCTAGATGAACCCTTCGGCGCACTCGATGCGAAAGTCCGCAAAGATTTACGGGCATGGTTACGCCGCCTCCATGATGAGGTTCATGTTACCACAGTTTTCGTCACCCACGACCAAGAAGAAGCAATGGAAGTCTCAGATGAAGTTGTGGTCATGAATAAAGGCCGTGTGGAACAGGTAGGGACACCAGCCGAAATTTACGATAATCCCGCCACCGCATTTGTAATGAGCTTCATTGGCCCGGTGAATGTATTACCCAGCACCTCAAAGATTTTTCAAAGAAGCGGATTTGATGCGCCACACCCACAAGTATTTTTGCGTCCGCAAGATGTAATTTTAGAAAAGGCTGCTAACGGTACCACTACACCTGCAACAGTAAGCCGATTGATACATTTGGGTTGGGAAATTCAGGTAGAATTAACTTTCGATGATGGGCAAGTGGTGATGGCGCATTTAACACGCGATCGCTTTAATGACTTAGAGTTAGAACCTCTACAGCGAGTGTATGTAAAGCCAAAAGATGCAAAGTCCTTCCCAGTGTCTTATTCAATTTGAATATAGGAGGCAGGGGGCAGGGGGCATGAGGTAATAATTAGTAATCTGAAATCATTCGTCAACAATAGACTTTTTGCACAAATGCAAAATTCGCCCTCAACTCCTTCTTCCAATTTTGGGAGAAGGGGAGCTAATTTCAAAGTCTGTCTCCCAAGCTTAGAGAGGGATTTAGGGTGAAAGCTGATTGATTCATACAATAAGTCTAATGAGATGCCCAAGTTTTTTGAGAAGTCGGGCATCTCAGTCTGGCAATTTTTACCAAGCCCCGTTGGGGCGGGTGTGGGGGTGTGGGGTGTAGGGGTGTAGGGGA
>NZ_JABXKF010000149.1 GCF_017115165.1 Nostoc sp. LPT | reverse complement strand
GAAGTATAGCAAAATACCTGTATTTGAGTGATTCATCCCGCATTTATGCAACGCCTCCAAGTGAAATAGCTCAGTAGGAATTGTTCCCGCAGCTTTCTGAAGAGCTTGACGTCACTTCGTCTGCCTTTAGCTGTAATTCTGGGAAAATAGTAGATGCGATCGCAGTATTTCCTGTAAATCTGGTTTCTTCATAAAAACCGTCAACTAATATCAGTACGGTAACTGCATTTCTTTGTGGATCAACAATCCAATATTCAGCAATTCCCCTGGCGGCATACTCGGAACGTTTGTAGCGATAGTCCCGATCTTCGTTAGCTTTGCCAGGAGAAACAACTTCGACAACTAATGCTGGAGGAGGCATATCCAGGGTAATTGTGGATCGCGTTGCACCTTCTAAGGCTGTTGCAAGTTCATCTGTCAGTACAACTAAGTCAGGAATGCGAGTTGTTGCACGAGAACCAGCAACAACAATTTCAACTTTGTTACTTAACCGATTAACTGGAACAAACTTGAGGAAATTTACCAGTAAAAATAGAGATATATGGACATTTTTTGGGCTTTCAGGTGGTATTGCAACTAACTCACCTGCTACCAGTTCATACTGGCTATCCGTGCGATCGTCATACTTTAAATATTCCTCAAGCGTTAGACGTTTCCCAGTGATTGCAGTCATTGAATTATTCAATCCTAAATCTAAAATTCGTCAGTAGGAAAATACTAGAACAGCACCTACAACTCTGTAAACTTCATCATGAGTGCCGATATCAATTAGCAAAATTTCCTCTTCACCGGATTCTATATTTTGCACAAAGTTAAAGACAATACGACAATCATAGGTAACTGTTCACGCCCAAGCTCCAGACAGTTTGCCTTTAAGTTTATGGGTCTGCAACAATAGATTACAGCAATTTTCAAGTAATTGAACCACAAACTCAGGTAGACTAAAGAGATAGTATTGTATGAATAAATGCCAATATCTTACTCAAGGGACTTGCGTGAGCGTGTAATTATGGCGTGTGTTGCAAAGGAAGGCTCTCAACGCCAGTTAGCACAAAGATTTAAGGTCAGCTTGTCATTTGTGCGAAATCTACTGCGTCAGTATCGGACAAATGGACAAATTGAAGCCAAACGACGTGGAGGATATCAAAAGCCGACAATAATAAACGAGCATCTAAGCATTATTCAGTCTATGGTGGAGGGAAAAAATGATCTGTTACTCAGAGAACTATGCGATCGCTATGCAGAAGGCACAGGGATTAGTGTGAGTGTCAGTACAATGCATCGAGCGGTCGAAAAATTAGGCTGACGTGTAAAAAAAAGCGTCGTTAGCTAGCGAGCAAGATACCCCACGAGTACAAGAGTTAAGACATGATTCTCGCCGAAGTTTAGATCAGATTGATGTCAGAAACCTGGTATTTGTCGATGAAGCTGGATTGAATTTATCAATGTCACGATTGTTTGCCAGAGCAGTAGATGGCGAAAGAGCAGTTGGTAGTGTTCCTAGAAGTAAGGGTGAAAAAGTTTCTTTAGTAGGTGCTTTAAACCTTGATGGACTCGTTGCAGCAATGACTGTACCAGGAAGTATAAACACTGAGGCATTTATCACTTATGTCACTCAAGTCTTAGCACCTCAATTGTGGAAAGGGGCTATCGTGGTCATGGACAATCTGAAAGTTCATCACGCTGAACGTCTAACATTTGCAATTGAGTCCGTAGGTGCACTTGTCAAGTTTTTGCCCCCTTACTCTCCAGATTTATCTCCTATAGAACTGTGTTGGTCGAAACTGAAGCAATTTCTCCGTTCCTCCGAAGCACGCACACTGGAGTCACTTGACCAAGCAATGTCGCTTGCTGTCAATTATATTAACGAAGATGATGCCCTCGGTTGGTTCAACCACTGTGGTCTATTTACCTGAAAATAGCTGTAAATGGATCGGCGGTTAGTAGTGCTAACCGCTCTTCAAATCGCTCTTGTAATTCTGGCTATCGTCGTACCAATCGCTTAAATGCTCGTTTAAACGATGATGCCAGAACTACAGTTCTCACTTGCGTAACTCATCCATGATTTGAGTAACAGTTCCACGGAACACTTTACCTGTCTGATATTCTACTTGTGCTTGAGCGATATTAGCAGCAATTTCAGAACGCCGCCGTTCTGCCAACCGATGACTTATCAGATCAATTAATGTTTCTTGTTCATCTACCGATAAGTTTTTGATGCTATCTAGAACTTGATCTAACCTGGAAACTGAGGTCATTATTTATTATTACCTTGCTTGCAGTACATAACGATTACGTATGCCTAAAATTGCTGTAAAAACCGCAAATCACTAGCATACAAGCGACGAATATCATCGATTTGATGTAACACCATTGCAAAACGTTCTACACCAAAACCGGCAGCAAACCCTGTATAAACTTCTGGATCGTAACCCACAGACTTAAGTACATTTGGATCGACCATACCGCAGCCCATCACCTCTAACCAGCGACCATTCCACTGCAAATCCACCTCAGCAGATGGTTCAGTAAAGGGGAAATAACTGGCGCGGAAGCGAATTGGTAAATCGCCAAATATTGCTTGTAAAAATACTTTAATTGTGCCCTTAAGGTCTGTAAAAGTTAGTCCCTCATCAATGGCTAAAAGTTCTATTTGATGGAAAACTGCTGAGTGAGTCGCATCTACATTATCTCGCCGATAAACTCGTCCTGGAGCCACAACCCGAATCGGTGGTTCTTCTCTTTCCATGTAACGAATTTGTACCGAAGATGTATGAGTCCGTAAAAGATTCCCATCTGGCAGATAGAAGGTATCCTGCATATCACGGGCGGGATGGTCAGGCGGGGTGTTGAGAGCCTCGAAATTATAGTAATCTGTTTCCATCTCTGGCCCTTGAGCCACGGTGTAGCCCATACCGACAAAGATATCCAGTGCTCGGTCGATAATGCCGTTGAGGGGATGAATGCGACCTTGGGGACTGTAAATTCCCGGCATAGTTACATCCAGAGTTTCCGCCTCTAGCAAAGCTTGAATTTGCGCGGCTTCTAAGGCGGCACGTTGCTGGTCTAGACTAGTTTGCAGGGATTCTTTGACTGTATTGGCGATCGCTCCAATTTTCGGTCGTTCCTCTGCACTCATTTGCCCCATACTTCGCAACAGCGCCCCCAGTTCCCCTTTTTTACCCAGATAGTTAACTCTGAGTTCCTCCAGACGTTCTAGGGTGTCGGCGGCTGCGATCGCTTTTTCTCCTTCTTGCCGCAGTGCTAAAAGTTGAGCTTCTAAATTGCTAGTCATTAGTTATTAGTCATTGGTCATTAGTCATTAGTCTATAGTCAAAAGCTGTGAACTGCTCGATAAATAAACTTATAGTCATATCATTAACATCAGCTAAAGGTGAGGGTTAAAACCAAACCTCTGTTTATCAATTAGAGATGATTGGGCTAGTACAGCAGGCGCGTAAATCCAGCTAACATCTCACTTAACCAGAGTTAGGGATTGAGCAACTTGTCTTAAAGGTAAGCAAAATTCCGCCACACTGTCTAGTGAGTATAAATGTTTTTTTGCTGCTTGTGACCTCAGACATTGACAAATGGCTAATAACAAATAACTAATAACTAATGACCAATGACCAATGACTAATGACTAATGACGATGAAATTACTAATTAGCAACGATGATGGCATTTCTGCCTTAGGGATTCGTACCCTAGCCAACTATTTGGCAGAGGCTGGTCATGATGTGAGTGTAGTTTGCCCAGATCGAGAGCGATCAGCAACTGGACACGGGTTAACTTTACACCAACCCATTCGCGCCGAAATTGTCGAAGAGATTTTTCATCCTGCTGTCAAAGCTTGGGCTTGTGATGGTACGCCTTCAGATTGCGTCAAATTGGCGCTGTGGGCTTTATTGGAAACTCCCCCAGATTTGGTTCTCTCTGGTATTAATCAAGGTGCGAATTTGGGAACTGAAATTCTGTATTCTGGCACTGTTTCTGCGGCAATGGAAGGTCTAATTGAAGGCATTCCCAGCATAGCGCTGAGTCTTATGAGTCACACATCTAAAGATTTTCAAGCTGCTGCTAAATTTGCCACAGTTCTCGTAGACCAGTTAGCCCAAAAACCGCTGCCAGATTTAATGTTGCTCAACGTCAATATTCCTGCGGTCAAATGGGAAGAAATTGCCGGAGTTACTCTCACCCGTCAAGGTCTACGGCATTACATTGATGTGTTTAATAAACGAGTCGATCCTCGTGGAAAAACGTACTACTGGTTAACCGGAGAGGTAATTGAGGATGTGGAACCCCCAAGCGGATTAAATCTGCCTCAAAATGTACCTACAGATGTGGAAGTTGTACGTAAAAACTACATCAGTATTACCCCATTACAATACAATCTTACTTACGCAACTGGATTAGAGAAATTATCGGAGTGGGAATTCAATTTTCCTGGAATCATTTGATTTATCAGGACAAAAATGTGGTTATTCAAATGCATCACGGAAAAATGTAGGCTATAACGTAGGGGCACTATTGAAATAACCGATACACATTCACCCCAAAACCTGGAAAATTATAACTGAGGTATTTCATTCACATTTACACAATCAGCCAGAAACAGGATATGCTGTTTTACCAAGAAATCCTCCCTCTAGCAAAATCGGTGAGACAGCATAAACTTCGACAAAATAAGTGACAATTCTTTCATTTATCGCCCGCTCAGTCCAGCAAGCAATACCCATGTCTAGGATAGAGAATCAATTTACCGTACAATTTTGGGGGGTTCGTGGCAGCATCCCCAGCCCAGGGCCACACACTGTTCGTTACGGCGGTAATACCCCTTGCATATCAATGCAAGCGGGCGATAAACGCTTAGTTTTCGATGCTGGCACGGGACTACATGTTTTGGGGAAATCTCTGTTGCACCAAATGCCGTTAGAAGCTCACATATTTTTTACGCACTCTCACTGGGATCACATGCAAGGTTTTCCCTTCTTTACACCAGGGTTTGTAAAGGGGAATGACTTTCATATTTACGGCGCGATCGCACCTGATGGTTCTACCATAGAACAGCGCCTCAACGATCAAATGTTGCACCCGAACTTTCCCGTACCCTTGCAAATTATGCAAGCGAATTTAAATTTCTACGACATTCGACCGGGGCAACCAATCCATATCGATGACCTTACCGTAGAAACAGCACCTTTAAACCATCCAGGTGAAGCTGTAGGATACCGCGTCAACTGGCGTGGTGGTGCTGCTACTTACATCACTGATACCGAACATTTTCCCGACCGACTCGATGACAATGTGTTATGGCTAGCTCGTAATGCTGACATTCTGGTTTACGATTCTACCTACACAGACGAGGAATACCACTCGCCAAAATCCCCGAAAATTGGCTGGGGACATTCTACCTGGCAAGAAGCGGTAAAAGTGGCACAAGCTGCTAACGTCAAAACTCTGGTGATTTACCACCACGACCCGGCGCACGATGATGACTTTTTGGATCGTGTAGGCAAAGAAGCCGCTGAAAAATTTCCTGGTGCTATTATGGCACGGGAAGGATTGGTACTTCAGGTTCCGACGTCAGTTGTATTATCAGAATCTTTTCCTGTTAGCAAGTTTTCTACCTAAAGATTGCGATCGGAGGAATTGGAGATTTTAGATTAGATTGGTGATCAGAAGCTTTCAGCGCGAGAGCGTCCTGTTAGCTGTACGGTGAGACAGCGCTGCCCAAAGTTGTCAAAGCGCCGACCACAGGATTGGGGCGACAACAAGAGGACAAACTTTATAGATTCACCAACACAGCCTACACACCCTAAGATTGCAGCTAACGATCGCACTAAAACCTCGTTGAAGTCTCAACACGGGACTAGAGCCTTTTTACCTCTGGTATTTGGGGTTATCTGGACTTTGCAATTAGCTCTCAAGCCAATAGCACAAGAAACCATCTTGGGCGACTTCCCTTGGGTTAGGCTTTTGGCTGATAGCTAAAAGGGGTGGCATCAACACCCTGGCTGATAGCACAAGACCTCATAGGCAGTTAGTGAAGTCCTCCTTAAGGCGGTTTACCATAGGGTAGCTTCCTGCTGATAGCTAAAATAAACCTAAAATCTCAGAATCCACGTGCTAAATTTGTCTAAAAATGGGTGTTCTGTGCGGGTTGCTTTTTCGAGCGAAGGGCTACTAACGCCGACTGCTGTTGCCCTTGGCAAGTTTGATGGTGTTCATCTTGGGCATCAAAGGGTAATTCAACCAGTCTTGCACGCTGGTGGTCATTTGTCAGTAGCTAGTAGTCCGCAGTCAAAGGAAAATCAACTGACAAATCCAGAATATACCTACTCAACAGTTGTCACCTTTGACCCCCATCCACAGGAGTTCTTTACGGGGCAACCTCGGACTTTGTTAACGCCACTGGCTGAAAAAGTCCAACAATTGCGATCGCTTGGGGTAGAACAACTGGTACTACTACCCTTTGACAAAGAATTGTCTGCCTTGACCCCCGAAGAATTTGTCGAAAAAATTCTCGTGCAACAACTGCGATGCCAACAAATTAGCATCGGGCAGGATTTTTGTTTTGGCGAAAAGCGTAGTGGTACTGCTCAAGATTTGCAATTACTCGCCGCCAAGTACAATATTCCCGTTACCATTGTTCCCTTACAAACTTATACAGGTGATTCGTCCACCCAAACCAATTGCGTCAGTACTACTCCAACTCAGGATGCCCGCATTAGCACTTCATTGATCCGCCAAACCCTTGAGCAGGGAGACATCGAAAGCGCAAATCTATTACTAGGACGCCCCTACACTCTCCTTGGTGATGTCGTTCAAGGTCAACAATTGGGCAGAACAATTGGCTTTCCCACTGCTAACCTCCAACTACCAAAAGAAAAGTTTTTGCCTCGCCAAGGAGTCTACGCTGTCCGCGTTTTCACTCTTGATGAAGCATCAGATACCGCTCCTAGTGATAACTTGGGCGTTATGAATATCGGTAATCGTCCAACTGTAAATGGTACTTATTCATCTGCGGAAGTACATTTATTCGATTGGTCGGGTGATTTGTATGGCAAAAAACTAGTTGTGCAGCTAGTTAAATTTTTGCGCCCCGAACAAAAATTTCCTTCTCTTGAAGCCCTGAAAACACAAATTCAACTTGACTGCGTTGTTGCTAGAGAAGTTTTGAGTGCTTAGTGGGAACAATAGATAGGGCATTGGGCACAAGAGACAGAGGTGCAAAGGGGCAGAGGGGCAGAGGGGAAAAACTTACTGCAACTTCTCCTCTGCTCCCCTGCTCCCCTGCTCCCCTGCTCTTCCCCCACTCCCCACAACGCATGAGAGAAAAAATCGACGCTTTAACACAAAATCTGGCTCTTACCATCGTTGGCAAAGCTGAAGCAATACGCTTAGTACTAGTCGCCTTGTTAGGTGGTGGTCATGCTCTTTTAGAAGATGTCCCTGGTGTTGGTAAAACCCTGCTTGCTAAATCCTTAGCTCGTTCGCTGGATGGTAAGTTTCAAAGGCTACAATGCACTCCCGATTTACTGCCAACTGACATTACTGGTACTAACATTTGGAATCCAAAAAGCGGCGAATTTACTTTTCTGCCTGGGCCAGTCTTTACCAATGTGCTATTAGCTGACGAAATTAACCGCGCCACACCCCGCACTCAGTCAGCTTTACTGGAAGTTATGGAGGAACATCAGGTAACAGTCGATGGTGTCTCTCGTGCAGTTCCTCAGCCCTTTTTTGTGATTGCCACTCAAAACCCTATTGAGTATCAAGGTACTTTTCCCCTGCCAGAAGCGCAAATGGATCGGTTTATGTTGTCGCTGAGTTTGGGCTATCCTTCTGAAGCAGAAGAACTCCTAATGCTGCAAAATCTCCAAAATGGTGTAAAAATTGCTAATTTGCAGCCTTGTATTACCTTGGCAGAAGTGCAGGAATTGCGTTACCTCTGCTCTCAAGTAAAAGTAACAACTTCTTTGCAACAGTACATTCTCGAATTAGTGCGGGCAACACGTCAAGATGAGGAAATCGCCCTTGGTGTCAGTCCGCGTGGCACATTAGCATTACAACGGGCTGCCCAAGCGCTAGCTTTTCTATTAGGGCGTGATTATGCTATTCCCGATGATGTGAAATTTCTTGTCCCTCATGTTCTTTGCCATCGCCTTATTCCTAGAGGAGGACGCAATTCAAGAACTGTTGTTGAGCGATTATTGCGATCGGTTTCTATTCCTTAAGGTTTATCTCAAATGTGGGAGGGAATTGATGCCGAATGAGCAGCCATCGGTATTCATCGATTTAACTCCTGAATATAAACAAAACTTGCGTGATCTTTCAAAAAGATTTCGCAATATTCGCTCTGATGTTCAACCGATTATTGAGCAATTACAACAAGGGAATTTTGTCGGCGATCGCGCGCGAACATTGGTGAGGAATATATTGTTTATAAGGTGAGAGTTCGTAACAGTAGTACCAAAAAGGTAAGAGTACTGGATACCGACTGATTTATCAATTTGAGTCACCTACAAGTATTTTGCTACTAACGATTTATTCCAAATCTGACCGAGAAGATATTGGTGCAAATGAAATCCGAGATATTGTGGCTAATTTTTCTACTGAGTCAGGTTAAAACTACTAGAACATTTTTCCTTGCATAGTCAGTGGTGCGCTGAATAGATATTTATATTACTGTTATCGATATCAAAAATGTGTTGCTTGCCAAAACTACTTATGCAAAATTTGAAACACTGCCAATCCTGCGTAAGTCTTATGATTAGCACAAGCGCCACTTTTAAATATCTGGGAATGTGAGGAATGTCAATTTTTGTTAAGCGCAAAATCCGCGATCGCCAAGCACTACAGCCAAGCGCCGAACGTGAATTCAAACGCCAATTTTTCGGTTTACTTCTGGTAATTATGACGTGGAGTTTAGCTATGGGCTGGCTTCTAGCCTTGGCAACTAACGCCCAAAGTGCGACTCCCACCGCTGAAATTGGCACTGTTGACGTAGTACCTGCACAATACCAGCTGGGGCAAGAACTGTATTTAGAAAACTGCTCCAGATGTCACATTGCCATACCACCAGCCGTTTTACCTACCCAAACTTGGAAAAATATCCTGCAAGACTCGCAGCACTACGGCGCACAACTCCAGCCTTTAGTCGATCCGCCACGCATCTTAGTGTGGAAATATCTTTCGACTTTCTCCCGTGTGCAGCTAGATGACGAAGAAACACCATATCGCCTCAACAACTCGCGTTATTTCAAAGCTTTGCATCCAGGAGTTAAGTTACCACGTCCTGTCCAGATTGGCAGTTGTGTCAGCTGTCATCCCAGTGCTAATGATTACAATTTCCGCCGCCTGACATCACAAGAGGCAGAGGGGCAGATGAGATAGAGAGCAGAGGAAAAAGATCCTGTGAGAAAGTTCCCCTCTACTCCCCTCCTCCCGCATCCTGGCCCCATCTGGGGGCAAAATGATACTATGAAGAAAGAGTAAATATAAGATAAGAGTTAAAACCAATCAGTTTATTAAATGATTGGCTAGTTTTTATCCTGCTTTTGAGGTAATTCTCATTTCACACCCATCCACAACCAAGACGTTTGGGCTGGGTTAAATGTTTATAATCAATGCCTACCCTTTAATTTCCATCCCCCTTGATTCAGTTCTATAACCTGCCATGCTAAAACTTTTGTTGGGCGACCCCAACGCTCGTAAGCTTAAAAAATACCAACCTTCTGTTACTGAAATTAACCTTTTAGAGGAAGAAATTAAGGTTCTTTCCGATGATGAGTTAAAAGGTAAAACCGTCGAATTTAAACAACGGCTCGCTAAAGGCGAAACCCTAAATGACATATTGCCAGAAGCTTACGCCGTTGTTCGGGAAGCAGGACAGCGAGTCTTAGGCTTGCGGCACTTTGATGTCCAACTCCTTGGCGGTATCATTTTACATGTAGGACAAATTGCCGAAATGAAAACCGGCGAAGGTAAAACACTAGTCGCTACCTTGCCGAGTTACTTAAATGCCCTTACTGGTAAAGGTGTACACGTCGTTACCGTCAACGATTATTTAGCTCGTCGGGACGCAGAATGGATGGGACAGGTGCATCGGTTCTTGGGGTTGAGCGTGGGGCTAATTCAGTCAAGCATGACTCCCAGCGAACGTCAGAAAAATTACGAGTGCGATATTACTTATGTCACCAACAGCGAAGTAGGGTTTGACTACTTGCGGGATAACATGGCGACATCAATGGCAGATGTGGTGCAACGCCCGTTCAATTATTGCGTGATTGACGAGGTAGACTCGATTTTAATTGATGAGGCGCGGACACCGCTAATTATTTCCGGGCAGGTGGAAAGACCGACAGAAAAATATCTGCAAGCCGCTGAAATAGCATTCACACTCAAAAAAGACGAGCATTACGATGTGGATGAAAAAGCTCGTAACGTGCTATTGACAGATGAAGGGTTTGCCGAATCAGAAAATCTTTTGGGAGTCACAGATTTATTTGACCCAGAAGATCCTTGGGCGCACTTCATTTTCAATGCAATTAAAGCCAAAGAACTTTTCCTTAAAGATGTAAATTACATTGTCCGCAATGGGGAAGTGGTAATTGTGGATGAATTTACTGGTCGAGTACTACCCGGACGGCGTTGGAGCGATGGACTTCACCAGGCGATTGAAGCTAAAGAACACGTAGAAATTCAGCCAGAAACTCAAACTCTAGCGACAATTACTTATCAAAATCTGTTTTTGCTGTATCCAAAACTGGGTGGAATGACAGGAACAGCAAAAACGGAAGAACCGGAATTTGAAAAAATTTACAAATTGGAAGTCGCGGTAATTCCCACCAACCGCGATCGCAGACGCGAAGATTTGTCTGATATGGTCTTTAAGACAGAAGCAGGCAAATGGGGAGCGATCGCTAAAGAATGTGCCGAAATGCACGAACTCGGCAGACCTGTATTAGTGGGAACGACTAGTGTAGAAAAATCCGAACTTCTCAGTCGGCTACTGAAGCAGCTAGAGATTCCCCACGAATTACTCAACGCCCGACCGGAAAACGTCGAACGTGAGGCGGAAATCGTCGCCCAAGCTGGACGCAAAGGTGCTGTAACGATTGCTACTAACATGGCTGGTAGAGGTACAGACATCATTCTGGGTGGTAACTCCGAATACATGGCACGTCTGAAACTGCGGGAATACTTCATGCCCCGGATTGTCATGCCAGAAGATGAAGATGCCTTTGGCGTGCAAAGAGCAGCCGGATTGCCTACAGGACATGGTGGTGGTCAAGGCTTTGTCCCTGGTAAGAAAGTCAAAACTTGGCGGGCTTCGCCAGAAATTTTCCCGACTCAGTTGACAAAAGAAACCGAAAAACTACTCAAAGATGCAGTAGAAATTGCAGTGCGTGAGTATGGCGATCGCAGTTTACCGGAACTGGAAGCTGAAGACAAGGTAGCTGTGGCCGCAGAAAAAGCTCCCATCGACGACCCCGTGATTCAGAAGTTGCGGTCAGCATACAACCGCGTTAAGCAAGAATACGAACAATTTACTACCCGCGAACACAATGAGGTAGTAGAAATTGGCGGTTTGCACGTAATTGGTACAGAACGCCACGAATCGCGGCGGATTGATAACCAGTTGCGCGGACGTGCAGGAAGACAAGGCGACCCTGGAACCACAAGATTCTTCCTCAGTTTA
The DNA here is from genome assembly GCF_017115165.1 of Nostoc sp. LPT. GTDB lineage: Bacteria > Cyanobacteriota > Cyanobacteriia > Cyanobacteriales > Nostocaceae > Nostoc. The sequence goes on along the minus strand of NZ_JABXKF010000149.1, from coordinate 75,333 downwards.
GAGGATAACCTACTGCGGATTTTTGGTGGCGATCGCGTTGCTGGGTTAATGCAAGCCTTCAATGTAGAAGAAGATATGCCCATCGAATCTGGGATGCTGACGCGCAGTTTGGAAGGCGCACAGAAAAAAGTTGAAACCTACTACTACGACATTCGCAAACAGGTGTTTGAGTATGACGAGGTGATGAATAATCAACGTCGTGCTATTTATGCTGAACGCCGCCGAGTTTTAGAAGGTCAAGATTTGAAAGAACAGGTGATTAAATACGCTGAAAAAACGATGGATGACATCGTTGACTTCTACATCAATATAGACTTGCCCTCAGAAGAGTGGGAATTAGAAAAGTTGGTTGAGAAAGTCAAAGAATTCGTCTATCTGCTAGCAGATTTACAAGCGAGTCAATTAGAAGATATCACCGTCAGCGAGATTAAAGCCTTCCTCCACGAACAGGTGCGAATTGCTTACGACCTCAAAGAAGCACAGATTGACCAAGTTCAACCCGGACTGATGCGCCAAGCGGAACGTTTCTTTATCTTGCAACGCATTGATACTCTGTGGCGGGAACACCTGCAACAAATGGATGCCTTGCGCGAATCAGTGGGATTACGTGGTTATGGGCAAAAAGACCCGCTGATTGAGTATAAGAGCGAGGGATATGAATTGTTCTTGGATATGATGGTTAACATTCGCCGAGATGTGGTGTACTCGTTATTCATGTTCCAGCCGCAGCCGCAGCAGATGGTGCAGGCTTCGTCTGAGATGGTGTAAGTAGGGAATCTGATGCAGAGACGCAGAGGCGCAGAGAGTGCTTTTGCGTCTTTGTTTTATGCTAGTAGTGCATTCGTTACGTAGGAGAATTTGAATATTGTTGGTGAGAGGGTGAATCGCTTGCCTTTGTTCAAGGAAAAAGTATTTCTTCTCCTGTTTGTTCCATAACAATCAGCGTTTTCGATTGAGGATGTTGTATGGTCTAGTATCTTGTAAGCTAATGAAAAAGGATTAGGTCGAGCTTGTATGCTAGAGTCCTTCCAGATAAATAATTTCAGACTTTTTGATCATCTTGAGGTTAAGAGATTAGGTAATGTTAACCTCATTGTCGGCAGGAATAATGCTGGTAAAAGTACATTTCTCGAAGCAATAGAACTTTATGCCAGCAACGCTTCACCGATAAATCTCCTTGAACTTGTAAATTCGAGGCAAGGGTCTTGGGTTAGTGAGGCACAACCATATTCTCAAACTTTTCTTGTTAATCCCATACGCCATCTCTTTTTTGGTCATAAATTACCCGATATAGGAGAAGAAGGCATCATTCTGGGAGAAGTTTCCTCAAAGGCAAAGATTCATATTGGTGTTGCTGCATATCAGATTAAATCTGATGACGAAGGAAACACGAAAAGAATCCGCATCACTGATGAGCAGTTTCATAAGGATTTATCCAATATTGAAGTTGTTCTCGTAGCAGAAGAAAATCAAAAAACTCGCAGACTTTTCAGATTAAATCGTGATTTTAGAGATATGAGGCTCACATCTAGAGTTGCTTACGAACGGCTAGATGCTGAATTTAAATACACATGGCAATTGGTTTCGACAGAAAATATGCCTAATCGAAAATTAGCCGCTCTTTGGGATTTGACAAGTTTAACTAATTTAGAATCAGAGGTTATTTCCGCCCTTAAACTTATTGAACCTAAAGTATCTGGAGTTGCTTTTGTAGAAGATATTAGCAAAGGACGCGGAGGCAATAATCGTGGGCAGGGAGGCGATAATCGTATTCCACTAGTAAAAATTGAAGGTATAAATGAGCCATTACCTCTAAAAAGTATGGGTGATGGGATGACTCGTTTATTCCATATAATTGTTGCTCTCGTAAATGCTCGAAATGGCATCCTTTTAATTGATGAATTTGAAAATGGATTGCATTGGACAGTACAACCTAAAGTTTGGGATATTGTTTTTCGTTACTCCGAAAGGTTGAATGTTCAAGTATTTGCAACAACACATAGTCGAGATTGTGTAAATGGTTTTGACAGCGCATGGAATAAATATCCTTCACTTGGTGCTTTCTTTAGACTTGAAGCTAAAGATAATCTCATTAAGGTAACAGAATACACTTCCGAGACGCTTACGGATTCTCTTGAAACAGACGTCGAAATACGCTAAATAATATGAGTGATATCTGTAAGCAAGACACCGATAAAATATTACTTGTTGAAGGAATAGATGATTGCCATGTTGTAATGGCTTTGTGTGCTGCTCACGAAGTTCTTCAAACTTTTGGATTATATGAATGTAATGGAGATACAAAAGTTTTAAAACGTCTAAATGCCTTGATTGTACGTCCTGATCATCCTCAAGTGATAGGAGTAATGCTTGATACTGATACTTCCCTTGAAAGCAGATGGGCAAATATCAAAGGTAAATTAAGTCACTATAGCTATAAATTACCTGATATTCCTGAGATTGATGGAACAATAGTTGAGGGGATTACAGATGAACCCAAGTTGGGATTTTGGCTGATGCCAAATAATCAAAATTCTGGTAAGTTAGAGGACTTTTGTGCCCAACTAGCAGAACCGACAGCCCTAGAATTTGCCAGAGAATGTATTGTTGAAGCACAAGTTAAGAAAGTAACAACTTTTAAACCATTAGATATTAGTAAAGCAGTTATTCACACATATCTTGCTTGGCAAGATGAACCTGGTCGTCCTATGGGACAAGCGATTACTAAGCAAGCTCTCCAACCCAATACAGATATTGCCATAAGATTTACCGATTGGTTAATACGTCTTTTTACATAAAATTATTTTATCGTTTTATAGCTTAACTAAAATAAATTTAAAATCCTCACCAGGAGTTTACTGAAATGGGTAAGCAAATGGGACAAGTAATAGTTACCCTCACTGTCACGAATGGAATCGATCGAGTTCTGGCACAACGCGGCTTTATTTCTTCGGGGGAAGTTCGCTCTTATACTGTGGATGATGTTTTAGTTGATACGGGCGCAACTTTGCTGTGTTTACCTCCAATACTCAGAGGTGTTTGAACTTGCAAAAATCTTGTATGGGTGGGTTATTGAAACAATGCCAATAGTTTCTCTTAGGTCTGCTTTATGTGGAACAGTAGATAATAATCTGAGACAGATAAAGCTTTTGGAAAAATTTTGATGGCTAAAGGACTAGATAATGACCAAGCTCGGTTAATGACTGATCCTCTTGTTGGTTTGAATAAACTCCGCATAGGATCAGCACATATCGGAAATCCTGCATTAGAGTCTACTTTTAAAATGATGGGAGCATCAGCAATTCCTCAAACACCAAGAGAAAGCTGGAATTTGTGCGTTGATTCTGTCACAGTGTGTCTAAATTCAATTGCTGGTGCTTTGCAAGTATAAAAAAAGTACTTTTTATGCTTGTTTTATGACCAAGTTAGTTGAAAAGCGATGTCTGACGATAAGCCGCAACGCGTCTACGCAAAAATGATACAATTTTCTGAAAATTTAACAGAATACCATCGCTTATACTTGGCGTAGTTTTGGGGTTGTCTGTGGTGTGATCGCTATGAAATTTGCCGTAGATATTCGCCGTTACCAGGTTTTTTAGGGTTAGCGCTTATTTGCTCCTTGTGACTAGCAATGCTCATTTGACCCCATAAAATATGTAAGCGTGTATGGGAATACTAAATCTAGCGCTTAAGATTTTGTAATATGATTAGTATTCCTGGATATTGCCTTAGCGAAGAACTTTATGATGGTTGAGAACTCTGGTTTATCGAGCTTTTCGAGAGACTGACTCATTATCTGTAGTCATCAAACTGCTGAAAAATCCTTATCCCAGCTTTAGCGAACTAGTACAATTTCGCAATCAATACACCATTGCCAAAAATCTTAACTATCCTCTAATCATCCAAACCTATAGCCTAGAACCGTTCAAAAATGGCTATATGTTACTGATGGAAGACTTTGGGGGCATTTCCCTCAAGGATTATTTCGCCAACAATAGTAATGTTGTATCTCTAGATGAATTTTTACAAATTGCGATCGCTCTGAGCGATACCTTAGATATTCTCTACCGCCATCGCATTATTCATAAAGATATCAAACCTGCCAATATTCTGATTAATCCTGATACCAAGCAAGTTAAACTAATCGACTTTAGTATTGCTTCATTACTCAATAAAGAAAACCAAGAAATAAAAAGTCCCAATGTATTAGAAGGAACCCTCGCTTATATTTCCCCCGAACAAACTGGAAGGATGAACCGAGGGATAGACTACCGTAGTGATTTCTATTCTTTGGGTGTGACTTTTTATGAATTACTGATGGGAGAGTTACCATTTATCTCTGATGAGCCGATGGAGTTGGTGCATTGTCATATTGCGAAAATACCTACGGTATTAGGGAACAGGGAACAGGGAACAGGGAACAGAGAAGAAATCCCCCAGGTACTTTCAGATATTATTTTCAAATTAATGGCGAAAAATGCCGAAGACAGATATCAGAGTGCTTTGGGATTAAAGCACGATTTAGAAACTTGTTTGTATCAACTCAAGGAAACTGGCAAAATTACCTATTTTGAAATTGGTCAGAGGGATATTTGCGATCGCTTTCTAATTCCCGAAAAACTCTATGGTCGAGAAATCGAGGTTGAGCAATTATTAACTGCATTTGAGCAAGTTTCTCAAGGTGACAGCGAAGTGATGCTTGTTGCTGGTTTTTCTGGTATTGGCAAAACTGCGATTGTCAATGAAGTTCACAAGCCAATAGTCCAGCGACGGGGCTATTTTATTAAAGGGAAATTTGACCAGTTCAATCGCAACATTCCTTTTTCGGCATTTGTGCAAACATTCCGCGATTTAATCGAGCAATTGTTGAGTGAAAGTGATGCTCAATTGTCAAGTTGGAAAAATCAAATTTTACAGGCTGTGGGGGAGAATGGACAAGTCATCATTGATGTGATCCCGGAATTAGAACGCATCATTGGAGTGCAACCATCTGCACCAGAACTATCAGGTATCGCCGCCCAAAATCGGTTTAATTTATTATTTCAAAAGTTTATTCAAGTTTTTACACACCTGAAACATCCCTTGGTGATGTTTTTGGATGATTTGCAGTGGGCGGATTCTGCTTCGTTGAATCTGATCCAACTGCTGATGGCGGAGTCAGGAACAGGCTATCTGCTAATGATTGGTGCTTACCGGGATAATGAAGTCTTTGCAGCGCATCCATTGATGCTGACTTTAGATGCGATCGCCAAAACTGGGACAAAGGTAAATACTATCACCTTGAAACCCTTAAGCCAAAACAGTCTCAATCAGTTGGTAGCCGATAGCCTCAACTGTGCGATCGCCTTGGCGCAACCGTTAACAGAATTAGTGTATCAAAAAACCCAAGGTAATCCCTTTTTTGCTACTCAGTTTCTCAAGGCACTGCATGAAGACCAACTAATTACTTTTGATACCCAAGCTAGACATTGGCAATGTGATATTGTGCAGGTGCGGGAAGCAGCACTGACAGATGATGTCGTGGAATTTATAGCTGCTCAGTTGCAAAAGTTACCAGAAGCCACCCAAAATATTCTCAAGTTGGCAGCTTGTATTGGCAATGAATTTGATTTAAATACATTGGCGATCGCTTTTGAACAAACACCCACAGAAACAGCAGCCTGTTTGTGGAATGCTTTACAGTCGGGTTTAATAATTCCGCAAACTGAAATTTATAAGTTTTTTGTTGATGCAGCAGAGCAACAGATGACTTCAGTAACTTCAGAAATGATTAAATATAAATTTTTGCACGATCGAGTGCAACAAGCTGCTTATTCTTTAATTCCCCAAGCAAAGAAACAGAAAACCCATTTACAGATTGGTCAACTTTTGCTGAAAAGTATACCTGAAATCGAACGGGAATCGAAAATTTTTGATATTGTTAGTCAATTAAATCGGGGGTACACACTACTAAATAATCAAACAGAGCGAGATGAATTAGCTCTTTTAAATTTCATAGCAGGCTCTCGTTCTAAAGAAGCTACTGCCTACAAAGCGGCAATTGAATATTTGACTCTTGGTATTGAGTTACTTGATGGCGATCGCTGCTGGCAGAGCCAATATAACCTCACATTAGCACTCTCTGAAGCATTAGCAGAAGCTTCTTACATGGGTGGAGAATTTGAGCAGATGGAAACATGGGCAGAATTAGTTTTGCAACACACCCATACTTGCTTAGAACAGGTAAAAATTTATGAAGTTAAAATCCAAGCTTGTATAGCTAAAAATCAGCTTTTACAAGGTATTTCTGTAGCTTTAGAGATTTTGCAAAAACTAGGTGTGGATGTGCCAGAAAATCCCACCCAAGATGATTTTATGCAGGGTTTACAAGAAACGCAAACCATCCTCGCCAACCGTCAGCCCTCTGAATTAATTGACTTGCCATTGATGACGGATAACTATCACCTGGCAGCATTACGAATTTTATCAGGTATGTTTGGACTCGCTTATAATGGCTGTCCGGCAATGTTTCCCTTAATAGTATTTAAACAAGTTAATTTATCTGTCCTCTACGGTAATGCTAAGTTCTCGGCATGTGCTTATGCAAGCTACGGTTTAATTCTCTCTGCTTTTCTCTCTAAGATAGAGGAGGGATACGAATTTGGGCAATTGGCGATCGCTTTGTTAGATCAACTGAATGCCAAGTTACTCAAAGCTAAAACATTTTCTATTTTTAATACTTTTATTAAACATCACAAAGAACCTCTCAAAAATACTTTACAGCCTCTTTTAGAAGGGTATGCTGCTGGTCTGGAAATGGGTGATATCGAGTGGGCAGTCTGGTGTGCTTTCCCATATACACTTTATCTTTATATGACAGGTTGTGAACTCACAGAAGTTCTAGCAGAAATGGAAACCTACGGGAACGCAATTCTCCATTTTAAGCAAATGACCCAGTATAATCACTTTGTTTCTTACCACCAAAGTGTTTTAAATCTCCTGGGTCAATCTGATATTCCATTTCAACTGCGCGGGTGCATCTATGATGAAACAATTATGTTGCCTCAGCATCAGCAAGCAAACGATCGCCCTGCGGTTTATCACCTGCATATCAACAAAGTGATGCTTTGCTATTTGTTTGCAGAATACGAGCAGAGTTTGGCTGCGGTTAGTATCTGTGAAGAATATTTAGACGGCGTACCAGGTCTGTATATTATCCCCTTATTGTATTTTTATGATGCCTTAGCCAGACTAGCTTTGTATCCTCATGCAACATCATTACAGCAGTCAGCACTGCTTGAGCGTGTTGACAACAACCTAGCTAAGATACAGCAATGTGCATCTTATGCACCCATAAACTATCTGCATAAATATGATTTGATTAGCGCAGAGCGGTGTCATGCTTTGAACCAAAAATTAGAAGCAATTGAACTTTACGATCGCGCTATTTCTGGTGCTAAAGAAAACGGCTATATCCAAGAAGCAGCATTAGCCAATGAACTAGCAGCGAAATTTTACCTAGATTGGGGTAAAGAGAAAGTCGCCGCAGGCTATATGCAAGAAGCTTACTACTGCTATGCCAAATGGGGAGCATTAGCCAAAGTCACCCATTTAGAACAAAACTATCCCCAACTACTAGCGGCGATTCTCCAAACTCCTAGTCTAGCGATTACCAATCAGGCAACCATTGCCGCAACCTTGATGAGAAGTTCCACTAACGTTAACAACCAGAATTTATGGCTAGATTTTCCGGCGGTAATGAAAGCAGCACAAGCCATCTCCCAAGAAATTGAGTTAGAAAAACTCTTAGCCACTTTAATGCAGATTGCGATCGCTTTGGCAGGAGCACAAATCGGTCGTTTACTTCTTTGCCAAAACGAACAATGGTTAGTAGTTGCTCAAGCCGATTTAAAGCAAACACAAAGGTTAGAAATTCCCCTAGATCGATGTCAGGAAATTCCCCAAAGTTTGATTTATGCAGTAGCGCGGACGCAACAGAAAGCTGTGTTTGAAAACTTGAGCAATTGGACACAATTTGCAGGCGATCGTTATATTATTACCCACCAGCCCAAATCTGTATTATGTACCCCTATTAGCCAACAAGGAAAACTAATTGGCATCCTGTATTTAGAAAATAATCTTACCACAGGAGCATTTACGAGCGATCGCCTGCAAGTCATTCAACTACTTACCGCCCAAGCAGCTATTTCCTTAAAAAATGCTCAGTTGTATTGCCAATTAGAGGAATATTCCCATAGTTTGGAGCAAAAAGTTTCCGAACGCACCCAAGAACTAACACAAAAAGCAACTCAGCTAGAATCAACCTTGCAGGAACTGCAACTGACTCAATCCCAACTAATTCAATCAGAAAAAATGTCAAGCTTGGGACAATTGGTTGCTGGAATCGCCCACGAAATTAATAACCCTGTTAATTTTATTCACGCGAATCTTAGCTATGTGAAAGAATATATGCAAGATTTATTAAACTTGGTCAATCTCTATCAACAGTCCCATATCAACCAAGTGAAAATTCAAGAATTATTAAATGAAATCGATTTAGATTTTATTCAATCAGATTTCCCAAAAACGCTCCAATCGATGCAAGTGGGGACTGAACGTATCGGTCAAATTGTATTATCTCTGCGGACTTTTTCACGTATGGACGAAGCTGAATTTAAAGAAGTTGATATCCACGCAGGTATTGATAGTACAATCATGATTTTACAACATCACCTCCAAGAAAAACCAGAGCGTCCGGCAATTGAGATTATTCCAGATTATGGCGAATTACCTATAATTGAATGTTATGCCGGACAATTAAATCAAGTTTTTATGCATATTTTGACAAATGCGATTGATGCCATTGAAGAAAAAAATCTGCAACAGAATTTTGAGTCAATAGAAGCGAATTTGCAGCAAATAAAAATTCGGACTTCAGTTATCGATACTAACTGGATCGAAATTGCGATCGCTGACAATGGTATAGGTATGACTTCCCAGGTACAACAAAAAATATTTAACCCATTTTTTACCACTAAATCCGTTGGTAAAGGAACGGGAATGGGTATGTCGATTAGTTATCAAATTATCACAGAAAAACACCGTGGTAAATTAAAGTGCGTTTCCATCCCCAATCAAGGGACTGAGTTTGTGCTGCAAATCCCTATTCGTCAATCATCAGTAAACTAAAAAGTTTTTCTGAAAGAGCGATGCCTACGCTTTTTGCTAGCCTACGCTAATCACAGTTACTTAGGTTAACGTGCTACAAGCTACCTACCTTACAATTAAGTTGTGCTTTACTCTCCCAATTTGGGAACTAACTTCAATATTGCAGCAGTATTATTTGCAACATTCTTTTGTTCCCAAAGCATCTGGTGGTATTCAATTTTGCGCCAGGGTTCAACCATATCGTTGTAATGGTGATGGAAAGCATGGCCTGATTGCCCAGGGGTGTGAATTGCTAGTGAGTTATCTAAATTTTCCAAATCTACAATCATCCGTAGTGAGGGAATATCAGTAACCTCAAAGGATTTATTTGCTATCCAGCGGTTAGCATTTACTGTTTCGCCGTTACCAGATGTAGCAAATGCACCACGATTAAATAAAGCTTCAATCGGTGCAACCCCAGATTTACCCAAGGTGGCATTCCGAAAAGTAATGGTATGCAGCTTGCCCCAATTCCAATTGTTTGGGTCTTTACTTTGAATTCGTTCTAATTCATCCACGGCTTCTCTAAAGGACTGCCAAAGGATTTGGTCGCGATTCTCAACTTTTGGGGTATTGCGATTATCCCACCAAGAACTATTGGGCTGTTTGACCAGATTTGCTACCACAGCATACCAGCGATCGCCTCCATCAGGAAAGTACTTTTCAGGCAAGCGATCGTGAAATGTATCTGCTAGCAAATGTTTCCAAAATACTTCAAATAGCGCAGCAGCAGGCGATGTCATTCCTAACTGCAAATTCCAATCTTGCAGCAGTTTTTGGGCTGCTTGCAAGCGAGGGGTATCAACAGTGATAGATTGCAGTAGTGGCACTAGTGTTTGGGCATTGAGATTGCGATCGTCACCCTGTATCCGCTGCACATCCTTCAGGGAAATCGGCTGGGTTTGTTGTGAAATCATTTCAACAATCCGCTTTGCTCGGTAGCCATAAACCCAGTCTGTGGTAATCAGGTAAGGATATTCACGGTTAACTAAATTATTGGCAGTAGCAATATAACCTTGAGGTGGATTAAAACTTTTGGGCAATTTCTCAAAGTCAATATAGCCTTGCCACTCATATTCATCCGTCCAACCAGGAACGGGATAACGCCCATCTCCCTTAGCGCGGATGGGGAATTTACCAGGCATTTGGTAGCCAATATTGCCATCAATATCAGCGTAGACTAAGTTTTGAGCAGGGACATCATAATTGCTGGCAGCAGTACGGAATTCCTGCCAGTTTTGAGCGCGATTAATTTGGGGAATGGCATACCTTAGTTTGGAAGGTGCTAGGGCTGTCCAGTGCAGGGCTACGGCGTAGTTTTGCGGTAATTCTAGCGGCTGACTTGGCTTGAATTGCTTCAGATTGGGCGAAACATCAGAGAGAATCGGCCCATGTCGGGTATAGCGCACCGTTTGGACAATCGGCTGACTTGCGACTACTTGAATCGTCTCTTGCACGAGTTGCATATCAACCCACTTGCCATTGACCTCATACTGATTGGGGTTATTTGGGTTGATTTTCTCGATGTATAAATCCATTACATCAGATTGTACATTGGTGACACCCCAGGCAATGCGATCGCTATGACCGATAATTACCCCAATCATTCCCGCAAAGGAAAAACCAGAAACGTTGTAGGGACATTCTGCACTCTTTGGTGTGCAATGCAAACCAACTTCGTACCATATAGAGGGAATTTGCACACCTAAGTGGGGGTCATTCGCCAAAATTGGCTTACCTGTAGCCGTCCGCTGACCAGATATCACCCAGTTGTTCGAGCCAATACCTCTTCCTATGGGTCCTATAAGTTGTTCTAAAGCCATCATCGGCTTAGTAATTGACTCTAAAGCAGGTAATACATCTGGAGAATTGAGAAGTACTTCAACATTATTGTCCCTTTCTTCCTCTGCTTCCCCTGTTTCTTGCTGCAACTCAGGTAAAATAACCGGCAAGTCTTGAGGGTATGGTGGAAAAAGTTCCTCTACTTGATTTGGGTTAAGGGTTTTAAGCAAAATAGCACGTTCAATTTCGCTCTCCAAATTTCTCCCCAAATCGTAAGCCATTACCTTACCCCAAGTCAGAGAATGCAGCATTTGCCAAGGTTCTGGCTTATACCCAGGATTGAGGAATTTTAGTACAGCGTATTCTAGACTCAGGGCGCTGCCTTGATGCTCTGCCAAATAGGCATTGACACCATCGGCGTAAGCTTCCAGGTATGCCTTCATCTCTGCATTAATTTCCTGAATTTCTTGCTGCGCCACCCTTGCCCAACCCATTGTCCGCAGATATTTATCAGTATCAACCTGAGAAGAACCAAACATTTCTGAGAGTCGCCCAGAACCAATGTGTCGCCAAAAGTCCATTTGCCAAAAGCGGTCTTGGGCGTGAATATAACCTTGTGCCATAAATAAATCGTGGGAGTTGGCAGCATAAATATGAGGAATTCCCCATCGATCGCGCTGGACGCTTACTTCGGCTTTCAGTTCAGGTAATTGAATTGTGCCACTCTCTTGCGGAAAGGATTGGCGCGCAGTGTAGGTAGCAAATCCCACTAACAATAGCCCTAGCAATAACAGGAAAATCAGAGTAATTTTGAGTCTTTTACGTAACCAACCTTTCCTGGAGTTTTTCATTTGAGCTTCTTGTGGCATTGTTTAGTGAAATCAGGCAATACTACAAGGTATTAAATCAGAATCTTTAGAAAAGTGCGATCTGCCCATTTAAAATACGCCTGAGTACACAGTTAAAATTTGGCGTTGCTAAATTGAGGGATGATTTAGCAAGTTATAAAATTTCTCCCCCTGCTTCCCCTGCACCCTCTGCTTCCCCTGCCTGCCTAAATTTATCCCCGTGTTCTGCAACGCCTAAAATTTTGTTGTACTAGCTCCCAGTAGAACAATAGTATCGCTCTCCTATTTTCCAAAGCTTGAGCGCAACCATCAGAAAGAGAATGCCTGCGATTGGCGAGATATAACAAAACCACAAAGGCACTAAAAACGCATCTTCTTTTTTAAGTACTGCAAGCAAAGGAAAATAACTGATGCAAGCAAGCGGTATTAAGAAAGTAAAGAATCGCTGAAACCATTTGCTATAAATTGCAAGTGGGTACTGAGCCGTTTCGACTCCTCCATAAGTGAGGATATTCACAATTTCGAGAGATTCAATAGTCCAGAAGGTGAGGGTTGCTTGCATAATGACAATACCAACAAATAGCGCAACTCCACCAAGAAATGAAGTGCCCAAAAGCCATACAATTTTAAAAGTTAAAGGGATGTGGAGGGATGAAAGTGACCACCCCAAAACAACAATTCCTTGGGAAAATCTTCCGATTCGTTTCAAAGTAAACTCTTTACCTAAAAGTTGAAGTGCTGTGGTACGTGGACGAAGAAGTAAACGGTCGAAGTCTCCACTTTTAATTATTGTTGTAAATGAGTCAAATCCTTTTCCAAGGGCATCAGCACAGGCAAAAGAAATATTAACTATTCCATAAAAGAGAGCAACTTCATTCAAAGTCCACGTACCAATACTATTAAAACGAGTAAAAAGTGCCCAGACTCCAAAAAATTCAACAGCAGTTCCTAGAAGCTGCCCTATGACTTGCAGCCAAAAAGAAACTTTGTACTGCATTTGCGACTTGAAAGATACAGAAATATATCGAAGGTAAAGCAAAAAATCATTCATAGTCGCTTTATTCCTTTTACCCGAAATAAATTATCTAACCTAGCTTACCGCTTGTCAAATATTACGACTTATTTACCAAATCAAGGCAGAGGTAAGGAGGCATGAGAAAGAAAAAAATATTTTTTAGTCTCTGCTACAGGCTTTAAAAATAACTAAATTTATTCATGAATAAATAAAGAAGAAAATATGTATTTCGAGATGCGTAGCGCATAGTTACTGCGTCCTTATTGAAACCCCTAAATTTATTTATGGAGTTTACCTCCTGCCTTCTGCCTCCTCATTCATCCCCCCTGAATTACAAGCTTTCTGATGCCATGTTTCACAAGGACACGCCCAAGGATAATAATGACAACTATCCAGAAAGTTTGATGCAGCAAGACATTAAACAGGACGTTTGGTTGAAGATTACCAGTAAAAAGACGAAAAGGTTTGTCGATTAGTCCTGAAAAAGGAAGTGCATTCAAAAAAGGCTTGCTCCACTCAGGAAAAAGTGGCAAAGGAACAATCATGCCAGATAAAATAATAACAAGAGTAGGTAAAATACTATTAATTCCCTCGCCCGAAATTGTCCACATCATTGATACAGTAAGAAGCATAGTCAATGCAGAGGAAAGTAAAATTGCACCAATAAAAGAGAGAAAAAAGGCAACAAAAGAAGCAAAAGAGGGTGGAACAGAAAGCGACCATTCATAAAACCCAAAAAGGGGAAAAATAAAAATTGTGACACCAAGAAGCGGAATAGCACGAAGTATCAGGGGCGTTGTACGAAGTGCCAAAGCGCGAGTAAACCAAAAATTATAAAGGTCTGTGGGTCGGAGAAGATCGTATCCTACAGTACCAGATCGGATGAGTTCTTGAATGTCTCTGTCACCTCCCCAAGGGACAATCGCCATCAGAAACGCCTGTCCCAGCCACACATATCCTACAGCCTGTTGAAAAGTTATAGGTTGAGCAGAGGTTGCATGAGTAAAGAATGCCTGTAAAACCATTACTTTCACTAACCCCCAAAAAAGCTGAGTTACAACGCCTGCCAAAGCAGCAGTACGATATTGCAACAACAGGGTAAATCTAGCAACAAACAATGACCAATATGCTTTCATGTAACAATTCCTGCTGAAATTGCATAAAGTTCAGCAACTATCTCTTCAATGGGTGGATTTTCCACAAAAAGATCCTCTACTTCATGTTGCGAGGTAACTTGGCTAATCAAAGACGCAGCAGAAAGCTTTGTCGGATCGAAGGCAAGAGTTACAGTACGACCTTCTTTAGAGATAATACTGACTCCTTCTTCCTCAAAGAAGAAATCATCGTTTGCTAGGTCGATTCTTAAGTACCGACGCGAGGAAACTTGAGAACGCAGTGCTGCTAAAGATCCATCACAAAGGATTTCACCTCCACCAATAATAATTATGCGATCGCACAGTGCCTCGATATCATCCATATCATGGGTAGTCAAGATGGTGGTTACTTGATGAGTTTTATTCAGCGCTTTGATAAATTTTCTGACTGCAAGCTTTGAAACTGCATCAAGCCCGATGGTGGGTTCATCAAGAAAAAGAATTTCCGGTCTGTGAAGCATTGCAGCTGCAAAGTCACATCGCATCCTTTGACCAAGGCTTAACTGCCTCACCGGAGTCGAGAGAAAGCTTCCAAGACCAAGCAAATCAATCATTTCTTCGCGTGTCTGGCGATACTCTGATTGGGGAACGCGATAAATATCCCGCAGCAAATCGAAAGACTCAATCACTGGCAAATCCCACCAGAGTTGTGTTCTTTGACCAAATACTACACCAATACGATTAACGTGCCCGATTCGATCTTTCCAAGGAGTTCGTCCGCCAATTAGGCATTTTCCACTGGAAGGTACGAGAATACCGCTTAAAATTTTAATCGTAGTCGATTTACCAGCTCCATTTGGCCCAATGTATCCTACAAGTTCTCCCCGTTCCAGCGAGAACGAAACTCCTTTAAGGGCATAAACTTCTCTAGTTTTTCGCTGCACAAGCCCTCGGATTGAACCGAAAAGCCCAGAGGAACGTTCAGACACAAAGAAAGTCTTCTTGAGATTTTCGACCAGAATGTGAGACATATTTTGTTAGTCTGTTATCGCAAAGAAAGGCAGGAGGCAGGAGGCAAAAAATGAGCTTGGCTGGATTGAGAATTGTCTTGGTAGAGGTAGCTGGGCCGATAAATGTCGACGCGATCGCCAGGGTGATGAAAAATTTCGAGATATATCATTTAATAATAAGTAAATTGCCAATGCAATCCCCATGCCAAGAATCACCCTAGAAGTATCAAAGGAATTATCTCAACAACTAGCACAAGTAGGCGATGCCTTGCGGCAAGCCACTTCGTGTCTACGCTTATCTGAATTGCTTGCTTTGAGTCTCCAACAGCCAGCTGTACCAGCACAAGTTTACCGATATATCCTAGATTTTTTGGCCAGCAACCCTACTACTGAACAAATTGCTGAATTTAAACCCATCCCCGAAATGCAAGAACGGTTGCGTACCTTGCTAGCACGCAGTAACGCAGGTGAACTCACACCCACGGAATTGAAAGAACTAGATGAGTATGAACGTATTGAACACTTAGTTGTGATGATTAAAGCAGGTAACTTATCTTATTTGACCAGATGAGTGTAAGTTTAACCTATATTCCGGTTGTTCTTTGCCGACTAGTAGAAGAACGCACAAACTACAGATGTGAATATTGCCAGTTACCCCCAGGAGTTGCTTTTTTCTCCCATGAGATTGATCATGTTATTGCCCAAAAGCACGGTGGTGTAACAAATGCTGATAATTTAGCTTTCACCTGCTGGCGATGTAATCGTCATAAAGGCACTGACTTAGGATCGTTTGATCCAGAAACAGGGGTTTTTAGTTTTCTCTTCAACCCACGCACCCAGAAATGGGCTGAACACTTCACCTTTTCAAAACTGGATTTGGTGGGATTAACGCCTACGGGACGTACAACAATTAGATTGCTACAAATAAATAGCGACGAACGACTAGCCGAACAGCAAAGATTACGCTGAACTATTCAGACCTGACACAGCTAAAATGATTCCAAGGAAACTCTTCAGCAGAACCATAATGCTGAGAATTAGCCTAAAAATATCATTTGGCGCGATCGCAGGAGGCAAAAAATGGGCTTGGCTGGATTAAGAATTGTGTTGGTAGAACCAGCTGGGCCGATAAATATTGGGGCGATCGTCAGAGTAATGAAAAATTTCGGACTATATAATTTAGTATTAGTGAACCCCCAATGCGATCCACTATCGACGGAAGCTTTGATGATGGCTGTTCACGCTCAGGAAATTTTAGAATCTGCGGTATTAGTGGCGACCTTACCAGAAGCATTGCATGGATGTGTACGGGCGATCGCTACTACTGGTCGCGTTCGCAGTTTAGAAACACCCTTAGAAAATCCCCGCACTGCACTACCCTGGTTACTAGAGGAACCAGAAAAACCCACAGCACTGATTTTTGGCAGAGAAGACCGGGGATTAAGCAATGAAGAATTAAATTATGCACACCGATTTGTTGGCATTCCCACAAGTAAAGATTATGTCGCCCTAAATTTGGCTACTGCTGTAGCAATTTGTTGTTATGAATTGTCACAATGTGCCCAACTTGACATTCAAACCTTACCTCAAACTGAACTTGCACCAATAGAAGTTGTGGAAGGATACTACCAGCAATTAGAATCAATATTACTGAAAATTGGTTATGTGTATCCCCATACGGCAGCGAGTCGCATGGGAAAATTTCGCCAATTGTATAATCGCGCTCACTTGAAAACTGGGGAGGTAGCCATGCTGCGAGGAATTTTGCAGCAGGTGGAATGGGCTTTGAAAAACCAGAAGAATAGTGAAAACTTGTAATTATTCGTTTAATATATATGCAATCATCTCCCCAAAATAATTAATATCGCTTAAACTAAACACAAAAATGCTACTTAGTAGCAAAGTGGAATTTGAGTATTAATATTCCTTAAAGATTAAATTTGGGGTCAAAGAGTCTGCAAGAAAACAGCCAAGTGGGTCACAAGGAGTAACGGTGTCAGAATCAAGTGGCGAACTAACAGCTTTCTCGCGGCGTCAACCCTTAAATCGCCGCCAGCAGCCACAAAAAGTTCAAAAAGTGGTAAAGAAGAAAGTTAAAACTAACAGTCAGCAGCAAACTACAAATGGACAAGAAGGCGCACTAACACGCCCAAAAAATCAAATCAGTCCTCCCCCAATCCCTGGCGCTACACGTAGGGTAAAATCGGGGTTAGTCATGCCAACGGCAGTAAAACTAATACCTAGTGTCAAGGGAAAAATTCCTCCCTTCCGACCAGGTGCTGTGATGGTTAAAACAGTGCGCATGGAAAAGCCAAAAACAGGCAGACGCTCATCGCGGAAAACCCAGTTAAAGCCAATGGCCAAAACCATATTGTATGTTTTGCGGTTATTGATTGTGGGTGTTGGGATGGGTGCAATTGTGGGCACTGTATTGTCGGTATTAGACCCAGCTAATCGCATCAGTACGAACTCGGCATCGCAATCTAATAGCAATGTTAGTAATGTGGCGCGATCGCAGCCACAACCTACCCCAACTCCCCCAGCCGTAGCTTCGAGTCTATACCTATCTCAGGAAATTACCTCTTTGAAAAATGCCGTGCAAAATTTGGCGGCCACTAACCCAAATCTCACACCTGGAATTTTCTTAGTAGATTTAGATACTGGTAATTATGTAGATATCAATGCCTCTACCAGTTTTCCGGCGGCTAGCACGATTAAAGTGCCGATTCTGATTGCCTTTTTCCAGGATGTGGATGCGGGGAAAATTCGCCTAGATGACATGCTGACCATGCAACAGGATATGCTCGCTGGCGGTTCGGGAAATCTGCAATACAAACCACCAGGAACTCAGTACGCTGCTTTGGAAGTCGTCACTAAAATGATTACAATCAGCGACAATACGGCGACAAATATGCTGATTGCCCGACTGGGAGGGATGGAGGCTTTAAACCAGCGTTTCCGTAGTTGGGGATTGACAACCACAACAATTCGTAATCAACTCCCAGATTTGCAAGGGACAAACACCACTAGTCCCAAGGAACTAGGGAATTTGATGGCAATTGTGAGTCAGGGAAATTTAGTCAGTATGCCATCACGCGATCTCATGCTCGATATCTTGCGTCGCACCCAAAAAGACACTCTGCTGCCAGCAGGTTTGGGAACAGGTGCAAGAGCATACCACAAAACGGGTGATATCGGCACAATGTTGGCAGATGCAGGTTTAATTGTGGTTCCAACTGGCAAGCGCTACATAGCTTCCGTCATGGTACAACGCCCAGCAAACGATCCTCGTGCCGAGAAATTGATTAGCTCAATTTCTCGTGCAGCCTACCAAGAGTTTAGCCAAAATCCTGTCACACCCAACGCCACTACAAACACAGTACCCACAAATGGTTATCAGCCCCAGGTGGCGAATCCTGCTTTACCTAACGGTACAACAGGCACTGCGCCCATGAGCATTTATCAGCCTCCTGTTGTCACTCCTGTACCCAACGGTATGGGAAGTACAGTACCAACAAACGGTTATCAATCTCCAGTTATGAATCCTCAGTATTACCCTCAAAGATAATTCATAATTCATAATTAAAAATGGTTTCATTCCCCTTTTTAATTGCGAGTCGATAATCAACTCAAAAGTATGTAAATGAACGTTGAACTAGAGTTGATTGCCTGTCAACCTCACCCAATTGAGAGTAAAGGTTTTAACCCTAATGCCACTCTGCCGTATAGCTGCATAATTGAACACACTCATTTGGCAATGAATGATATCATGTCTGCCAAATCACCCATAATAAAAGAACCCCACCCCCAACCCCTCCCCGCAAGCGGGGAGGGGAGCTAAAGCGCAGCTTTTGCGGGGTGGGGTTCCGGTTATTATGGTTAATTACTCGGACATCAGATGATTTTGTAGAATTTTTAGGATTCATCAATCAACAGCTTTACAGCAAAGAAATAGAACGTCTTGAGGTGATGATGATGCCAGCCAACTTTAGTAGTATGGTTGGAGAATTTATGATTTCAAATATTCCAAAATACTGCTCTAAGTTGGTCAAAAAGCAATATCATAATGGGCATCCTGACTTAATTCCAGCAGGAATGTTTCCGAAAAACTCTGCACAGCATTCTCATATTGGGATTGAAGTAAAAGCTTCTCGTTATCAAAGTGGATGGCAAGGTCATAATCCTGAAGATACTTGGCTTCTGGTATTTGTTTTTGATATTTCTGGTAATCTACTCAGCCACTCGAAACAGTTTGCGTATAAAATAACAGATTTACCTATATTTTCTACTTGATATTCAAAAGCCCATTGGTTCATCTTTTAAATAGTTTGTTTTATATAAAAATTGTATTTTTATAATGCCATAAATCTGATGATGAAATTGTTAAAAACAAAGCTAAATAATGTTGTTATCTTTTAACTCTTAATTTTTTTGATACCGCATTCCTGGTAGTTGGGAAACGAAACCCATAAGTTCCAACTGTAACAAAGCGCTGGAAACTGAGCCAGCAGCCATGCCAGTTTGTTGGACAATAAAATCGAAGGGTAAAGCTTCACTTGCGATTGCATCCATAACCGTTTGCAACTCTGGCAATAAAGTTGGCATTAACTGTTCTGGTGCTGTAGAAGCCTCAATTGCATCAATTTGTGGTATCGCTCCTAACATTGTTAACAGTTCATCTAGTTCTTTAAGAATGAAGGAAGCTCCCTGACTCAGTAACTTTAAGCATCCTTGGGATGGATAATCGTCCAGTCTCCCAGGTAATGCATAGACATCTCTACCAAATTCATTTGCGTAGGTAGCAGTAATTAAAGCACCAGATTTTAAAGGCGCTTCCATTACCAGGATGGCGCGGCTTAAGCCTGCAATAATTCGGTTGCGACGGGGAAAGTGAGTGCGATCAGGTGGGGTTTTTGTGGGGTACTCACTTACGACTAACCCCGCCGTCAAAATTTGCTTGTACAAATCCCGATTTTTATGTGGATAGATGACATCAACGCCAGTTCCCAAAACTGCGATCGTCCGTCCACCTGCTTTCATGGCGGCGATGTGGCTTTCGGTGTCAATTCCCTCTGCCATACCAGAAACGACTGTAAAGCCATTTTTAGCCAAAGCTGTACTAATTTGGCGAGTCCAACGGATACCGTATTCTGAGGGTTGGCGGGTTCCGACAATCCCAACCATTGGTTTTTGTCCGAGATTTTCTTGGAGTTCGACTTCACCGCGATAGTACAAAATCGGCGGTGGACTGGGAGTTTCTAGCAGTAAGCGGGGATAATCTGCATCTGCTGGTGTCCAGAAATGGGAATTTTCCTGCTGGTGCTTGGTGAATAGTTGTTCTGGGTGCAAACGCGATCGCTGTTGTACTACTTTTTCTAGTGTTTGGAAACCCAAGCCTTCTACCTCTCCCAACTGTACCTTAGTGGCGTTCCAAGCTGTTGCCAGCGTGCCAAAATGCTGTTGCAGCCGTCGCAGTAATACCGGCCCAATTCCCGAAATTTGCGCCCAAGCTAGCCAATATGCGCCTTCTTCTACCACATTTCTATCCTCACACCACTGTATTGAGTATTCCCAAATTAGGGTTGGCTGTTGCGAGGGGGAGTGGGGAGTGGGGAGTGGGGGGACAAGGGAGACAAGGGAGAATTATTGAACAAATTTCTTCCTTGTCTCTTCCCAATCCCCAATTCCCAATTTCCAATTCCTCTTGACTTTTGACTCTTGACTCTTGACTATTAACTATTAACTATCTATCTTCTTATCTTCTGTGATGAAATATTTCTATCGTCTTCTAATAAGCCTATCTGGGTGCTTAATATTTTTACTGGTGCATAGTGGACTTGGTTTATCGCCTAGTTTGGCAGCTGAAAAAGTTACCGTCAGGTACGGATTGTTTGAGCAATCGATCCCGGTGGCAGATATACGCAACTATGGCGAGACACAAAAGGTTTCTGCCGATCTGCAATCTTTCTTACATTACCTCAGCGCTAAAGACAAACAGAAGTTCCAAGAAGCCCTTCAGGTGAAAATGTCGCTTGATATTGTGGCTTTAGATAAGCTGATAAATACAGGAATGGGCAAGCAAATTTTATCTTTTGCTTCTGGTGCGATCGCCCGTCGCGATCAAGCTAGTATACAAGCGCTACGATCTGCCATTATCATCGGAGCAAAATCACCAGAAGGTCTAGGAATAGCCAGCTTTCTACAAGCCTATCCCAGCAATCAACTAGTTATTGACGTGTCAAAAATTCAGAAGCTAGTCGGCATGGCAAATTCCTCTTCTAGTTCTGCTGATGCACCACCGAAGGACAATGTAAGTTCTTCACCCTTAGGGAAAATTGCACTACAATATCAAACACTCGCCGCCCAGGATAAACAGTTCTCAGGTTGCTTATTTGGCGATTCTATTTCGGCTGGACTTGGCAATACCCTTGGGAGTGGTACTTTTAATTTTGGATTAAATGGTCTGAGTACAATCTCGTTACTAGAACAACTCAAAAGTTTAATTCCTACCAAGGTGAAATGCGAAAAAGCCATTATTGCCATAGGTGGAAATGATGCTTTGTATAAAATTAGTGATGAGTTATTTAACAAAAATCTCCAAGAGGCGATCGCACTTCTTCGCACAATGGGAACTAAAGAGATTTTTCTGATTCCGGCTTTTTATTCGACAGTGGCAGCAAGCTCAGATCCAACTGTAGCAGCCCCACTTGCTAGAGTTGAACAAATTAATGTTCTGATTAATCAAGTTGCTGAAACAGAAAAAGTGCCAGTTGCCGCAGCCGGACTAGCACCATTATATGAAAATAATGTTCTTAAAGAAAATTTGACCAGTGATGGCGACCATCTGAATGCAGAGGGTCTGAAAATTTATCGGCAAGCATTATTACAAATCCTGGGTAAGTAATACCATTTTGAATTTTGGATTTTGGATTGACTGAAAAATCTAGAATCTAAAATTCAAAATTAAATCGCTTCCGAAGCTAATATTTCTGCTGTATCACTGTTAGGCTTTCCAATTCAAAAACCGTGCATAAAGAT
Organism: Nostoc sp. LPT; assembly: GCF_017115165.1. Classification (GTDB taxonomy): domain Bacteria; phylum Cyanobacteriota; class Cyanobacteriia; order Cyanobacteriales; family Nostocaceae; genus Nostoc. The sequence continues at coordinate 53,360 of NZ_JABXKF010000149.1, read as the reverse complement.
AAGCTATACTTTCATCAAGAACCGTCCGCACACCTTCGCTAGAACCCCACCATTTGTTTGGATTATAATCTTGCGTTGTGGCAGCAATCACACCAACATTAATTTGAGGGGTAAGTATTTTTTTAAAAAGAAACCAACTCCTACGGGCATGAACGTCCAAGGAAAAAAGATTAATTGATTCTATCTTTAAATTTGAATTGGATAGCCAACGCTCAAATTCAGCAGCAGATGCATAACTACGATCCTTAACCACAAAAGGTGTCGGAACAGCTACTACTTTTTCTGCTTCTAAACCGAGTTTTATGAAAGTGTCAGCCGACACGTCTGCAAAGTTCTTGTATCCGGTAAGATAACTTCCTTTTCCTAATGTACCTCCAGTAGTAATTATTTGATGATAAGAACCGTTTTGAAATTCAGTCAAAGCTTCTTCTATAGCGTAATCTGGTAGCCATCCTTCAACAATTAATACTTCTGCTGATTGGATCGGGGAAGTTACAGCAAGAAATGAGTGTACATGAGTAATAGTGAAAAATATTAAGTAAACAATCAAAGTGATCGCAATCGCCCACCCTTGAGCCGTAAGTGTCCACATTTCTTGGCGTTTGATTAGTTTGATTTTGGGAAATTTTTGACACCGACGATTTTTTCTCCGCATTAACCCTTAGCTAAACGTTGTTCTTTCAAGTAAGTAAACACAGATTTATCTCCAATATCAGCAGGAATTGCTTGGACTGTCTTTCGCAGGGCAAACACTAAAAATAATATCGCCCAAGTTCCTAATAAAATGCTTTCTCCCTGAGTTGGTAAAATTCCTACCAAATGTCCTAACAACAGTAGCGGTACAATTGGGGTTAATACTTTGGTTTCCAGGCGATTGAAGCAAAAAGCCTCTTTAAAATAAATACCTGTCAAAGCTACGAAAATAAAACCAACTCCAAATAAGGTAATTGGCTGATTGTAAACAGCAAGAGCTAAAGGTTCACTACTAGTGATTGCCAGAATCACTGATGCGATACTACCAATCGCCCAAAAAACTTGCAACGTTCGGTGCAGTGATGCCATATAGATATGGATGGTAAATAAACTTACACCAAGAGCGAGACTAAAACAAGCATATAGAGGTGTCAGTAAAGTTACAACTGTTGGGTTATTGTTGAGTAAAATCAAAGCGCTGCCGATCGCAAAGCTCAGTGCTGCTACCATTAACCCAGCGCGATAGATCATTACGCCAGTGCGATCGCTCTGAGTAATTGTAAATTCCCCAAACTGACCTTGATAAACTTCTGATGCAGAGAGTGTTTGTGTAGTCATAGCTAAGAATATAATTATGATTTTCTAGTAGAGTACAACGGGAAATTGCTCAAGGGTTACTTTTATTATTATGAGCAATAAGGCGAACTTCATGTCACTATTCCTAAACTTACATCTTTTAGCAGTTACTTTCTGGAAATTTTTGTCGAATTGGCACTGCCTACGGTGAATGAAAATGCTTGTTTTTAAGTGGTGTGCAGTTGCCCAACCTCCGTTTTATATCTAGAATTTTCCCCTTTCTTTGCCTTTACCACAAATCACCAACAGGCACTTTGCAGCCTGGTATTTTTTCACTGTCTTAACTTTAGCAATATTCACTGGTCTGATTTTCTTAAAAAAACAAGACTTCTAACGCATCTTGTAAATTAATCTGTAATTGTGAGTGAGCATGTCCGCAATTAATGGCAATTTCTACCCAGCCATGACTGCCAACTAAAGCTATTATCTCTCCCACTTTGACCTGACTGTAAGTTTCACAGCCTGGTACACTCAATCCAGCAACTTGCACATACCAACTTTTGTTTTGCACGTAACTCGCTGGAATGTTACTCACTAGGTTGCCAAAGTGGTCAATATATTGAATGCAACCCACTACACCAGTTGTTGTCTGCTTGCAGTTGCCTATATCCAGCTTTACCAAACTTACTAGATCGATTTCTTGTCCTAGCTGTTTGAGTGGGACACCACTAGCAAGATTAGCTGCCACTGGTGCAAAGATATCTCTACCGTGAAAAGTCTTGCTTGGTTGAGGAGTTCGCCAATAATTAAGATTTGTAAGTTCGACAGCTGCGATCGCCAGACTTTGACTGAGTACGCCACTGAATATACCATTATCTGGCCCGACCAAAAACCCTTGAGCAAATTCTACTGCGATCGCCCGTCGCTTGCTTCCCACACCCGGATCTACTACTGCCAGATGCACTGTCCCAATTGGGAAATGGGCATAAGCATTCATCAGGCTGAACCTGGCTGCTTTGATGTCTTGCGGCGGAATTTGGTGGGTTAAGTCTACCACTGTCAGTCTGGGGTTGATTTGGGCTATGACTCCCTTGATTATGCCTACATAAACATCGCGATCGCCGAAATCGCTCAGTAAAGTCACGAGTGGTGGTTCATCTATCTGGTTATTAGACATATTTTGGTAAAATATATAAAAAATATATTTTCTGTAGCAACAGCTACAAAATGTGTGCTATGTTAAGAATAGAAGACATAAATTGAAAGATTAAACCAGGTAATCACTATGAATCAAAATAGACTACAAAGCATAAGCAAATCACGAGAAGCTCACAGAGCCAATATTCAAAGAAGCCTAGAGCATCGCTTGGAAATAGCTAGAGCAAAAGGCGACGAACAGCTAATTCGTCAACTGGAAGCTGAAATGAGGTATTCCAGCTAAATCAAGTTTTCATTGTTCATAGTTTTGTTGTGCAACCCGCTACGGCGGGTTTTTTTTGTTTTTAGGGAGTTTTCTGGCAGTTTCGCTCTAACAGCGTTTTGCAATTAATTGAATTATTCCATTCCTTACCCGCATTTCTCACAAGCAGTGCGATGCCTACAGCGGGCTACGCCTACGCTATTACCCAAACCTTTATTGAGCTTAGATTTTGAGCGTTTTAGACACTAGTATCCGCTCAATAAATCAGGGTAGTGGAAAAAAGAAAAAATTGAGCCGATACAATAATTTCACATTATATATAAAGGTAAAAAAACCTATAACACCCGAAGGCTGGGTTTTGCATACACAGGAAGGTAGAAAAGCTATGACACAGACAGCAACAATCACGGAAGCGATTATACCAGCTTAACCGATGCCCATACTCGCTTCGGTTTAGTCAGAATTGAAGACAAGTAGTTTTTCCCAGAGTGGTCTGAAGGCTTACCTAAAATTACTGAAGGTGAAAAAATATCCCTAAATGTACTTCGGCCAATAAATTCGATAATCTTGCTTATTTTGGCTCCAAGTTCAGCATTCATTCACCATTTTTTCAAACCTGCATCTGTAAATGTACTTTCAAATTTAATGGTTCCGTCCCCAACCCCTTCTCCCAATATTGGGAGAAGGGGAGTAAACTTCAAAGTCCCTCTCCCAAGTTTGGGAGAGAGAGGGATTTAGGGTGAGGGGTCTTGATTCATCATGCAAGAAGTCTAATCAATCAGTTGTGTTGATTGGTTTACAGTCCTATTGGCTATCAATTTCATCCCAAAGTCTGGTTTTTTATATGAGTATATCGATACTAGCTAGACCCCCATCATTGAAGACGTTGACTAAATCATCTCTCCCGTCTGCGTTAAAATTGCCGACTAGCCATTTTTGAGTATCCCCAAACCCCCCTTGGCCAGTTGCCCAGCGCAGGCTATCAAAACTCTCACCATTAGATAAGTGAGTATCGATACTAGCTAGACCCCCATCATTGAAGATGTTGACTAAATCATCTTTCCCATCTGCGTTAAAATCGCCGACTAGCCATTTTTGAGTATCCCAAAACCCACCTTGGCCAGTTGCCCAGCGCAGGCTATCAAAACTCTCACCATTAGATAAGTGAGTATCGATACTAGCTAGACCCCCATCATTGAAGATGTTGACTAAATCATCTTTCCCATCTGCGTTAAAATCGCCGACTAGCCATTTTTGAGTATCCCAAAACCCGCCTTGGCCAGTTGCCCATCGCTGGATATTAGGAAAGTTTAGAGTACCACTGATAAAGTACTGCCCCAAACTGCCGTAATCCGTGTAGCCAGTTAAAAGAGGATTTTCTTTTCCTATACCATCAATTTTGAGGTAATAATTTCCAGCAACGACATTTGTTGTAATACTTGCAGATAGTAAATCTGTTGGATTGGACGATGCAATTAAGGTACCAGCAGAATTGTATAGCTCTGCCAAAATGTCTAAGTTTGGCCCTCGACTAAAAGGATTCACTGTCAAGCTAATTAGACCAGTACCTGTGACAAAACTATAAAAATCTAAATCTGTATTGCGCTCAATGATGCCACTACCACTGATAGACGTACTAGAAATGGTTAGTGGCTTTGCTGTCGCAATTGTATCACCACAATCATCGGCTCGGTAGGTGAACCCATTTTGGGTTGTAATAATTTGCAAATCGTCCTCAGTATTGTTAGCAGAAGCATACTCGCCTTTACTCCACTGGACTAGCTCGTCGTAATACCCCGATCCCATGATCGGTCTCCAGCCAGTCTCTCCACTACCATGTCCATAGTAGTATTCCTCAGCGGGGGTTATTTGTCCATCATGCTCGAGTCCCAGCGTATGACCTACTTCATGAGAGATAGTATCAGCCGTATCATTCTCATCACCGAACACATTTTCATCAGCAAAAACAAAAGCAGGAGTATCACTATTCGAGTTGAAAGAACCAACACGGGCGACTCCCGCGGCTCCTTTACCATACCAATCGTAACTGCTACCGCCGATCGCAACACGCACCCCCCAGCGAGTATCATTACTGGCGCTCTTAATCAGATCGTTAATATCTGCTGGAGCCTGCGTTGTGACATTAACATTAAATGGGCTGAAATCCTCAGCGACACGCTGCCAGATATACTGAATTCTTTCAAGTTCAGCCGAGCTAAAGGATGCTGTATTGCCGTCGAAGTCGAAGGCAGGGGTGATAATGTTAGCCGGACGTTCACTTGTGTTCCAGGAAGTACCAGAGGTGATATTGCCGTCGAAATCTAAATAAATTGTCTGATTAGCTCCTAGTAAGCTGTTGAGGAAGAAAGTTTTAGACAGGTCTAAAGAAGCTGATACTGACATATAATTTCATCCTTAAAGGAAACTTCTATTAATTTCTCTGTATCAAGCAGATAACTTTACGTATTTTCCTAGGCAATCTTTACAAAAAGTTATAATCTGCTCTCACCGATACTGGAAATATTTGCATTTCATCTCGCAGGATGGTATCAACTAACTAACAAACTACTGTTGATATACCATAGCTAGTATTTCCTTTGCGTTCAAAAATGTTATAGCCTCGTTTACGAGTTAACTGTGCGTACTCTTGCTGAATTTGTTCTAGCGTTACTCCTTGTGGTGTGGAAAATTCAGTTAACGGAATTCCCCAATAAATACACTAGACCAAACGACAAATTCACTGTCTCCATGCTCTTTAATCACATAAGCATGAACGTCAAGTTTTGCAACATTCATTTGCTTTCCAAGTTGATATCTCAGTTTGGCAGTATCAAGAACAGTTCCCGAACTGAAAATTAAGTTTTCTGCTCTGGTGGAAGTAGCGATGTCTACGACGGGCTACGCCTACGCAATCCGCGTAAGTACATCTACTCTTCTTGCTAACGATAAGTACGATTGAATTCGGTGCAACTCGATCCAATTCTTTGAGCGTCAAACGTATAATCTGTGCATTGTCGCTCAATGTATCTAATTGGTAAGTAGAGATGTAGATAGTAGTCTTTGTATACTATATAGGGGGATAAAGACAGCGATCGCGTGGTATGGATGTAAGCAATGCAGCGCCTGATCGTAACCTTAAGTTGACACCAATGGGCACTGCTGTGCCCCTACACATCGTAATGTAATATTATACAGCAAATTTGTATAAAATCTCAGTAATACCAATTCTCTAAAATGCGCCACCAAATTTAAACCTCCAAACCCAGATTTAATGTGACTTTTTTAATTACAAATTACAAATTTAATACCTTTGCCAATTTACGTTTATCTTTTTTTGCACTCTTAACGGCTGATCGGGTCATTGATGAAGTCGATTTAGTAGAAGAGATAATGACTAAAGAATTTCAGAGTCTCGACCAAGTTAATTTTGAGTCTGAGTCAGAATTGGTAAGGTAATGACAAATTCAGTTCCCTCACCAAGTGTAGAATTCACAACCAGTGAACCGTTATGTTTTTCTACCACAATAGACTGAGCGATCGCCAGTCCTAAACCCGTACCTTTCCCGACTCCTTTTGTAGTAAAGAAATGGTCAAATATTCTTTCTTTGACTCCTTCACTTATTCCGTTACCATTATCAGCAATTGATATTTTTACGTTCTCATCTACCACTGAAGTTGTAATTATAATCTGGTTGGGATTATCCTTAATTTCTCTAAAACTCCGCCCAGAATTGGCTTCTTCTAATGCGTCAATAGCATTCGCCAGAATATTCATAAATACCTGATTTAATTGCCCAGAGAAACACTTGAATTCAGGTAAATTACCATACTCAGCTATCACTTCAATGGCTGGACGTTGTTCATTTGCTTTCAGGCGATGTTTGAGAATTAAAATTGTGCTATCAATGCCTTTATGGATATTAAAAGGTACTTTATAATCTTTATCTGCACGGGAGAAAGTGCGGAGACTGGTGCTGACATTTTTCAGGCGATCGCAGGCCATGACCATTCCATCAATCATTTTGGGCAAGTCTTTTAAGCTATAATCCAAGTCAATTTATTCAGCGTGGTCTTTAATGTCATCACCCGGTTTGATTAAACTTTCTTGATAGAGTTTCAGGTGTTCAATAATATCAGCAATCGTGGGTTTAGCTTGTTGGAGAGTAGCAGAAATAAAGCCCAAAGGATTATTCATCTCGTGAGCAACCCCAGCAACTAAATTACCCAATGCTGACATTTTTTCTGCCTGCACGAGTTGCGTTTGGGCTTGTTGCAAATCCAGCAGTGTGCGTTCGACCTGTTCTCGGGCTTCAGTAATGGCAGCAATTTGGGGCAGACTAGTCCAACAGGCGATCGCCACTCCCACGAAGGCAACCGTCACTAACAAAATGCTAAACAAGGCGACATGTTGCCCCACACCCACCTGATCTAAACCCGCCCTCACCCACCAGCCAATACTCACCGCACTGCACACTAAGCCAATTAAGATCATCACCTGAAATGCCAACCAATCTGTTTTGCTGGTATGGGGTTGCTGGTGATACCGTTGCATCCACCCATCGGGATGGAACAGGGAGACGTTCAAACGCGGTAATTGAGTGCCTGCTATGCTCACCAGCCCAGGCAGGAGCAATCCAATGGCTAAGTCCTGCCAGCCCCATGCCAATCCGCCCACTACCAAAACAATCGCTTCAATGCCAAAGAAACCCAGCGACCACCAGGGCCATCGGGCTGCTGGTCGCCGCCGACTGACCCACTCACCTAAGTGAATTGCCATCATCGAAGTCAGATAGCCAGTGCCCGTCACCATCACAACCCGTTCTACATCGCCCCACCCCAAGCAAATTAGACTCAGCCCCAGGGTAAAAATTAAGCTGGGTTCAAACACTCCCCGGCGAGACAACACGGCAAATACGGGCGGTAAGTAGCCATCTTTGGCTAACTGATACAAAATCCGGGGACAGTTAGAAACAGGGGTTGCAGAGCTAAGGAGACACCCTGACGTAATTAGAAAAGTGACAAGAGCGGGGGCGAATGCGCCCCAGAAGGGTTGGGCTGCTGCCACTAGATTGAGATAGGCGCTATCACCTAATCCGGGGGCTGTGGCTAACCGCATTAAAACCCATGAGCCACCGAGATAGACGATCGGAATCAATCCAGCAGTCACCTGCAAACACCGTAGGGTAAAGCTGGGTTGGAGGCTATCTGCCACAAATGAAGATGTCGTCTCGCAACCATAAACCGCATAGACGGCGATAAAGAACCATTTCATCCAATCGATCAGGGAAATGCCTGCTCCCAGATCGGGCAGCACCCCAGGGCTAGTGGGGGCAAAACTCAACCAACCAATGCCTTGGAGACAAAAGGTGAGAAGAAACCCGATCGCCGGAAATACAAAGAAAGAGTGCAAAATGCCTAGCGTGCGAGTTCCACTAAAGGCAACGATAAAGGGCAGAACTGTAAACCCGATTCTGAGTAGAGTCTCTGGACAGGTAATGCCCAGTGGAGTCAGATTCGCCTTGATTAAATCGGTCAGAATAATCGCATCCATAGGCGGAACAGAGACCCAGCCGAGCAGGTAGCCAATCGCCCCATAGCGAGCCAAGTTTGGCAATCGCTGGAGCAAGCGGGTCATATAGTTTGGGGTGCCTCCAGCGACCTCTGGGAAATATGTCCCTAACCGCTTAACTTGGAGGTTGAGCAATATGCCAATGATGGTTCCAGGCAACCACACGCAGAGCGCCTGCGGGCCTAGTGCAGCATGTATAGCAGGAGCCGTCCCTAACCATAAAAGCAAACCGCTAAAACCAAACCCCCAAGTTTCTTGTGAAGTGAGACTTCGGCGCAGGGGAGGCATTGAATTCGGTTGCTCATTCATAATTAGCACAGAAAAATAGGGAAAATAAAGACGTAAGCTCAGTCTTCCCTAAAATTCACCGATTGATTCATCTGCAATCGCAATAATTATTGAACTTGCGCCAGATTCTGTCAGTTCGCTCACTTTTAACCTGTAAGATTAAATTTACGCCTTACAAAGCTTGTAATCCAGGCGATTAAATTGATTCCATTGTTGTGCTGGATGATTCTTCTGGGCGCTAAATAAGTCCGACACGCAAATATCGGGACGACCGCAAGAAGATAAAGCTGAGGCATTAGAACAAGTGAAAGCTTTAGCAGAAGCTGGGAAAAGTCCTCAAGAGGGGGCAATGCAAAAGGCGGCGAAAACGGCTATTAAGATTTTAAAAGGGACAATTTCTAGTTTACCCAGTGCCACAAAGTTGGTTGAACAATGCAGCAATCTATTGTCGTTAATTTCAAATTTTTTGGGTTTAGGTTGATCCGCCCTTGATTCACTTTGACCTCTCTCCTAAGAGGAGAGAAGAGGAGAGAGGCTTTGAATCTTACTCCCCTTATAAGGGAAGGGGTTGGGGGTTAGGTTTCTTTGCAGTACGCTGGGCACAGATGCCGCTTCTCAAAGGTATTGGTAAAGGGATGTTTACGACTGGCTGCACCTACGCTCTTGTATTATGACCGAATAATTAGCAGAGCTTGAAATACCGCAATTAGTGAGTAATGTTGCAAAGTAGACCGCTCCCGTCATGAGTTAGACCGCTCCCATAAGTTCGGGAACTGCTCCCATAAGTTCGGGAACTGCTCCCATAAGTTTGGGAACTGCTCCCATAAGTTTGGGAACTGCTCCCGTAAGTTCGGGAGTTACTCCCATAAGTTCGGGAGCCACTCCCATAAGTTCAGGAGCTGCTCCCATAAGTTCGGGAGCCACTCCCATAAGTTCAGGAGCTGCTCCCATAAGTTCGGGAACTGCTCCCGTAAGTTGTGAGACTGCTACAGTTGCAATATTGATAACTACAGGTTAAGTATGGTGACACCAACTTCAATATTGCTGATGATAACTTAAGCATTCAAAGATGAGGGCGCACAGCTATGCGCTTCTACAGCGTATTGCATCCAAAATTTTTGTATTTTCCTTATTTTGCCAAAACCCGAAATATTGCACAGCAAACTTGTATAAAATCTCAGTAATACCAATTCTCTAAAATCCGTTACCAGATTCAAACCCCCAAATCCAGATTTAATCAAACTTTCTTAATTACGAATTACGAATTAGTCATTATGCCGCCAGACTACTCCGGTCAAAATCTGCGAGGTCGCTCTTTTAAAGGTCAAAACTTAACTGGGGCAAACTTTAGCAAAGCGGATATTCGAGGGGTAGACTTTACCAACGCTATTCTAAAACATGCTGACTTCTCCGGTCAAAATCTTCGAGGACGTTCTTTTAAAGGTCAAAACCTAACTGGAGCAAACTTTAGCAAAGCGGATATTCGAGGGGTAGACTTTACCAATGCTATTCTAAAAAATGCTGACTTTAGAGGTGCTATAGCTGGACAACAGACAAGTAGGATAATTTGGTTGTTTATAGGCTTATGGGTGCTGTCAGCATTATTAGGGTTGTTTTCAGTCGGCATTAGTTTGGTTGTAGGAGATATTTTTGGTGCCACAAATACTGAAAACCTCTTTATTGGGGTAGTTTACCTAATTGTATTTGCAGTCTTTTTTATTGTTACTATTCGCAAAGGTTTAACAGCAGGTTTAGGAGCCTTCGCATTTGCTGGAGCTTTTGTGGGAGGATTGGTCGGAGGCTTGGGAGGAGCCTTTATCAGAGCGTTCGGAGGAGCTTGTCTTGGAGCCTTTGTGGGAGCCTTTGCTGGAATCTTCATTGTAACTGAAGTCTTTGCCATTGCCTTTACTGTTGCCGTCACTGTCGCCGTTGCCGGAAGTTTTGCCGGAGCCTTCACCACCGCAGTCATCGTCGCCTTTGCTATCTTCACTGGCACTTACACCTCTGGCTTTGCCATCGACATCGAGACTTTTATCGGCGCCTTCGTCTTCATCCTGTTTTCTGCTTATATAGGCTGGCGTAGTTTAGCTGGAAATGAAAAAGACGCATGGCTTCGCTCATTGATCATTGCTTTTGCTACTACAGGTGGAACCAACTTTTATAGTGCTGATTTAACTGATGCTAATTTAATCGGTGCAACGCTCAAAAACACAGATTTGAGAATTACAAACTTAACACGCACTCTTTTTTATGAAGCTAAAAAACTTGACTTTGCCAGAGTTGATCACACAATATTAGTTAACCTATCTGTTCTAAATTTGTTGATAACTGGTAATGGTAGAGGAAAAACCTACGCTAGTGCTAACCTTAAAGGCGCAAATCTCATAGGCGCAGACTTGAAAGAAGCAAATCTAAAAGATGCTGATATTCGTGAAGCTACTTTCCAAGGAGGTTGTTTAGAGTGGGCAAATTTAACTCTCACTCAAGCTATAGGTACTAACTTCACTAGTGCTCAAATGACAGGTGCATGTGTGGAAGCATGGAATATTGAAAGTACAACCAAATTAGATAATGTAGATTGTCGCTTTATCTATCTTCTTGAACATCCAAAGCCGGGAACTGATGACCGCGAACGCCGTCCCAGCAGTGGCGACTTTCAACCAGGAGAATTTACCAAGCTGTTTGAAGAAGTTTTAAATACTGTTGATTTAATTTTCCGCAATGGCATAGACTGGAAAGCTTTTGTTAACGCCTTCCAAACAGTGCAAGACCAAAATGCAGACACAGAATTAGCTCTACAGAGTATTGAAAATAAAGGTGATGGCGTAGTAGTAGTTAAAGTTGGTGTACCTGATGGTGCTGATAAAGAAAAGATTCATAGTGATTTTACACAAAGTTATCAACTGGCATTGCAAGCTGTAGAAGAAAAATATAAAGCACAATTACAAGCTAAAGATGAGCAGATAGTCGTTTATCGCCAACAAAGTGGAGAGATGGCAGAGATTGTAAAATTATTAGCTAATAAGCCGATTAATGTTCAAGTTGATAATAAAGTAGAGAATAAAAATATGACTAACAGCAATGATGCCAGCCGCAATATTAATGTCGGCAGAGATTTTAATGCAACGGGAACAATTAATTTAGGTGAAATCAGTGGTGGAGTAACAAACACCATCAACCAGTTACCAGCATCTTCCGAACCTGATAAACTGGGAATTAAGGAATTGTTGACGCAATTGCAAGCAGCAATTGAGGCTGATACAAATTTACTGCAAGAAGATAAAGCTGAGGCATTAGAACAAGTGAAAGCCTTAGCTGAAGCGGGGAAAAGTCCTCAAGAAGGGGCGATGCAAAAGGCGGCGAAAACGGCTATAAAGATTTTAAAAGGGACAATTTCTAGTTTACCCAGTGCTGCAAAGTTGGTTGAACAATGCAGCAATCTATTGCCGTTGATTTCAAATTTTTTGGGTTTAGGTTGATCCGCCGGTGATTTAAATCGCGGGATAATATAGCGCTTCTTTGACCTCTCTCCAAACCTCTCTCCTAAGAGGAGAGAGGCTTTAAATCTTACTCCCCTTCCCTTATAGGGAAGGGGTTGGGGGTTAGGTCTCTATTGGACTCAACTGATAAATCGCACCCTTCGACCCCATTCAACTTAGAGATTAAGGTAAAATTATAAGTAAAAGTATTAAGAATTTTAAATAAACTAATCAATGTCCAGCATTTCTCTTGACAAAAGTAACTCTCATGTCGTCGTCATCGGTGCAGGAATAGGTGGACTGACTGCTGGAGCATTATTAGCTCATAAAGGTTACAGCGTCTTAATTTTGGATCAAGCTCTTGTACCAGGAGGCTGTGCTTCAACCTTTAAACGCCAGGGATTTACCTTTGATGTGGGAGCAACTCAGGTGGCGGGGTTGGAACCAGGGGGAATTCACCACCGGATTTTCTCAGAATTGTCAATAGATTTGCCACAAGCAACGCCTTGCGATCCTGCTTGTGCGGTGTATTTACCTGGGGAAACCACACCCATCAACGTTTGGCGCGACCAAGAGAAATGGCAAGAAGAACGACAAAAACAGTTTCCTGGTAGCGAACCGTTTTGGCAGTTGATGGCAACTTTATTTGATGCTAGTTGGCAATTTCAAGGACGCGATCCGGTACTACCGCCGCGTAATTTATGGGATTTGTGGCAGCTAATGCAAGCGGTGCGTCCGAGTACATTAATTACCGTACCCTTCACCTTATTTACGGTAGGAGATGCTTTACGGTTATGTGGATTGGGAAATGACCGACGACTGAGAACTTTTTTGGATTTGCAGCTGAAACTATACTCCCAGGTAGATGCAGACGAGACAGCATTACTTTATGCAGCCACAGCGTTGAGTGTATCCCAACTACCTCAAGGATTGTTTCACCTCCAGGGAAGTATGCAAGTACTAAGCGATCGCTTGGTACAATCCCTAGAGAGAGATGGCGGCAAACTATTGATGCGCCACACAGTAGAAAAAATCAAAGTAGAAAACGGTAAAGCCAATGCTGTAGTCATTAGAAATCAGAAAACTGGCGAAGTTTGGACAGAAGCAGCCGACCACATAGTTAGCAACGTCACCGTACAAAATTTGGTGCAGTTGTTAGGAGAACAAGTGCCATCTGGTTATAAAAACCGGGTGGAAAAACTGCCCCAAGCATCGGGTGCTTTTGTGGTCTATTTGGGTGTAGATGCCAGCGCGATTCCGCTTGGGTGTCCTCCGCACTTACAATTTCTGTATGATGTCAATGGCCCCATTGGCGAGAATAATTCCCTATTTGTTTCTGTCAGTCATCCTGGAGATGGTCGCGCCCCGGAGGGAAAAGCGACAATTATCGCTTCTTCATTTGTCGATCCTGCACCGTGGTGGCAGACTGATGATTATGAAGGACTAAAAGAAAAGTTTACCCAAGAAGCGATCGCTCGTCTTGCCCAATACTTTTATCTCAAACCAGAAACAATTATTTATCAAGAAGCCGCAACACCCCGCACCTTTGCCCATTTCACAGCCCGCGATCGCGGTATAGTTGGCGGTATTGGTCAAAGAATTCCTACCTTTGGCCCCTTTGGGTTTGCTAATCGTACACCAATCCAGAATTTGTGGTTAGTTGGTGACTCCACCCATCCAGGGGAAGGTACTGCTGGAGTAAGTTATTCGGCACTAACGGTAGTTAGGCAAATTGAAGCCTAAAGATTAGATAATACCAATTTGAAAAAAGAATGCAACAGATACATATTCTCAAACCTTTCTTCTGTCTGGCTTTCTTAATGCATGAATTTTGAATGCGTGAATTTTGAATTGGTATAAGCTTGTGCTATCCAGGCTTGCGTGCTGCGAATATCAAAAACAGAGGAATACGTTTTCGTCGCTCATAGGTTTGCAAGTCTTGAAAGTGTTCGCGTTGCGGACACGCTTCACGCAAATCCTCAACTTGTGCGATCCTTCGATACCAGTGTAGCTCGCCGCGCCGCGATCAAGGAGTTCTCGCCCAACTGCCGCATCGCCACACCCCAAATCGAGGATACGTTTACCAGTAATGGGTCGAATGAGATCCATCATCATTGGCTTTTCAAGGGTATCGTTCGGTCTATCTATACGTTGACGATGGCGTATGTAGGTTGTAAAAACCGCCTCATCATCATAGAAATTTGGGCCTGTCTGTTCCATACGTGCTGTTCCTTTGCAGTACGCTGATGACATCATTGGCATATTAGCAAATCAAGAATCAATAGAGGTTAGTACGGGGAGCAATTTAACTATAATTGAAAACTCTACCTTGATTTAAAGGTAAATCATACTTATAACCGATGGCAAACAGGACGCAAAACTGATGAAATAAGGTTAGTGTTGCAAATCTGGAGTAATGACAGACAGCATTTTAATTCTTGGAGGACGAGGGCGGATTGGTAGCAGTGTTGCCGAGGATCTAGCTACCCATACGCAAGCACAAATTACGATTACTGGACGTTCTGCGGAGTTTGGGGAAGCTGTAAACTTGTCTTCGGGGGGACAAGTGCAGTTTTTGATATTAGACTTGGCAGAAATTGACAAGCTGCGAGATGCGATCGCAAACTCTAACTTAGTCATTCACTGTGCTGGGCCATTTCACTATCGAGATACTAATGTTCTTGAAACCTGTATTGCTGAAGGCGTTAATTATCTAGATGTTAGCGACCACCGTTCTTATACCAGCAAAGCTCTTAATTATCATGAACAAGCTGCTGCTGCTGGTGTGACGGCAATTATTAATACTGGCATTTTTCCTGGTATTTCTAACAGCATGGTACGCCAGGGAGTTGAACAATTTGATAAACCCGAAAAGATCCATTTAAGTTATTTAGTTTCTGGTTCGGGTGGTGCTGGCATTACAGTCATGCGGACAACTTTTCTGGGGTTACAGTATCCTTTTGAGACATGGATAGATGGAAAATGGGAAATAGTCAAGCCTTATAGTGAAAGAGAAGTAGTTGAGTTTCCACCTCCCTATGGAAGCACCGGAGTTTACTGGTTTGATATGCCAGAAACCTTTACACTGCCCAAAGCCTTCCCATCAGTAAAAACTGTAATTACTAAGTTTGGCTCTGTTCCCGATTTTTACAATCACCTAACTTGGATTGCGGCACACGTTTTTCCCAAGTGGTTAATGCAGCGTCGTTACATGATTGAATTTCTGTCTCATGTCAGCCATTCAATGACAGATGTAACTAATAATTTTAGTGGAATTGGAGTAGCAGTTCGTTCTGAGGTTACAGGGCAGAAAAATGGTGAAACAGCCGTTTATTGTTCAACTGTAGTGCATGAAAATACAGCTGTGGCTTCTGGTTATGGCACAGGTAGTATCGCCCAATTATTGCTAGAAGGTAAACTCAAAAAACCCGGAGTTTTTCCTGTAGAAGAAGCATTACCAACAAATTTATTTGAAGAGGTAATGCAAAGCCGAGGAATTAAGATTAATCACAGTTGGTCATAAGTGTCTATCCGATAAGAAAGTAAAAATATCATTTTACTTAAGTAGATTAAGCTATTAGTCCAGAACTTGAGTCCTGAATGGTGTGTTAGTAAGCACAACAATTTATGACTATAACAATTCTCATTTTAAAGAGGTACACGGGTAAGATTACACAACTTTGTGCTACTCTAAATCATTTGTGAACCACAAGATCCCCGACTTCTCTAAGAAGTCGAGGATTTTAGTCTTGTAAATAAGATTACTTAACAACTAAAAATTAATATACCTTGAGGTAGAAGAAAGAACTGTACCTAAACACTTAGGATGCCTGTGAGCCTAAGATATTTAATCTATTTTCTACCTAAAAAGGCTCATAACAAAAGATTAGGAGATTTTTTTCATGCAAAAAATTCTATTAAGTTTAAAACAAGCATTACGTTCAAGTTTTTTGGTTCTTAGCTTGATGGTTTTCATCAGCTTCACAGGTTCCTTCATTTTTGTTCAGCAAACTAGTTATGCAACTACTCTTGAAGAATTAAAGCTAATACCGCCAGAGTATAAACCAAATTCTCAAGAAAAAATTAATCGTGCTAACGAATACGATCCAGGTGTTGGCATTCAAGAAGAAAACCGAGAAGAAGCTTATGAGCAAGCAATAAAAGATTCAAAAAACCTTGATACTATAGAGAAGACTTACGAAAGAAATTTAAAGGCTGAACAAGAACAAAATCCTCCAGAAAGTTTTGGCGAAAAAGCGAAAGAAGTTATTGAAAAAGTAACAGGTAAATAGGGAATATAAACCGAAACCCTTTCTTACAAAGAAATCTGAATTTAATACTCAAAGCGCCTCTTTGGTTTGAAGCAAGTTCAGAAAATTAAATTGTAGCGACTGTCATGAAAGTCGCTACATACAAAAAATGTTTTTACTCAAATTCATCTATTGTGGTGGGAGGAGTAGTCTTTTTCTTGTTAGCAAAATTGCGCTCATACCACTTCATTAATGGAGTTGTACTAATTCCATGCACAATTACCGAAACTACAATAGTAGTGTAAGTTATCCAAGCAATTTCTTCGGCTGCTTCACCTTTCAAGCCATGACCAAAGGCATAGGCTAGATAATATAAAGAACCAACTCCGCGAATACCGAACCATCCAAATAACCACCGAGTTGCTGGGTGGAAGCTTTGGCGGCGTGAATCTAGAGGACGTTTTCCTATTGTGCTAATCCAAACTCCCAAAGGTCTGATGATCAAGAATAACAAAATTATCACTAACAAAGATTGCATACCATAATTAAGCATTGGTTTCAATAATAATATTGAACCTAATAGTAAAATTGTCCCAACTTCCAGCAGCTTTTCAATTTGCTCAACAAATTCCAATTGTGCTAGCGGTTTTTCAGGATTTCTGTAACTGCGTTGCACAACTAACCCAGCAACAAATACTCCTAGAAATCCATAACCATTAACCATTTCTGTTAAGGAATAAGTTAATAGAATTGTGCTGATAGCAATAAAATCTTCCATTAACTCATCGGCAGCACGGCGTTTTTGAACTTTTTTTTCAATCCAAACGATAGATTTGGCAACAACAATCCCCATAATAGTGCCAACTGCGATCGCCCATATTAAATCAACTGTAATCCACTGTTGAAACCAGTTACCCCAGTTGTCATCTTCTAAAGCATGAATGCCAAAATAAACGAAGGGAAAAGCTAAAGCATCATTTAACCCACCTTCAGAAGTTAAACCAAATCTCAACTCATCTTGGTCATTTGTATCGGTCAATTGTACTTCTGATGCTAATACTGGATCAGTAGGTGCGAGAATTGCTCCTAATAAAATTGCTTCTCCCCAATTCATCCCTAAAAACAATTTACCCACAACAGCCAGAGCAAAAATTGAAATTGGCATCAGAAATACAATCAATCGCACTGTAATATCCCAAACCCCCAACTTTAGAGGTCGAACAATTCTTAAGCCGCAGCTAAACACAGAAATAATTACTACAAGTTCTGTTATTTTCTCCAGCAGTTGGGTGTTAAAAACGTCATCTCGACGTAATTGAATCAGCCCAAAGCCATAAGGGCCTAGAAAAATACCAACCACTAGGTAGATAATGGCAAAAGAAAGGGGTAAGCGAGTAATCCAACCTGACCCTAAAGTTACCATCAGCAAAAGTAGACCAATCACAAATAGGTCAATAATATAGATATCTACCATATAGCGATTTACATAAATATAAGGTGTTGCTTTGTAAGCTTAGTTGCAATAGCTTTGTATTAGAATTTACCTATGGGCAGATTTTCTGGGATTAGGGACCAAATTGGAGATGAAGGGAATAGATAAATTTGGTGTTGGTTTTGCCCCTACCCGTGTACTTGATTTACCTGAAATCCGCTGTAGCTAATTAGTCGGACATGATATATAGCCGTAGTCACATAGGTTAAAACATTTTGAAAGCGTGAAAGCTAGGAATAGTAATAGTTTTACCTCCTGCCTACTGCTATATTTCCTACTTTCTGACTCAGATATCGCCCAATTTAGTACAAATATACTATAATAAGTATAGCGTTCACAAAGCCTAGCCAAATGCATAATGGCTCTGTGAAAACCTTCTGGAAGATGGATTCAAGGGTTAGTTCGATGATGAAGCATTATATTCTCAACCTCAATCCGACTGCCAAGCATGAATGGGATCGGTGTATTTTACGTGACCCGCTGACTGCCAAACGCCCAGACATTGCTAAACTAATTGCCGAAGCAGTTGGTGCTGATACAGGTAGTTATTTGGTCAGCGTGAATATTGAAGTTCAAGTTTTGCAGCAAGCGGCAGTACCTCAAGCCGAACAACTCTCGCTTTCATTTCCAGAGGTGAGTGTGCCCTCACAACCACAACTGCGGGAAGCAGCTTGAGCTACAGTGCAGAATTTAGCAGAAAATAATAAGCCTGCATAAACAGGCTTACTTTGTTAGCCGCAGACTTCAGTCTGACGGCTAAATAAGTCATCAGTATATGAGCGGACTTAATCTTAAAAGATAAAATTAATGGTGTTATTCAAAAGACATCTTCAGAAATTAATAATGATCTACATTCATTTTCACTCATATCTATAAAGCTAATTTGAAAAAATTAAAAAATTTGCTGGTACACAGTATATATAAAAATGAATGAGGTTTCAATTTCAAACTTTTTGAGAGTTGATTTGAACTTGATTTCCGCTAAAATTTAGGAAAATGACTCTAAATAATTAGTGGAAAAAAATTGCCATACTTGCACTTCAGACATCGCTTTTTCTCCCCTAATTTAGTATATTTGGACTATAATATATATATAGCTTCCACCAAGCTGAGTTAAGTGTAAAACTGCTCTGTGACAGCCTTTTGGTAAATGGATTCAAGGGTTGGTCTTATACTTAAACACTACATTATTGACCTTAGAGGAAAATTATTAAATGATGCAACTGAGTCATTATCCAGCTGCGATCGCACAAGCTGCTCAACGGGCTAATGAAATAGACTCTCAGTTGATGGCAGTGCAGCACCAAGTTAACCGATTTGAAGGCAATGCAGACCGCACCGCCGCCTTTGAGATGGATTTGAAAAATGATGCTCAACGCAAGGCTCGCCGCTTTGAGGTGCTGCTTGTAAATCAGGAATATCAAAAAGCAATAGACATTCAAATTCGACTAACTGTCGATAAAGCAAATGCCATCGCTCATTTGGAATATCTGCGTAACCAGTTTAGTGTAGCTAAGTTGGAAGCAAGATTAGCGATCGCTCAACAACTCTCTGATTTTGAATCTCGCGAATTAGTTGGTTTATAGTCACACCCATGAATCTCTAAATTCAACTCCCGATCTTTAAACACATCTGTCAAATCTCTTACTTGGTAACTATCATGCCTCGGAATCAACTCCGAGGCTAAGTCAAAGTATTAAGTTGCAGTTATGTATACAGGGGTGTTGTATCAGTATAGAGTCTAACCGAAGTTACTAAGCCTGTTTCGTGGCGATCGGTAATAGCTACCGCCCTAACTGTTATGACCTTTTGATCGTTGCGTTTGTAATGATTTAAGGCTTCAAGGACAAAAGACGATTCGGTTCCGTAAATATTCAGTAAGTCGTGAGTCAAGGTATCGAAGGTAATCCAGTACTCAGAAAGACTTTGTAAAATGGCAGTCTTACCCTGAATAGGGGGATTATTGTTAGATTGCATAACACAATCATCTGCCAGAAATGTGCCGTAAACTTCTATATTTTTAGTATCAATAGCCTGCAAGTAGGTGAGATACCACTCGTAGGTCTTGGGTGAAAGCTGGTTAATTGTAAGCCTATCGGTTTTCATGAGTCACTTATCCTTGCTACCTAATGAATTAAGCGGATGATCTCACGAGCGACTCCTAACACTTAAACTTTGGAGTCTAGATTACATATTCATGAAGTTCTTAACTAATTACTATTAAATTTACTTACTAATAGTTTAGTATTGAACCGTAGTCTAATTAGACAACTGCTAAAGAAACTAAGTTACCTTTGTAGCCACTAATCTCAATTACGGCATCGGTGAGGGCAGAGAATCCATTAGTGTTATCGTTGAGTGCCAGAAAAGTCTGTCCCTTATTGCCTGTACCAAGGGTAAAAGTTGCTGCACCTTTAGCCACAAAAGCAGTTGCACTCAATATCTGCTGTACATCGAAAAGATTTAGACTAGCAACAGTGCCAAGTTGAACTAAATTAGCAGCGTTAACTGCATACAGCCCATCAATTTTATCTTCACCGATTTTCAAATCAGTAATTCTATCAAAGCCAGACAGCAGCGAATCACTCAGACTGTTGAACACAAATTTATCAGCGCCACAACCGCCTGTGAGGGTATCACGCCCAGCGCCACCGTTAAGGATGTCATTACCATGACCACCAACTAGTTTGTCATTTCCGGCTAATCCAAGCAGTTTATCATTACCAGCCGTACCAGTAAGCGTGTCTGCACCATTGCCACTATTTAAGGTTTGGTTTGGCACAGTTCCTTGTGTGGTGGTCTTGCTGAGAAGTTGACCATTGGCATCATACAGATAAGTGGCAACTGCATCAGTAGTGCCATCACTGTTGCTGTCAATATCTGCGGTAGTTAGTTTGCCATTGGCATCGTAGTTGTAAGTGGTAATTTCTTCAGCGATGCCATCATTATTCAGGTCAGCTAGCTGTGCAGCTAGTCTGTTGTTATCGTCGTAACTTAAGGCAGTCACTTGATCAAAGATACCATCATTATTGTTGTCAATCTTCTGTGAAATCAGCTTGCCGCTCAAATCGTAGCTGTAGATGCCAACTGCATCAGTTACACTATCGTTGTTGAAGTCATAGCTGGCGGATGCGCGTCCATTAGTATAGGTTTGGATATAATTGTCAATGTTAAAGGATGTCAACTTGCCGTTGGCATCATAAGTATAGGTTTCGACATAATCAACTATGCCATCGTTGTTGCTGTCACGGCTGGTGGATGTCTGGTTCCCTTTGGCATCATAAGTAAAGGTTTCGACATAATCAACTATGCCGTCGCCATTGTCGTCACGGCTAGAGGATGTCAACTTGCCGTTGGCATCATAAGTAGAGGTTGAGACTTCATCAACTATGCCATCGTTGTTACTATCACGGCTAGAGGATGTCAACTTGCCGTTGGCATCATAAGTAAAGGTTGAGACCTCATCAACTATGCCATCGTTGTTGCTATCACGGCTAAAGGATGTCTGGTTGCCGTTGGCATCATAAGTATAGGTTTCGACCTCATGAATTATGCCATCGTCATAGTCACGGCTAGAGGATGTCAACTTGCCGTTGGCATCATAAGTAGAGATTGAGACTCTATCAACTATGCCATCGTTGTTGCTATCACGGCTAGAGGATGTCTGGTTGCCGTTGGCATCATAAGTAAAGGTTGAGACATCATCAACTATGCCGTCGTTATTGTTGTCACTGCTAGAGGATGTCTGGTTGCCGTTGGCATCATAAGTAAAGGTTGAGACATCATCAACTATGCCATCGCCATTATTGTCACGGCTAGAGGATATTAACTTGCCGTTGGCATCATAAGTATAGGTTTCCACCTCATCAACTATGCCATCGCCATTATTGTCACGGCTAGAGGATATTAACTTGCCGTTGGCATCATAAGTATAGGTTGAGACATCATCAACTTTGCCGTCACCATTATTGTCACTGCTATAAAATGTCTGGTTGCCGTTGGCATCATAAGTAGAGGTTGAGACATCATCAGCTTTGCCGTCACCATTGTAGTCTTGGCTATAAAATGTCTGGTTGCCGTTGGCATCATAAGTAGAGGTTTGGACAGAATCAGCTATGCCGTCGCCATTGTCGTCACGGCTAAAGGATGTCCGGTTGCCGTTGGCATCATAAGTAGAGGTTTCGGCATAATCAACTTTGCCATTGTTCTTGTTATTACTGCTATAGGATGTCTCGTTGCCGTTGGCATCATAAGTATAGGTTAAGACACTATCAACTATGCCGTCGTTGTTGTAGTCAATGCTAGAGGATGTCCGGTTATAGCGGTAGGTAATAACTGAGTCTATTATCCCATCACTGTTGTTGTCTATCTTCTCAGATATCACATTGCCAGCAGCATCGTAAGTGTAAGTTGTAGTTGAGGTCATAATATTTGTGTTCCTTATCTGTTTGATTCGGTGTTGTGTCAGGGCAAACGCATCATGTCAACAAAAGGATTTTATTCTCAATCGGCTCCAAAATAGTCGCATTAATCCCCGCTTATTGACACAAATTTAGCGTCACCGAACAGCCCGTCGTGGATATCGCTTTGAGTCTTGGAAACTAAACCAAACGATAAATGCTGATTTTGTCGTTGGTTCTTAACCTTGGTTGCGATCAAGAGTAGTTTAGATGCGTTTGCGCTGAGTGTTGTGTATTGCGATGTGTTTTCATAATACAGCGCTATGGTCGGCAAAATCTTTTTATCTACCAAATGTGGGTAGTTGAAAGTCGCAGGAGATTGTTAAATGTATTTCTGTTGTATCATTTATAGAAATCACAATATAAGATGGAGTTTTTTCTAGTCAGTGTTCTAAATTACACTATTTATATGATATAGAGTATTGCTAAATACAGCAACTTGGTGTAAACATTCACACACTAAGGCAAAGTTTCTAAATTCGATTCGCTGCAAACTTGTACAAGGCTGTACTAATTTTTAATATTATTATGCCCGTCTAATTGTCAATCACAAAAGCACCCCTTTGCAAGCGAGGAAGAAAACAAAAGCTATGCTTTAGCTGGGTGGGGTTAGCACGGGTATTATGTCTATTTAAGCGGACATGATATTAAACAGCAGTTGGGCAATTTGCTGATTAATAACTGCAACATTAAAACGCTCACTAGCAGTAATCCTGGCATTCTTAGCTATAGTTGCAGTTATTTCCGTCTCCTGTAAACAAGTGCTAATTACTTGTGCAAGTTCCTGGGGTTTTCCTGGTGTGACTAGAAAACCATTAAATCCATGTTCTACTAATTCCATTACACCCCCGGCTTTTGCTGCAACTACAGGTTTTTCACATAGCATAGCCTCTACAATCACTCTACCAAAGGGTTCTGGTGAAGTAGAGGTATGTGCCACCAAGTTACAAACTGCCATTAACTGAGGAATATCAGAACGAAATCCTAAAAATTTGACGCGGTTTTCTAGTCCTAGTTGACTAACTTGTTGGTGTAACTTTTGGACATAATCTTGTTCGCCAAATAGTGCATCACCCACTAAAATTGCTATCACTTCTGGCGGACACTTAGCAAGGGCATCAATTAAAATATGCTGCCCTTTCCAAGGTGCAAGACGGCTAAAGTGTCCAACGACAAATTTTCCTTTTAATCCTAACTGTTGTTGTAATTGATTAATGTCAGATTCATCAGTTTGATAAATTTTTGGATTAAAGCCGTTATAAACAACTTTGATGATATCTGAGCGCCCTCCTGCTTGCACAAAGGCTGTTTTACTAGCTTGAGAATTCGCAATTACTAATGATGCAAAACGATTAGCTAAGTTAATAGCAATGCGAAGATTAGTTTGGCTAAAATGTTCTTTGGAAAGAATATCGTGTAAATGATAAACTAAAGGGCGATGACTGAAAAAACTTGCCAATGCTCCGACAACTAATGCTTTTTGGGTGTTGGCGTAGATTAAATCGTATTCACGTGCTTTTTTAACTACCTTACTAATCAAAGGTACAAGTTGTCCAAGACTTTTGAATCCTTGTACCAAACTACTTTCTTTGTGAACTTGGATGGCTTGAGTTGTGAAAACTTCTACTGGAATATGATTTTGCTGTAATAAATGTTTAAATGAGCCATCTGCAAATAAACCTACTAAAGCGCGATCGCCATAAGGTTTAGCAATATCTATTAAACATAATTCCGCACCGCCTGGTTTACCGCTTTGGTCTAGAAAAAAAATTCTCATTAAACCTCTATTTTATCTAATTTGACTCATGTAGCACCCTTACTATTTATTACAATCACTTGTTTAATTTAATAAAACATGCCGTACTTGTTGGGCAATTTGATTCCAGTCATAGTGTATGCTGGCGTAATGGCGACAGGCTGCTCTTGATGGTATGGGGATATTTCCCAATAGTGCTTGTTCTAATTTTTCAGCAATGGATGAGGCTTCTGTTGAAGTCGTAATTAAATCGGGT
Source organism: Nostoc sp. LPT (assembly GCF_017115165.1). GTDB lineage: Bacteria > Cyanobacteriota > Cyanobacteriia > Cyanobacteriales > Nostocaceae > Nostoc. The sequence goes on along the minus strand of NZ_JABXKF010000149.1, from coordinate 29,121 downwards.
GAAAATTCTGATAAAATTTCTGGCATTCCCCCAACTGGAGTACATAAAACAGGAGTACCACAGGCTAGAGACTCAACTATTACTAATCCAAACCCTTCAAAGGATTGACTAGGCATGATGGTTAATTCAGCAGCTTGATAAGCTATAGGTAATTGCTCATCAGGCAGAAAACCTAAAAATTTAACGTTATCATCTAGCCCTAATTCTGTAGCCTGTTGTTGTAGTGCAGCTTGGATGTGACCACGACCTGCGATCGCTAGCCAAACATCTGGTATTCTGGGCTTAATTATAGCCAGAGCTTGCAATAATTTGTCAACTCCGGTTCGATGTACTAAGCGGCGTGATGTAAATATAATCTGGCGATTATTAGGCCAGCCTAGCTTTGCACAAGCCTCTTGGGGTGATAAATTTGGTTGAAACCAATTAATATCAACTCCACCAGGGATAACATTAATTTTGCTCCACGGTACTTGATATTGAGCGTGCAAAATTTTCCCAAAAGCTTTGCTCAAAACAATGAAGCGATCGCAGCGATTATAAGTGTTTTGTTCTATTAGCCAATGCTTGATCAAAAGACTAAGGTTTTTATTAACTACCTCTTGCTGACTTTCAGAAGCCCAAGGGCCATGAAAGTTAAAAGTAACTGGTACTCCCTTTGGCAAAATATCTAAAATAGGAAAGCTGTATAATGCAAAGTGTAAATTAATAGCATCTGGTTTGCTGGTTCTTGTTTTCTGAAAATTATTACGAATCGACCATAATCTTTGCCAAATAGCACTATCGGGACTCGCCAAGTTAGTCAGCTTAATCGGCGAATTTAGTTCAGCCTCTGGTAAACCGACTCCGCATAATTCAATCTGGTCTTTATTTACAGCTAATTTATGAGTTAGTTCATAAATATACCTTTCTAATCCTCCAGGACTTTTGGGAAACCAGCCTAATCCAAGAGTGAGAATAGATGCAGGTGTTGAATCAAAATTCTCTCTTTTATTTTCCACTAATGTGTGTCCTATAATTTCTTGAGTATTTTTGAATAACAGTATAAAAATCTCACGCTTTAGATGTAGAGATAAAAATTGATATGTTTCTCTACAGCGTGTTCGAGCAAAATTTCAATTACAATGATTTGCGAATACCCATTCCCAATAATATTTTTTTATAGAACACCAATTTATAAACTATTTATATGCCAACGTCAACAATGAATTAAATTCTGTGTTTTTATTAACTAGAGAATACCGACTACGACATACATTATACCTGCAAAGCAAGGAAGCTGAGAGGTATATGGGAAGAGGAACAAACCATTAATAATAAATTAATGTCAAAGTATTTTGTATTAATATTTACCATTTTTGATTGAAAAATAAGTAATAAATAATACAAAAAATAAACATTAATGATTAATCAAAAGATTTTAGATGTAGTGTTACGACACAACTTGTATCGAACCTTGTTAAAAAGAGTTATATTTTTTTACGGATTTCAGAAACAATAATTGTATATAAATAATTAAAAGCTGAAAAATTATATGATAAATAAATTCCTGACGCAGTTAAAAAAACTCCGTCACAAGCTTAATCAGCATATCAAAAAATTATCTAAAGCTAGATATTTATACAAAAGTAAAACTTTCAACTTTTTACTTAGCCTGACTGTTGGAGTCATTGTTACTAGCATCGGAATTACAACAGACTGGGCAACAACAGAAACACCCACGCTTAACTACAAAACATCGTCGATAAGTAATACTATTGACAATGCAAATTTGCAGGTACAAAACAATACTGAAACACCTACGCTTAACTACAAAACATCGTGGATAGGTAATACTATTGGCAGTGGAAATCTGCGGATACAAAATAATATTGAGACCATGTATGTTGCCCCTGATGGCACAGTTTATACTAACAGCCATTGGGATGAGGCGGGAATGGAGGCAGCAATATATAAAGATGGTAAGGTTATTGCTGCCCTTGGAGATACTCACGGCTGGAGTCGTGGCGGTGGCAAAGCTGTAACAGCAAATAGTAAATATGTTTATATTGCCATGACTCAAGGTTCGAGGGGCAATATAAAAGAAGATTACCCACCAGAAGGAACAACTTGGTATAGCGTTAGACGCTATGACTTGTCAGGAAAACCCGCACCATTTCCGAATGGGCGTGGCTGGGATAAAAGTATGTTGATTACCAGTACTAAAAATGAAGTCACTGGATTAGCAACTGTAGGAAGCGAGTTATATGTAAGTGATTTTGCTACTAACCAGATTCGTGTTTATGATACTGATACGATGAAGAAACTCCGCAGCTTTACCTTTGCTAATCCGGGAGCAATAACTATCGATCCACAAAAAAATCTGTGGATTATTCAAAGTAAAAATGGTAGTAAGCCTGCAAAAATTTTACATTATTCCCAAAGTGGAAAACAATTGCCTCAACAGATTGCAGATATCGTTGAACCAACAGCGATCGCTATTAATCATCAAGGTAAGCTGTTAGTAGCAGAAAATGGCCCGCGTCAGCAAATGTTGACTTATGAGATCAAAGATCAGCCGGTGCAGGTGAGTAGTTTTGGTTCTAAAGGCGGTATTTATGCAGGAGTTCCTGGTGAAGTTCGAGATTTGAAACTTTACGGACTTACCGGAGTCGGTACAGATGCTTCCGGCAATATCTATATAAATAGTAATGGTTTCAACAAATCAGGAACAGATTTGCGGAAATTTTCGCCATCGGGAAAACTAATGTGGCGATCGCTGGGATTGATATTCGTCGATAATGCAGATGCCGATCCTAAAACCGATGGTGTCGATTTATTCACCAAACAAGAACACTATTTGATCGATTACAGTAAGGCTGCTGGTAAGCAATGGACTTACAAAGCCTACACCTTAAATGCTTTCAAATATCCTCAAGATCCACGTCTGCATACATCCCCAGATGGAACCTTTGTTCGCCGCATCCAAGGGAAGCCGTTTTTGTTCCTCACAGATATGTATAACAGCTTTCTGCAAATATATCGTTTTAATTCCGCCACAGATGGTAAAGTCGCCATACCCGCCGGAATGTTTGTCGGTACTAATAGCGCAGATAAACCATTTATCACCGGAAATTGGCCACCGCATCAACCAGAACAAGGCGAATGGATCTGGCGCGATCGCAACGGTAATGGCAAATTTGAAAAAAACGAATACGATCGCAGCAAAGATTATCCTTATCTCGGCGGTTGGTGGGTAGACAGCAAAGGAGATGTTTGGAAAGCTTTGCGAACAGAAGATGGCATTCGACATTATCCTTTACAGGGAATAGATCCTAAAGGCAACCCCATCTACAGCTATAGTTCGATGGAAAAGCAAACTACTCCCAAAATATTTAACGACTTGCGGCGGATCGAATATTTCCCTGAAACAGATAGTATGTATTTGTCAGGCTTTACGGTAGATCGCCCTGCATTTAGTGACGATGCTGGAGTTGCTGGATCTGAGATTGCCCGTTTTGACAATTGGAGTAAAGGAAATCGTACTCCCAAATGGCGGATTGTAATTCCCTACGACAGCACCGGTAAGCGTGAAGTGTCTACAGCAGCAATCAGTGTGGCGGGAGACTATGTATTTGCCGTCACAGTCAAAACCGCAGAGGTATATGTCTACAATGCCAAAACGGGAGCGCAAGTACAAAAGTTAAAACCAGGCCCAGAAGTTGGCAGCGAAAGTGGCTGGATTGATATACCCTACGGTATTCGCGCTTTTCGGCGTTCCAATGGTGAGCATCTGGTATTTGTGGAAGAAAATTGGAAAGGAAAAGTGATTATGTATCGGCTGGCGGGGTGAGTATTTACAGCAATTACGACATAACACAGCTTTGACTCTAAGCTTAACCAAGCCGCAGATCCCCGACAACTTGTACAAAGTCGGGGATCTTGTTTTTCACAAATGATTTAGTATTGCTATATGTACAAAAATATGTGATTAAATATATCGCAGATTTAGTGTCAATTACTTTGTCATTTCCTATTTAGCCTTCACCCGCGCCTGCTTCACCATTACAATCAAAGTTTGATGGGCATCTTCCGCATCTACTAAAACACGATCAAATTGAATGCGAACTGGTACAGCTTCCCCATTTACTTGCGCTGTTAAATCCATACCCTGTGCATCAATTGACAGCATTTCGGCTGCGGTCGCATCAGTGACACCACCAAAAGCTTTAGCATAAATAACTACAGCATCCGCATGATCTTCATTCATGTGCTTGCAGATGCGCGAACTAATTTCAGCAGAGAAACCATTAGACATTCTGAACTTAAAAGTGATGAATATGGCAAGAGCCTAAATTATCGGCTAAGTAGTTCAAATTAGCAGAAAAAGCTAGTCTTACGCCATCATTATTATAGGTTATATCTGAAAAACAATTGCCGTTGTATATATTTGATAAGTTAAGTTTATTACTCGTACAAAAATTAAATTAAAATAACCATTATCCAGTATTTTTACCTTTCATTGCGGAAAGCAGACAGCGTAAACTGTAGCAGGAGTATTAGCCAAAACTATTGCAGCTAAGAGACAATGAGCGAAACTAGCCCCAGACGAATTGTAATTGGGGATGTGCATGGACACTATGAAGGCTTAATGACATTGTTGGAGGCGATCGCCCCCACTTCAGAAGATCGAGTCTATTTTCTGGGAGACTTAATTGATCGCGGTCCTCATAGTGCACAAGTAGTTAATTTTGTCAAAGAAAATAACTACTCATGTTTGTTGGGAAATCATGAGCAGATGTTACTAAACATTCTGACGAGTGAAAGGACTTCCTCCTCGACGATGCAAGCATGGCTGTTTGGTGGAGGGCAAGCTACTGTAGCCAGTTACCAAGAGGCTCCAATTCCTGATGACCATCTGGATTGGTTAAAAGCTTTGCCTACATACCTTGACTTGGGAGATATTTGGTTAACTCATGCTGGTGTTGACCCTTGCAAGTCGGTGACAGAACAAACTGCCGATGAACTGTGCTGGATACGAGAGGAGTTTCACAGCATTGAAAAACCTTACTTTCCAGATAAACAAATTATCATCGGTCACACCATTACCTTTACCCTGCCGGGTGTTTCTCCTGGTAAACTGGCACAAGGAAAGGGATGGCTAGACATAGATACTGGCGCTTATCATCCCCGGAGTGGCTGGTTGACTGGACTAGATGTCACAAATCAGTTAGTTTATCAAGTTAATATCTTTAAAAATTATATCCGTACGCTGCCTTTAGAAGAGGTTGTAAGTACGGTCGATCCAGCCAAAATTAAAGTCGCTCGCCGCAATAAGAATTGAGCAATATTTGAAATGAGGGGGAGTGGGGAGAAATTAATTCAAAATTCAAAATGACGCTCGCGGACTCGCTTGCCGCCGGCGCTAACAAAATTCAAAATTAAAGAACCTCTGCCTCCTGCCTCCTATGAGCCAATTCCCAATGCCCAATTTCCTCAAGACTTCGCTAATGGTCGAATATTAGCTTTATAACTAGCATTATCCAAGCCAGATTTTTTATTACTAGGTTGAGAGTTAATTGCACGTCTGAGGGCATCAATGCGATCGCTAGTTCCGGGGTGTGTACTCAAAAATGTTGGAGTAGAACCACCCTTTTTCAGCAGCTTTTGCATAAAAGAGACCATTGCTGACTGGGCATAACCAGTACGTGTCAAAGTTCGTAGTCCTCTTTGATCGGCCTCAAATTCGTTTTTACGACTGCGTGGTAAGTCTCGCGCTAACTGTACACCAATTTGCACTGCGGAATTTCGATCTAAGCCAGCTGCTGTTAATAGACCACTTTCGAGGGCTTTTTGCTGCATCTGCTTGACTACGTGTTTTCCGCCAATGTGACCAATTTCATGGGCGAGTACACTTGCTAGTTCCGCTTCATTGTCTGCGGTTTTCAGCAAACCCGTGTGGACATATACATAGCCGCCCAAGGTCGCAAAGGCGTTAATAGAGTTATCCTCAACTATCTGGAAAGTATAGGGGAGATCGGGGCGATCGCTATTTGCTGCTAAACGTCGACCAACTTGTTCTACATAACGATTAACTTCGGGATTGCGGTAAAGTCGGACTTGACTGCCGACTAATTCCTGATTAATCTGCTTACCAAGATCAACTTCTTGATTAGGGGATATATTAGAAAGCTGAAATGCCTGAACTCCTTGGAGTAGAAGAGGCAAGAAATCTAAAGTTCTTCCAGGCAAGGGTGTACTCAAGCACAGACTCAGGGCGACTACCACTGAAATTAGGGGATAAAACCAGCGACGCCGCCATACACGGTAATTTGCAGCAAAACCTTTCCAATTAAACATAATACGCTCTGAAGATTATTTCGGGAGAACATAAAATGAGGGGACAAATTATGAGACGGATTTAGAGTATTCTAAGTTGCATTCTTAACTCAAGACCAAAGGAGTTGTCATACAGAATAATCTTGACGCAAATCTACCGAACTGCGGGAGGCTAGGGATTCTCTCCAAAGATAGGCTTAAACACTAGATTTTAGTTTCCAGGCGCGTCAGTATTAACAGGTAAAATTTTGAGGGTTAGCTGCCGTTCCTCGGAAATTACTAACTCGTGATAAACTGTCGCATAATCGCAACCCCGAATACTTTGAGTTATTACCAAATAGAGAAAATTGCCGTTTCCATCGAAAACTTTCTTGTTACAATCCATTACTTCGCTATTACCTCGGAAAACTTTTTATGGCTATTTTAGATTCAAAAGGTCGCTTGTTTGGCAAAATCAATCTCCTAGATTTAGGTGCTGTGCTGGTAATTCTGCTAGTTATCTTTGGCATCTTTGTTTTTCCTGGCACTTCTGGTTCTGTTGCCCAAGTTGGTGCGAAAACAGTACCCATAGAAGTAGACTTAGTAGTTCGTGGTTTGAATGTACGCGACCCAGAAAAATTAATCGACAATGGTTTAAAAAAAGGCGGAAAAACCAATGTGATTATTCGCAATCAACCCTACGGACAGATTGAAATTAAATCTATTCAACAGCTACCTAGAACAGTCAATGTTTTCCAACCAGATGGCACTGTTAAAGAACTGCCAGATCCAAAGAGCAATAATTACAGTACAGATTTGCTTTTGACTTTAGATGGCAAAGCCCAAGTTACTGAAAGCGGTCCAGTTTTGGGTAACAGTAAAGTGAAAATTGGGATGCCATTTGAGTTAGAAGGCTTTAACTACAACTTCAATGCAACTGTCATTGATATCAGATTGAAAGATAAATAGTATTGTCACTTTTGCTGATAATATTTTCTCTAACAATCTTATTAAACATCTGGTGAAAATTGAAAAAAAATTCAGCTATTCTGAATTCAGGAGCGGAGCCGGAGACTCCGAAATTCCGGTCAGAATCAAGACGCTCGTTCGCCCTTGGCGTCTCCCCTTGGAAGAAGACTCGCTAACACAACGCTTACAGTGGGGGATTGGGACCCGCCACTACGAAAGTTGACCACTAAATCGAACGCAAGAGCGTCTCTGAAAGAGAAGATAAGCGTGGGGGTGCAAAAACGCCCTTGATTCATCCGCTCTTTCGTTCAAAATACCCAACTTGTATTCTGGCGACTGACTCCTGAATTCTATTTTGATAATGTAGAGACGCATTAGCACAACGGGGCGTTCGCGCAGCGTCTCCAAGAGTTGCCCAGTCCAATTTTGCGTCTCTACTACTCATGTTAATTAAGCAAAGGCAAAAATTTGCGAATTAACCCGATTGTCACTGCTGGCAATTCCAACTGTGGTGTTAATCCGACATCTTCCAACTGTTGAAAAAATCGGATTGCTTGAGGATTGATTTCAGCAAGGCGGCGACCAATTGAGGGGCCTGTAAATTCTGACTTTTGTCCCCAAATAATGGCAGTGGGAGTGGTTAATTGTTGAATGTAAAGGGATAAATCAAAGCATAAATCGCCACGAACAAAGGACAGTGCTGCATACTCAGCATTAGGCTGTTGGGCGGATTGTAGATAAGCATCTACAATTTCTTCGTAGACTCGATTTGATTGAGCAAATTGCCTTTGTTCTAAGAAGCCGCGAATACCACCACTAGTAGCAACTCCAGTGTTGTAAAGTAAACGATCAACAATGGGAACGCTAACTAACTGGGCAAAAAAACTACGGGAGTAGTCTTCGCCAAAGTCAGAAAGTCCGGCGGGGGTGGTAAGAATTAAAGACTTGAATAAATCAGGACGATCTGCTGCTACCCGAATTGTAAATCCTGCGGTTAAAGAAGAAGCGATCGCTGTTACTGGCCCAGTACAAGTCTGCTCGAAAAACTCCCGAATCGTGGTCAAATAATCCTCAATCTTGTAACTCCGTGCTGGATGTTCAGACCTACCCCAACCGAGCAAATCTGGCGCAATGACTCGATATTCAGCTGCAAAAGCCGGATAAACCTTCGACCACTCATAAGCAGAAGACCCACCACCAAAGCCGTGCAGGAATACCAAAGTTTCCCGATCATCTTTGGCAGTTCGATCATCCTGCCAAGGTGCTCCAGTAGCAGTGTAATATACCATTCTACCTAGTGAGGTATCTATAGAACGTTGTTCAAATCCTAGTGGTTGAAACATAAGTATTTTTTTGTTGACTGTAGTGATTCGTTGGCACAAGTAAGATACGATATCTGGGACGCAAGCACAGCAAGAGAAGATTTGATAATTTATCCGCCTCCGCTTTAGTCACCTTAGATGTTTACACTACTCAGTGCTAAGTAAATTAAAAAGTACTCAATATCTGTGTACTTAGTAAAAACAACGTCCTTTGTAGGCAGTCTTTTAACTCAGCACTCTTGATGTGTCTAGTTCAAACTCCCCACTCATTGTTATTATCAGCAAACCAATCATTCTAAAACTTCTTGCTAGCGTCAGATTAAGTAGATATAAAATTACTGGATTACTTGTAAAGATTTGGTGCTTTTTTTTCATAATCATCAAGTAAATTAACGTTAAAATTACTGTTTTATAAAGGTTTTTCATGATAGCGAGGCTCGCTCCAGCGTCAATCCAACATAAGTTTTTATGGTAGTCTATCAAAAAACCCATAAATAATTTTGAGCGTCAACACGTCAACAATAGTTAAAACGCTTATTTTAATAAGCTGTTAATTCTACTTAATATATGTAGAAATAATTGCTTTTGATGTATAACTAATCTGATTATTATCTAAGTAATGGTAAGGCGGGATGTCATGGTAGAGCAGGCTACTCTTCAATCAAATAAACTACCAACGATTGAAGACGCTAAATTTGCGCTTGACAACTTTAATATAGAAAACGAAATTAAAGCTTCAGCTAGGCGGGGTCAGGTCGAGCCAGTTCTTGATGCTACCAGACTTACTGTACCTACTTGTATTTGTTTAGACTTAGAAGACTTGAAGTGTTTTGAAGCAGTAGAGCGCCAATATGAACGTTGGGGAGTCATTTTTCACAATTCTCTAGCAGTACAGCCATCAAATCCCGCATTTCCAACCTATTCAGGGCTAATAGTCTTAATGGGAGCGCCCAAAAGTGGATTTTTAGAAGCTAATTTCTTGCGTCCAGTTAACTCAGTTAGCGTCTTTGTCACTAGTTCGCAACGGCTAGTCCTTTCCGCTTACGATCGCGATCAACAACTACTTGCTCAAACTGCACTACCAGGCTCCAATCTTGCCAATTCCGACTCGCCAATTTCCCCCAATACTTTATTATCTATAAATGTGAATAACATTTACAGCGTTACCTTTTGTACTTTTGATGGTCAATTCACCCTTGATAACTTTCGTTTTTGTCTTTAACTAAGACTTACGTACAAAATGCCCTTGCTCTGAGCGATTGAAAATGGTATCTTATTTGCGCTGTGCTGTATTAGTCTACTATCCGTCTATAAAACCGGGCATTTTGTGATTTGAGCCTTCATCCTTTCTTCATCCATAGTAAAACTTATACAATAGGTAATTTCATAATCAAGTAGGTAAACACTGTGGCACAGGCTTCGTCTTCTTGGCAGCAATTGATCAACCAAATCCCCAACTGGAACTGGTCGCTGACAAAATTCAAGGCAAAGGGAGCCATAAAGCAGCAAACATTTAAACGTTTCTCTGGCCCTGGGGGCTTTCTTGGGTTCCTGACAATTATCATTGCCATGTTGTTGTGGAACTGGAAACTGCTACTGGCTCTCTTAATCGGCATTGGAGTAATGGTATTGGTTTACTCAATGCAGGAGTGGGACTGGCAATTGCGCTGGTCTAAAATACGTAAGTTCTTAAATAGTTCAAATCGTCGGTTAGTTTTAGCAGTCATCAGTGGTGGTATTGCTAGTGTCAGCACTTACATGGCAGCGGCAATATGGGTTGACTCTCACAGTCACTGGATTGCTACTGGTGCGATTGTGCAAGCTGTAGGAACCCTGTTAACTTTAATTTTATTGGTATGGCAAATTGTCAACTTCTATGAAAATCGAGAAGAAGACCACCTCGATCGGTTGTTAATGAATTTAACAGAAAAAGATCCATTGAAGCGGTTGATTGCTCTAGGTCAACTAAGTAAATTCATCAGCCGTAAGCGAGTTGATTCTTCAGTGCAGCAAGATATTGTCCAATGCTTGCAACTCCTACTCAGTCGAGAAGAAGAAGTTGTAGTGCGAGAGGCAGCTTTTAAAAGTTTACAAGCCTGCGATCGCCTACAAGTGCTACCCCCCAAAACAGCAACAATTTTCACACCGATATCAGCAAAAGTCAAACACCACGTTTATTAGTTATTTGTCATTTGTCTTTTGTCCTTTGTCCTTTGCAAATGACCAATGACTAATGACTAATGACTAATGACAAATAACTATTTTCGAGACAACCTTCCATTACGAACTTGCACTACTGGATGATTGCACCGCCGTACCAATTGTTCATCGTGGGTAGTGACAATTACCGTAGCTCCAAAAGAATTTAACTTCTGGAGAATCTGGATGACTTGCCAGGAATTATCTGGATCGAGATTTCCAGTCGGCTCATCTGCCAACAACAAGGGTGGTGTACCAACGATCGCACGAGCAATACTCACCCGTTGCTGTTCTCCTCCAGACAGTTGATCTGGAAAACAGTCAGCTTTACTCAGCAAACCTACCAACTTTAAGGTTGGTTCTAAACGTCGTTGGATTTCTTTACGGGTATAACCTTGAGCTTGCAGCACAAAAGTGACATTTTCTGCTACTGTTCGTTGGGTAATCAGTTTGTAGTCTTGAAACACAATACCAATCCGTCGCCGCAATAATGACAAGCGATCGCCTCGCAAATCCGCTACATTACATTCATCAACAATTACTTCTCCCTGTGTAGGCAACTCCTGGCCATACAGCAGTTTCAAGAGCGTTGATTTTCCAGAACCACTTGGCCCCGTGATAAACAGAAATTCTCCCTTTTTTACCTCAAGGTTTGCATTCAATAAGGCGTGAGTGCCGTTAGCATAAGTCTTGGTTACAGAGTGCAATTGTACCTTTGTAGTAGTATTGCTACCGTACTGTTGAGTTTCACAGTCCTCTCCATGAACGGATTTATCTGTCTTAACTTGAGTTGTTAATACTGGCATTGTTAAATTTTCCTCATACCCACAATCAAACAGTTTGACTGCTTAAATGTGACATTCTCCCCAAAATAAGGATTCCCAGGTTTTGCCTGGGAATTTAAAATTCAACAAAGAAAATTTAAAATTTTTTTAAGACTTTAATACTAACTAAGTAAGAACACTCGGAACTCAGAACTCAGAATTCAGAACTCAGAATTCAGCACTCAGCACTCAGCACTCTTAACTAATTGCACCCCTTGCTGTCAAACGATAAACAAACGCTTTCACAGCAAACGCTGGCAAAGCCAACATCCGCCGCCAGCGCCAAGGTTCTTGATAAAGGCGATACAACCATTCCAAATTATTATTTCCTAACCAGGCGGGAGCGCGAGTTTTAGTTCCCGACCAAATATCAAAACTGCCACCAACGCCGATCCAAATTGCTTGCGGACACAAATGGCGGTTTTCGGCAATCCATAACTCTTGACGTGGCACTCCCAAACCAACAAAAATCACTTGTGGCTGCAATTGAGCCAGAGTTTGTCGCAATTGTGCTTCTTCTTCTAGGGAATGGTAGCCTGAGTGAGTGCCGACTATACTCAAATCTGGAATTTGCTGTTGCCAAAAATCTGCCGTTTTTGCCGCTACTCCAGGCGCTCCTCCATAGAAAAATATCTTAGCCCCTGTCTTTTGTTGCCCAAGGGCTTGCAAAAGTTTTTCTGCTAATTCAATCCCTGGAAAACGCTGCACTTTTTGCCATAACAGCCATCGTAAATACAGAACAACCCCGGCTCCATCTGGAATCACGAGTTCAGCATTTTTAATCACCTGAGCTAATAATTGATTTCGCTCTGCCTGCATAGTCATTTCTGCATTGAGCGTTACTACATGAGTTCCTCTGCCTGTGTGCAGGCATTCTAACAACCAGCCTGGATAGTCAGCCATCACATGAACTGGTATTCCCAACACTGAAAATGCTTGATTGCCTTTAGACATAGCCTATTCTTAAGTAATACTCACACCAGATTTTGCATGAATGTTAAGTTTATCAAATTTTTTTATATTAGAACTTAGGCAAAAGAGATTCTCCTTTGCCCTGCAACCAGAGAAAGCATGATTAAACTAAATAGACATAAGAGTGAACAAGAATGTATATACGTAGTAGTGCTACGTATATATAAGTGTTTTAGGTAACACATAATTAATTTCACTCATCTGTCTATTAATCTTGGGCGCTTGTACTGGGACTGAACCAGTCCAACTTTTATTATTAAAGTGTAATATTCACTCAGTATAAAACGCTCAACTTGCAACTCTGGTTCCGGGAATAGAAACCCCCACTATACTGCTTGCAGTTAGTGTGGGAGTATGTCACGAAACTCGACTTTATGGTTATAGTGTAACGGGCTGAAGTTGGCTATGAGTAAAATTCGTATCGCTCTGATTGAAGATCATGACCTAACTCGTGTGGGTATTCGCACAGCACTACAGCAAAAAGATGAAATTGAAGTTGTAGGTGAAGCTGCTAATGCTGTTGAGGGTCTAAAAATGTTAAAAATGCTACAACCAGATATTGCCATTGTAGATATTGGTTTACCAGATAAGGATGGCATTGAATTAACACGGGAGGTAAAATCTACTACTAATGCACAGCAGCTACTCACAAAAGTGTTAATTTTGACGCTGCGGGATAACAAAGAAGCGGTGTTGGCAGCTTTTGCTGCTGGTGCAGACTCTTACTGTATGAAAGATATCAAATTTGATAATTTGCTGGAAGCAGTACGAGTAACTTACAATGGCAACGCCTGGATCGATCCAGCGATCGCTCGGATTGTATTACAACAAGCGCAACAAAATCCTCAAAAGTTGGAATCGGCTTTGGTCGATTCTAAGACTATTGCTCCTAACCCAGATTCTTTTGAGAATTTGGAAGAAATTCCACCTTACACCCTGACAGAAAGGGAATTGGAAGTGTTACAGTTGATTGTCGAAGGTTGTAGTAATGCAGTAATTGCGGAAAGACTTTACATCACAGTTGGCACTGTTAAAACTCACGTTCGCAATATTTTGAATAAGCTATGTGCCGATGACCGTACCCAAGCAGCAGTCCGCGCCTTGCGTTCTGGGTTAGTTGGATAAATTTAATTTTGGTGTGGATCGATTGAGGATAATCAAGGGAAACTCACAACTTTGAAAAGTTATATTTTCAAAGGGAATGGCTTCTCTGATTTTCTCTTATTTATTAGGTGGGATAAACATTATATTATCTCGCCATTCAAATATATAAAAACAAAAGTCAAATATGGCTGAGATTGGTACGGACAAACTTAAGCTCATGGTGGTAGATGATGAGCCAGATAACCTAGATTTACTCTACCGCACTTTTAGGCGAGATTTTCAAGTATATAAAGCCAATCATGCCTTTGGTGCTCTGGAAATCTTGGATCAATTTGGCGAAATGGCGGTAATTATTTCTGACCAAAGAATGCCAGAAATGAATGGGACTGAATTTTTTAGTCGCACCGTAGAACGTTTTCCAGACACGATTCGGATTTTGTTAACTGGTTTTACTGATGTCGAAGATTTGGTAGATGCGATTAACTCCGGTCAGGTATTCAAGTACATTACCAAACCCTGGAATCCAGAACGGCTGAGAAGCTTAGTTGAGCAAGCCACTGATACATATCGCCTAGTTAAGAAGCGCACCCAAGAGTTGCGTCGGGCCCTACGGCGAGAATCTTTGTTTAATGCGGTAACAACAGCAATTCGGGAATCTTTAGACTACGATAGTATGCTGCAAAAAATTGTCGCAACTATTGGAGAAACATTTGAAGCTACCAGTTGCTTGCTCAAACCAGTAGAGGGCGATCGCCTCACACAAGACGAGTTTTTCTACCGCGATCCGAAATCTGATGTATTAGATTCCTTCTTCGACTCCAGTGTTTTAATCGAAAAGGTGCTGGAAACCCGTCATTATCAACTTGCTCAAGATATATATAACGGTAATCCTAGTTATCACCTAGTTGTGCCACTTAGCTACCATCAGCATCTGTTGGCTGTGCTCACCCTCCACCAATGGGGACGCGATCGCCCTTGGGAAGACGAAGACATCCAACTAATTGCAGGTGTTGCCGAACAAGCAGCCTTAGCCCTCTCGCAAGCAAAACTCTACCAACGCCTCCAAGAAAAGCAACAGCAGATTCACACTGAGTTAGAGGTGGCTCGTCAAATTCAATACAACCTGCTACGCCAAAGTTTACCTGACATCAAAGGTGTGAAGGTACAAGCTTGCTGCTATCCAGCGCGCGAAGTCGGAGGCGATTTTTTTGAAGTTTTTGTCCATCCTAAAGGCGACTTGTGGTTGGCAGTGGGTGACGTTTCTGGTAAGGGCGTCCCAGCAGCTTTATTTATGGCTAGTATTATTTCAGTTTTGCGCCGAGAATTATCTCAAGAGACACCAGCAGAGCCGAATGTGGTCATGCAGAACCTCAACCACGCTCTCAGTGAAGATTTGATTAGCAACAATTATTTTGTCACTCTTGTGTTAGCTTGTTATACCCCTAGCACTAAGGAACTGGTCTACACTAATGCCGGTCATATTTATCCAATATTATGGTCGCGTTGCTCGACTTTAGCTGAAAATCCCAATTACCTGAAAGTTCGCAGCGTTCCTTTGGGGATTTTGCCTAAGTGGCAGGCACAGTCTGGTCGCTTGGTTCTCGCTGCTGGAGACACATTGTTACTAGCCAGTGATGGAATTACAGAAGCAATGGTATCAAGTAATCATGATTCAACAGTAAAAACTGAGGCTGGGATTGAGCCAGTGAACCGTTCGATGCTGAATCAAGATGGTCTTTGGCAACTCTTACAACAAGAGCAACAACCACTTTCTCTGAACCATTTACTAGCTCGCATCCAGGCAGATAATCACGTTCAAGAAGACGATCAAACTATACTTTCACTGGAGATTTTGTAAGTCATGAAAAGTGAGCTTCATGTACCAAGCGACTTAAATTTTCTGAATATTGTTGAAAACTGGTTGTTGGGATGTTTGAAAATTCAGCTAGGGGAATCTGTAGATTGGTCGCGGCAATCAAGTCGTTTGAGACTGGCTTTAGTGGAAGCCTATTCTAATGCAGTCCGTCATGCCCACAAGGATCAACCAAATTTACCCATCTTACTACGTTTAGAAGTGAAAGACCGGGATTTTGCCCTAGAAATTTGGGACTACGGCGAAGGCTTTGACATGTCTAACTACTACGCTCCAAATCCGATGGAAAAGCAAGAAGGTGGTTATGGTTGGCTGATTATGAATCGTCTCATGGATAAAGTAGATTACAAGTTGCAAGTTAATGGTGCTAACTGTCTGAAGTTAGAAGCTACTTTACCTGAATTAGTCCAATAGACAAAAGTTATACCAATTCAAAATTCACGCATTCAAAATTCATGCATTAAGAAAGCCAGACATAACAAAGGTATGTCCGTATGTATCTGTCGCATTCTTTTTTTTAAATTGGTATTACTATTTTTCAAGTCATGCTATTTATGAGGAAGAATTCAGGAGTCAGGAGTCAGGAGTCAGAAGTCAGAATAAAGCCATGAATCCTGTGTGAGTCGGGGAGAAATATTGGTTTAAAACTTTGCCGTTTGTAGTTATTTGCTACTTACTTTCACGACGTAAAGAAAGTAACTCTTTGGGGGAAGCTAAAAGTTTGATTCTAGTATATAGAATTTGCCGTTGTTGGTTGAGGATAAATAGCCACAAGACATTAACACTACACCACGAAGTTTGTGCTTTGCCTGTTACCTGGACTTGGATATCACCATTTTCTAAAGTCTCGGCTATTCCTGTGTTTGGGTAAGCTTTGATGTTTTGACCTTCTTGTTTTAAGTAGGCTGCGATCGCATCTGTCCCCACAATATCAGATTCAAATGGCGGACGCATCACACCATCTAGCGCAAACAAGGCAGCAGTTGCCTCAAATTCTCCTGTATTTAAGGTTTCAAAATAACCCAGTACGCTTGGTTCTCTAATTCCCTCAATCTGGAATTCTTCAAACTGCGCTGGCGATATAAATTCAGCAGAGGTCATAAAATTACCTGTATTATGGTGTCTGAATATTAATTTCAATACAAAACTAAGTAAAAAAAAAGCTGCTGTTGAGATAGATTGCTACATATTAATAAATCTTCCTGACGATGGAAGTCTTGAGCTGCTACGCAACTTAAGACAGGCTATATATCAGGTAAGTAACAAATCTTAATTAAAAATATTAGCTAGATAAGGTATAATTAAAACGCCTTTATTTAGGCAAAATCCAAATAAAAAAAATGAATCAGTATTCCGTAACGAGCAGCAGTCTGGTGAAAGAAAAAGCCAGCGAGTTGGGCTTTCACAAAGTTGGAATTGCTGCTGTAGATCGGGTAAATCCCACAGAAGCGCAGAGGTTGCAAGCATGGATTGAACTAGGTTATCACGCTGATATGAAATGGATGGCTAATCCAAAGCGTCAGGATATCCGCTTAGTAATGCCAGAGGTGCGATCGCTAGTGTGTGTAGCGCTGAATTACTACACACCACATCAACGTCCTGAAAGTGAGGAATACGCTAAAATTTCCCGTTATGGTTGGGGAAGAGATTATCACAAGGTGATGCATAGAAAACTTAAGCAGCTATCTATATGGCTAAAATCACTTGATGCAAGCGTATTAGCTCTTTATTATGCAGATACTGGTCCGGTGCAAGATAAAGTGTTAGCACAACTTGCCGGAATTGGTTGGATTGCCAAGAATGGTAATGTGATTACACGGGAATATGGCTCTTGGGTATTTTTGGGAGAAGTGTTGACCAATTTAGAATTAGAGAGCGATCGCCCACACACAGAACACTGCGGTAGCTGTACTCGTTGTCTTCAGGCTTGTCCTACAGGTGCAATTACTCAGCCTTTTGTTGTCGATGCTAATCGTTGCATTGCTTATCATACAATTGAAAATCGTGACAAGGAATTGCCAGAGACAATCGCACCTCATTTGCAAGGCTGGGTTGCTGGTTGCGATATTTGCCAAGATGTTTGTCCTTGGAATCAACGTTTTGCGCAAACAACTGATATTGCAGAGTTTCAGCCTTATCCTGGGAATATTGCTCCCCACCTGCTAGAATTAGCCCAAATCTCAGATCGGGAGTGGGATAAACGTTTTCCAGCATCTGCCTTGCGGCGGATTAAGCCAGAAATGTTACGACGCAACGCCCTAGCTAATCTTGACGCATCCAGGCACAAGAATGACCCAGAAAGTAATTATTTTTGATTTTGATGGCACTATTGCTGATACAGTAGATGCCCTTGTAAGTATTGCTAATCGTTTAGCTGGAGACTTTGGTTATAGACAAATAAGCCCAGAACAATTAGCCTTCCTCAAGAACTTAACATCTAGGGAAATCATTAAGTACTCAGGAGTTTCTTTATTTAAGATACCTTTTCTAGTTAAAAAAGTTAAAGGGGAATTAAAAAACAAAATCCCAGAATTAAAGCCAATTCCGGGAATTAAGGAAGCATTAACAGAACTCCAAAATCAAGGATATAAACTGGGTATTATCACTTCTAATTCTAAAGAAAATGTTACACAATTTCTTACAATCAATGATTTAAATCACCTATTTGATTTTATCTACTCAGGAATTACAATTTTTGGCAAAACAACTATTATAAATAATGTCTTGAGGCAAAAGCAACTCAAACCTCAAGAAGTTATTTATGTTGGAGATGAAACCAGAGATATAGAAGCATCAAAAAAAGCAAATATCCAAGTGATTGCAGTCACTTGGGGCTTTAACTCACCGGAAGTACTAGCCAAGCAAAATCCAGATTATTTAATTCAGCAACCTAGCGAACTACTAGAAGTAATGAATAGTCATTAATTAATAGTCAAAAGTCGATAGTGATAATTTTAACAATTGACAATCGATAAAAACAGTAGAGTGGGCAATGTCTACCAATAGCGATAACTTCAATTTTCATATTTGTGACATTGCCCATCTGACAAAATAGCAAAAAATCAGGAAAACTTAATTTTGCCGTTCACCCTTTTCTAAAGCTTGTTTTACTAAATCATCACTGACATTAGTTGCACCCCCAGTCTCAGAATTTCCAACTTCTTTTGCTGACTCTAGAAAATCATCAGGATTACCAGTTGACTGAGTTTGAGTTTTCGTCTCTTGTGGCTGAGAGGTTTTCTGATTAGGTGCAGTAGCTGCTTCAGCTGCTATTGCACCTTTACCTGTGCGATCAACTTCACTAACGCTGAATTTTTGTGCAGTTGCATAATCAGCATCAAAATCCACCGTTGGCGCTTCTTCTTCACCACTAGCTATGTTATCGGCAGCTAATTGTGCATCCTGGGTGGAAGCTTCATTTAAATTGGGCTTCACTTCTTCATCAGGCATAATTAAAACCTTAGGTAAATTTTTTATTGCTAGAGCAATCATAGCGAAGTAGTGTACTGCTTTATTGCTTCCTGGGGGAGACTTTTACCTCTATTAAAAGGTAGATTAAAGCTAGAATTTCCAATTATTTTAACTATTTCTATGGGTAGTAGAATCTGACGATCAAACTCTGGTACCTCTTAGTTTGGCATATTAAATTATTTTGGAGACAAATTATAATGACTGCAAGTTACGATAAAAGTATTTCTCAAGCTCAGAGCAATGAAACTCAAAATTTGGTGGATGCGTTTAACGCCTTAGATACCGATGCCAAATTAGCCTGGTTCTATTTTGTTTATGAAAAAATGGGTGATTCGATCACACCAGCTGTTCCCGCTGCGGCCGAACCAGAGTTAGCACCACTTCTGCTAGGAGATTATTTTAAATTATCCGATGATCAGCAACTAGAAATTATGCGGGATATTGTTAACCGCAAAGACACAGAATATTCTCGTGCTTATGGGGCGATAAAAGAAAACAACCAGCTGCTAGTTTGGTATGCTTGGGCGGTAGCTATGGGAGATACGGTGGTTGGAATACCAGCTAGCTACCAGCCAAGTAAGGCAGTTAACGATCTGCTTTCCCAAATTGAAGGACTAGATTTTGAAGAGCAAATGTCAGTGTTTCGGACAATAGCTGGTGAAGTGGGTTATACAGATGTTAAGCCGATCGCAACGCAAGCAGAAACTGGGAAAACGTCAAGTTTGTAATCAGCTTTGGCGATTAGAAGTCGCTACTACACAAACTAAAGTCCGCCTGCGCGGACTTTAACAACCTACGAGACAGCTAACTGACTCAAGTCGCCTGGGGTGAGGTTGGAGTGTACTACTTGACCATCACGGAACCAAACGATGCGCTGGGTTTGACGAGCAACTTCTGGTTCGTGTGTCACCATTACAACTGTGATTCCACTGGCATTGAGTTCGCCAAAAATATCTAAGACTTCTTGGGTTGTACGCGAATCAAGTGCGCCTGTGGGTTCATCGGCGAGGAGTACTACCGGACGATTGACGATCGCACGGGCGATCGCCACTCTTTGTTGTTGTCCACCAGATAGTTGAGTTGGTTTGTTGTTGAGGCGATTTGCTAAACCTACTCGCGTCAGTGCAACTGTGGCACGATCGCTTCTTTCTTTTGGATTGACACTAGCATAAACCATTGGTAGCATCACATTTTCTAATGCTGTGAGTTGGGGTAATAAATGAAATTGTTGGAAGACAAAACCCAGCTTTTTATTACGGATGTGTGCCAAGGATTTATCATCCATTTGCGCCACATCAATATTATCTAAGTAATAATGTCCGCCTGTGGGTCGGTCTAGACAGCCAATAATATTCATCGCTGTGGATTTACCTGAACCAGACGGCCCCATAATTGAACAATATTCACCCTCGTGGATAGTCAAATTCACATCGTTAAGTGCTTTGACTTCAGTTTCGTCACTGCCATATACTTTAAAGATATTTTCCAAACGAATAATTGTTGATTTCGGGACGGGATTAGGAACTAGAGAATCGGTAATTGAAATAGTGTTTGCCATAAGGATTTAGTTATTAGTTGGTAGAGACGCAATTATAGCGATCGCTCAATTAAACTAATTCATTATAAAACAAGTAGCTTATAGCACTTAAAACTACGTATAGTAAATTAGCGTAGGCGTAGCGTAGGCATCGCTCTTTGGGAAAAACTTTTTGGTTTACTGAGTTACACTTAATTTACTTGACCAGTTGAGACTTCGTATTCTAGACCTAATTGGAGACTATAAGGCACAATCAAAGTACTTTGGTTGACCATCACATGGTACTCACCACTAATTACTCTACGTTTCCATATAACTTTGTATGTAACAAAATCACCTGGCTTTACACTAAATGTTAGCTTAAAACGCCTAGTTACTGATTCTCCAGTAGACAACTCATGCTTTTGAGAAGAGGTACGCGAAATTTCAGCCTTTATAACCTCAAAAAGCTCCAAGCCACCCATTCCTTTTATTTCTTGGGTGGCTTCTAAAGTTACTTCGTTATTTACGGTTTTTGAAAACTCGTGTTCAACTGATAATATTTCAGAACCAAACTTGTTATCTAGAGGAAATTTTTCAATGGAAATTATTTCGATATGTTCCTTCAATTGAGTGTTTTGAATCAATTGAAATTGCTTTTTAAGATTTGTTGACAATGCGGACATATCGGTATTTACCGTTCCCAACAAAGTATCGAGTGTTTTGAATAATTTCTCAAGATTTTCTTTGTTCTTTCCATAATCTACAAGTTGGTACTATGAGCAAGTACTTTGTGCATTTATCATGCCATTATGATTAATCTGCAACTCAATATTTTCACCAAATGACTTCCAACTCATGCCTGCTTTTGCCTTAATGGAACCACTTGTCTGATTTGATTCTTGAAGAATAAAGCCACAATTTTTAATAATCTCTTGGCATTTTCTAAACAGAAGATTATATTCTAGAACATATTGTCGAGACATTCGATAATTAGCTGTCATTTACACCTCCAAACTCGCCACAAGTTTTGAATGCTTTTGCAATATATTTTTCATCATTGATATCTAGTCGATGACAAGTTGCTTGACCTGTAGGACTTTTGCCAATGATCTTTAGTCCATCGCCTGTCCAGATGAAGTGATCTACCCACCGTTGCTGACGAGGATTGAATAAGGCGACTTCTTGCTGAGTTTGAGCATCAACGCCAGTTATGAAGTTGTAACGACGCTCATTACAGCGACGACAAGCTAGAGCTAAGTTGTCATCTGCATCTGAACCACCTAATGATTGTGGAACAAGATGATGGATTGTGAAGCGATCTGAACTGGAGCGTTCTAGAGAGTGGCAATATTCACACAGATATTTAGCTCTTTCGCGCACAAACTGCCGAGTACCATCTTTAACACCCACGACTGGCAATCAATTTAGCGTTAACAAAACTTAGGATGCGCTCTAGTTCAGCAATTCCAGCATATTCTGCTTCTTCTTCAGGAGTCAGCAATCCAGATTTTCGTTTTTCAAGCAATTCTTCGAGACGAGTATGTAACTCATCTGTAAACTTAGCAAGGTTAACATTATCAACTTTCTCAATGGTGATGCCAGAGCAGAGCCATGATGAGGGTTCAATCATCAATACTGGGGTAATGACTTGAGGAGTCATAGTGCTTTAGCCTAAGTCTGTGGTGCTATAGTCATTGTAGTGTGCCCTGTGAATTGGCTGCCAAAATACTAAGGAATCATTGCTACCTTTATTACTTTACGCGCCTTCATCTCAGAAAGCACCTGTTCTATATCTTTTAATGGTCGCTGTTCGCTAATAAGTAACTCAAAGGGAATTTTGCGACTAGCTATGAGTGCAAGCGCCGATCGCACATAGTCTGGTGTATTATGAAACACGCCTTTGATAGTAAGTTCACTATAGTGCAGTTGTTCAGTACTGACGGTAATGCTGGTATCCCGTGGACATCCACCGAATAAGTTGACTGTTGCACCAGGACGAGCGCAAGCGATCGCCGTTTCCCAAACACTTGGGACACCAGTGGCTTCAATCACTATATCTGCACCCCATCCTTGGGTAAGTTCTTTCACTACACTGGGAATCTCTGGAATTTGATGATAATTAAAGGTCTGGGTTGCACCCAATTTCTGACCAATTTCTAGTCTATGGTTATTACCTCCCCACAGCAAAACCTCAGCTTTCTCGCTCAAGGCTGCCACAAACATCAGCCCGATCGCCCCATCTCCCAAGACGACTACTTTATCTTTGGGCTTAATATTAGAACGGGCTACACCATGCAAGACACAAGCTAAAGGTTCCGTCATCGCTGCTAATTCCCACGGCAACTCATCAGGAATCTGCAACATATTATGCTCTACGATCGGTGCGGGAATTTTTAGGTATTGGGCAAAAGTCCCATTATTCCAGGTCAAATTTGGGCATAGGGAATATTCTTGACGTTGACAAAAAAAGCATTTCATGCATGGTGCAGAATTATTAGCGACGATGCGATCGCCTACTTGCCAATTTGTCACCCCTGCACCCACAGCAACAATTCGCCCAGCAGCTTCGTGACCAAACAGCGTTGGTGGTATCAGCATCCTGGCATGACCACCACGCCGCCACACTTTCAAATCTGTACCACAAGTTGTTGCTGCCCCTACTTTGATCGCGACTTCCCCAGCCGCCGGAGTGGGGTCAGGAACTTGCTCTAGGCGTAAATCTTCTTGGCCATAAAGTAACGCTGCTAACAAAACTTTAAACCTATCAATTAGCTCAATCCAATTTTACCAGTTGGGGCTTATTGATAGGTCTAAACTAAATCAGTATTGATTTTTAGTAGGTTTTATATGTTGAAAAACTAGCTATTCACTGCTGGCTGGGGAAGCACACCGGTGTTCCGGGTTTCCACATTCGGCAGGCGAGTTGCAGTTAATAGCGGTACTTCTTGTCGGCACGACAGGCAAAACCAATATAGTTCACCATGACGAGCATGACGCAGGAGGGAACCACCGCAGCATGGGCAGGTGTTGGCTCTCGTACTCATACCAATATTCTCCTTAAAAAAATTGTTGTTTTAAGCTGATTAAAAAAAGCAGTTGATTAAAACTGAATGTTAGCTGCATGAATGCGGCCATTCGATTCTATGCGGTCTTTAATAATTTGTCTGTAAACAGCTTCATATTCGTTAACCATGTGGCTAACACTAAAGTTGTTTTCTACGTGTTTTCGACAGGTTTGACGATTGAGTTCCAAAGCTAGTGGAATCATTGCCGCCATTTCTGCATGGCTATTGCAGATAAAACCTGTCTTCCCGTGGGCAATAACTTCAGGTACGGAGCCGAAATTCATGGCAATCACTGGCGTACCAGTTGCCATTGATTCAATCATTACTAACCCAAAAGGTTCTTGCCAGTTAATGGGGAAAAGAGTTATGGCAGCATTACCCAGAAGTTCAGTTTTTTCAGTGTGGTTAATTTCACCGAGATATTCGATTTGCTGGCCATCTATGTGGGGAGCAATCTCTTGTTCAAAAAACTCAGAGTTTACTGCATCAACCTTTCCTGCCATCTTCAAGCGCCAACCACTCTGTTTAGCAATAGCGATCGCATGTTGCGGGCCTTTATCTGGCGAAAAACGACCTAAAAATGCTAAATATGGAGGTTCTAACGGTTGGGCTACAAATGGGTAATCTGCTAACTCAATTCCGTTATAAACCGTGCCAACATAATTAAGATCGATTTGACGCTGCGAGTTACTAATACTGATGTATGGTTGCTTTTGGTAGTAGCTAAATGCGTGACGGTTGTCAGTTGTAAAATTATTGTGCAGGGTGTGGACTGTAGAAGTTGCTGTTATCAAACTCGCTAAAGGTAATGCCGAAATCCCTACATGAGAATGGATAATATCGAATTGGTCAGCACGCTGGTAAACTTGGCTTAGTTCTAACATTTCATACACTGCATACTCTTTCACATTTGGGTCTAAGCGCAATGCACGTGGATAAACTGCTTCTAAATGAGCCAAAGTTTGAGAATCGCCAGAGGCAAATAAAGTTACCTCATGACCGCGACGAACAAGTTCATCAGTCAAGCGACTCACTACCAGTTCGATTCCTCCATAATTAGGAGGTGGAACCCTTTCCCATAAGGGGGCAACTTGAGCGATTTTCATAAGTTTTTCTGGTTCAGTCTATGAAATTGTCCTCAATATAATGAGCGACATCATTCATTTTATGAGTAAAGAGCATTTGTACTTACTCTTTTGACATTTAAATTAACCTAACAGGCTAACAAAAGCGCAATAACGATTGACCGTTCCGTAAATTTTCTACCGACAAATCTAATGGACTATCGGCAAAAGTCAACTCTGATCTACACTTCTAACCGTATAGCTAACCTATTACTTGTTGCATCTGTCTTGGGAATCATAATAAGGTAGAATATTTTGTAGCAAAACTTACAAAATGGAATATTTTGTAGCTGCAAATACTAAAATATTGAATGGGATCAAGTCATTAAAGCTTCATTTAAAGGTAATTAGCAAAGGGAACAGAAATTATAAATATTAAGTAATTGTACAATAATTACATAATTTGTAATTAGTAATTTAGAAAAAATCTGATAATTAACTAATGAAAATCGCTACTTGGAACGTCAACTCAATTCGCACTCGCCTTGAACAGGTTATCGATTGGTTAACCCTGAATCCCGTTGATGTTCTCTGCTTGCAAGAAACCAAAGTTGTGGATGCTGAATTTCCGCGATCGCCTTTTGAGCAGTTAGGCTATAACCTTTATATATCAGGACAAAAATCTTATAACGGTGTAGCCCTGATTAGCCGCCAGCCATTCCTAAATGTCAGTAGCGGGCTTAGGGCGATTTTGCCAGATTTACATCACGAATGGGACGAGCAAAAGCGCGTAATTACAGGTGTAATTGATGGTGTTCGGATTGTAAACTTATATGTTCCTAATGGCGCAGCGGTAGGAACTGAGAAATACGAATACAAACTGCGTTGGTTGACAGCTCTACACGAGTATTTGCGATTGCTCGTGCTGTCACAACCCGCAATTTGTGTGTGCGGCGACTTCAATATCGCCTTGGAAGATAAGGATATTCACGAGCAAGTGAGTACAGAAAATCACATTATGGCAACAGATACAGAGCGCCAAGCCTTACGGGATATTCTGAAACTGGGATTTGCCGATGCTTTTCGCAAATTCACCACAGAAGGTGGAAATTATAGCTGGTGGGATTATCGCTCTGCCGCCTTTCGTCGTAACTTAGGTTGGCGAATTGACCATCACTATCTCACACCCATCCTGTATGAGCGTGCGACAAGTTGCATCATTGATGTTGCCCCCAGAAAGTTAACTCAACCTAGCGACCATGTGCCGGTAATTGTGGAATTTTGAATGGGGTATGGGGATTGGCGATTGGGCATTATTATTCTCCCTAGTACACCGATTCAGTAATAAAACGCAAGACTGGACAACCAGATTTTCAGGTCATTTCAAGCACAATTTCCTTCTTGCGCCTAAAAGAAACCCGAATTTTTCGTCATCACTCTGAATACTGAATCGGTCTTCTAGTCCCCAATCCCCAATCCCCATCAATTTAACGGCTTGTATATATCCTCAGAACTGGGATTGAGATAAGGACGTTGTAAATCTATTAGGTGCCGTGCAAAGTGTTGGTCAATCGTCCTCATCCGTTCTTCCATCGCATTCTTACCTTTTTGCCAAGCTTTTAACAAAATCTTAGGGAATCACTGGTTAGTAAGACTTTTAACCCTTATTTTCTAAAAGGATTAAAGAAAAGCTACAGGAAAATTATAGTAATTGTATTAATTCTATTACAGCATTGTCAGTTAATCGCCTGGATAAAGATGCATACTCTGAGGCTGTCAAGTGGTTAAATATTTTATTGATATATCAGCAAAACAATTCTAATAAGGAATTTATAGACATTAAATATCTCTTCTAACAGTGCTAGAGTCTTTAATTACCGCATTAAGCAACCGAATCGTTATGAGCGCAATGGGCTTAAAAATTTATGCTCGGAGAAGGTTTCATCTCCCTAACCCACAGCAATGAAACTTCATCTTTGGATAGCTACGACGCTACGACTGAGCCTGATGGCACTCCCGAAGAAGTCGTGATAGTCAATTTAACAACCCGACATCCCAATAGTAATATAAGTGTCATCCTAAATACTACAGATCAGCACTTCATCAAGTCTGACACGTAGGATTTTAAAAAGTTGTTTCATCATCCTCAAAATCCATATAGTACTTAATCAAGTTAATAAAAATCTTCTTAAACTTTTTGTCTGTACAAAATAGAGACCTGAAAGAGATTTATGATTACCTTGCATATTAATATGATTATTTAAGTATAAATTTTATCCCCTCTTATTGATGTTCTCAACACTAAAAACTAATAAAGGTTTATAAAAAAAATCTTACTTAATATTCAAATCTATAATAAAAACCAATCAATCTTTGTATTGACTATAATATACTATATAGAGTATACTAAGAGGTTTTTTGAAGGAAAGCTTATTGTTTATGGTAAAAATGTAATGGGTATATATTTCAAGGCGGCAAAGTACACTATTATTGCTGCATAGTATTTGTGCTTCAAGTATTTTTGATAAGAGTGGGATAATTTATGGATTTAAGAATTCCTGAGCAGTATAAGTCTGGGATTGAATTTATTTTCAACACTGATGATGATACTATTGATGCAATTATATCAGTTTTACGGGATTTTCCTCCGACGGTCGAAAACATTGTATATAAAATTTCTGAAAAAATAGTTCAAACACAAAAACTTAATAGGCGTACTGCTCTAAATATTGTTGTTACTCTAGTATCTTTAAGGCAATTATACAAAGAACAAAACTTGTCTAATGAAGCTATTGTAGCTTTACTCAGTAAGTCTATAGAAGAAGACGCTGAATTTGCTGAATTTTTCAAACCAGAGCAAATAGAACCTTTTAAACGGAAGTTATCCAGCCTACTAAAAGCTTTAGAAAGTATTGCTTTTCCTTTAGATATTTTGGATAAAGCTTCTGATTTACTGATTGAACATGAGCGGATATTTTCAGATTCAAGAATTGTTACTGATATCCGACCTGTATTTGACTCAGAAACTGAGAGAAAAGTAGAAGCTGTTATCTTAATTCATACGCTTAAAATTCAGTATAGAGATGCAGAGGGAACTAAAGAATTTTATGTAGTTCTTGACTCAGATGATTTAGAAAATTTACATGAGCAAATAATTATTGCAATAGACAATAGACAAGCTCTTGGATCTGTTTTAAAAAAAGCAGAAATAGAGTATATAAATCCTGTAATAGAATAAAATATAGAAAATGACGATGAATAAAAAAATTGATTCAACTGTATAAATATCAGAAATTTCCAATCGACAATTAGGGTAGAAATATGTTGACATCAGAAAAAGCGAAAAATAAAATAAACTTTTGGACTCAAAAAGTAAATAATAAAAAATTAAGCAAATATTCACATTATCCTAAATTTCGCCGCATTTGTGTCTCTGCTGTGCCAATTCAAGAAAATTATAGTAGTTTCAATTTATTTAAAGATAATAACTACGATATTTATTTGAGTAATCAAATTAAAGCTGAAACAAGCAAAGCATCGTTATGGAGAACTAAAAACTGGAAGCAAGAGGCTTTTCTTTGGAGAGAAGAAACAGTGTTGTATGTTTCTTCTGAACAATCCTTACTGCAAAAAAGTAAATTTCGGAAAGCGAAGCAAACAACAAGCCGTCCGTCAAGTTATCTATTAAGGCAAGCAGAACTAAAAGACACTTTTATTAAGCTTGCTAATCAATGGCGTAGCGAAACCAAGCATCTGTCATTAATGAGTGATATGATTTTACACACTGCATATCAACAAATAATAGGCATGGGGACAGATGCAGTGCCTTTAATTCTTGAAGAACTAAGCAGAGAGCCGGAACACTGGTTTTGGGCATTAAGATCCATCACTGGAGCTAATCCCATTAAGCCAGAAGATAGAGGGAGGCTCAAAAAAATGGCAGAGGCTTGGTTGGATTGGGGTAGACAGCATGGATACAAATGCTGAACTTGAAGCTGATTGGCCTAACTTAGTCAAGACTACATACGAAATCACAAGCAAATTCACACCTGAATATAATTGCATTGCTTGGGCAATTAATAATGAAGATGACCGTTGGTGGTCTCCTGCACCTGGAGAGGATTATTACTGGCCTGATGGTGCACCTAAAGAGGAAACACTACAAGCATTTACTATTGCATTCCAAATTTGCGGTTAGGAGATATGCATTAATGCGGAAATTGAAGTTGGATTTGAAAAGATTGCTATATATGTAAAAGAAGACGGTAAGCCACAGCACATAGCTAAACAGCTAGATGATGGTATGTGGACTAGCAAACTTGGACGCTATGAAGATATAAAGCACGAACTGGACGGATTGGTTGGTGAACTGTACGGAAATGTCCAACAGCTGAAGGGGTGACAAGGAGGCGGAAGCATGAGAAATAGTGGAGTGTAGCGATTTT
>NZ_JABXKF010000153.1 GCF_017115165.1 Nostoc sp. LPT | reverse complement strand
CCCGTTGGGGCGGGTGTGGGGGTGTGGGGTGTAGGGGTGTAGGGGAAGAACTAGCTCCAACCACCCGCATCGTCAAAAGCCCAGCTATAGTTGGGCAACCGTGTTGTCCTTTGGTCTCAATCCAAAGGACTTTACCTTACACCCTTAAACCCTTACACCCTTACACCCTTACACCCCTAATGAACAATCACATAGGATTACTGTATATCTAATGTAATTAGTTGCCTTTGATTACAGCATCTCCAGGGCCGGCGGTGACAATCACCAGATTTTCTGGCTTAATTAAATCTTCAATTGCTTGTTGCATATCAGTCATAGTAACTGCTTGAATCCGCTGGGGAAACTCTCGGATTTCTGACCGTGAAAGCCCTAAAACAGCATTATCCAAAATAATATCTGATACATTACTAGGATTAGCTAAATCCACAGGGTAGCTATTGGTAATTGAGCGTTTTGCTGCGTTGAATTCAGCCTCAGTTACTCCTTGCTCGCGCAACTGTTTGAGTAAAGCGAGAGTACTGGCGATCGCTTTTTGAGCATCAAGAGGAGCAGTTTGCATTTGAATCAAGAAGGGCCCCGGATTGATTCCGGCGGCAAAACCACTGTATATACCATAAGTTAGACCTTGGCGATCGCGCACTTCCGTACCCAGGCGGCTGGCTAAGGTATCACCACCCAAAATTTGATTTAGCACTAGTGCCGCATAATAACGTGGATCTTTTCGAGAGATGCCACTGTAGCCAATGTATGTCACAGCCTCAGCTTTACCGGGAATTACTTTGCTTAGTTGTGTCAAAGTTTGCGGAAATGGTACGGTTTGGATTTTGAGAACAGGTGGCTTACCTGTGGCTTGCCATTTACCAAACACCTCATTTAGCAAAGTTTTTACCTTAACTGAATCGAAGTCTCCAACTATTGCGATTGTCGTGGTATCTGGTCGGTAGTGTGTCTGGTAGAAACCAAGCAAATCATCACGAGTAATAGTCTTTAAACTCTCGGCTGTGGGAAAGCTGTGGAACGGATGATTTTCAGGGTAAATTGCCTGCTGAAATACTTGTCGTCCCAGTCCTCTAGGGTCATCTAGCTGGACTTTCAGGCTTGTCAGTGCCCTTTGGCGACTCAGTTCTAACTGATCGGCTGGGAAAGTGGCGTTTTCTAACACATCTGCTAGAGTTTGAATCAATATTGGTAGATTTGCTGAAAGTCCCTCACCACTAACGTTAGTTCCCTCGCGGCTAGCACTGAAGCTCAAACCGGCTCCCAGGTCTTCTAAAGTTTTTGCTAAAGTCAGAGCATTTTTAGTCTGCGTCCCATTCATTAAGTTATTTGCAGTTAGATTCGCTAATCCAGCTTTTTGATTGCCGTCAAATTCAGTACCAGCGTCAATTTGTCCACTCAGGTTAATGGTGGGAAGGTTGCGATCGCTCAACAGCAGAACCTTCAAACCATTCTTTAAGGTAAACTCTTCTGGTAGTGATTGTTTATTAGAATTTGTCTCTGATGTAGCAGGTGGCAAATATTTTGCTAGTTCCGCTGGATCTACAGGCTTACCAGGGCTGAAATTTTCCACTGTGCGTCCCGAGCCAGCGTTAGAACTCCCTGGTTTACCATCTGGTTGAGTCGGCTCAAAGAAGCCGATAGTTTGTTGAGCCGGATTGAGGTAAGTTTTCGCTGCTTTCTGAACTTGAGCAGGGGTGACTTTAGCGATCGCAGCCAGATACTTTTCAATAAAATGATAATCCCCTGCGATCGTTTGGTTATATCCCAGTTGATTAGCCTGACTAGTGATATCTTGGTTTCCCAAAATATACGAGGCTTGTAGTTGCGTTTTCGCTCGGTTCAATTCTTCTGAAGTGACAGGCTGCTGTTGCAATTTTGTTAAAGATTCCTGGAGTACCTGGGCGATTTTACCCAACTCTTGACCGGGAGCCGCTGTAGCATTAATTTCATACCAACCCGGTTCGATCAGTTCAGCAGCACCGCCACTCACTGAACTAGCCAGTCCAGATTCCACCAAAGCCTGATAAAGCCTAGAGCTACGCCCACCTGTGAGAATAGCATCCATCAAATCAATTGCCGGAACATCAGGATGTTTGATATCTGGCAGAGGATACACTGCTTGCAATAATGCTGCACTTCCAGCTTGCTTGAGGAGAATCGGCGCTTTTTTCGCAACAGGGGTAGATGGGGAAGTGTCAGCAACAGAAGAAGATGCCGAGGAATTATCAATTGCTCTGCTGGCATTATGGAGCGGCGTATTCTTTTTTGCTCGTTGCGATAACTTACCAAAAGTTTCTTGGACAACTTTGAGTGCAGGTTTTGTGGCAAAATCTCCGGTAATCACCAACGTGGCATTTTCTGGGCTGTAGTAGGTTTGGTAATAATTCCGTACCTGCTCCAGCGTGAATTTTTCTACATCGGCTTTTGTGCCTCCCACCGATAAACCATAGGCTCGATTGGGGAAAGCAGCTCGCATCACTGCCTTACTCAGGCGATAACCTGGTGAATTTTCGTACCCCTGTAACTCGGAGATCACTACCCGCTTTTCACTTGTGAGTTGTTCAGTCCCAATTAAGGAGTTTTCCATGCGATCGGCTTCTAGTGTCAGCAGTGCTTCTAATTTGTCTCGCTGCACTGTGCCAAAGTAAGCTGTTTCGTCATAACTAGTAAAAGCATTGAACTGGCTACCCAAAGCACTAAACAACCGTCCAAACTGTACTGGACGGTCATTTGTGCCTTTGAACATCAAATGTTCTAGCTGGTGAGAAATACCATTCTCTCCCTTAACCTCGTTGCGCGAACCAACTTTATACCAAACTTGCACACTCACCACTGGAGCGGTATGGACTTCTTTGGTTAGTACCGTTAAACCGTTGTCTAATACCGTTTTTTGCACTCCTTGAGTGAATGAGACAGAGACAGGTGTGACTGCTGTTGGTGTTGCAGCATTCGTAAAATTGCCTGACAAAGGCACGATAGTTAAAAGAAGACTGAGGAAAAATCCTAGAAGCATGTATGATCGCCGTTTCATAAGCAATATAAAATTTCCAATTTTAAAATAAAACCCCAAAGGGTATTTCAAAATCTAAATCTAACTCAAGTTGCTAGTACAGTGTGGCGGAATGTTTGCCTACCTTTAACAAGTCGCTCAAGCAATTTGTTTGGTTAATTGAGATGGTAGCTGGATTTACGTCATTAAATATACTGAGATTAATCAGGTTTGCAGATAAAATTTTTACGTCATTTTAGAAATTATTGTAAGTATATTAACAACTTTTACAATGTGTTCCATTTGACACGATTTTCGGAATATTTTTTTTAAAATTGGTTTGATGCCTGTTGTCATCCCATTAGAACAGGTATCTCCGTCAAATTAGCAACAACTTTTTGAGATATGCAAACAACAAACTTAATTGGATCGTTTACATTAGGTATGCTGTTAACAGCAATACCTGTATTATCAGCTCAAGCCTCAGAAGCAGTACCAAACTTATACCAATTTCAAGGTAAGAATGTCAGCATTACTTACTCAACGACAAGCTTTATTGGCAAGCCCCTTTTTACCTATAAAGATAAGCAACAGACATTAAACTTTCAAGGTACCGATCAGATCCGTAGTGTAGAAACAGAAATTGGTACACTAGTAACTGTAACTATCCGTAAGACAGTAGATACTGGCAATACCGTATTTACTTTGATCTTACCCCGTGTAAACCTTGGAAAAAGCAACTCAGCGCCAGTTGAAACTAAGGGAATCACAACAACAAACCTCTTTTCTGTAATTCCTAAATTCAACCAGGGGCAAAGACAAACCTATACGACAATCCATTTAACTGGTACAGCACAAGCTGTTGCATTTTAACTATATAAGAAGGATAAAGATATTAAACTTTTGCTTAGATGGAGCAAAACATTAAGGGTGAAAGTAGATAATTGTTTACCTTCACCCTTTGCCAAGATTAATATCGTGTCATTTATGAAATAGATAATATAAATCAAGTAACAATTATTTTAATTCAGCATCGAAGTAGAATTTATGAATAATTTTAAGAGATATTTTCAAAATAGGTAATTTAGGCGATGCCTACGGCGGTAAACTACGCTCTCTCACCTCTTCTCTACAATTATCGTTTAATTTGTTTAATAAACTTAGGAACTAACAAAGATTGTCCTAATTCCCCTTGCTGATTATAGAACTTCATTTGACCTTGTTCATTACATAACCATACTTCAATAGCTTGAGCTTCTAAATATAAATTTCTTTTAAATTCCATTTCTTCCAAAGTGTTACCAGTTGATTTGACTTCTACACAAATTTCTGGTGCAATAGATGCTGATACTTCATCTTCAATTTGAGAAAATCGTTCTTCTGAACACCAGACAACATCAGCAACTTTCACACCGTCTGATGTGTTGATAGCGCATGGCATTACTTCTCCTGTAATCAAGAAAGATTCCAGTAAAGGCTGGATTCTTCCTTGATAAAAAGAATGTTTAATTTTGACTGGACTCATGACGATTTGACCCCATTTATTTAATTCAATTTTGAAAGGTAAATCTTGTAATTCTTTGTGTTCGCAAACTTCTTGCCATCTCATAGTTAATATTTGCCTAGAGTGATTGATTGAATTTTAACTCATCTATCAATATTAAGACTCACCCTCTAATTGCAGATAAGAGAGTGGAACCAAACTCAGTTGTACTATTCTATGGGCAGAATACAATAAATGGTATCAATATCTGGTTACACTCATTGCTATGGAACACGAAGCCTTAACAATTTGTTTTCCGCCTGACTTACTTGCAAAAGCCAGGAAACTCAAGGAAGGCAGCGAATCATTTAATGATTTAATAGTTGAGGCTTTAGAACGGGAGATGCGACACCGCCAGGGATGGGCTGCTCATTACAAGGCAAGGGCTGAAAACCTCTTTGTTGGTGGTGGCGAGATCGGTGCATTGTTGCGAGCGCACGATTGGTCGCAAACGCCGCTAGGGGCCGTCGAAACCTGGTCGGACAGCCTAAAAACGGCTGTGCAGATCCTGTTGACAGAATTAGATCAAGCCCAGCAGCTAGAATCCGATCTGCTGCCGGGGCGCACATCAACAGATACCTTGCCTCAAGCTGCCCAAGCCGATGCGTTTCGAGTCAAGCTCACCAATGCGCTACGCCCCCTGACTGATGCTAATGAGATTCAGGCGATCGCTGCCCTCATTCTGGGTGAGTCTCTAGGTGCAAGCCGCGTTATTTACATCGAAGTGTTACCGGACGGCAAGGAGGTCATCGTTCATAAAAACTACACGAACGGTGTTGCCGAACTGAGCGGGCTGTACCATCTGGAAGACTTCGGACGCAACTTGACAGATGACCATCGAGCGGGGCGAACTGCGATCATTCCTGATGTGGCAAACTACCCTAAATACACTGCTAGCGAAAAGGCAAGGTATCGATCAATCAATATTGCCGCACATATTGATGTGCCGCTGATCAAGAACGATCAATTTGTCGCGTTGCTGGGGGTGCATCAGGCAAACCCTCGTGCGTGGACGGAAGATGAGGTGAAACGAGTCGAAGAAACAGCAGAACAGACGTGGGCAGCCGTCGAGCGTGCCCGTGCTGAAGCAGCATTAGGCGAGAGCCGTAGCGAACTCGAAGGGCAACAGCGGAAGTTCGACGCGCTCGTCGCTGCAATTCCCGATTTTATTTACACCTTTGATTTAGCGGGACGGTTTACGTATGTCAACCCGGCGTTGCTCAATCTTTGGCAGAAAACTTCGGATGAAGCTTTGGGAAAGAACTTTTTTGAGCTGAATTATCCAACGGATTTAGCGACCCGACTTCAGCAACAGATTCAACAGGCGATCGCCACGCGCCAGCCACTCAAGGATGAAACGCCCTACACTAGCACAATCGGCACACGCGCCTATGAATACATTTTCGTGCCACTTTTGGGCATAAACGGCGCAGTAGAAGCAGTGGCAGGTGTGACGCGAGATATCACCGAGCGCAAGCGGGTAGAGCAAGCTTTGCACCAAAGTGAGAAGCAGGCTCGAAATATTCTAGAGAGCATCGCTGAAGCCTTCTTTGCACTGGATGAGAACTGGCAGTTTACCTATATGAATCCATGTGCCGAAACACTACTAGATCGCACTCCAGGCGATTTAGTTGGCAAGAATTTGTGGAAAGAGTATCCAGGACTGATTGACAATGAATTGGCGCAGGTCTACTGGAGCACCATGCGCGATCGTGTGGCTGCGTCAATGACCGCGTTTTACCCGGATCACGATCGCTGGTACGAAGTTCGCACCTACCCCGCCCCAAACGGCATCACCGTTTATTTCAGGAATGTGACCGAGCAAATTCAAACTGCCGCAACCCTGCGTCAATCCGAAGAACGCTACCAGACACTGTTTGAATCGATCGATGAAGGCTTCTGCATTATTGAAGTGCTATTTGACGAAAATGATACGCCGCTCGACTACCGCTTCTTAGAGATCAATCCCACCTTTGAGCAACAAACAGGACTTCGACAAGCAGTCGGCAAAACGGCGCGTCAGTTAGTTCCAGATTTAGAAGACCATTGGATTCAGATTTACGGTCAAGTTGCTCTAACGGGTGAACCTGCTCGCTTTGAAAATGGCTCTCTGGCAATGAACCGATGGTTCGATGTGTATGCCTGTCGCATGGGTGAAGCCCAAGCGCGAAAAGTTGCCATTGTCTTCAAAGATATTAGCGAACGCAAACTCTCAGAAGAACTTTCGCGGCGAACCGCCGAATTTAATGCTTTCCGCGTCTCTCTCACCGACGCGCTCCGCCCGCTTGCCGACCCAGTAGAGATTCAGGCTACGGCCAGCCGTGTGCTGGGCGAATATCTCGGCGCGAACCGTGTATTGTACTTCGAGGTTCGCGGCGCTGATTACGTCGTTGAGCGTGATTATGTTAACGGAGCCGCAGCACTCGTCGGCAACTACCCGATTGATTCCTTTGGCTCCAAGCTGCTCGCAGCCTACCGTAATGGTCGCACCGTGTCTGTGTCCGATGTGCAAGCCGATCCCAACCTGTCCCCAGATCAGCGATCGGCTTACGCCGCGATTGACATCGGTGCCTACATCGGCATACCCCTGCTCAAGAGGGGCGAATTTGTAGCGGGGCTGGCAGTTAACACATCCGGGTCGCGAGATTGGACACCAGACGAGGTGTCCTTGGCGGAGGAAGTAGCCGAGCGCACTTGGGCGGCAGTCGAACGCGCCCGCGTTGAAGCAGCCTTGCGCGAATCGGAGGAGAAATACCGCACGCTGTTCGATTCGATTGACGAAGGTTTTTGTCTGGTCGAAGTTTTATTCGATGATGTCGGAAAAGCAGTTGACTTCCGCTTTCTTAAAACCAATCCAGCGTTCTTGAGCATCACCGCGCTCGAAAACGCAATTGGCAAAACCATCCGCGAGTTGGTGCCAGATATTGAGCCACACTGGGCGGAAACTCTCGGAAAAGTCGTCAAAACAAGACAGCCCGAAAGGTGGGTCAACAGTTCCGAAGCGATGGGGTTCTGGTTCGATTTGTACGCTTTCCCGGTGGACGAGCCGGAAGACCATAAAGTCGCGATTATTTTTAGCAACATCACCCAGCGCAAACAAGCCGAACGACAAGTGGAGTTTTTGACCGAGTTAAGCCGAAGACTCGGCACGGTGACGGATGCAGTGGAAATCAACCGCATTGTCACGCGCGAAGTCGGAACGTTTTTGAACGGGCATCGCTGCTATTATCTTGATGTCACGCCGGACGGCAGCCAGGTAACGGTTCTACCCGATTGGCGGCTCGACGGATCGGATCTTGCCGGAACTTATGACCTTTCCCTTTTCGGCGCGAAGGAATGGTGGGAAACAGCGGCACGTTTACCGTTCGGGATTGACGACGTGAACGTGCATCCGTGGACAAAGGATTTCGCCGACAATTACACGCTGATCAATCTGCAATCCTACGTCATCGCACCGTTTGTCCGTGAAGGGCGTTGGGTAGCTTCGATCGGAGTCAGTTCCAACAAGCCGCGCCATTGGACGGCGGATGAGATGTTGTTGCTGGAAAACGTTGCAGCGCGTGTCGCTCCGCTGATCGAACGCGCCCGTACCGAAGCAGCCTTGCGCGACAGTGAAAACCGCTTCCGCATGGCGATCGAATCTGCCCACTTAGGCACCTGGGACTGGAATCTGATCACCAATCAATTGATTTGGGATCAGGGTTGTAAAGCCATGTTTGGCTTACCACCAGAAGCCGAGAGCAGTATTGAGGTCTTTTTTGCCGGACTGCACCCCGACGATCGCAACCGCCTAGAACAGGTGCTGCAATGGACTTTGAATCCAAAAAGCAGCGGCAAGTATGACGTAGAATATCGCACAATCGGGATTCAGGATGGGATTGAACGGTGGATTGCAGCCAGAGGACAAGCTTACTTTGATGCTGCCGACAATCCCCAACGCTTTGTCGGCACTGTACTCAATATCACTGAGCAAAAACGCATTGAGGCAGAACGAGAACAACTCCTTGCCAGTGAGCAAGCCGCAAGAGAAGCAGCCGATCACGCCAACCGAATCAAAGATGAGTTTTTGGCGGTGCTGTCCCATGAATTGCGATCGCCTCTCAACCCGATCTTGGGCTGGACGCAATTACTACAAAACGGCAAACTGAGCGAAGCTCGTAGAGCTGAAGCCTTGAAAATTATTGAGCGCAATGCCAATCTACAGACGCAACTAATCGAAGATTTGCTCGACATCTCGCGCATCATGCAGGGCAAACTCAGCTTAACAGCGGCTCCGGTCAGTTTAACTTTTGTGATTTCTGCCGCCGTGGAAACGGTGCGTTTGGCAGCAGAAGCAAAAAATATTGCGATCGCTCTCGATCTTGACTCTAAGATCGCTCCGATTTCTGGCGATCTAGCGCGCTTGCAACAAGTGATGTGGAATTTGCTTACCAATGCAGTTAAGTTTACACCCCACAGCGGACAAGTAAGCGTTGAACTGCGGCAACTCGACGGGCTAGCTCAGATTCGGGTAATCGATACTGGCAAGGGCATCAATCCCCAGTTTTTGCCCCATGTATTTGAGTATTTTCGCCAAGAAGACGGCTCAACCACACGCAAATTTGGCGGGTTGGGATTGGGGCTAGCCATCGTGCGGCAAATTGTCGAAATGCACGGGGGCACGGTGACAGCAGAAAGTCAGGGTGAGAATCAAGGCGCAACCTTCATCATCCAATTGCCCCTCATGCAGCAAGCAACATTGATCGCATCTGAGCCAATCTACACCCAGACAGAAGCAGAAGTGCCTTTGGACGGCGTTCAAATTTTGCTGGTGGATGATGAGCCAGATACCCGCGAGTTTCATGCATTTGTGCTGTTACAAAGCGGGGCAAATGTGACAGCCGTCGCTTCTGGCTTAGAAGCTTTGCAAGCTTTAGAGCAGTTCACTCCTGACGTGCTAGTGAGTGACATAGGTATGCCTGAGATGGACGGCTATATGCTGATGCAGCAGATTCGATCTCGCCCACCGAATCAAGGAGGAAACATTCGGGCGATCGCACTAACCGCTTATGCCGCAGAAATTGACCGACAAAGAGCACTTCAGGTAGGATTTCAAACTTACATTACAAAACCTGTAGAGCCAGAGAAGTTAGTGAGGGCGATAGTTAGTTTAGTCTCATAGGGTAGGCAATGCCCACCCGACAAAGTTGCTAAAATTTCACATCTAAAGCACGTACCAAAAAAGCCCATTTGTCTGCGGCTTCTTCAATAATTTTAGCCGTGGGTTTACCCGCGCCATGTCCTGCTTTAGTCTCAATTCTAATTAGCGTTGGCGCATCACCTGCGTGAGCCTCTTGTAAAGCAGCAGCAAATTTGAAACTATGAGCAGGGACAACGCGATCATCATGATCGGCTGTGGTAATTAAGGTTGCTGGGTAAGCTGTATCAAGTGTGATGTTGTGTAATGGCGAATAAGAATACAGCGCTGGAAACTCTTCTGGATTATCTGCTGAACCATATTCGGAAGTCCAAGCCCAACCGATGGTAAATTTATGAAACCGCAACATATCCATAACACCGACTGCTGGTAAAGCTGCACCAAACAAATCGGGACGTTGTGTTATGCAAGCACCCACTAATAAACCGCCGTTACTACCACCTGCGATCGCTAGTTTCTCAGTTTTAGTATACTTGTTAGCAATCAACCACTCAGCAGCGCCAATAAAGTCATCAAAGACATTCTGCTTTTTATCCTTTATTCCTGCTTGATGCCATTCTTCGCCGTATTCTCCACCACCACG
Source organism: Nostoc sp. LPT (assembly GCF_017115165.1). GTDB lineage: Bacteria > Cyanobacteriota > Cyanobacteriia > Cyanobacteriales > Nostocaceae > Nostoc. The sequence continues at coordinate 2,933 of NZ_JABXKF010000153.1, read as the reverse complement.
GATATTAGGCATAGCATAGACACCACCCATTTCCATCCATACCAACAAACTCACAGAAAAGCCAGGTGTCATTGAAGCATTAAAACCGCCATAAGCATAGAGATAAGTAGGGTTATTTCCATCTAATTTAATGCCCTTTTTGTGCGTAATAAACATTGGTACTCTAGTACCATCTTTGCTGTGATAAAAGACTTGTTTTGTCTCGTAATCATCAGGATTAAAATCTACCTGCGGCTGGCGGAAAACCTCACTTTTTCCTGTCACCATGTTGTAGCGATAAATAGTGCCTGGTATGGTAAAGCTGGTAAAATTATAGAAAGTTTCAGTATCATAACGCTTACCACCAAAGCCTCCGGCTGAACCGAGTCCGGGTAGTTCTACCTCTCGAATAAACACACCTTTGAGGTCAAAAATTTTGATTTGGCTGTGAGCATCTTTGAGGTAGTCAGCAACGAACTGATTATTAAGTATACCGACACTTTCCAATGTTTCTGCTGATTGGGGAATAATTTATTGCCAATTTTCTGATGCGGGTTTTTTCGTGTCAATCGCAATCACTCTTCCCCTTGGTGCATTTAAATCTGTGCGAAAATAAAACACGCTATCATCATTGTCTATAAAGCTATAATCTGCCTCAAATTGGTTAATTAGTTCTACAACTTCCGCATTAGGGTTAGTTAAATCTTTGAAGAAAACCAAATTTTTAGAGTCAGTGCCTAGCCAAATTGAAATTATTAGATAGCGTCCATCTTCAGTAATGCCACCACTAAAACCTCATTCCTTTTGGTCAGGACGATGATAAATTAAAATGTCTTCTGATTGAGGTTTACCTAGTTGATGATAGTAGAGCTTTTGATAATAGTTGACATCTTCTAATTGAGTTTTTTCATTTGGTTCATCGTAGCGACTGTAGAAAAAACCTTGATGATCGTGTGTCCAAGATGCACCAGAAAATTTAATCCACTTCAGGTGGTCTTGGAGGTCTTCACCAGTTTCAATATCGCGGACTTTCCATTCTTGCCAATCAGAACCAGAGGAGGATAGACCATAAGCTAAAAGTTTACCATCCTCGCTAATCGACAATCCCGAAAGAGCAACAGTGCCATCTTCTGAGAGTTTATTGGGATCGAGTAAAACTTTGGGTTGGTCGTCTAGGGTTTTCAAGGTATAAAGGACACTTTGATTTTGCAGTCCGTCATTTTTGAAATAAAAGTAGCGTTCGGTAGAACCGTCTGGTAGAGATTCGCCTTCTTTAAAAGGAATACCGTATTTTTCATAATCCCAAAGTTTGGTTAGGCGCTGTTTAATTTTTTCCCTAGCAGGAATTTCACTCAGGTAGCCAAAAGTAACTTGATTTTGTGCCTCAATCCAAGTTCTTGTTTCTTCAGAGTCAGGATCTTCTAACCAACGGTAAGGATCTGTGACTAAAGTACCGTGGTAATTATCAGCTTGATTGCTCTTATGGCTGGTTGGGTAAGTGAGAGATTTTTTAGAAGAAGGCATAGTCTTAGGTCAAAGTGCTTCTTTACATACTACAAAGATAGACCCAAGACTTGGGGTATACACTTTAATTGTTCTCAAAGAGAAAGCCCCGGCTTCTGGCGAGGCCAATACGTGCTATTAATCTTTATAGAACAATTGTACTATTAAAAACTAGTATCAGCTTTAATCGAGGTAGAAGCGTGTAGATGTAGCGACCTGCAATGTTAATCGCTCAGACCTGCAATCATGACATTTTCAAACCAGGATTGAAATGCAACTATAATTGTGCTTCAGCCAGGATTAACTGCAACTGAGCCAGGATTATTTGCAACTATAAAGTAAAAAAAACGAAGCATTATTGCTGATTCTATAGGAAACTAAAATTTATTTGTTTTGTGGTCGCCATCTGTGACGCGGAATCCATTGGAGGACTTCTTTAGCAAGTTGTGTATTAATAAGAGCTTTGTAAGGCTCACGTTCATATTCATGTCCACCATGCCAATCTACTTCAGGAAGTAGGGACTGAGCCATTTCTGAACTAGTTCGATGTGCCGAAGAAATATCATCCGCGCATAGCAGCAAAGTGACATGACCAGGATTAGGGCAGTGTAAAGCGCACCGTGCTGCTTCTGCTGCGTCTTGAACATTGAGAAAAGCGCCGTATTCCCAAAATGGATTCCATTCAAAATCGGGATTGGCTTGCCGATTGGAAATAATAAAATTGTAAGTTTCTTCATCAAAAACACCTGGTGGTCGCAAACAAATAGTTGGGATACCTGTGCTATCGGTAAAATATCTGCACATTTCTTCACCAAGGCGCTTAGAAACCGCATAAGGGGTGGTTGGATAACAAGGATGATTGTCATCTAAAGGAAGATAATCTGGTTTTCTCTCACCTTTAAAGATTCCTAATACATCAACACTGCTGAAAAAAACAACACGTTTGAGTTTTGCCTCTGCTGCTGCTGAAAGAATATGCCAAGTTCCGAGAAGATTAACTGCCATTATTTCATCCGGCGTGTCCTCAGAGTTTCCAAGTAGCGCAGCAAGATGAACAACTGCATCGCAGCCTTGAAGGCAAACGCGAATTTCATTTGGATTTAGAATATTATGACCACTTGCAATGTCAAAGCCAATCACTTCATATCCGTCGGCACACAAAACTTTTTCAACAACTGAACCAATCATTCCTTTGTTGCCCGTAACTAATATCTTCATAGTCCTCACCTGCATATGATTTCGCTCACGATCTGCTCAAAGTGGCAGCCCCGCAGCCAACATTTGCTCCTGTAACTCACGCGCACGCACCGAGTCAAGTTAGCCACGAAACAACAATTTAACAGTTACCAGTTACCAGTTATCAGTTACCAGTTATCAGTTAAATCAATTGGGTTTAATACCAATTCTCTAAAAGCTGGCTACAGATAAAGCTACCAAAATATATTGCCTTC
>NZ_JABXKF010000147.1 GCF_017115165.1 Nostoc sp. LPT | reverse complement strand
GTCATTGGTCATTGGTCATTGGTCATTGGTCATTGGTCATTGGTCATTGGTCATTAGTCATTTGCAAAGGACAAAGGACAACTGACAAATGACAAATCTATTTACACGATGTTTCCAGAGTTTGCAAATTAGCTTTCATTGCCTTGAAATAATGCTGTGGATCTGTTTCGCCAGTTTCTAGAGAATCGAGAGTACGCAAAGTTATTTTTAAGTCTTTAGAGAGGCTGTTCAGCAGTTTATTATCTACTCCTGGTTCGCTAAATAAAGCTTTAACTTTGTATTTTTTCACAGCGTTAACGGCATTTTGGACATCTGTTGGTGAAAGTTGATCTTCGGGAATTTGCACCACAGCAACTTGCTTGAGGTTATAGCGTTTGGCTAAATATGGAAACGCATCATGAAAGGTAATAAAGGTGCAACTGGGATTTTTCTGCAAAGTTTGTTGAAATTCGCTGTTTAAAGTTTCTAATTCTTTAATATAAGCCGTAGCATTTGCTTCGTAAGTAGCTTTGTTCGCCGGGTCGGCAGCAATTAATCCATCTCGAATATTTGTTACCTGCTGTTTTGCTAAAACTGGATCTAACCAAACGTGAGGATTACCTTGACTATGTTCGTGGTCTTTTGCATCTGGCGCTGTTTTCACGACAGGTGAAATTTCATTTAAAGGTTTAATACCTTTACTAGCATCAATTTCAGTTAATTTGGGATTTTGGGCATTTTTGACAGTACCTTCCAGAAATTCCTCCAAACCTAAACCATTTTTTACTAACACCTTAGCAGTAGCGATCGCTTTGACATTTGCTGGTGTCGCTTGGTATTCATGTACCTCCGTACCAGGTGGCACTAGAATTTCTACATCTGCCACATCCCCAGCTACTGCCTTAGTAAACAAATATATCGGCAAAAATGTCGCTACTACTTTAGTTTTTCCCGACTGTGCCTGTGGGGTAGAAGCAGCTTCCTGTGCTTGCGGCGACTGTTCAGAAGTTGTTCCCTGATTTGGATTCGATTGGCTACACCCAGCAGCCATCGACAACATTAGCAGAGCAATTATGGGCAAGATGCCGCTTCTTTGCCTACCTGTTCTAATTTCTCTGCAATTCACAATCATGATATTTCTCCTCAAAACGGATGCTTGCTCTACCTCTGTCATCATCGCTATTGACAATGGGAAGTATTCTAAATTTTATACTATAATAATTCTCATTCTCATTTTTAGGACATAATATCATTTTGGGTTTCCTGTGTAATGAGTAACAACAAAACTTTTTCAGACGGTACAGCCCTCTGCAATTTAGTTTTCCCTGAATAATTAGGATTTCTTGACTTTTTTTGTTAAAAAGGTTGCTGAGTTCTGATAAGATTACTGACAAATATTTTCATGAAATACACGTTTAAAAAAAATGTGGTTTGGGTGTGAATTGGAGAGCAATGTGAGGATAAAAATGCAAAAATTCTGTAAATATCTGCTAGTTAGTCCAGCAATCTGCGGTGTCATGCTATTTGTGAATACTGCTACATTTGCAGGTGAAATATCCAACACGTCTGAAATCAATCAACCGCAAGTTTTAGCTAATCCAGACATAAAAGCTGAGAACATAGCGCCAGATAAGACAATGGCGCAAGTTACCTCCGTATCTCAATTTTCCGACGTACAACCCACTGACTGGGCATTTCAAGCATTGCAATCCTTAGTTGAGCGCTATGGCTGCATTGCAGGATACCCAAATAGCACTTATCGCGGTAATCGGGCATTAACGCGATATGAGTTTGCTGCTGGTTTGAATGCTTGTCTCGATCGCGTTAACGAACTTATTGCTACAGCCACTGGCGATTTAGTTAGCAAACAAGATTTAGCCACATTACAAAAATTGCAAAAAGATTTTTCTGCAGAACTGGCGACACTCCGAGGTCGTGTGGATGCAGTAGAAGCACGCAGTGCTGAATTGGAGGCGAATCGGTTTTCAACTACAACCAAACTGCAAGGAGAAGTTATCGCAGTTGTCAGCGATGTTTTGTCAGGAAATACAGTCAACGGTGCGGAAATTACAGATGAGAATACAACTTTAGGGTTACGGGCGCGGATAGAATTAGTAACCAGCTTTACAGGGAAAGATACGCTGTTCACTAGAATCCAAGCTAATAATATTCTCAGCCCTAACATTGGTACACCAGAGGGTAACTTATTCTTTGCTGGTGATGGTACCACTAATGCTTTTATAGATGCCTTGTATTACAAATTCCCTCTGGGTGAAAGAACAGAGGTTACTGCTCTTGCCAACGCAGCCGCAGCAGATGATATTACCAGTACTGTCAATCTCTTTGACGGTGATGGCTCCTTTGGTGCTTTGTCCACCTTTGGTACACGCAACCCAATTTATGGCCAAATAAATGGCGCAGGGTTGGCAGTAACGCACGAGTTCAGTGATAAATTGGCACTGAGTCTAGGGTATTTGAGTGGTACAGCTAATGACCCTACACCCAATAATGGTTTGTTCAATGGTTCTTACGGTGCGTTGGCACAGTTGACAGTTAAACCAAGCGATCGCATTTCTATCGGTTTAACTTACATCAATTCCTACAACCAACCACTACTCACAGGTAGTAATGCCGCCACTTTCCAGGATATAGCAGCTATCCAGGGTTTACCAGAAGAGCAAGTAGGATTTTCCAGTAATTCTTACGGTGTCGAAGCATCCATTGGCATCACTGATAACATTGTCTTGGGTGGTTGGGCTGGATACACCAATAGCCAAAGCTTAAGAGGAACCCGTGGAGATGTTGATATTTGGAACTATGCTGTCACTCTCGGCTTCCCTGACCTCGGTAAAAAAGGTAACTTAGCAGGTATAATCGCTGGTGTGGAGCCTAAATTAACAAGTTCTAACATCGCAGGGTTGGATAGCGATCCTGATACATCCTATCATCTTGAGGCTTTCTACCAGTATAAGCTGAGTGACAATATCACCATTACTCCTGGAGTCATCTGGTTAACATCTCCAGATCACAACGACACTAATGATGATGTTGTTATTGGTGCATTGAGAACCACATTCAGTTTCTAATTTTTTAAAATATTAAAAGAAGACGCAAATTTATCCTTTGCGTCTTTTCTTTTGTGTATAGGTTTAAAAATAGAACTCAGCATTTTTACCGGGCTTGATATCTTATACCAATTCAATTAATGATTGCAACACATCCTTGGCTAAAGACGCGATAAATCGCGTCTCTACAAATGGTCTATTTGTCACATTATTTTTTCAAATTGGTATTAAAACAATGTGAGTTTGACGGTTAGGAAAGGTCAAAAAGGTTGCTAGATATGAATTTGCTCAACTGAACATCCACGCAGCCTGAAAAAAGTCGCGTTCACAAAACATCGCATAACGATAAGTTGAATGCACAACAGAATTGGTAGCGGCATAATTGTCAACCAAATTTTCTAATTGTTGTGTTAGTGGTTGAAAATCTGCGCTGCTATAAGTACGAATCCAGTCTGCATATTGATGATTAGGAATACCGTTATAAGCCAATTTTTCTCCTAAAAAGGCATACAAACGCATACAGGGAGACATCGCCGCAGCAGTTAAACCCACATCTTTACTCCAAGCAGTTGCTAACAAAAAATCAGTATAGCGGCGGGTGGCAGATGCAGGTTCTACAGAATACAAATTGACTCCCCACTCAAAAGCATAGCTACTATGCAGCCGTAGTTCTTCTAAAACTCCACTAGCTAAATTATGAAATGTGGTGAAACCTAACCAGTCTGGTGCTTTAGCTGCGGCGATACTGTAGGCACGCGCAAAAGCTTCTAAAAAAAAAGCATCTTGCCCTACGTAGTAAGCAAATTTAGCTCGCTCAAGAGTACCATCGCCAATGCCTCGAACGAAAGGATGCTCTAGACAAGCTTGGGCTAAGTCTTGATTTGCTGCCCATAATTCGTTAGATAAAGTCATTTGTCATTTGTCATTTGTCATTTGTTATTATCCCCCTATTGAAATTAAAAAGGGAGATAGTAGCAACAGTCATTTGTCATTTGTCATTTGTCATTTGTTATTATCCCCTTTAAAAAGGGAAGAACTGAAGCAAGACTGAGCCAATACTTCCCAAAAAGTCAACGAAGTTGGGCTTACCAGTACTTACCTTCTCATTGACGGGCGTTTGCAGTTCTTTGATAAAAGCTTCGGCTGTTAGGGTTCCAGTACTGTTGTTTTGGGATGTAAACAATTTTTGTGCAACTTGAGCATCTTGGAATGCACCTTGTCTATCTAGTATTTGGTAACGGGCGACACCACGAGCTAGATAAGCATCTGCATATTCTGGTTTAATTGCGATCGCTTGATTAAAATAACTGATTGCTTGCTGTTGGTTGCCTTTTTGCCCTTCTGCTACACCCAAAGCATAAAATTCTGCTGGTGAAGCAATTTGTGATGGTATCGCAACTGCACCTTGAAAGTTAGTCCCATTCAAGTAAGCGCCAGTTAGTTCTGCATTTGCTAAATAAGTATTTCTCAAATCAGCACCCGTCAAATTTGCCCCATTAAATTTAGCTTCGCTCAGGTTAACGCCAAATAAACTCGCGCCACTTAAGTTTGCACCCCGCAAATCTGCGCCGCTCAAGTTTGCGCGGCTGAGGTTAGCACCTGTGAGATTAGCACCGCTCAAATTGGCTCCAGATAAGTCAGCCATCACTAAACCTGCACTTGTCAAATCACAGTTTTGACATTGTTTGGTTGCTAATAACTGTTTAACATCTTCAGAATTTGCTGCTTGTACGGTTGTTGTCAAACTAATCGTGGTTAAAAATGCAACTGCGCTTAGAATTTGGCTTTTCATATTTGTGTAATATTTTGGACTCAGTAACAAGATTGACTGAGATGGATTTATACCTCAGCATTATGATATGAGCAATCTCAACAATTTGCCCTCTGTAGTTGTCTACATCACTGATAAATTGGCGATACCTTTCCTGTGGAAGGCTATGCTAAAGGATTGTAGAAAAGTTGTAAAAGTATAAATTGAGCCGTTATTAAGACTGATAACCCCAGTAACAAGGGTAATGAGCATCATTCATTAAGATAAATGATACACTCCATTAGAGGCGAAACTCATGTTACCAAATTAAACTCACTGCAAAATATCGCTTCAAAGAAAGCATCTGTAACATCGAAATAATTAGTCTTTTTTAAAATAAAGTAAATTAGTAGAGTAGTATCTAAGCCTAAAACTTGCCCTGATAACTGGATTAGTCATTGTCATCAAGGATGCTCTCGCTCAAGAGCAAAATGATAGATTTGCTTTTGGATACCCTGATTTTAAATAAATATGAGACTATAGAAATATTAAGGCAGTCAGAAAAACGTGAGTCAGCAAGACAAACTCTTAGAAAAAATTCTCTCTGGGACTTCTGATACAGATATCCCTTTCGCCCAACTGTGGCAACTTTTATATACACTAGGTTTTGAAGAACGGATTCGTGGCGATCATCGTATTTTTGTCAAAGCCGATGTTGAGGAAATATTGAATCTGCAACATAAAAAAGGAAAAGCCAAAAGCTATCAAATTAAACAAGTTCGGGCAGTGATTCTCAAATATAAGCTAGGAAGTAAAAATGATGTTTCGGTATGAAATTATTCTCTATTGGAGTGAATTAGATCGAGCCTTTATTGCTGAAGTCCCAGAGTTATTAGGCTGTGCTGCTGACGGTGATACTTATCAAGAAGCCCTGCATAATGTAGAATTAGTTGTGCAGGAATGGATAGAAACTGCTAAGGATTTGGGGCGTCCAGTTCCTGAACCTAGACCGCGTTTGATGTACATTTAGTTGATATACAAACCAAGTTAAACTGATTTTTTCACATTATTCAGAAATATTTAATACCATCTTTAGATACGTATCAGAAAAATCTTCACTAAAAGACATAAAAAATTCTACTGGCTGCTATTATCGTATCTAATACCAATTCTCTATGAAGATGCGCCTAATTATTTTGGGACATAGCGAATTATCTTCAGAAAACCTCTGTGTACCTTTGCGCTAACCTCTGTGTCGGCAGTCGCTCATGGGGGAAACCCCCAAGACTGCGCTGCCTCACCTTTGCGTTGAAAAAAAGTTAGAATTTGGCCCAGCTTTACAAAGAAACGGTATAAGTTATAGTGATTCTCATTTGAATGGGTACATGGCTAGGGACACGGCAATGCCGTGTCCCTACGAGTATCTGTATTCATCTGTGGTTAATTGTTTTTGTCTGTACCTTACCCATGCGAGAACCACGGTATACGCCAAGGTTCTGTAAGTTCAGTATTTTGAAGATGACAGAGCAAGTCTAAGTGAAGAACTTAGTTACTAGCAACCTTACAAATCACCATAATATGTGATTTGTATTTGTTAGTAGTATAGTGAAGAAGTTGTAGTCCAGAACGTTCTAGTTCTTGTAACAGTTTAGGAATTTCATACTTGTGATGTCGCCAAATAGTAATCTCTTCACCTTTAGAGATTTCAATATTTTTATCTATCCCCATTTGACTAAAATTTATAGTGTAATCATGACGTAGTTTTAGATTAGCAACAATACTATCTGTTTTTAAATCGTACTTTCTTACCAGTTCGCAATCTTCAGATTTAATCCCAATTTTCTTTTTAACCCATCCATAGACTTCTTCTACATGGTACTTGCAGCCACCTCTAACTATTCCGTCCCATTTAGAGTTAGAACCAGTTTCATTAGTAAATACTAAAAGATCACTTTTTCCCATGCTCTCTCTAAAGTTTTTGAACACCTCCTCTCTATTTTGATGATTTCCAATGGTAACTCCTAAGTGCAAAAATATTTTTGCTGTGTCGTAAATTTCAAGGCTAGCTTGATTTTGGAATAAAATTTTGGGAACAGAACTACTTTCTATGTCAATTGTCGAGCTGATAAACTCGACTAGTGGAAACCATTTGATAAAATTACTTTTGGATAGATGAAGCAATTGTTCACTAATATCTAAAGCTATATATTTATTAACTTTTCCTAATTTATTTAGGTTGGAGATAAACTTTTTAACAGGATAGGAATTACCTGCACCAACGTCTATAATATTTACTTTTCCACCAGTTTTGATATTGCCATTCAGATATTTAAAATTATCTTTTAAAAGGTCAATTTCTACATTTGCTCTTCTATACCATCTCGGAATAACATATTTCCGGTAAAAATCATCCCAAATTTTTGCACCTCTCCCCTTATACGAATACTTGAGAGGGATTTCTCGTCTGCCTTCTAATGCATGAATTATCCCTAAAACTTCTTCTTCAGAAAAAAGAGAGTAGAACTCAGAACTTGGCTTTGCTGTGCGACTGATAGCAGGTGAAATATCTAAGGGAAGTCGGGAATTGCTATGAAAGTTTTGAGCCATTATTCTTGTTCTTTGATTTTCTTCGGTCTTGAAATTGATTAGCCGCAATGCTTGCTAAAAATGTATTCTCCCATGCTACTGTCCCAAAACCTGGAATTGTCATCACAAAGAACAGGGCTGTTCTCTATCTCACATTCCCCACTCTCAAAGAAGAAATTAGTTTTTTACAATCAAAGTACGAGATAATTTTCCAAAGATACAGGGATGAATTGCAGTGGTTCAGCAACCAGAACTCCAGGAAACTTCGTTGATAAAGTCAACCCAGCGCGTGCTAAAAAGTTTAAGCACTTATCGGTGGACTTCACTGGGAGCATTAGTCAGCCTGTTGCTGCTGACGATCGCTAACGCTGTCACTCCACAACTATTTCGGTGGGGAATTGATGAGGGGATCGTGCCAAAAAATCTCCAAATTGTGCTATATAGCGCTGCCTGGATGGTAGTTGCGGCGATCGCTCGTGGTGTATTTAACTTTGGACAAAGCTATTTAGCAGAAGCAGTGTCTCAGGGTGTTGCTTATGACCTGCGAAATACAATTTTCAGCAAGATTCAAAATCTCAGTTTCAGCTTTCATGACCAGGCGCAGACTTCCCAACTACTAACCCGTGTCACCAGCGACATTGAGCAGATTCGTACCTTTATTGGCACTAGCTTAATTCAGGTTGTCGGTTCAATTGTGACATTGGTGAGTATTTCAGTGGTTTTGCTGGTGATGAACTGGCGATTAGCCCTAATTACCCTCACAGTAGTACCTATGACCGCATGGTTGATGGCACAATTCATCAACCGAAATAACAAACTTTTTCGACAAGTACAAGAGCAACTGAGCAACCTGAATGCTGTATTGCAAGAGAACTTGCTAGGAATCCGGGTAGTGAAAGCTTTTGTGCGGGAGTCAACCGAAAGGTCACGTTATACAACTCTGAATGATGGCCTAGTCAAGGCAAACATGAAGACTATTAGCGCCATCCGTGCTACCTTCCCGTTGATCTTTTTGCTGAGTAATTTGGTAACACTGGCAGTTTTCGCCTATGGGGGAGCGCAGGTGATTGGAAATCGGTTCTCCATTGGCCAACTGGTGGCGTTTAACTCCTACCTAGCGTTAATACTCCAACCGATTTTGTTGATTGGATTTGCCGCACCTGCGATCTCTCAAGCTGCGGCTTCTGCAGAACGAGTTTATGAAGTTGTGGATGCAGAGGTAGAAATTCGCGATCGCCTTGGTGCTGTCCCATTTGACACCTGCGGTGGTAGAATTACCTTTGAAAATGTTTCCTTTCGCTATCCAGGAGCGACAACTGAAGCTCTTAAAGAAGTATCCTTTGAAACCAAGCCTAACGAGCTAATCGCCGTTTTAGGAATGACTGGTTCAGGAAAAAGCACAATTATGAACCTGATTCCCCGCTTTTACGATGTCACAAATGGGGCAGTTCGCATTGACGGACGAGATGTAACAAGTTTCACACTCAAAAGCCTCAGATCGCATATTGGTATTGTTTTTCAAGAAACCACCCTCTTCTCTGGTACAATTCGCGAAAATATTGCCTACGCCAAACCTGATGCCACCTTAAAGCAGGTGATTGAAGTTGCAAAAACCGCCCAAATGCACGATTTTATTAGCGGTCTACCCAATGGCTACGAGACGATTGTGGGTGAACGCGGTGTGGGCTTATCTGGTGGACAAAAGCAGCGAATTGCGATCGCTCGAACCTTACTAACCGATTACAGCATTCTGATTTTGGACGATAGTACCTCGGCTGTAGATGCCAAAACCGCTGCTCAAATTCAAGCCGAACTAGATGGCTTAATGCGCCAAAAAGCTTGTACAACCTTTGTAGTGGCTCAACGCATTAGCACCATCCAGAATGCTGATCGCATTTTTCTCATAGACAAAGGACGATTGGTAGCACAAGGCACACACGAGGAATTGATGCAAACCAGCCCACTTTACGGTGTAATTTTGGAATCTCAGGTAAAACCAAAGGAGAAAAAATGATCTCCAATTAACATAATTAATTTTGCTCACAGCTTTGTAATAAAGACTTTTAATCCCAAATCTAAAATCCAAAATTTGTATGAGAGGCACTATTCCCGTTGTTGCATCTGAGCAAACGAGTCGGCAACCTTCCACCCTGCGGCGCTTTTTGGAATATGTGCTACTCTATCGCAAAGAAATTCCCATCGCCCTGACATTAGTATTCATTGGTGCCATAACCCAGGCAGTTGGGCCGTTCTTTATCGGCTGGTCGATCGATCATTTGATTGCACAAGGGAATTTGCAAGGACTGCTGATGTTGTTAGGGCTACTAGGGCTGAACTATGGACTTGGCGTCTTAGCAATTCGGGGTCAAATTATTCGAGTCGGCTGGATTATGCAGCGATTACTGGCTCAACTGAGACAAGATATTTTCATTAAAATCCAAAGTCTGCCACTTAGCTTTTTCGATCGCAGCGAAGCAGGCGATTTAATGAGCCGATTGCTGAATGATGTCAACACCGTGAATCAGGCATTTGGACTGACAATCGCCCAAATGCTAGGCAACACTTTCAGTTTGGTTGGCATTGTGATTGCAATGCTCTCAATCAACTTGCAACTCGGTTTATTGAGCAATCTGGTTGTGCCACTGATGATTTTTACCACAAGCTTATTTGCACGTTGGGCAAGAGCCAGATTTCGCGTTACGCGACAAACTATTGGGGAGCTTTCCGCCAAGTTAGAAGAAGATATTGGCAGCGTGCGAGAAGCACAAGCATTTAATCGCGTACAGATGAATATCGCAGAATTCGACATTCTGAACGCCGCCAATAGAGATGCCAACGTTGAGGCTGTGGCAATTACCTCAGCCTTTTTGCCCTCCATCGATTTTCTCAACACACTAGCAACCGCAGGCGTGCTAGCCTATGGCGGTTATCTGGCAGTAACAGGATCTGCAACTGTGGGTGTGGTGACATCCTTTTTACTTTACGTCCAGCAATTCTTCCGCCCTATCCAAATTCTCAGCCAGTTTTATACTCAAGCTCAATCTGCTTTCGCCGGATTAGAGCGAATCTTTCTATTACTAGATGAACCGTCAGAACTCAAAGATGCAGCCGATGCCACAGAAATGCCGCCTATTCAAGGTGAGGTGACATTCGAGAATGTCAAATTTGGCTACAACCCAGATCAACTGGTTCTCAAAGGAGTGAATTTGCACGCTTATCCAGGACAGATGGTTGCATTAGTCGGGCCGACTGGTTCGGGAAAAAGTACAATTATTAACTTGATTTTGCGCTTCTATGATGTATCTGGCGGTGCCGTGAAAATTGATGATATTGATGTGCGTAGCGTGACTCAAGCAAGTCTGCGGCGTCAAATTGGCATCGTCCTGCAAGATAATCTTTTGTTCACCGGTACCGTCGCCGAAAATATAGCTTTTGGCGCTCCTTACGCCACTCAAGCTGATATCGAAGCGGCTGCACAACTGGCAAATGTGCATGAGTTTATTACCTCACTCCCACAGGGTTATACAACTCAATTGGGCGAACGGGGAGCGCCCCTAAGTCAAGGACAGCGACAACTAATCAGTATTGCTCGGGCGGTATTAATTAATCCCCGAATTCTGATTCTTGATGAAGCCACCAGCAGTATCGATACCCGCACAGAAGCGCTAGTGCAAAGTGCGATCGCTCGTTTGCTTCAAGGTCGTACCAGTTTCGTAATTGCCCACCGTCTCAGTACAGTTACTCAAGCAGATCGGGTATTAGTAATTCAGCAGGGAGAAATTGTAGAACAGGGTACTCACGCCGAACTCGTTAATCAGCAAGGTGTTTATGCCAACCTTTATGCTCTGCAACTGGGTGCAGCAGACACAACGGTTCTTCAAAACAAAAAGTAAAATAGATATATAGCTCGATACCAATTGCCAGCAAAAAATGAAGCTACCTAACCTCGATTCACAAACCATAGATCGCATCATTGAAATGGCATGGGAAGATAGAACATCTTTTGATGCTATTGAGGCTCAGTTTGGGCTACTGGAGAAACAGGTAATTGCCCTAATGAGGCGCGAAATGAAGGAATCTAGTTTCCAAATGTGGCGAGAGCGAGTCACCAAACGCAATACAAAACATTTATCTGGGCGAGAATTTGTTGTAGGTCGGTTTAAATCGCACAATCAAAAAACGTAAGTAATTGGGTAAGCGAGCGCTATTTTGTGATATGTTCAATTAAAATATTGTCCAAAATCATCAAAGGCTAAAATACTGTAAAAAAATACGCCTGCGCTCGCTTGCATCAATTGAGTGAAAACTACTAAATTCACAAAGCACAATGACGAAAGTTACACTCTATATTGCAGCTAGTTTGGATGGCTACATTGCTCGCAGCGATGGCAAAATTCAATGGCTATCAATCCTTGATACAGAAGATGAAGACTACGGTTACACTGCTTTCTACGAATCGATTGATGCGATCATCTTAGGCAGCAAGACGTATGAAGTAGGACTGGGTTTTGACCGATGGCCTTATCCAGAAAAAAAATCCTTCGTATTCACCCAGCGTAATTTCCAATCCGATCGTGAGGACGTTGTGTTTGTTTCTGACCCAGTAAAACAGGCGTTAGCTAATATAGAAGCTCAAGGCTTTAAAAATATCTGGCTAGTTGGTGGCGGAAAATTAATCAATTCGTTTCTTCAGCACAGCTTGATTGACGAATATATTATTTCAACTATTCCAATTATCTTAGGTGGCGGTATACATCTTTTTCCACCATCTAACCATGAAGAAAAATTAGAGCTGATTAACTCACAACAATATCCAAGTGGTTTACTTCAAGCACATTATAGGCGACAAGAAAATATTTAAAATAATTCGTAATTCTTATTGATATTTTCTACGAATTACGAATTACGAATTAGCTAAAGAAGCTTCTGAACAGCATTGCTAAAGTCTTCGTAAGGAGAAACCCCCACAATGGTTTCTGCTAAAATACCATCTTTAAAAATTAAAACTGCTGGAATACTGCGAAGACCGAATTGTTTGAAAATTGGCTTATTGTTGTCAACGTCTACCTTAACGACTTTAGCGCGACCTTTGTATTCTTGGGCAAGTTGATCCATTAACGGACTGACTAAGCGACAGGGGCCACACCAAGTAGCAGTAAAATCAACAACAACAACTTTCTCTTCACTTCCATTTAAAACAACATCAAATTCACTTTCTTCAACGTAAGCAACTATGTCAGTATCTGTAGACATTTTTGAATTCCTTAGTGTCAAACTAAAATTTCAGCAAAAAGCTAACTATACAAACTATACTCCCTTCTGAGTGACAGATTCATTAGTTGCCTACATTCACTGGGAAACCCTACAGATGAGTTGGGCTGGGTAGGGTATATTTAATAACTTAAAATCTTTGTACGTAGAGTGCGATCGCATAACACATTCTACCAACCAACCTAATCCAAAAACCCATACCTTCAAGGCGTAGAAGCGTCAATACTCATCCTGCCGATCAAACAGTTCTAACAACCCAATTGTGCCTACAAAAAAAGTATAAGTAGCATATTTTATTGGCATCTTTTGTCTTGAAGGTGCATAAAAAGCTGCTATAATGCTCTCAATAAAATGGCTCATTATGGCAAAACGCTCAATCCAAAAAATAGGATTAAGGCTACTTGGCACATTAATATTAGTTATTACTGCATAAATATTCCACAATTCCAATCCAATTGCGCTTGTTATAAGCACTGTAGATATAATTTTTACAAAGGTATAAATCTTTTTCTTGATAAACTTTAAGTCCATACTGGTTACAAAAATAATATTTAACATACAGCATTTTGCATCTAAATGAAGTACATCCTTACACCAATTTGAAAAAAGAATGCGACAGATACATACTCCCAAACCTTTGTTCTGTCTGGCTTTCTTAATTTTGAATTTTGAATTTTGAATTTTGAATTTGTATTACCCCCCTTAATCCCACGCTACTTGCTATAACGGAGGGAACCTCCGCAACGCAGTGGCTCCCCAATGTATTGGGGAGAAATTCCCAATTTAGTTCCCTTCCCAATACATACGGGGCTACGGTGTACACACAAGTCTCTACGTTGTTCTTTGAATCTGGGTTTTATCCCACCCTAACCACTGCTTGAATTCAATGAACGACCACCCGAATTCAATGAACGACCACCCGAATTCAATAAACGACCACCCGAATTCAATAAACGACCACCCGAATTCAATA